>NZ_FOJW01000012.1 GCF_900112045.1 Lentibacillus halodurans
CAGAATCGGACCTTTACAGGCAGTAGCTTCCGTCAGAACGTGCGATGATACGATAACTTTAAAATACGGGAAGCGTACAGCCTGTTAAGGTGGGAAAAAACAAATGTAAGCGCCCAATGAATGGAGGGCGCTTCATTCCAGAAAAATACGGGTTTTATAGTCTATTCAATTCTGGTTAAAAGGCGAATCAAAGTTATCTTGGCGGGTATTGCGCCATTTGTCCTTCAGCACCGTATGGGTATTCATAATTCAGTTCTTCATCAAATGTGACATAGTCCAGATAAATCATTAATAGCAAATATCTTCTGCCTGTTTGCGGGTCACGCAAAATGATATGATCTCTTCCGGCTGCCTCAATGACTCCCCGAAATATTTTAGCGTTCCACTCCTCATTGTTTTCAAACGTCATATAAACCGTTGCACGTTTTCCTTCATTTAACCGTAAAATATTTTCAATGTACGATTGTTCCATCGGCAGCATACCCTGACCATTTTGAGCCTGCTGTTGTTGTTGCTGCTGGTTTTGAGGAACTTGCCGCGGGTCGTAAAAGGGATAGTATACTGGGGATGACTGCGGGTAATAGTAGTATGGGTATGCTTGATAGGGATTTGTGTACGGATAATGGACATTGTTGTCTTTCTCACTCATGAAAAAACCTCCTGTTATTAATATACTTTCGGACATTCGGACGAACCAGGTACATCAAAACAGAAATGCACATTTCTATTGAGTTCATGCTGTTTTGGCCTACTAGATATATGTATGAAGGCTGGAATGAAATGATGACAGATGCGGATGAAAAAGTATGGGGCAATTTGCGACATTTTTTGGGCGGATGGTTATGAAGGTGAAAGCTGAATATTACAAATTGCAAGCGCGTCAATGTCATCGAATAATGGATGCGGTGCACGATTTGGCATAAAAAAGAATCGGCTGATTCACCGATTCTTCCAGGGGTTATCTATGATTTTTTCAATTTAAACCTGCAAATAAGTGTCAATGTTTTCTTTCGCCAGGTGGTTACCGACGAAAAACTCGCCGAATTCACCGTAGCGGGCAGTTACTTCGTCAAAGCGCATTTCGTAGACGAGTTTTTTCAGCTGCAGCACGTCATGGGCAAACAGGGTAACGCCCCATTCCCAGTCATCAAAGCCGAATGAGCCGGTAATGATTTGTTTCACCTCGCCGGCATATTTGCGCCCGGTTTTAGAATGCTCATAAAGCAGTCGCGTCCGTTCTTTGAAATCGAGTGAATACCAGTTCTCGTCCCCCTGGCGGCGTTTGTCCATCGGGTAGAAACACATATGCTCCCATTTCGGCAAAATTGGATAGAGTCGTTCCCGTGTTTTTGGATCATCTGCTGAGCTGTTCCCACTGTATTGCGAAAGTTCCACAACGGAGACATAGGATTTGGCAGGACGCAGATACTCGGCAATTTTCGATTTATTGAATTCTGTTTCAATATCGGTTAATGCATTCATTGTCGGACGTAAGAACATGAACATTAAATCCGCTTTTTGGCCCACAACCTTGTAGAGAGCATGACTGCCGGTTTCCGCTGCTTCGACTTCTTCCCATTTTGTCAACAAGCTTTTGAATTCTTGAATGGCTTTGTCACGTTCGTCGGATGAAGCCATTTTCCATGATGTCCAGTCGATCGTACGCATGTCATGCAGGCAATACCAGCCGTCCAATGTTTTAACTGCTTCAGCTGCCATAGAAATCTCTCCTTTATTGACGATGTTGGAAATGTATTTTTTGCTGTTTTTGATACTGAAATCAGCTAACCGACTTCCTCAATCAGACTTCCAGCATCTGAACTCTGACCTTTAAAAAACGAGGTTATGCTGAGTTTTTTCTAGCATGTTTTAACTATATCATATTTAGGGTACGATAAGCATGGAATAGAGCGCATGTCAGGGTTCTGTCAAAAGATCATGTCAATTAAGTGACAATTGTTTTCAAGAAATAAAGAATCAAGTATGATACACAATGGGAGGTGCTCTTGATGAGTAATCTTTTTGAGCAAATAAAGGATCAGTTAAAAAATACGGATAAAAAAATTGTTTTTCCTGAAGGCCGGGATGAAAGGGTTCTGACGGCTGCCAGTCAGCTTGGCGCTTCCGGCATCGTGACACCCATATTACTGGGAGATATACAGGAAATCAGGCAGAAGGCGGAAGCCGTAAATGTGAATGTGTCCGCGTGTCAGATGATCGATCCACATGATTTCCCGTTGTTTGGCGATATGATCGATGCGTTTGTTGAGCGCCGCAAAGGAAAGGTAACGGCTGCTGACGCACGGCAAATTTTGCTGGATGAAAATTATTTCGGGACAATGCTTGTCTACATGAACCAGGCGGACGGACTTGTCAGCGGTGCAACCCATTCAACGGCTGATACGGTACGGCCGGCACTGCAGATCATTAAGACAAAGGACGGCATTAAGAAAACATCCGGCGTCTTTATCATGGTCCGCAATGATGAAAAATATGTATTTGCTGATTGCGCGATCAATATGAACCCCGACAGTCAGGATTTGGCCGAGATTGCGGTGGAGAGCGCTAACACAGCCGAATTGTTCAATGTTGACCCGAGGATTGCCATGCTCAGCTTTTCCACGAAAGGTTCCGCTCAATCGGAGGAAACGGATAAAGTTATCAACGCATTGAATCTGGCACGGGAGAAAAATCCTTCACTCGTCATCGATGGTGAATTTCAGTTTGACGCAGCATTTGTGCCGAGTGTTGCAGCAAAAAAAGCACCTGAATCGGTAATCAAAGGCGATGCGAATGTCTTTATTTTCCCGAGTCTTGAAGCGGGGAATATTGGCTACAAAGTCGCCCAGCGTCTTGGTGAATTTGAAGCAGTCGGTCCAATCTTGCAAGGACTGAACAAACCGGTCAATGACCTGTCGCGCGGGTGCAGTGCTGAGGATGTATATAATTTGGCACTGATTACAGCGGCACAGGCATAAATAGAAGGAAAGGGCGTACAGCACGGGCTGTGCGCTTTTATACGTTATTGAAAAAATCAGTAAACGCTGATAGGCTGCTGAATCAATGATGAAATGGGAAAAAGCAGTGTTAAAAAACCAAAGTCTTTCACTATAAATCTCCCATAAGCGTTGATAGATGGTGGCACATCCTTTTAAACAGAATG
This sequence comes from Lentibacillus halodurans, assembly GCF_900112045.1. Classification (GTDB taxonomy): domain Bacteria; phylum Bacillota; class Bacilli; order Bacillales; family Amphibacillaceae; genus Lentibacillus; species Lentibacillus halodurans. The sequence goes on from NZ_FOJW01000012.1 coordinate 3,164, forward strand.
ATTTTTTCATTAAATACCTTGCATTACAAGATATTATAATATACAATACTTATATACCTTGTAATGCAAGATACATAAGTGAGGTGAAAAGCCCTTGTCGACAACACAGATGATGAAAGGAATTCTGGATGGCTGCTTGCTGGCTATTATTAAGGACAAGGAAGTATATGGCTATGAATTGGCTGAGCGACTGGAAAGGTATGGATTTGACGCGTTAAGTGAAGGGACGATCTATCCGCTTTTGATGCGGATGCAAAAAGAAGAACTGGTGACATCCACCCGCAAAAAATCAACAGCCGGGCCAAAACGAAAATATTATTCCCTCACATCAAAAGGAGAACAGGAATTGGATGGTTTTATCCGGCGGTGGAATGATCTGCAGAATAATGTCAATCGGATTCTGGAACATGAAACATCATCAGATGAATTTTAGAAAGGGGATGATTGTGTGCCTGGAAAAACAGAACTATCGACCAAAAGCAGAGAATTTTTAGAGGACTTGCGGGTTTATTTATTTTCCAACGGCAAAAATTCAGATGATATACAGGACATAGTAGAAGAACTGGAAGTCCATTTGATGGAAGCAGAGAAAGAAGGAAAATCGGTTGAAAAAATTATAGGACATTCTCCAAAGGAATATATGGAACAGCTGTCAAATGAGCTGGCCGCTGATTACAAATCGTGGTTTAAGTATGTAATGCTTATCATTTTGGGGTCTTTTTCGTTTTCACTGGCCAATGATTTATTTGAAGGCACGTTATCCTATTCAGTGCTTGAATTGATAGGTCATGTTGTTCTAGGTGTCATTTTTATATTTGGCATGCTAATGACGTTTAAATACATAGTCGGGAACAAACTTTCAAAATGGAAAGAATTAAGCATCTTTTTTGTATTGGGAATAATTCCCATCGGCTTGTTTGTCGGATTGACTTATATAAATCGGGCTGTTGAAACACCCATGATTTACTTTGGTACAGCGGGAACGATTTTGACAGCAGTCATTACCGTAGTTTTCCTCATTGCAGTATCCTGGTGGGCAAAGACATGGGTGCTGCCGATTGTTTTAACAATGCTATTGCTGCCTGAATATCTGTTCAGGCTGACTGCGATGGTCCAGGAGACACAGATGATTTTAAGTACTGTCGCCAGTTTTGGCGGTATCGGTGTTTATATGTTCATAGACAGTAAAATGAATAAAGCATCGTGATATGAAACAGGCTGGAACACAGTTAAAACGTTCCACGCTAAAGACGAACGATGACAGGGCAGGAAGTGCAGCATTTGAATTTTTCAACAGTCACATCCTTATTCACCGTTGATAACGACTGCGAAAGCGTGACAATTTGTCTTGGTGTAGCCTTCCTCCCATTCTGATGTTAGTTGCGTGCGATCCGGCGGCATACTGCGCTTTCCATGGGCCTCCTCGGAAAGCAAAGACCTCTTTCCTGCGGGGTCTTCGGCTCGTGTCCCCGGAAAAGGCGTATTTTTTCCGCAGCGACAATCATGCATTCACCAACAAAAGCATGGAAGCAAGCAAATCTTAGACCAAGTTACTTCTCAGTTGATCGATCATTCGCAACAAATGTTCAAAAATACCTCAAAAGATAAAACCGAACTGTTCCCATAATAGTGGAATCATCGTTCGGATTTATCTTTGGCTTATATACTTTTGTCCCAGTCTCTTTACAGCTGGCAAACTTCATCCCGAAAACAAAAACTTCAGCGTGAAAAAGAATCTTCATTCCAAAATCAAAAATTTCATCCCGAAATCAAAAACATCCATACAAAACTTGCCCTCTGGCCAATCTATGACAAAATCACCTCACTGCATTCCTGCCACTTTCTTATTTCGCTTCACCATTTGCTCATACCGCTTCTCAAACTGCACCAGCTCTTCATCCGAAAAGTCATCGGTGACAATTCGCTCGCTCGTATTCTGCAATGCGTTCAGTACTCGCCCTTTCATCGCCGCAACGGTCAATTTCATGCCAAGCAGCTCCGACAATGAGGCCATCACATCAGGGTTGATATCCGGATAATCAAATTTTGTATCTTTACCTTTCCGGGAACTATCATAAAAATCCCTGACCAACTCCGCGCGCTCTCTGCTATTTCCCTCTACATCCACATAAATTTGAATCGCTGCCCCGTCCTTAACGCGCCGCTGAGAAATGCCGGCAAATTTCCGGCCGTCAATGCTTAAATCATAATCGCCAGGGCAGTACGAGCCGACAATTTCATAGGCTTCGATTTTATCTGTGAGATCACGAAGCATGTAACGGATAAAACTAACCATTGCTTCATAACAATCGTGGATGGAAGTCCCTTGTACATCAGGCAGGACGAGTGAAATGTTCAAAACGCCCGAGTCCAGTGCAACTGCCAGCCCGCCGGAATTCCTCACGACCGTATAGTAGCCTCGCTCAGAAAGCAGCCTGACACCTTCTTCCAAATACGGCAGACGTGAATCAGGAATGCCGAGGACAATGGTGTTCGGATGCACCCATAATCGAAGCGCCGGATCTGCATTTACACCATCAGCAAACAGCGCCAGCACATCGTCAATAGCAAATGATGTCAGTGCTGTATATGATTTTCCATGGAACGATTTTTTTTTCGAATGGTCAAGATAACGAAACTGCCTGTGTGCGACCACATCTTTCCAACTTTTCATCTGCTTCTCCTTTGATTAAACCTTTTATCCCCAAGATATCTATTATATAATATATGATAACATTGTCGAACAGAAACGGGTTGAAATAATGTCATACAAAAACGAACAGCTACATGAAGAAAAAGTTTTTAAAGACCCGGTACACCGGTATGTTCACGTACAGGATCGGGTTATCTGGGATTTAATTGCCACACCTGAATTTCAGCGGTTAAGGCGGATCAAGCAGCTCGGGACATCCTATCTGACATTTCATGGTGCTGAGCATAGCCGCTTCAATCACTCGCTCGGTGTTTATGAAATCGTCCGGCGTATTATCGGCAATTTTGAAAACCGTGATCGCTGGAATAATGAAGAACGCTTGCTCTGTCTATGCGCGGCTCTTTTGCATGATTTGGGGCATGGTCCGTTTTCACACTCGTTTGAAAAAGTCTACAAATTGGATCATGAGCATTTTACACAGCAGATCATCCTTGGCGATACACAAATACATCATATTCTCGAACGGGTAGAACCGGCATTTTCCAAAAAAGTGGCCGACGTAATTGATAAAACATATGAGGATAAGCTTGTCGTCAGCCTGATTTCCAGTCAGATCGATGCTGACCGGATGGATTACTTGCAGCGTGATGCCTACTTCACCGGCGTCAGTTACGGGCACTTTGACATGGAGCGTATTTTGCGCGTCATGCGCCCGATTGACGATCAGGTGGTGATTAAATCAAGCGGCATGCATGCAGTTGAAGACTACATCATGAGCCGTTACCAGATGTACTGGCAGGTTTACTTTCATCCGGTAACGCGCAGTGCCGAGGTGATTTTGTCAAAAATTCTGCACCGGGCAAAGTACTTATTTGAAAACAACTATACTTTTAAATTAAAGCCGTTTCACTTTATTTCATTTTTTCAAGAGAATGTCGATCTAAATGATTATTTAAAGCTCGACGAATCGATTGTTTTCTATTACTTTCAGCTGTGGCAGGAAGAGGACGATAATATATTACGGGATTTGTGCGAGCGATTCATGAACCGCCGTTTGTTAAAGTACATTGAATTTAATCCGAACTTGCAGATGAACGAATGGATGGAACTGTACAGGCTGTTTCAGGAGGCAGGGATCGATCCGGAATATTATCTCGTCGTCGATTCCTCATCCGATTTGCCGTATGATTTTTACCGACCGGGCGAAGATGACGAACGCTTGCCGATCAATCTGTTAATGCCTGATAGGAATTTAAAGGAACTTTCCAGGCATTCGGATATTGTTGAATCAATTTCCGGAAAAAAGCGGACCGATCACAAACTGTATTTCCCGGAAGATATGCTGTTGAAGCTTACCAATGATAATCCAGTCAAAAAACAAATTCTGGAACTTTTAAATCTTGAGTATTCCCTGGAAGGAGCGGGTGAAGATGCTGACTAACCATGCCAAACTAATGCAATTTTTTTCGGCAGCTAATGAAGTATCCGGACGGAAAAAGCTGCAAAAAATGATCTATATCCTGCAAAAATGTCATGTTCCGTTTGAGGAAAAATACCAATTTCATTTTTATGGGCCATACTCGGAGGAACTTTCACTAAGGATTGAGGAACTGTGTAATCTGGGATTTATATCTGAGGAAAAAGAAACAAAATCGAACTATATTCAATATCATTATGAGATTACTAGTGATGGGGAGGCTTTTTTAGACCAATTTCAAATGGAAATGCCGGATATGACAGAACAGATTGCATTGCTGAAAGGGCAGAGTTCACGATTTCTTGAGCTCGTTTCGACTGTGTTCTATTTTGAAGGGCTGCCGGTAAATGAAGTGGTGGAGAAAGTGCATGCCGTTAAACCGAAACAAAACTACACCAAGGCTGAAATCGATGAAGCATTCCGGTTCATAGGTGAGATCAGGCCGGTACAATAAGCTTTGGATGCTTTTCAATGATATGCTACAATAAGAACCAACATAAATCCAGGAGGGTTCTTGAAATGGCAGATCAATCTTCCAACCAGAAGAAGACGAATCAATTTACCATTATTAAAGACGATCCGAACGATGGACATGGCGGTTATGGTGTCGGCGCGATCAGTCTTGAAAATATGTCATCCGTGATTATTGATCCGAATGAGGACCGTGCCTTTGTCGATATGGGTGCGATGCATGCGCGCAGTGAAGTAGAGCGGCGTGTGAAGTTTCAGAATGACAGAGAGGTCGTAGCGAACGGCAAACGTTATTGGATTGTCTGGGTTACAACGGAAAAAGGTGAAAATAGTCCTTACTTTGCCGGTGTGTGCGGCAGTGAAATCGTTGTTGACCGATCGATCAAGCGTGCTTACAAGTCGATGCCGGAACATGTCAAACATATGGAGAAATCCTTGAAGGGGAACATAATGGTTGACCATATGGACGATCATTCCAAGAAATTACTGAAGGATTTTCTTGCTGACTTTGAAGGCGGCGACATGTGGCATCATTCTTCAGATGAATTGAAAAATGCACTGCCTGAATAGCAAAGCTTCGCTGTCCGGTCATGAAAGATCATGAACATTTTGTGACCGATTTATGAACAATTGGTTAAAATCTTGTACTTTAACCCGTAAATTTGTAAAATATGTGTACATGGGCTAACACATGTATTACTAGGACACAAAAAGAGCTGATCCCTTAGCGTGAGTCAGCTCTTTTTGATTTTTGCATTCCACAAATATGACCAAATTCAGAGCGTGACAGGAATTGTTAAAACAACAGATCAAACACTCTCTCAAATAAACCCTGATCATCTTCATTTTGTTGCTTCCTGTCATGATCCGAGTCCTTCTGGTCATCAGGCATATGCACGGTGCAGTGCTCCTCAGGTTCAGTTCCTTTTTCAAAATACATCATCCGGCTTGTTTCACAATAAGGTGTCGCCCGTTTACCGCTATCCGGGTCGATCCTGACGCCGACAACACCAGGCGGAACATCAAATTTTTGGGTAGCAGCATTTTCATGTGCATCCTCCATAAACGAAGCCCATATATCCTTGGCATAGGCTTCCTCTGCAGTTCTAGTAATTTGCTTGTTATTGTCGTACCCAGTCCAAATACCAGTCACCAATGACGGGCTGTAGCCGATCATCCAGCTGTCGGTATTGGTTGTCCCGGATTTTCCGGCATATTTCCTGCTGAGCTCATCGGCGATGGAGGATCCCGTTACAGACATGTAACCATCCAATGACCGGTCAAACATTCCGGTCATCAGCTGGGTCAGCACAAAGGCCGATTGCGGATCAAGGACTGGCTCCTCTTCTTCCTGTTTTCGCTCAAATACGGTAATGCCATCTCTGTCAACGATTTTGGATACTGTATGACTTTCTATATCGTAGCCGCCATTTGCGAGCATTCCGTAACCTGTGACCAATTCTTCCACCGTGACCGAAGAAGTACCTAATGCCAGGGAGGGCACAGCATTAAGCTTGCTGTCAATGCCGAATGTCTGCGCTGTATTAGCCAATTTTTCCGGTCCAAGATACAAATTGGTTTTAACAGCATACACATTGTCGGATAGTGCCAGTGCCTGGGCAAGCGTGATTTGTTCGTTTGCATAATAGCCATTATAGTTGCTCGGCTGATAGACTTCACCATCCTCAAGTCTGAATGCGGTTGGTTTGCTCATCAGCATGGTCGTCGGTGTGTAGCCGTTGTTTAGAGCTGCGTAATATAAAAACGGTTTAAAAGCTGATCCTGGCATCCGTTCCGCGTTTACTGCCCGGTTAAACGGACTGCTTTTATAATCTCTGCCACCGATTAAAGCACGGATCCCTCCAGTGCCCGGATGCATAGCCATGGCACCAATCTGGATGTCGCTTTCCGACTGGATGACACTTTCTGTTTTTGTTTCAAGCTGTTTTTGGAGCTGGGTATCAAGTGTGGTATGAATGTGATAACCACCAGAACGGACTTTTTCGGCATCAAGCTCCAAAATCCCTGCTGCTTCGCTTAATGCAGCATCCTGAAAATAGGGTGCGGCAGATACGTATTCCCGTTGTTCAGGTTCGGTGAAAGCCAGGTCTTCCCGGACGGCAAGAAAATGCTCCTGTTCGGTTATTTGATCATTTTCCAGCATTAATTCTAAAATCCGCTGCTGTCGGTTTTCGGCATTTTCCAGGTGATGAAAGGGTGAATAGTAAGAGGGCCCTTTCGGGATGGCTGCAAGCATAGAAGATTCTGCCAGCGTCAGCTCGCTTGCCGATTTATCAAAAAAATGTCTGCTCGCTGCTTCCGCCCCATAAGCGCTGTGCCCATAATAAATGGTGTTTAAATAACCTTCGAGCAGCTCGTCTTTTGAATAGTACATTTCCAGTCTCACCGTATAAAACGCTTCTTTCAGTTTGCGTGCCCAAGTTTTTTCATGTGATAAAAACAGATTCCGGGCATATTGCTGGGTCAGTGTACTGGCGCCTTCTTCCAGTGAAAAATGTTTAAGATCGGAAATAGCTGCACCGGCGATTCGCTGCAAATCAAAGCCATTATGATTGTAAAAGTGCCGATCCTCAATTGCCAGGGTTGCCTCGATCAAATGTGGGGACATCTCTTCCAAATCCACCCAATACCGGTTTTCTGCCCCACGCTCTTCACCAATTACGTCGCCGTCTATACTGTAATAAATCGTATTTTGATCATCAGTAAGCTGTGGCGGCCCCAACAGAAAGCTGATAAAATATACGCCGCCAAGCAAAAGCAGACCGAAAGCAAATAGCCCGATCGGTATGAGATAAAACAGCCGGTATTTTTCCCCGTTCAAACGTAAAAATTTCTTCATATGTTTTAACTCCATTTATGATGTGTTTATTATTTTCATTATGGGAAAAAATGGACGGAATTAAACCCGGGATGGCATGGATCAGCGGCATAGATACGTGATTGTTTCCAAAAAACGCCCGGATTTATTTCGCAACCCCGGGCATGTGACCGTTATTTTTATGGGGATAGGCATCATTGATTTTTCATCCGTAATCTTCCGTATCTGGTGGGTGAATGATTTTAAATCGCTTATATGAGTGGTTACGATTTTTTCCAATATTTGATGATCAATCTCTTGATAATTAACTACTGCAATATTTCTGAATCCGACCATTGCCTTCATTTGTGCTGCAATGGATTTATTAATCATCCCGGCATACTGGAGCAGGTTTAAATGCTTCACGGCTTGTTTGCGGCAATCCAAGCTGCTGTTCGGCCACAATGTGCATCGATAAGTCGATGGCAGTTTCACATGCTCGCTGGATATTTAAAATGATACTGTCTTATTTGGTGAAGTCCTTAAGGATTACCGGGTCATCATAAACCTCTTCAATTCTGTAGATACACCGCTCTATGATATTTTGCTTTATTTAAAATACATCATCTATCATATACAGAACCCCTTTCCCGGATTTGTTTAAAATGACCTGCCGCCCTTCATTCAGTCTGGCGTACATACTCATGACTTGTTTAATTCTGACCATTATATCAGACAATTGTACCGCAAGTTTAGCTGGTCGGCGTATTTTTTTAAGATCAGTCAGTCTTTATATTGAAATTTCCTGGAACTTATCGCTATAATAGGACATTATATCAAGCAGGAGCGATACGATGAACAAAACCCCGAAACAGGTTGCTGTTGAACTGCAGACAGCCATTGATGACAACGGGCAAATGGAATACAATACAGTCAGGCAAACTGGCCGATTTTATCGAAAAGAAAACATGGATGTGCTGACCTATAACGAAACAGCTGACGACGGATCGCCGATTTATAATATGATCACAATTCTTACAGATAAAGTGAGTGTAAAACGAACAGGTTCCATCAGCATGCACCAGCAATTCCGCAAGCAAAAGACGTCGGAAAATGTTTTCCAGCATCCGCACGGCAATCTACATATGGAAACATTTACAAATACGATAAACTATCAGGCGCTGTCCGAACACCAGGATGGTCTGCTCACCATTGACTATACCGTTAAGCTGAACGGACAGGATGAACGAAAGCATCAGCTGACATTAATGATTCGAACCAAGGAGGATTCCCAATGAGCAATGCATTATCACAAACAGAAGATATACTGAAACAAGAGATTGCCGCAGCTGTCCTGAAAGCGGATCTGGCTGGAGAAAGCGAACTGCCAGAAATCATTCTCGAAAAGCCCAAGGAAAAAGCGCACGGTGATTTTGCGACGAATATTGCCATGAAGCTTGCACGGGTCGCTAAAAAGGCCCCGCGTCAAATTGCCGAAGATATCATGGCTGAAATAGACGAAGCAAAGGCAAATGTTGAAAAAGTGGAGATTGCCGGACCCGGATTCATTAACTTTTTCATGAAAAATGACTTTCTTGGTGAATTGATCCCGGCTATTCTGGAAGCCGGTGAGACATACGGACGATCAAATACCGGTCAAGGCAAAAAGATTCAGGTTGAATTTGTGTCGGTGAATCCAACCGGTGATTTGCATCTCGGCCATGCCCGTGGCGCGGCCTATGGCGATGTGTTTTGTAATGTCCTGGATGCAGCGGGGTATGACGTGTCACGTGAATACTATATTAATGATGCCGGGAATCAGATTGATCATTTGGCGCTGTCCGTTGAAACCCGCTACTTAGAAGCGCTTGGCTATGAAGCTGTGATGCCTGAAGACGGCTATCGCGGTGACGATATTGTTGGCATTGGTCAGAAATTGGCTGATGAGTATGGTGATCAATGGGTGAATAAAAACAGACAGGAACGCCTGGCATTTTTCAAAGAATATGGTCTGAATTATGAGCTTGGCAATCTGAAACAAGATTTAGCAGATTTTCACGTGCATTTTGACAACTGGTTTTCTGAGCAGTCTTTATATGATGATAACAGGGTGGAAGAGGCTGTTCAGACATTGTGGGATGGCGGTTATGTCTATGAACAGGACGGGGCAACATGGTTCCGATCAACCGATTTCGGGGACGATAAAGACCGTGTGCTGATTAAGCAGGACGGCAGTTACACGTACCTGACACCAGATATCGCGTATCATAAAGATAAGCTTGAACGTGGTTTTGATAAAATCGTTAATGTATGGGGATCCGACCATCACGGGTATATTTCCCGGATGCGTGCTGCGATCCAGGCACTCGGCTACCCGGCGGAAAAATTTGATGTAAAAATCATTCAGACCGTCAACCTGTTCGAAGGCGGCGAAAAAGTTCGCATGAGCAAACGGACAGGTAATGCGGTTGCATTGCGCGATTTGATGGAGGAAGTAGGTCCTGATGCGACACGTTATTTCTTTGTTATGCGATCAAACGATACACAGTTTGATTTTAACCTGGATCTGGCACGTTCCCAATCAAATGATAACCCGATTTATTATGTCCAGTATGCCCATGCCCGTATCTGTACGATGCTGGAGCAGGCTAAATCAAAAGGTATTGCTGCCAGCGGGGAGTTTAACGCCGAACTGTTAACGGTTGAAAAAGAAACAGATCTTCTGAAAAAATTGGGTGAATTCCCGCAGACAGTGGCTGATGCGGCTGAAAAACACGCACCACATAAAGTGACCCAGTATGTTTTTGATCTGGCATCCTTGCTGCACAGTTTCTACAATGCTGAAAAAGTGCTCGATCCGGACAATCCGGAATTGACCAAAGCACGCATCGCTCTGATGAAGGCAGTACGGGTAACGTTGGCAAACGGTCTCAAGCTGATCGGTGTAAATGCACCGGTGAAAATGTAGTGATGAAAAACTTGCAGAGATAGATGCTTCTGCAAGTTTTTTGCGTTATTTTGGTCGTCTTCCCGAAGCAATCATTGAGCTGATAATATGGGGATTCCCTGATAAACGTACAATGACAAACCGCATAGTGTGGCGCATGTTGGCTTAAACGGGAGTCTGTCTGCCTGTCTCCGTGAGCCTTCTTTCTACTACAATCGAGAAAAGTTCCTAAAAAGGGGCAACATCATCATAAAAAATATGCCCACTTTTTGTCCGTTTCTTAAGATTGTAGTTGTGAATCCAATTTCTTAAGTTTCTATAAATCTGTTGACTGAATGATCATTCATCATATAAAGTGATAGTATCAGCAAAAATGTAGGGCACGCATCTTTTATTTTTCAAAATAATGCAATCGCTAACATTTTTCGTTATACTATATCAAAGGGGGAGCGGAAGATGAACACATTTTTATTGATCAACTGGCTCGCATTTATAGCGATTGCCGCCTATGGAATATACTTATTCGTCAAAGTAGTAGCAACACGGGTTTCCTATATTAAGTTGGGAAAGAAATCTGAGTTTGACCGGGATTTTAAAGAACGCTTCCGCCGCATAGGCAAGATTGTTTTCGGACAGTCGAAACTGCTGAAAGATAAAAAATCCGGAATCATCCATATCATGATGTTCTATGGTTTTTTACTCGTTCAGTTTGGTGCCATCGATATGTTTGTAAAAGGGCTGGCACCGGGCAATCATTTACCATTTGGGATGTTTTATCCAGGGTTTACGTTTTTCCAGGAAATCGTGACTTTAATGATTCTTGTGGCGGTTGTCTGGGCATTTTACCGGCGTTATATTGAAAAGCTCGTTCGTTTGAAGCGCGGTTTTAAAGCGGGACTTGTTCTGTTGTTCATTGGGACATTAATGCTTTCCGTGCTGGCTGGAAATGGGATGGCGATTCTTTGGCACGGTGAAACGGCAACATGGACAGAACCAGTTGCCAGTTTGATAGCTTTGGCCTTTAGCTGGTTGCCGCAAACAGCAGCAATGGTCATGTTCTATGTTTTCTGGTGGATTCATACCGTTACGATTCTGGCATTCCTGGTATACGTACCGCAATCCAAGCACGCACACTTAATTGCTGCGCCCATCAACGTATTTTTGAGCAAACGCGTGCCGGGAAAATTAAAAAAGATCGACTTTGATATAGATGAAGAAGAAAATGAAGATGAAATCTCCTTTGGTGTCGGAAAAGTGGAGGATTTTGAACAGCACCAGATGATTGACTTTTACGCATGTGTCGAATGCGGGCGCTGTACGGATGTATGCCCGGCTTCAGGCACAGGCAAGATGCTGTCACCGATGGATATTATGATCAAAGTCCGTGATCATTTGACCGAAAAAGGTGCTGCCGTTACAGGAAAATCTGCCTGGGTACCTGCATATGCATTTTCTAACACAAAAGGGAACCAGCTGGCCGGTGCAGGAGCAGATGAAGCTGCTGCAGGCATGGAAAGTGTCAGCCTGATTGGTGATGTTATCACGGAAGAGGAGCTTTCGGGCTGTACAACATGCCGCAATTGTGAAGATGCGTGCCCGGTTATGAATGAACATGTTGGAACCATTATCGACATGCGCCGTTATCTTGTTATGACGGAAGGTAAGATGGATCCGGATGCGCAGCGTGCGGTGATGAATATTGAACGTCAAGGGAACCCTTGGGGACTTTCCAAAAAAGACCGGATCAAATGGCGTGAACAGGATGAAGATGCCTATATCCCAACAGTCAAAGAACTCAAGAAAGAGGAAAAAGATTTTGAATATCTTTTCTGGGTTAGCTCTATGGGATCATTTGACAACCGTAGTCAAAAAATAGCCCTTGCTTTTGCCAAATTAATGAACCAGGCAGGTGTCAGCTTTGCTATTCTTGGAAATAAAGAACAAAACTCCGGTGACACGGCCCGTCGTATTGGGAATGAGTTTTTATTCCAGGAGATTGCCGAGAAAAATATAAAAGAATTCGAGAAACATCATGTGAAGAAGATTGTGACGATAGATCCGCATGCGTATAATATTTTCAAAAATGAATATCCTGATTTCGGCTTTGAAGCAGAAGTTTATCACCATACGCAAATGCTCTATGATCTGGTGATGAATGGTAAACTGAAACCGCAGCGGGAAATTAATCAGCGACTGACATACCATGATTCCTGTTATTTAGGAAGATACAACGGTGTCTATGATCCGCCGAGAGAGATTCTGACATCTATCCCGGGACTTGAGCTGACTGAGATGGATCGCAGCAGGGAGAACGGCATGTGCTGCGGTGCAGGCGGCGGTCTCATGTGGACGGAAGACACAACCGGAAACCGTATTAATGTTGCTCGTACCGAACAGGCCATGGAAACTGAATCAACAATGATTTCCAGCGCATGTCCATTCTGTCTGACGATGCTGAGTGATGGCACGAAAGCAAAGGAAGTTGAGGAAGACATTAGTACCATGGATGTTGCTGAAATACTGGCATTGTCCGTGTTTGTGGAAGAGGAACAGAAGTCTGCCTAAGTGGATAAAGAGGGGATGAATCGACATCCCCTCTTTATCATAAAGCTGTTCCCGAGCGAGCGTTCAGTCGTTAACAAGTAAGCGTTATCATATACTACGATAAAACTATTTTTAAGAGAGGATGTTGGATATATGCGAAAGTCTGTCATTGTATCTGGAGCCAGAACACCATTTGGTAAATTTGGGGGTGCATTAAAGCCTTTTACGGCATCACAGCTGGGTGGAAAAGCGATCCGGGAAGCGTTGGAACGTGCAGGATTGGCTGAAGAAAAAGTTGATGAGGTCATTATGGGAACTGTCTTACAGGGAGGACAGGGACAAATTCCATCCCGCCAGGCAGCACGTGAAGCAGGAATTCCATGGAAGGTCAAAACGGAAACAATCAACAAAGTCTGTGCTTCAGGCCTGCGCAGTGTTACCCTTGCGGATCAGCTCATCAGGCTTGGTGATGAAGATATTATTGTTGCCGGCGGAATGGAAAGCATGAGCAATGCGCCGTATATTTTGCCTGATGCTCGTTGGGGAAACCGTATGGGCGATAAAAAAGTAGTCGATATGATGGTATATGATGGCTTGACTTGCTCATTTGCGGATGTTCACATGGGAAGCTACGGCAACAGCACCGCCGAAGAATATGGTTTAACGCGGGAAGCGCAGGATGAATGGTCATATCGCAGTCACCAGCGTGCCGTCAAAGCGATTGAGAATAGAAAATTTGCCGAAGAAATCGTTTCGATTGAAGTACCGCAGCGAAAGGGTGATCCGATCGTTGTCGATACCGATGAAGCCCCGCGCAAGGATACCAGTGTTGACGCGCTGGCGAAACTGCGTCCGGCGTTCGACCGTGACGGAACGATTACAGCCGGCAATGCCCCCGGGGTCAATGATGGGGCTGGTGCATTTGTCGTGATGGCCGATGAAACAGCGGAACAGCTTGGCAGAACACCAATAGCAACGATTCATGACCATGCAGAAGTTGCCGTGGAATCTAAGGATTTTCCAAAAACGCCGGGACTGGTTATTAACAAATTGCTCGAAAAAACCGGTCGTTCCAAAGATGATATTGATTTGTTTGAAATTAACGAAGCATTTGCGGCAGTGTCATTGGCTAGCGGCCAAATCGCCGGTATTGACCCGGAAAAAATCAACGTAAATGGCGGGGCAGTTGCTTTAGGCCATCCAATCGGCGCAAGTGGTGCACGTATTATTTTGACATTGATTCACGAACTGAAACGCCGTGGCGGAGGGCTTGGCATTGCAGCGATTTGCAGCGGCGGCGGCCAGGGTGACGCCATGCTGGTGGAAGTGCCAAAGTGATGTGTAAGCTATTCGATCGTGGTTTTGGAGTCGACCGATTTATGTGATGCTGCTGAAGTTGCTGACAAAATCGCTCATTCATCAATTTCAATTCAAAAGGAGGCGCAAGCAATGACTATCAAAAAAGTAATGGTAATCGGCGCAGGACAGATGGGCTCAGGTATTGCCCAGGTTTGCGCGCAATCTGGTTATGATGTTTTGCTGAACGACGTCAGTGAGGAAGCAATTCAGAAAGGTTTCGGCCATATCGATAAATTGCTGACAAAATCTGTCGATAAAGAACGTATCAGTGAACAGAAAAAAAACGATACACTTTCCCGGATTCAACCGACAACAGATATTCAGAAAGTCGAAAACTGCGATATGGTGATTGAAGCAATTGTCGAAAATATGGATGTAAAAACAAAGGTGTTCCGTGAACTGGACGCCAGTGCACCAAGCCATGCAATTTTGGCGACCAACACATCCTCCCTTCCCATCACGGAAATGGCAGCAGCCACTAATCGCCCTGACCAGATCATCGGGATGCATTTTATGAATCCGGTGCCTGTCATGAAACTTGTAGAGGTTATTCGCGGGCTTCAGACAAGTGATGAAACGTATCAGGCAGTTGCTGATATGGCGAAGGAACTTTCCAAAACAGCCGTTGAAGTGAATGACTATCCCGGTTTTGCGGCGAACCGTATATTAATGCCGATGATCAACGAAGCTATTTATGCAGTACACGAAGATGTGGCATCAGTGGAGGATATTGATACGGTGATGAAACTCGGCATGAACCATCCGATGGGGCCTCTGACACTTGCAGACTTCATCGGTCTGGATACGTGCCTTTACATCATGGAAGTGCTCCATGACGGCTTTGGCGACAGCAAATATCGTCCATGCCCGCTGCTTCGCAAATATGTGAATGCCGGCTGGCTCGGTAAAAAATCAGGCAGAGGCTTTTATCAGTACAGTTGAATGGAAGCGAAATTAAGATCAACCCAGGAATACGAAAGTGGCGTATTCTGTATTATAAAGCCAATTGTCACTAAAACAGCCTAGAATGGCAGAAAGGAGGCCAAATCATATGAACCTGCATTTTTCCGAAGAACAAAAAATGATGCGTAAAATGGTTCGGGATTTTGCCCAGCATGAAGTGCAGCCGGAAATTGACAGGATGGAGAGGGAAGACCGTTTTCCGGCAGAAATCATTCAGAAAATGGGGGAGCTCGGGTTGATGGGAATTCCGATTTCTGAAAAATATGGCGGAAGCGGGATGGACTTTATGTCATATATTATAGCCATTAATGAACTTTCCAAAGTAAGTGCGACCCTCGGCGTCATTTTATCCGTTCATACATCAGTCGGTACCAACCCGATTTTATATTTTGGCAATGACGAACAAAGAAAATACTACCTTCCAAAGCTTGCCACAGGTGAATATCTTGGTGCCTTCGCATTAACGGAGCCTGGGGCAGGTTCTGATGTCGCCAGCATGCGGACTAAAGCGAAAAAAGATGGCGACAGCTACATTCTGAACGGATCCAAGATGTTTATTACTAATGGCGGAGAGGCGAATACATATGTAACGTTTGCCCGGACGAGTGACGAACCGGGATCGAAAGGGATCAGCGCATTTATTGTTGAAAAAGATACACCGGGACTGGATATTGGGAAATCCGAAAAGAAGATGGGTTTGCATGGGTCGAGTACAGTGCAGCTTAATTTTGAAAACTGTGTCGTTGCAAAAGAGCAGCTTCTCGGCGAAGAGGATAATGGTTTTGAAATTGCGATGGCCAATTTAAATGTGGGGCGAATCGGTATTGCCGCTCAGGCTTTGGGAATCGGTGAAGCAGCACTTGCGTATGCAACCAGCTATGCAAGGGAGCGTGAGCAATTCGGCAAACCAATTGTCCAAAACCAGGGGGTAGCGTTTAAGCTTGCTGACATGGCAACGAAGGTCGAAACTGCCAAACTATTGGTCTATCAGGCTGCGTCATTGGTACAGCGTGGGGTTTCATGCGAGAAAGAAGCATCTATGGCTAAATTGTATGCATCGAAAACAGCACGGAAAGCAGCTATTGAAGCTGTTCAGATTCATGGTGGTTATGGCTACACAGAGGATTATCCGGTTGAGCGATTATTCCGTGATGCTAAGGTGACCGAAATTTATGAAGGAACGAATGAAATTCAGCATGTCGTGATTGCAAAAGAACTACTGCGCTGAATGAATAAAGATTCTCTGGTAATCAATCAAGTTTTTCAATTTTGAAGGGGGACAACGTACGATGAATTTTCAACTGACAGAAGAACAGGAAATGCTGCGCAAGATGGTTCGTGATTTTGCCCAAAAAGATGTAGAACCGACTGCAGCAGAACGAGATGAAGCAGAACGTTTTGATCGCGATATTTTTGATAAAATGGCTGAATTGGGGCTGACGGGAATCCCGTGGCCGGAAGAATATGGTGGAATCGGTGCTGATTTTGTCAGTTATGTGATTGCGGTAGAAGAATTATCGAGAGTGTGTGCCTCAACCGGGGTTACCTTATCAGCGCACCTTTCTCTTGCAAGTTGGCCCATTTATAAATATGGTAACGAAGAACAGAAGAAAACGTTCCTCAGTCTTCTTGCAACCGGGGAAGCATTGGGCGCCTATGCACTGTCTGAACCAGGGTCCGGCAGTGATGCAGCTGGCATGAAAACAGTTGCCAAAAAAGATGGTGATGAGTACATTCTAAACGGCAATAAAGTCTGGATCACGAACGGGGGTGTTGCGGATATTTATATTGTATTTGCCCTGACTGATCCGGAGGCAAGACATAAAGGCATTAGCGCATTTATTGTGGAAAAAGGAACGGAAGGATTCACTACTGGCAAAAAGGAAAGAAAACTCGGCATCCGATCATCCCCAACAACTGAACTTATTTTTGAAAACTGCCGTATTCCAAAAGAAAATTTGCTGGGTGAAGAAGGTGAAGGATTTAAAATCGCCATGACAACACTTGACGGCGGACGCAACGGTATCGCTGCTCAGGCACTGGGGATTGCTCAGGGTGCACTTGATGCCGCTGCGGATTATGCGAAAGAACGTGAACAGTTCGGCAAACCAATTGTGGCCAATCAGGGTATTTCATTCAAACTGGCCGATATGGCGACAGAGATAGAAGCATCCCGTCTATTAACCTATCAGGCGGCATGGCTTGAGTCAGAAGGTCAGCCATACGGGAAAGCATCAGCCATGTCCAAACTATTTGCCGGTGATGCTGCTATGAGAATTACGACCGAAGCAGTGCAAGTATTTGGCGGGTATGGCTATACAAAAGATTATCCGGTTGAGCGGTACATGCGCGATGCAAAAATCACCCAAATTTATGAAGGAACAAACGAAATCCAACGTCTCGTGATTGGTCGGATGCTGACGAAATAGGAAGGCCTCGAAGTTTGGCTTAAATTGTCATCGGCTCAAGTTCACCATTTCGAGTGAACGCCTAAAGTCAGCGAGCGCACCACCAAATCACGAAAAGGTTGCAAATTCACACGGCAACAGCATCAACCTGCGCCGAAAGCAGCTCACATTGCATGAAAGGAAGTCAGTCCTATGCACCAAATTGTTGAACAGATGAAACAAAAAGACATACGTGCATTGGCTCGGGCGATTACAATCGTTGAAAATGATCACCCTGATAAGCTCGCACTCCTCAGTGGTGTTTTTTCCGGCAAAAAGCATGCGCGCTATGTGGGCATCACCGGATCACCGGGGGCAGGAAAAAGTTCACTTGTGAACCGTCTGATCACCCATATCCGAAGTGAAGGCAAGACAGTTGCGGTCATTGCGGTTGATCCAACGAGTCCGTTCAGCGGCGGTGCCTTGCTCGGTGATCGTGTCCGCATGAACGAGCATTTCACCGATGACGGTGTATACATTCGCAGCATGGCAACTCGCGGCAGTCTGGGAGGCCTCGCCCGTGCAACCAAAGATGCTGTCCGTATTTGTGATGCATATGGCTTTGACGTTGTGATGGTGGAAACGGTAGGTGTTGGGCAATCTGAGCTTGATATCATGAAAATTGTTGATACAACCGCACTTATCCTGACACCGAACAGTGGTGATGTGCTTCAGATTTTCAAGGCAGGGATCATGGAAATTGCCGATCTGTTCATCATCAACAAAGCAGATCTCCAAGGTGTAGGGAGATTAAAAGCACTCCTGAAAGAGCTCGTTATGATGACGAAGCAAACATATGAAATTCCGATTGTCAAAACGATCACAACTGAAAACAAAGGAATCGATACATTTTGGGAAAAAATCAATGAGCACCATGACTATTTATACAGTACCAAGGAAGGCCAAAAACGCCGGAAACAGCAGCAGGAGCTGGAAGTATATGAACTGATCCGCGAAGAAATCTGGCGGGATGTAAAAGCTTATGTGGAGAACAAAGACATGACAATTAAAGCCGAAGATGACCCGTATAAATGCGCACAGGAAATCTTTAACCAATGGAAAAAGAAAGGGGGCGGCTGAATGACAAATAACCAAGTTGTTTCTTCTGTGAAAGATACCGATTTGATCGAGAAGCGGCGAAATCAGATGATCAAGGGTGCGATTGCCTTATTCAAAGAAAAAGGGTTTCACCGCACGACAACGAGGGAGATCGCAAAAGAATCGGGATTCAGTATCGGTACATTGTACGAATACATCCGGACAAAAGAAGATGTGCTGTTTCTCGTTTGTGATGCGATTTATGATCAGGTAAGAGAGCGTCTGGAAGCTGCCATTGACTGGAAGAATCCAACTGTAGCCAATTTGGAAAAAGTCGTTGAATCGTATTTTCACCTGATGGACGACATGCAGGAAGAAGTTGTCATCATGTATCAGGAAGTCAAGTCACTCAAACAAGAAACGAAAGAATACGTGCTGCAGAAGGAACGGGATATGGTGGCTATGCTGGAAAAAATGATTGTGACCTGTGTACCTGGCAGCATTCTCAGGCAGGATGCTGCTCTTATCGCCAATAATATTTTTGTTCAAGGTCAAATGTGGGGGTTCAGGAGGTGGATGTTGCAAAAACAATTCACCCTGAAGGAGTATATTGAACGTCAAATCCATTTTCTGATGCAGTCTCTGTCCATTAACGGCATGCCAAATGTTAAGAGCGACTGAACAGAAAGTTTTTCAAGGAGGGTTCATATGGAACAAGTTCAGATTTATAAACCGGTCAATCCTGTCCGATTTGTAACGGCATCAAGTTTATATGACGGACATGACGCCTCGATCAATATTATGCGGCGAATTCTTCAATCAAGTGGTGCAGAAGTTGTCCATCTCGGTCACAACCGTTCAGTGGAGGAAGTCGTCTACGCGGCTATTCAGGAAGATTCCCAGGGAATTGCGATTTCATCCTATCAGGGAGGGCATGTGGAATACTTCAAATACATGATTGACCTTCTTCATAAGCTGGACGCCGGTCATATCAAGGTTTATGGCGGCGGCGGGGGTGTGATTATTCCGCGTGAAATCACCGAACTGGAAGCGTATGGGGTATCACGCATTTTTTCACCCAATAATGGCCGTGAAATGGGGCTTCAGGGAATGATCAACAGCATGCTTGAGGAATGTGATTTCCTACCGCCAATTGATTTGAAACGTGAACAGGAAAAGCTGGCTGACAGTGAGCGGCAGGCAATTGCCCGCTTGATCACCTATATCGAAAACCACGATGAGGATGAGGAAAAGCAAGCCGTTCTGAATACACTGCGGTCACAATCGAACCATGCACCGGTCCTGGGTATTACTGGCACAGGAGGCGCCGGTAAAAGTTCACTGACCGATGAGTTGATTCGCCGCTTTATCCATGAAATACCGGACAAAAAAATAGCCATCATTTCGATCGACCCGACGAAAAAGAAAACTGGCGGCGCTTTGCTTGGTGACCGAATCCGGATGAATGCGATTTTTACTGATCGTGTCTATATGCGGTCATTGGCGACACGGGGATCAAGAACAGAGCTGTCCCAGGCGCTCCAGGATGTCATTGATGTGCTCCGTACCGCAGAATATGATTTCATTATTGTTGAAACAAGCGGAATCGGCCAGGGAGATGCGGCAATCACCGATGTCACTGATCTTTCCATGTATGTTATGACGGCTGAATTCGGTGCACCTTCACAGCTTGAAAAAATTGATATGATTGATTTTGCTGATTTTGTTGTCATTAACAAATTTGAGCAAAAAGGGTCTGAAGATGCATTGAATCAGGTCCGCAAACAATATCAGCGCAGTCATATGCTGTTCGGTGAAGATAAGGAAACGTTCCCGGTTTTCGGTACAATTGCCAATCAGTTCAATGATGCCGGCACGAATGCATTGTTCGCATCCATGATAGATACGCTGAATGAAAAGTTCGGCTGGAATGACACAATCGGCTTTGATCGCAATACCATTGCCAAGAAGCAAAACATGATCATTACAAATGAACGCCGTCATTATTTGCGGGAAATCGCCTCACATATCAGGGATTACCACGAAAAGACGGAAAAGCAAAGTGATATAGCACGAAAACTTTACCAGCTTGAAGGTACCAAAAGTGTCCTAAATGATGATGACAGCACCGAAACAATCAACAAAGCCATCCAAACGTATGAAGACAAACTTGATAAGCATGCGAAAAAACTGCTCGACAATTGGGATGAAACGAAAGAAACATACAATCAGGATAAACTGACATTTTCAATCCGTGACAAAGAAATTGAAATGGACTTAACGACAGAGTCGATCTCAGGCCTGAAAATACCAAAAGTCCTGCTTCCAAAATATAAGGACTGGGGAGATCGCCTAAAGTGGCTGATGAAGGAGAATATTCCGGGGTCTTTTCCGTATACGGCAGGTGTCTTTCCATTCAAACGCAAAGGTGAAGATCCGACACGACAGTTTGCCGGAGAGGGCACACCGGAACGCACCAACCGGCGATTTCATTATTTATCTGAAGACAGTGAAGCAAAACGGCTGTCAACAGCATTCGATTCGGTAACACTGTATGGGGAAGACCCTGCACCCCGTCCGGATATTTACGGAAAAGTCGGCGAAAGTGGTGTGAGCATTTGTACATTGGATGACATGAAAAAACTGTACGACGGGTTTGACCTGATCGACCCGAAAACATCGGTGTCTATGACGATCAACGGCCCGGCACCCATTATTCTGGCGATGTTTTTCAATACAGCGATTGATCAGCAACTGACGAAATTCAAAGAAGAAAAAGGACGTGAACCGAGCGGTGAAGAATATCGAAATATGCGGGATGAGACGATATCCGTTGTGCGTGGAACGGTTCAGGCCGATATTTTAAAAGAGGATCAGGGTCAGAACACATGCATTTTCTCGACGGAGTTCGCTCTTCGCATGATGGGCGACATTCAGCAGTATTTTATCGATAAAAATGTCCGGAATTATTACTCTGTTTCCATTTCTGGCTATCACATCGCAGAAGCAGGTGCCAATCCGATTACTCAGCTGGCATTCACGCTTGCTAATGGCTTTACGTATGTAGAATATTATTTGAGCCGCGGCATGGATGTGAACAAATTTGCGCAAAATCTGTCGTTCTTCTTTTCCAACGGGCTAGATCCCGAATATACGGTGATTGGTCGTGTTGCCCGCCGCATCTGGGCGATTACGATGCGCGATAAATATGGTGCCGATGAGCGGAGTCAAAAGCTGAAATACCATATCCAGACATCCGGCCGCTCATTGCACGCACAGGAGATTGATTTTAACGATATCCGGACAACGCTGCAGGCACTCTTAGCTATTCAGGACAATACGAATTCACTGCATACGAACGCATACGATGAAGCGATCACAACACCGACAGAAGAATCTGTCAGGCGTGCGATGGCCATACAGATGATTATTAATAAAGAATTTGGACTGACAAAGAATGAAAATTCACTGCAGGGGTCATTTATTGTGGAAGAACTGACGGACCTGGTGGAGGAAGCTGTTCTGCAGGAATTTGAAAAAATGAATGACCGCGGTGGTGTGCTTGGCGCCATGGAACGCCAATACCAGCGCGGCAAAATCCAGGAAGAATCATTGTACTATGAAGGCAAAAAACACTCCGGTGAGCTGCCGATTGTCGGAGTGAATACTTATGTCAATCCAAATTCGACGTCAGAAGATAACATTAATTCAATGGAGCTTGCCCGGGCATCCAAAGAAGAAAAAGAGCATCAGATCAGTGAACTGCATAAATTCCAGGATACTCATAAAGAATATACTGACGCTGCCCTTGAACAATTAAAGCAAGTGGCAGCATCCGGCGGTAATATTTTTGCAGAATTGATGGAAACCGTAAAAGTGGCTAGCCTTGGCCAAATCACGAACGCACTTTATGAAGTAGGCGGTCAGTACAGAAGGAATATGTAATAGCAGAGGCAGGATTATAGGAATCGGCGAAATAGCCGATTCCTGACTTTTCATGTCCGCAGCTGCAGCTTTAGAAATAATTCATTTCTCATTATTGTTTATACTGGCATATTCCGTCCATTTTTGTTTATAATGAATGGTACGATTTAAGCAATATGATGTACAGAACATTAATAATCAGGTGTAATAGCCTTGAAATGAAATACATGAAAAGGGAGTGCGGTAGTCGTGAGCTTGAAAAACTACAGCCGCGAAGAACTGGAAGTAAAATCAATGGTTGAACTGGCAAATGAACGCTTATGGGATGAAAAAAAAGCAATGGATTTCAATGAACTTTATGACCAAATAGCTGAATTCAAAGGATTTACCGAAGAACAGAAACAGGAATACATTGCACAATTTTATACAGATCTGACATTAGATGGCAGATTCCTGACAGTCAGTTCCGGCGTGTGGGGATTGAAGCGCTGGTATCCGGTTGAACAAATGGACGAAATCGTATCAACGGCACCTAAGAAAAAGAAAGCGAAGAAGAAAAAG
This sequence comes from Lentibacillus halodurans, assembly GCF_900112045.1. Taxonomy (GTDB): domain Bacteria; phylum Bacillota; class Bacilli; order Bacillales; family Amphibacillaceae; genus Lentibacillus; species Lentibacillus halodurans. The sequence goes on from NZ_FOJW01000012.1 coordinate 26,366, forward strand.
AAAGAAGAAGTTCCGCGTGAAGAGCCTGAAGAAGGGAACTTGGATGTTGCGGACGATAATGTCGAGATATTGACAGGTACATTTGATGATGAAGTACTCGGTGAAGATGAACTTGATGAAAACGACGAATTTGACGATGAATTCGATGAAGTTGACGATTTTGATGATGATGAAGATGATAATGAAGATGATGATGATAGCAATGAAGATGAAGATAATAGGTAAAGTGAAACTTCATTCAGTGGGGTGCTTTTCCCCACTGAATGTTAGTTGAACAGAATCGGACCTTTACAGGCAGTTGATCCCCCCACACTTTTATAAAACATTCTGTAATGAGAGGAACTTACTGCCAGTTATGTGGTGGATAAAGAATCCGCTTGACTTTTTAGATACCGATGGGTACAATTTTAATTGGGCTCGCTAAATTCATAAACATCCGGCGCTCCCCCTGTTTATAAAAGGGGGGGCGTTTTTTGTTTATGTTTCAGTATAGTTCTAATTGGAATCGGCTAATTCACCCATTTCCTTGAATTCGGCTTCTTGAATCCAGTTTTCAAACAGACGGCGCATCAGCCGATTTTTTCTTATGTTTAACTTTTAACGAACGATATAACCTATTTACAGAAGTAATAAGCGATACAACATTAATTCAAATAGAAAGTAGAGGGATGAATCATTGACTAAATATATTTTTGTGACCGGCGGTGTAGTTTCTTCACTGGGGAAAGGGATAACAGCTGCTTCATTGGGAAGGCTTTTGAAGAATCGGGGATTGAAGGTGACGATTCAAAAGTTTGATCCGTATATAAACGTTGACCCGGGAACAATGAGCCCTTACCAACATGGTGAAGTGTTCGTGACTGAAGACGGTGCGGAAACCGACCTTGATCTGGGGCACTACGAGCGGTTCATTGACATCAATTTGAATAAGTACAGCAATATTACGACAGGAAAAGTGTATTCCAGTGTAATTAAGAAAGAGCGCCGCGGTGACTATTTAGGCGGTACTGTCCAAGTCATTCCGCATATTACAAATGAAATTAAGGAACAGGTTTTTCGTGCTGGACAGAAGACAAAAGCTGATGTTGTTATCACGGAAATTGGCGGAACAGTTGGGGATATTGAGTCACTTCCATTTCTGGAAGCCATCCGTCAAATCAAAAGTGACATTGGACGGGAACACGTCATGTACATTCATTGTACACTTGTGCCATATATCAAGGCTGCCGGTGAAGTTAAAACAAAACCGACCCAGCATAGTGTGAAAGAATTACGTTCATTAGGCATTCAGCCAGATGTTATTGTATTGCGTTCGGAATTGCCGATCAGTGATGAAATGAAAGAAAAGATTGCCCTGTTTTGTGATACGGATAAACAAGCAGTGATTGAGATGCGTGATGCAGATACATTGTACCAGGTTCCGATTGCACTGCAAGAGCAGCAACTTGATCAATTGACATGTGATCATTTTGGGCTGGATTGCAAGGAAGCAGACATGCAAGAATGGGAACAACTCATTTCCAGTGTGCGCAATTTATCAAGCACAACGGTTATCGGACTGGTCGGAAAATATGTGGAGCTTCCGGATGCTTACCTTTCAGTTGTAGAGGCATTAAAACATGCAGGGTTTGGTTTTGATACAGATATTCAAGTCAAATGGATAAACGCGGAGAAGCAGGATAAAGAAGTCATCAAACGTGAATTGGAAGATGTAGATGGAGTACTTGTTCCTGGTGGTTTCGGCGACCGCGGAATTGAAGGCAAAATCGAAGCAATCCGCTATACCCGTGAAAACAAAAAACCATTTTTAGGCATCTGTCTGGGAATGCAGCTTGCCACGGTTGAATTTGCCAGGAATGTTCTGGGTCTTGAGGACGCGCATTCCGCTGAGATAGACCCGGATACACCACATCCGATTATTGATTTATTGCCAGAACAGAAAAACATTTCTGATTTGGGCGGTACGTTGCGGCTAGGCAGTTATCCATGCAAAATGATGGATGATACGAAAACGAAACAGGCGTATGATGGAGAGGAATTGGTATATGAGCGTCATCGGCACCGTTATGAATTTAACAATGATTACCGGGAGCAAATGCATGAGAATGGAATGATTCTTTCTGGTACCAGTCCTGATGGCAGATTGGTTGAAACCATTGAAATCGCTGACCACCCATGGTTTGTGGCATGTCAGTTCCATCCAGAATTCAAATCGCGCCCGACCCGCCCCCAAGCGCTGTTCCACGGGTTCGTCGGTGCTGCTGCCCGGATAGCAATATCATAATCACAACTAAAGCAAAAAGATCTAAGTCAAGAACATACACTTGGTTTTTGGGTTAGGTCTTTTTTCTATAAAACGTCGTACTTCTGTGTTTCCAGAAAAGCCAAGTGTTTCTAAAAATAACTCAGTCCCTCCTGAATTCTGTTCTTTAAAAAGAAGGATTTTACGAAATTTTATCGAATACAGATAAGTAAACATCATATAGAATTCGTGTAGCTGGGGGTAGACAAGCATGACAAAGGAGATATTGGTAGTTGATGACCAGGCTGGAATACGTATGTTATTACAGGAAGTATTCACTGATGAAGGATTTAGTGTGACAACGGCTGAAACGGGTAAGGAAGCACTGGACAAAATATACGCCGGGTCATTTGATTTACTAATGCTCGACTATAAATTGCCCGTTGTGGATGGTTCACAGGTATTAAAACAATTGGAACATGATCAAATCTTTATTCCGGCAATTGTGATGAGTGGTTTGGCTGAAGATGCCGGGGAGGAATTAAAACATTTCGGTATTATAAGAAAAGTATTTGCTAAGCCGTTCAGCATTCAGGAAGTCAGCCGTTTTGTCAAAAGTATATTGGAATAATGCGCTTTTATCGTGCTTATAGTCATATCATAATAGGGTAATGATGCAGCAGACAGTTTTCTTTTGCTGCATTTTTAAAATGCAGAAATAAAGCAATCTCATTCTGTAGCTTGCGACTTTACGTTCTTGTTGATATTCTTATACTGTAATTAATTTACTTAGCAGATAGAAGCGTATAAAACGTCCTGCCTGATAAGTACAACTGAGGTAAGGCTGGAAGAAGTCAAGTTTTCTAATTGTCCTTCCAAGGCGTGATGCCATCAAGCAAACGGTTGTCGAAAAAATGCACGAGTTCGGTTCTTCTAATCAAGCATAAGATTGGCATATTATTTTAGTCATAGGCTGTAACAATAACGGCTGCCGGGTGAAAAATCTCAGATTTGATCACTGCCTGGCAGAGACCGTTTAAATTAAGAAAGAGAGGGTTTTACCAATGAATTTTTTCTTGGATTCCGCAAGTATTGATGAAATCCGGTCTGCAAATGAACTTGGTATTCTGGCGGGTGTGACAACTAACCCAAGTCTCGTTTCAAAAGAAGGTGTTTCCTTTCACGACCGGTTGAAGGAAATTACCGATGAAGTATCCGGATCCGTCAGTGCGGAAGTTATTTCAGAAGATGCAGAAGGTATGGTGAAAGAAGGGAAAGAGCTGGCGGCAATCGCACCGAATATTACAGTTAAGGTTCCGATGACACTGGAAGGCCTGAAAGCCGTTAAAGCGTTCAGTGATTTGAACATCAGAACAAACGTGACACTGATCTTTAATGCGAACCAGGCACTCTTGGCAGCTCGTGCAGGTGCTTCCTACGTATCGCCATTCCTTGGAAGACTGGACGATATTGGACATGATGGTATGGATCTGATTGCAACCATTTCCGGAATATTCGATCGTCACAATATTGGAACGGAAATTATAGCAGCTTCCATCAGACATCCACTGCATGTGACAGACGCTGCTTTAAATGGTGCACATATTGCGACACTGCCATACAAAGTGCTCGGTCAACTGGTTAAGCACCCATTGACAGATCAAGGTATTGAAAAATTCCTTGCTGACTGGAACAAGCAAAAATAAACTGAAACTGAATCTATTGTATGTTAATGCGGAATAAATGCATATAACTGGAAAAAATGATTAGGGTAAGGAGAAAAGCGGAGGCGACTGGTCAGCGACTTACGGGGTGGACTGCTCCGACTGAGATAAAGGAAACGCGAAGAGCTGAAGCGATTTGACGTTGACTTATCGCAGGGAGGAGTCAGGAACTCCGCTAGTCGCTAGGAGCCGCAGTTAGCCAAAGAAAAGCGGAGGCGACTGGACAGGGTAGAAGTGTACGACGTCGAGAAGCGGGGTGCTGTAATTGCAAAAAATATTAATTGAGGGCGGTCATTTACTAAATGGCAAAGTACGGATCAATGGAGCTAAAAATAGTGCTGTTGCATTACTGCCTGCTGCTCTTTTAGCTGATTCACATGTCATGATTGAGGGGTTGCCCGACATATCAGATGTTTATACGCTAGGTGATTTGCTGGAGGAAATAGGTGGAAAAGTCAGCTGGGATGGGCAAACAGTGCACATTGATCCTGAAAATATGGTATCGATGCCGCTGCCGAACGGTAAAGTAAAAAAATTAAGGGCATCCTATTATTTTATGGGTGCCATGCTCGGTAAATTCAATCAGGCGGTTATTGGGCTTCCGGGCGGCTGTCATTTGGGGCCGCGTCCGATCGATCAGCATATTAAAGGCTTTGAGGCATTGGGAGCTGAAGTAACCAATGAACAAGGCGCCATCTATATCCGGGCCAATCAGCTGCGTGGAGCCAGGATTTACCTTGATGTCGTCAGTGTAGGGGCAACCATTAATATTATGCTTGCCGCAGTGAAAGCAAAAGGCAAAACCATCATTGAAAATGCTGCAAAAGAACCGGAGATTATTGATGTTGCAACACTTTTGACCAATATGGGCGCCAAAATCAAAGGAGTTGGGACAGACGTGATCCGGATTGAAGGTGTACCATCATTGCATGGATGCCAGCATACTATTATTCCGGATCGGATTGAGGCTGGTACATATGCAATAGCCTCTGCGGCACAAGGCAGCGAAGTGATTTTAGACAATGTTATACCACAGCATCTTGAATCCGTACTGGCCAAGCTGGAAGAAATGAGTGTTACAGTGGAGCAAAGCGATGAACAATTATATATCGCACCGAAGCATCCGCTTAAAAGTGTTGATGTTAAAACATTAGTTTACCCCGGGTTTCCGACTGATCTGCAGCAGCCGTTCACATCATTATTGACGAAGGCTGTCAATACAGGTGTTGTAACGGATACGATCTATTCCGCGCGTCTTAAACATATCGATGAATTGCGGCGGATGAATGCCAATATTAAAGTGGAAGGCGGCTCAGTGATTGTAAACGGGCCCGTCCAGCTCGAAGGCGCACGTGTAAAAGCCAGTGATCTGCGTGCAGGTGCATCACTTATCATTGCTGGACTGATGGCAAATGGTGTCACTGAAATCACAGGTGTGGAGCATATTGACCGCGGCTATGAAAAAATCACTGAAAAGCTAAATTATCTTGGTGCCAACATATGGCGCGAAGAAATGAATGAGCAGGAAATCGAGCATTTTCAGGATTCCTAATAAAAGAGCAGACGACTTGACTTCAAATAAAAGTGAAATACCATAAAGAAAGACTGCTTTTTTAATGAATGTTGTTTTTTACAAGCCACTGTATAGAAGAAATTAAAATATAGCAGTTGAAACACACGTCGACTCAAGCGGGAATAGTGGCCAAAGTGAGCTCCACAGTGATGTGCGTACTAGGAACGCGTGCTACACCGAAACAACATTTAACGCGACGGGCACCAAGCAAAGCATCTTGTGGGAAAGCTGCGAAACTGCGAGGAGCGTATGCTACACTGAGACAACATTTAACGCGACGAGCACTCGTGAATTTCAGCTGCGGTGGTCAAAAAGCAACAATATATTGCGAAAAGGGCTAAAGAAACCCCTCTATATGTAAATCCTTTTGGGATGAGGATAATTTTTATTAAAGGAGAGGGGAAAATGGAAAGAAGTTTAACAATGGAAATCGTCCGCGTAACAGAAGCGGCGGCACAATCATCCGCACGCTGGATGGGACGTGGGAAAAAGAATGAAGCAGATGACGCTGCAACCTCAGCTATGCGTGATGTCTTTGACACAATCCCGATGCAGGGCACTGTTGTCATCGGTGAAGGGGAGAAAGACGAAGCGCCGATGCTCTATATTGGTGAAGAACTCGGTACAAGTTCCGGTCCAAAAGTGGATATAGCTGTAGACCCTGTGGAAGGGACAAATATCGTTGCACAAGGTACATGGAATGCGCTGGCTGTTATTGCGATTGCCGATGAGAAAAAAATGCTGCATGCCCCGGACATGTATATGAAAAAAATAGCAGTTGGTCCGGAGGCTGTTGGAAAAATTGATATTAATGCCTCTGTACTGGATAACTTAAAAGCAGTTGCTGAAGCAAAAAATAAGGCAGTTGAAGACCTGGTCGTGATTGTTCTGAATCGTCCGCGTCATACGGAACTAATTGAAGAAATCCGTACTGCTGGAGCACGGATCAAGTTAATCCCGGATGGCGACGTGGCTGCAGCCATGAATACAGCTTTCGACGACACTGGTGTTGACATTCTAATGGGAATCGGGGGTGCTCCAGAGGGTGTCCTCAGTGCGGCAGCGTTAAAATGCCTTGGCGGCGAAATCCAGGGCAAGCTCGTCCCGTCCAGTGATGCAGAAATTGAACGCTGTCATAAAATGGGGATTGCTGATTTGGATAAAGTGTTTTACATGGATGATTTCTGCGATGGTGACGATGCTATTTTTGCTGCTACCGGAATAACCGATGGAGAACTGCTCCAAGGCGTACGATTCAAAGGTTCAAAAGCAACAACACAAACTGTTGTAATGCGTGCCAAAAGCGGGACAGTCCGTTTCATTGACGGTGAACACAGCCTTAGTAAAAAACCAAATCTTGTTATACAACCTTAATAACGTTTAACATAAATCAAATAATAGGAAGCCAAATTCCAGCTGGCTTCCTTTACTCTTGAATCTGCTTTCAACTTTAATCCGTTGGTACAGACAAAAATATTTGAAATAGTATTGAATATTACCCTGGAAAAGGGTATGATGGATATGTTTATGAATAGGAATAAACGGCAATGATAATTGTAAAATAGGAAAACTTCCATTCTAGCTTCCTGCAAACTCTTCCTATAGTTATACTGACCATTCAAATAGAATGAGAACATTCACAGTTTTCAAGATGTAAATATATACGTGTGTTCAAAAAGGATGATAAAAAGGCCCGGTCGGTTAGGTTCGTCATGTCCTTTGAAAACGCCGGCACTAACACGTCGTGTGTGTTAAAAGTTCGAGGCTGCGCAGCTTTGAGTAGCGAAGTAGTACACGAGCAACAGAGAAGCAAGCAGAGCTTCCACAGTATGGGTGGCTTCGACATTGATACAGGACATGTCGGTATTTAGTCGAAGCTTCACTAGACGGCGATTCATTTTTGCCGGACTTTTGAACAACCTCAAATGAATAGGTGTGGTGATTTAATGGCATCATTAACAATTTCCCATCTGGAGACATTAACATTAAAAGAGATTTATGCTCTGGCACGGGAATACAAAGTATCGTACTATGCAAAACTGACAAAAAAAGAACTTATTTTTGCTATTTTAAAAGCACAGGCTGAAAAAGATGGCTACTTATTTATGGATGGGATTCTGGAAATAATACCTTCAGAAGGATTTGGCTTTCTTCGCCCAATCAATTATTCCCCGAGTGCAGAAGATATTTATATTTCCGCATCACAAATTCGCCGTTTTGATTTAAGAAATGGGGATAAAGTTTCCGGCAAAGTGCGTCCGCCAAAAGAAAACGAACGCTATTACGGTTTGCTGCATGTTGACGCGGTAAATGGGGAAGATCCGGAGACGTCAAAAGAACGTGTTCATTTTCCTGCACTCACGGCACTGTATCCTGATCGTCTAATGCAGCTTGAGCAGAAGACTAAAAATATATCAACGCGTATCATTGATTTGATGACACCGGTCGGATTTGGTCAGCGCGGATTAATCGTTGCACCGCCAAAAGCTGGTAAAACAATGCTCCTGAAGGAAATTGCCAATAGTATTTCGACGAATCATCCGGAAGCCAAACTGATTATTTTACTGGTGGACGAGCGTCCGGAAGAAGTAACGGATATTGAACGCTCGGTTCATGAGGATGTGGATGTTGTCAGTTCAACTTTTGATGAAGTTCCGGAAAGCCATATCAAGGTATCGGAACTTGTCCTGGAACGTGCAATGCGCCTGGTTGAACACAAACGTGATGTGATTGTGTTAATGGATAGCATTACACGTCTTGCCCGTGCATACAATCTCGTCATTCCGCCAAGTGGCCGTACGCTTTCCGGTGGTATCGACCCGGCTGCATTTCACCGTCCGAAACGTTTCTTTGGTGCAGCGCGGAATATTGAGGAAGGCGGCAGTTTTACTGTCCTTGCAACTGCTTTAATTGATACAGGTTCCCGCATGGATGACGTCATCTATGAAGAATTTAAAGGAACCGGCAACATGGAATTGCACCTTGATCGGAGTCTTGCTGAACGCCGGATTTTCCCTTCAATTGACATATTGAAATCCGGAACACGAAAAGAGGAATTGCTTGTTTCGAAAGATCATCTGGATAAAATATGGGCCATCCGCAAAACCATGCAAGACTCCCATAACTTCCTTGATCGCTTCCTGAAACGTCTCCGGTCAACGAAAAATAATGATGAATTTTTCCAGCAAATGGAGGAAGAAATGAAGCGTAAAGGAACAAAAGTATAGAAAAGATAATAAGCAATGATTGGCTATTGCAATCATAACGTCATGCTGTTATAATTTTTTCTAGTGCGTGTTCAAAAGATGGATAAAAAGGACCGAGAAGTTCAAGATATCGTAGCTTTGAGTAGTGGAACGTATGTATTAAAATACATGAGCAACGGAACGGGAAGCTAACGAGCTCCCACAGGATGTGATGACTTCTGCGTTGCCTACAGCACGTGGGTGGTTTTAGCAGAAGGTCCTCTATCGACGTGTCATTTTTACCGGACTTTTGAACAACCTATTTTTATGTGAGTTTAAATAAGGTATTGAGACCTGTGACGGCTCTTGCAATAACTCTGTTTCCAAAGGATTCAGGGCAAAAAGGAGTGGAAAGATATGAAAAAAGAAATTCATCCGGAATACAGAAAAGTGGTTTTTCTGGACACGAGCTCAGATTATAAATTCTTGAGCGGTTCAACACAAACTTCCGAGGAAACAATCGAGTGGGAAGATGGCAACACGTATCCGCTTATCCGAATTGAAATCAGCTCAGCTTCACACCCATTCTACACAGGAAAACAAAAAGCTGATAAAGTCGGCGGACGAGTAGACCGATTCAAGAAAAAATATAATATGAAATAAAAAGCTGAGGCGACCAAACCTCATTCATATGAAAACAGGCAATCTGTCTCTACGTTGCCTGTTTTTTTCACTTTAATGAAAAGGATAAATGCCGTTACCGGTTAAAAGTCCGATCAAATGTTAAACTAAACATTACATAATAGAAATACGACCTTGAAGGGAGTCCCTGTACATGTACGTGATGAAACAAAGCGGATGGCTGGAAGTAATTTGCGGCAGTATGTTCTCCGGAAAATCAGAGGAGCTGATACGACGGGTTCGCCGTGCAACATATGGCAATTTATCAGTCCTTGTTTTTAAGCCGGCCGTTGATGACAGATATTCCGACGAGTCTGTCGTTTCCCATAATGGTACATCAATTATCGCACGCCCTGTGAAAACTTCCGATAAAATTTTTGAATATCTTCATCATACAAATGTAGATGTGGTCGGGATCGATGAAGTTCAATTTTTTGATGACAACATTGTTTCCGTGGCAAATGAACTGGCCGATAAAGGCATTCGTGTCATTGCTGCCGGTCTTGATACCGATTTTCGCGGAGAACCATTTGGTGCAATGCCAAAGCTGATGGCACAGTCTGAGTCCGTCTCCAAGCTGAATGCTATCTGTCCTGTCTGCGGCTCACCTGCAAACCGCACCCAGCGTTTAATTAACGGGAAGCCTGCATCATATAACGACCCGGTCATCATGGTTGGCGCATCAGAGTCCTATGAACCAAGATGCCGGCATCATCATGAAGTACCGGACAAGCCCGGCTGCAGGGGAAAAGAAATCAGGGCCTTATCGGAATAATCAGCGAAAGAGAGTGCTTCGGCGCTCTTTTTTTGTTGAAAGAGACCAGATTATGCTACGAAGGCAACCGGGTAGTCAAAAACCTGCTGAATCAGCATCGGAAGAACAGCTATACGACTTCAGCTAATTTTGACCTCCCTTCAAGAGTATACTATAATTATACTGTTAATCGAAAAGAGGTGACCGTTATGTTAGAGCGTCTGCAATCATTGGAAAATCGATATAATAAATTAAATGAATTACTTAGCGACCCTGATGTCATAAGTGATACGAATAAGCTGCGTGAATACTCCAAGGAACAGTCTGATCTGGAGGAGGTTGTGCAGAATTATCGGCAATATAAAGATGTAACCGGACAATTGAAGGATGCGAAAGAAATGCTTGAAGATGAATCAGATGAAGAAATGCAGGAAATGGCAAAAGCGGAAATCGAGGAACTATCCGAAGCAGTGGAAGAGCTGGAGGAACGGTTAAAGATATTGCTGCTGCCAAAAGACCCGAACGATGACAAAAACGTCTTTATGGAAATCCGCGGCGCTGCCGGTGGAGATGAGGCTGCGCTGTTTGCCGGTGATCTTTACCGCATGTATATCAAATATGCTGAAACACAGGGGTGGAAAATCGATGTGATCGAGGCAAGCTCAACCGGTGTCGGCGGCTATAAGGAAATTATTTTTATGGTAAATGGTACTGGTGCATACTCAAAATTGAAGTATGAAAATGGCGCACACCGCGTGCAGCGCGTACCGGAAACGGAATCAGGCGGCCGTATCCATACATCAACTGCAACGGTAGCCGTGTTACCGGAAGCGGAAGAAGTGGAAGTTGACATTAATGAAAAAGATATTCGCGTCGATACATTTGCTTCAAGCGGTCCAGGCGGCCAAAGTGTTAACACAACCATGTCTGCCGTACGTCTGACCCATGATCCAACCGGGATTGTGGTCTCTTGTCAAGATGAAAAATCGCAAATCAAAAATAAAGAAAAAGCGATGAGAGTGCTTCGTGCGCGCATCTATGACAAATTCCAGCAGGAGGCACAGGCGGAATATGATGAAAATCGTAAATCGGCTGTTGGCACCGGTGACCGTTCAGAACGAATCCGCACATACAATTTTCCGCAAACTCGTGTGACTGACCACCGTATCGGCTTGACGCTGCAAAAACTGGACCAGGTCATGGAAGGGAAATTGGATGAGTTCATCGATGCATTGCTGCTGGAAGAGCAAGCGAAGAAACTTGAAGAAATTGGTGAATAAACAATGGAAAAAGAGCCCAAACAACATGAAGTCCTGCGCCGGGCTTCTCTTTTTTTAGAGGAAAATAACCGTGAACCCAAGATGGCTGAACTGCTTCTGAAGCATTATCTTGATGTGACGAGGACAGTTTTTTTGACGATGATGCACGACCCGATACCGGAAACTGTATTACGAAGCTTCTGTCGTGCGGTAACCGAGCATGCAGAAACTGGTGTGCCGCTCGAACATATAACAGGTTATGCAACGTTTTATGGGCGGGATTTTCAAGTTAATGAGCACACCCTGATACCGCGTCCCGAAACAGAGGAACTCGTACAGCACTTCATCCAAGCGGTTTCAAATGAGCCGCTCAGGATTGTTGATATTGGTACAGGAAGCGGAATTATCGCTATAACCCTTGCATTGGAACTGCCAAATGCAACTGTTTATGCAACCGATATTTCAGAGAAAGCACTTGAAGTAGCAAGACAAAATGCGAAACAATTGGATTCAAATGTTACCTTTCTTCAGGGTGATTATTTACAGCCGCTGATTGAGCAGCATATTGAAATCGATATGATCGTTTCCAACCCGCCATATATCGCATCTGCTGATAAAACATTGCTTTCCGATACTGTAAAAAATTTTGAGCCGGAACAGGCGCTTTTCGCTGATGACAATGGTTTGGCTGCATTTAAGAAAATCATTCATCAGCTGCCAGAAACGATGAAGCCTTGTGGCTGTGTGTTTCTTGAAATCGGACACAAGCAAGGAGCTGATGTTCAATCCTTATTGCAAAAAGCATTTCCGAAGAGTGATGTGGCGATTATCCCGGATATGAACGGCAAGGACCGTATCATTAAAATGACAGTCAATAACGCGTAACAGCATGAGCGGGAACAAATGCCTCTACGCCTTCAATCCTGCGCACCCAAAAAATAATAGATTCATAGTATGAAATAAAAGCCCCCTGTCCATACTGGTTTGTAAGTTAAACGAACCGGGGTGTCATCGCCCGTTATCTCTCATGTTTCAGAGACGGAATATGACGGACGTTGCACCGGGAAAAAATCAGGTTGGAGAGGGGATTCTGGGAGATGCGAAAGTTAGCAGTATCAGCAATCATATTCGTTATAATCGTTTTAGCAATGCCTATGAAAGGTATTAGTGGAGAAACTGGCTACAACGCCCAGTCTGATGATATAAAGGTTATTCCGGATGAAGCGATCCGTCTGCGTATTTTAGCCAATAGTGACAAGCAGGAAGATCAGGCATTAAAGCGTAAGGTTCGTGACGAGGTCAATGATGCCATAACCGAATGGGTAGAAGAGATGACTGACATCAACGAAGCCAGAAAGCTGATTGAAGCCCGTATTCCGGAAATCCGCACGATTGTGGAAGGTGTACTGGAAGCGGAAAATAAGCAACAGTCGATGGACGTTGAATATGGAAGAAATGTCACATTCCCGGCAAAGCTGTATGGCTCATATCTGTACCCACCTGGTGAATATGAAGCCGTTTTGATTACCCTTGGAGAAGGTCAGGGAGCTAATTGGTGGTGTGTGCTGTTCCCGCCGCTGTGCTTTCTGGATTTTTCAAATGGAACCAGTGTTGCTGAGGCAGAAGAGGAGAAATCGGAACAGGAGCTACAGGAAGACGAAGAAGAAGCGGAAGTAAAATTTTTTCTCTTTGAATGGTTTGGTTAAGTCATAGATTCTCCAGTTTCCACATAAAATACTAGAAAATCTGCCAAAATCATAGAGGTGAAAAAAATGGAACTAATCGCAGCGAATCATGCATCGGAAGAGAAGCTGGAACAATTTTTGCAAAATAATCAGGACGTTGAGCGGAATCTATTACTGGAAAAAGGGTATGTTGTAGAGCTCAAGGGGACAATCGAAGGCTGTTTTGTGATGGATTTGGTCGATAACGATGTCTACTGGCTGAAACAACTTTATGTGACAAAGAATGCGGCAGCATCTCTACCCGTTTTATTGGAAGCTATTTTAGCGATGGCAAAAGAAAAGCAGGCAAAGCAAGTGTTTGTCCACAGCCACCAGCCAATGGTCGATGTATTGCTTGAATCATTGCAATTTTATCCACAAAAAGAGAATACGTTCGTCGGCACTAGTCCGGATAAGGAAGGAAATTGGTGGACATATCATGTTTCCTGACTACTTATCCACAATTATGCACAACGTTCTGTGGGTAACCTGTTAAAAATAAGTGAACAACGCAAAAAAACTTTCCACAGTTTTGTGGAAAAACGATGATCTAAATTGGAAATCTACTGGTGACTGTTTTTACTAAATCTGAATTCTGGCTCCTGACGCCTGTAAAATAATGGCTAAATCTGAATTTTCCCTTCTGTGGATAGCCTGTGGAAAAAATTCCCGCAGGCTATTTTCTTTTGCACAACCATTTTCTTTCCACTAAAATATATTGTAGAAAAGAGGGACGAACTGTGCAGACAAAACGATGGAACATACAAAAGGAACAACCCGATCAGCAGGCGATTAAGGAAGCGGCTGAACTATTGCAAAACGGCCAAACGGTAGCATTTCCGACTGAAACCGTTTATGGACTTGGTGCGGATGCAACCGACGAATCAGCTGTTTCAGGCATTTTCCGGGCAAAAGGGAGGCCGGAAGATAATCCGCTGATAGCACATGTTGCCACGAAAAATCAGTTGCGCAGTCTGGTCAAACCACTGCCTGATGTTGCTGAAAAATTAATTGATGTATTTACGCCGGGTCCATTAACACTTGTGTTATCAAATAATGGCGTATGTGCAGATAACGTAACAGCAGGGTTATCTACAATCGGCATAAGGATTCCGGACCATTCGGTTGCACAAACCTTGCTGAAAACGTGTAATATACCACTTGCTGCTCCAAGCGCCAATATTTCCGGAAAGCCGAGCCCGACCAATGCAGACCATGTCTGGACGGATTTGCAAGGGAAGATTGCTGGACTGATCGATAGCGGGGCAACTGGTGTCGGGGTGGAATCAACAGTCATCGATTGTACACAGGAAATACCAGTAATTCTCAGGCCTGGCGGTATCACGAAAGAACAGCTAGAAACGGCAATTGGCCCGGTTATGGTTGATCCTGCGTTGGCCAATACCGCTGAAAATCCAAAAGCACCGGGAATGAAATATACGCATTATGCTCCGGAGGTCCCGATGTGGCTTGTACCAGGCAAAGCGGAAAGATTGCAAGCCATCATTGACAGGGAACAAGGGGCTCAGAAACGAATCGGTGTTATGGCCAGTACGGAAACTGCAAATAAACTACAGGCAGAACGAGTCATTCCGCTCGGATCCGATTTACAGCAAATTGCATCAAACCTGTATGGTGCGTTACGTGTATTTAAGAATGGCAACGTTGATCTGATTCTGTGTGAGACATTTTCGAAATCCGACATCGGACAAGCCATTATGAATCGGCTCGAAAAAGCTGCCACTGAATATGTGGAAAATTGAGCTTGAGATGTGCCTGTGGATAAGTCAGTTTCTTATTTCCCCTGATATAACCGTAACGCCTACTGAATGAAGATTTACTTTCGCCCACCTCACCTGAACTGCATATCTCCCCTCAGTCATGCATATAGTTTAATAGCATGTCCGAGGGGGATTGTGGATGTCGGTTTATCATATAGGTGAAATTGTATCATTAGTATTTATGGCGATTGCCTTAGGAATGGATGCCTTTTCGGTAAGTCTTGGAATGGGAATGCAGCAGGTCAGGCTGAAACGGATTGCCATTGTTGGGGCCGTGATTGGTTTATTTCACATGATTATGCCGTTTATCGGTATTTTGCTGGGACAAGCAATCTCCGCACAAATCGGGCAATACGCAACACTTCTCGGTGGAATGCTGCTCGTTGGGATTGGCTCCCAAATGATTTTTTCCTCATTTAATCATGAAACGAAACGACTGGCTCAGCCAATCGGAATCGGGTTAGTTTTTTTCGCGCTAAGTGTCAGTCTTGATAGTTTTTCGGTCGGTCTCAGCCTCGGTATGTCGGAAGTGAAAACGGTCATTGCTTTAATATTGTTTGGAACAGCCAGCACCATTCTTACATGGCTCGGTATGATTTTAGGAAAAAAAATGCATGGCTTACTTGGGGTGTACAGTGAAATACTGGGTGGCAGCATTCTTTGCGGGTTTGGATTACATATATTGTTTGGCTAATAGGAAGCTCAGGGGCTTTCCGCGGATCAGCGGGGAGTCTTTTTGGAATGATCAAAAAGTATCCATGAAGGCTGCATTAGAAAGTGGGGCTTGCTTTACTGTGCTTTAATAAATGTATTCATACAAAACCAGGGCTTTCATTATTTATTTATGATGACTTAGAAATATCCAAATTATCCGGATAAACTTGAAAACTGATTCGATCAGCAGTTTTTCTGATTTTTTCTGACAAGCTTGTCATTCTATGATATAGTTTTGGGTAGGCTTTCACTTTATCCCGCCTTAACAGGCAGTAAGTTCTCCACATCGGAGAAGAAGAAATCTGAAAAGAATGTGTGGTCAACTGCCTGTAAAGGCCCGATTCGTTCAACTAATATTCAATGGGAAAAGCGTCCCATTGAATGAAGTTTCACTTTATCGGAGGACTTCCCAATGAAGATTTTATTTGTTTGTACCGGAAATACGTGCCGTAGCCCAATGGCGGAAGCATTATTAAAGCATAAAATGCCTGAGGCTGAAGTACAGTCAGCGGGAATTTTTGCTATGAAAAATCAGCGCCCGAATGACCATGTGGTGGAGGCATTACAGCAGCAGGGTGTGACGCTGGACACAATATCACAGCCAGTGACAGGTGAATTGCTGCATTGGGCGGATCTGGTACTCACCATGACAACACAGCACAAACAGTCACTTATCATGGAATATCCTGACTTTCAGGAAAAATATTATACATTAAAAGAATATGTTTCCAACAATGATAAGAAGATATGGAACCAACTGAAACAGCAGTATGCCGACTATGAAGAAAAACGTTCACAGTTCATTCAACGGTATCAGCATAAAATGGACCATTATAAACTCGAACAGGAACTTAAGGAATATTTGAGGCATGACTGGGAAAAAATCCAAAAACTTGAATCTAGTCTGATTAACTACGATATTTCAGATCCATTCGGAGGAGACGTCGATACTTACAAGCAGACCTTGGACGAAATACAAAAACATATTGATGCATTGATTTTAAAGATACAGTAAAACTTCCATCAGTGGAGAAGTTTCCACACATGGGTATGCCAGAGCAGACATTAGCTATTGACTTCTTGTTCGAGCCTGCATCAGCCCCCACAGATGGTTAGTTGAACGAATCGGTGTGCCAGCGCCCATTAACTTACGCCAATACACATTTTTTTCATGTACCAGAGGAGCAAGTTTTACGGACGGTTACATCGGGGTAAATGGTAATCAATTAATACAATAAGAAGGAGCGACAGGGCATGAAAGTCATTATAACTGCGGACCACGCGGGGATGACCATTCGCAATGAAGTGAAAAATCTGTTAGATGAAATGAATATTGAATATGAAGATACCGGCTGTTCATGCGAATATTCAGTGGATTATCCTGATTACGCGTTGCCGGCAGCTGAACGGGTTGTTAATGGAGAATTCGATCGCGGCATTTTTATTTGCGGAACAGGAATCGGCATGTCGATCTCAGCCAATAAAGTAAAGGGCATTCGCTGTGCTTTGGTAAGTGACGTTTACAGTGCCAAATTGACCCGTCAACACAATGATTCGAATGTATTGGCAATGGGAGAGCGTGTTATTGGACCGGGACTAGCACGTGAAATCGCCAAAACCTGGCTGGAAACCGAATTTGATGGCGGACGACATGCCAACCGCCTTGAAAAAGTGGCGTCGTATGAAAACAATTAACACCGGGGTGAGAGCTGATGGGTGATGAACTGAGTTTAGAACATCAGGTCAAACAGGACATGGAGGCTATGACCAGTGAATGGCTGGCAAGCGGACATCTGAGTTCTGGAGACTTATTTGTTGTCGGATGTTCCACCAGTGAAGTTGCTGGAGAGCAGATCGGCACATCCGGCAGCGAGAAAATGGCAGCTGTTATTTTTGATGCGTTTTCATCCTTGAGGATGAAAACAGGAGTGGAGATTGCTTTTCAGTGCTGTGAGCATTTGAACCGTGCACTGATTGTGGAAAATGAGACAATGCAGCGGTATCAGCTGGAAGAAGTCTCTGCAATACCGGTACCTCGCGCAGGCGGATCGATGGCTTCATTTGCCTATAAAAAGATGCAGCGTCCGGTCGTTGTTGAAGTGATCAGGGCAGATAGCGGCATGGATATTGGCGAAACAATGATTGGAATGCATTTGAAACCGGTTGCGGTGCCGCTGCGTTTTAAGCAAAGAATGATTGGAAATGCCCGGGTGACTGCCGCACGCACTCGCCCGAAATTAATCGGTGGAAAACGTGCCATATATGATCATGAATCTGCTGGTATAGAACCGGATTAAGCAGGTACTGCCCGGGTCGACAACCACCCTGATCCGGTTAATAATCTTTTTAGTTGGTTGATAAATGTAAATTCGGTTGATATCCCGCAAAATCTGTTTTATACCCACAAAATCCAGTTGACCATGAATAAATTACATCATAAAACAAGGGGGAAGTACATATGGAACATGTAAAACAAACTGACGCAGAAGTATTTGAAGCAATGCAGGCAGAAAAAACGCGCCAGCAGGAAAAAATTGAACTGATTGCATCGGAAAATTTCGTATCCGAAGCGGTTATGGAAGCAATGGGTTCAGTGCTCACGAATAAGTATGCGGAAGGCTATCCCGGCAAGCGCTACTATGGCGGTTGTGAGCACGTGGACGTTGTGGAAAATTTGGCACGTGAGCGGGCAAAAAAGCTTTTCGGTTCGGATCACGCCAATGTCCAGCCGCATTCCGGCGCCCAAGCGAACATGGCGGTTTATTTTTCCGTATTGGAATCTGGTGATACAATTCTCGGTATGAACCTGAACCATGGCGGTCATTTAACCCATGGCAGTCCGGTGAATTTCAGCGGAAAACTTTACAATGTTGTGGATTACGGTGTTGACCGGGAGACAGAGCAGCTTGATTACGATGCCGTTCTCGAGCGGGCAAAGGAAGTTCAGCCTAAATTGATTGTTGCCGGTGCAAGTGCTTATTCACGCGAAATTGATTTTGGCAAATTCCGTGAAATTGCTGATCAGGTTGGTGCTTATTTGATGGTTGATATGGCGCACATTGCCGGACTTGTGGCGGCAGGACTGCATCATAATCCGATAGACTATGCTGATTTTGTGACGACCACAACACACAAAACGTTGCGCGGTCCACGCGGTGGAATGATTTTATGCAAAGAGGAACACGCAAAAAAAATTGACAAATCCGTATTCCCAGGTATGCAGGGAGGACCGTTGATGCATGTTATAGCAGCCAAAGCCGTTTCATTTCAAGAAGCATTATCTGATAATTTCAAAGCATATTCGAAGCAGATTATCCGGAATGCACAAGCCTTGAGTGATGCACTGATTGACGAAGGTGTCCGGGTTGTATCAGGCGGAACGGACAATCATTTACTATTGCTTGACGTCACACCATTGAATCTTACCGGAAAAGTTGCTGAAAAAGTGTTGGATGATATTGGGATCACCGCCAATAAAAACACAATCCCATTTGACACGGAGAGTCCGTTTGTCACGAGTGGTATGCGCATGGGCACAGCAGCCGTGACTACACGTGGGTTTAAAGAGGAAGATATGAAAGAAGTTGCAGCCATCGTTGCCTTTGTTTTGAAAAACCATGAAGATGAGAATGTTCTGCGTGAAGCGGAAGAGCGTGTTACAGCACTGACCAGTAAATTTCCATTATACGCATAAGGTAGGGATGTTCCTTTTAGGAGCGTCCTTTTTTAACAAATAGCGGAAAAATTTGCATATTAAACTGGCAGGGATTAATCACAAATTGATTGGGAAAATTGATCGAGCCGGGCAAAAAAAGATAAAGAGAACGGCAATAAATCGATTCTGCTTCAAATCCCAACGGATAAGCAGCCACACCGGCTAATGATATGTATTATTCATATGCCGCCGTTACTTGAAAGCTCGTCCATTTTTCAGTACAATTTTAAAGATGCCACTAATATGAAGGAGTGATCGGTGAAAATGGGAAAAGTGCACGTACTGGATCATCCGTTAATTCAACATAAGTTGACGTACATACGCGATAAACATACCGGGACGAAGGAATTCCGAGAACTTGTCGATGAAGTTGCCATGCTGATGGCCTTTGAGATCACACGCAACCTGCCGCTACAGGAAAAAACAACGGAAACGCCGGTGATGGAAGCAACAACAAACGTGCTGGCTGGCAAAAAAATCGGACTGATTCCGATTCTCCGTGCCGGTCTGGGCATGGTTGACGGCATGCTGAAGCTGATTCCAGCTGCACGTGTTGGTCATGTCGGCCTGTATCGTGACCCGGAAACTTTGAAACCGCACGAATACTACATTAAGTTGCCGTCTGATATAGAAGAACGTGAACTGATTGTCATTGATCCGATGCTGGCAACGGGCGGATCAGCGAATGATGCGATACATTCTCTGAAAAAACGCGGGGCAAAACAAATTCGCCTCATGTGTCTAGTAGGGGCACCAGAGGGCGTTGAGGTTATTCAAAACGAACATCCTGACGTGGATATTTTTCTGGCTGCGCTGGATGAGAAGTTGAATGCCCATGGCTATATTATTCCGGGACTTGGTGATGCCGGAGACCGCCTGTATGGTACAAAATAACGCCGGGGTGACCAGAGATGAGTAAACCGATTAAAGTTATGACAATTTTCGGGACAAGACCGGAAGCAATCAAAATGGCTCCGCTCGTTCTGGAATTGAAAAAACGGTCTGAAGTTTTTGAGCCAATTGTAACGGTTACCGCACAGCATCGCGAAATGCTGGATCAGGTCCTGGGCATTTTCGGTATCGAACCCGATTTTGACTTGAATATTATGAAAAAGAAGCAATCGCTTGCCCAGATTACGACACGTGCGCTTGAGGGCCTTGATGAAGTCATGAAAGAGACGGAGCCGGATATCGTGCTCGTTCACGGTGATACAACGACAACGTTTGTGGCATCACTAGCTGCCTATTACAATCAGATTGCAGTTGGTCATGTTGAGGCAGGTTTGCGTACATGGGATAAATATTCACCATATCCGGAAGAAATGAACCGGCAATTGACAGGGATCATGGCAGATTTACATTTCGCACCGACGGAAAAATCAATGCAAAATCTTTTGGATGAAAATAAACCGCCTGATCGGATTGTGGTAACTGGGAATACAGCGATAGACGCATTGAAAACGACGGTTGATGCTGATTATTCCAGTCCAATTATGGATCAGATCGGTGACAGAAGGCTTGTACTTGTGACTGCACACCGCCGGGAAAACCTCGGCATCAATATGGAGCAGATGTTCCGCGCCATCAAGCGGCTTGTTAATACATACCATGATATTCAAGTTCTTTATCCGGTCCATTTGAATCCGGTTGTCCAGCAGACGGCGAATGACATTTTAGGTGATGATGACCGGATTAAATTAATTGAGCCGCTCAGTGTTGTTGATTTTCATAATTTTGCTGCTAAGTCACACTTCATTATGACGGATTCAGGCGGTTTGCAGGAGGAAGCACCATCTCTGGGCGTGCCGGTTCTTGTCCTGCGTGATACGACCGAGCGCCCGGAAGGTATTGAAGCGGGGACATTGAAACTTGCTGGTACTGATGAGGAAACGATTTTTCAGCTTGCAGACGAACTATTAAGCGATGATGCGGCACATGAAAAAATGGCCAAAGCATCCAATCCATATGGCGACGGTGAAGCCTCGGGAAGAATTGCCGACGTGATTGCAGGATATTTTAATAGGTAGGGAAAAAGATCCAGCCTGAAGTGCTGGATCTTTTAGATGGACGGGCTGTTAAATACCAGCCGCAGTAAACTCCAGCCGGGGAATCAAAGCTCGAGAATCAAAGCTTCAGCCGGAGAACCCAAACTCCAGTCCGAGAACCATCCCCATCACCTTCCAGGAAATCTGGGCACCAATTAAATGTATGTTTTCCCCGCACTTTTCCAATGCTATCTTATATACCAACACAAGAAGGAGCACCACTTATGCGTCGTTTACTTATTACACTCACAGCCATCATCCCGTTTTTGCCTCTGCCCGTATCTGCCTTGTCACAAAGCGGTCAAGCAGAAACAGAAGAATCGGTCATCATCGAAGTGGACGGCAATCCTGCAGAACACAAGTCATATCTCAGCACATATCACCCTTACATAGATGTGGTTGCCACATACGACACACTGTTTAATGGACTTGCCTTAAAAGCAGATCCAAAAAGGTTCGAAAATATCGAATCTCTTGATTTTATTAAGGCGGTCCATCCTGTCACATCATATGAAACACAATCCGAGCCACTGATACAAACTGAAAATAGTGTAATCCCCTCAGCTCTCAATGATACATCCTATACTGGAAAAGGCGTGCAGGTTGCGGTAATCGACACAGGCATGGACTATGAACATCCTGATCTCGTCAAAAACTACGCCGGCGGATATGATGTGGTCGATCTGGACGATGATCCGATGGAAACCATCGCATCGGAAGGGATGCCAACATTGCATGGAACACACGTAGCAGGGATTATAGCTGCCGATGGTGAACTGAAGGGAGTCGCCCCGGATGCAGCTATTCGTGCTTATCGCGCACTTGGACCCGGCGGAATGGGAACATCGGTCCAAGTGATTGCTGCCTTGGAGCAGGCGGTTGACGATGGCGCGGATATTATCAATCTTTCATTGGGAAATACCATAAACGGCCCGGACTTTCCGACAAGTGCTGCTGTCAATCGTGCAGCAGCACTTGGGGTTCCAGTTGTCATTGCAAACGGCAACAACGGTCCGGGAAATTGGACGATCGGCTCGCCGGCAACAGCAGCTAATGCTTTGTCCGTAGGCGCTGTGTCAAATCCCCAAACTGTTCCTTATTTATATGAAACAATGCATCATAAAAACATTCCGCTGACAGAAATGGAAGGATCAACACCATGGAAGCTGGATAAAAGCTATGATGTGGAAGTTTTTGATGGTCAAAATGTTCAAGGAAAAATTGCCCTGATGGAGCGTGGCGAAACCCCTTTCTCCGACATGGTCAAGCAAGCACAGGATTCCGGGGCAGTGGCTGCCATTATTTACAATCATGAACAGGGGAGCTTCCAGGGGATGATTTCGGATAGAGATGATTCCATTCAGATTCCCGCAGCATCGATTTCCAGAAAGAACGGCGAATGGCTCATTCAAAACGCACAAAACAACCATCTATACGTGAAAACCAAATATGAAACAACAGAACAAACCATTGCCGACTTCAGTTCGAGAGGGCCAGTTACCGTGAACTGGAATTTGAAGCCTGATGTCAGTGCGCCGGGTACGAACGTTTTGAGTACTGTTCCGAATGGTTATCAGGAACTGCAGGGAACGAGTATGGCAGCACCTCAAGTCACCGGCGCAATGGCACTCCTCATGGAAGCTCATCCCGAATGGACGATTCAAGAGCTGATGGGGGCGATCAAAACAACTGCAAAAAGAGTCAAGAATGATCATGATGAACCATTCGACCCAGTTATCCAGGGCACTGGGGAAATTCAGCCTCAAAAGGCAATCAATACCCCAACGGTTATCGATCATCCGTTACTGTCATTTGGAAAAATTACTGAATACAGAAAAACAAAGTCACTGGACCTGACGATCGAGAACAAATCGGACAAGCAGCAAACCTATACATTTTCTACTCCGAAAAAACAAAAAGGGATGAGCTGGGACCTCCCGCTAAGCTTTACATTGGATGAAGGCGAAACCAAAAAGCTTCCAATTAAATTAACGATTAATAGCAGTCAAATTGATGAAGGCATTCATCAGGGTTGGCTGACGCTGAATCAGGATAATGATGAACAATATCAGCTGCCATATCTTTTTGTCAATCAATCAGCGGACTATCCAAAAGCAATGGGATTTGATTTTACTTTGAAGCCATTTTCTGATGATACGTATGCTTATCAGCTTTATTTGACAGATCCGGCTGAAAGCATTGATGTTATGCTTTATGACCCGGATACACTTATGTACGAACAGACACTGCTTCAATCAAGTGATGTCGATGTTGGTTTAAATGAAGGGCAAATGGATCAATCCGAACTCCCGAAACCTGGTCAATACCTGGCTGTTATCAATGTAAAACTTAAAAATGGTCAAATGGAAAGCTATCAGACCGAGCTTCACATTCCGGAATAAGCTTAAAGACAGGCCGGGAATACCGAGAGAGTCTTCGTACTGACCGGATCCTTAAACAGTCTAAAAACCCAGTAAAAATTTGTTCACATAATGTTCAAACAAACGGGGCTCATTTTCCGATATAATAGCTACTGAGAATGGAAGGATCCCTGTCAAAATACAAGTTTGTGATCAGATATGAGATGGTAGCAGATGGCAATTTAATTTATCCGAGATACTAATTGACAATAGGATATGGCTCATGTAAACTAGCTTAGTGTGGAATGGTAAGGGTTTCATGTCTGCTTGGTAAAGGGCAATAAAGTCCTTACATAATTTGATGATATTTGTTCCTCATGAAGCGTGATTCACCTCACGATTACAAAAGATCTTTGAGCGTTGGGGGAACAATCTATCATGCTCGGATGTCAGGGAGAAGAGTCAAATCATGTCGTACTATGAAAAGATGGTCAACAGGCAACGGAAGTGGATGTTCTACCTTCTCGCTATATCCGTACTTGGAGCAGGTTTCACACCATATCCACGTATTTTCCTCGGACTACTCTTAGGCGGTGCCGTAAGCTTTTACAACTTATGGCTGTTGCAGCGCAAAATAGATGCGTTTGCCGAATCTGTGGAAAAAAGTGAGTCCGCTGTGGGCCTCGGTACTTTATCCAGAATGGCGGCGGCAGCATTAGCCGTCATCATCGCACTCCGCTTTGATGAATATTTCGACATGATCTTTGTTTTAATTGGATTAATGACATCTTATTTGGTCATTATGATAGATTTTATGATGTTCCGGCTTAGGAACGAATAAAAAATTCTGAGGATTAAAGTATAGGTAAAACTTCGGCAATCGCAGTAAAACTGGCCTAAGCCTCAAGTTTTTCCGGAAGTCTCAGGAACAGTGCTTGGAAGAGGGGTGAAAAGAAATGGATCATGAAGCACCAATCATACATGATGTGTTTGGAATATCTTGGCTTGATTTTAATTTATCCAATGTCATGATGATAGCTATTGCTTCACTTATTGTGTTTATCCTCAGTGTCTTGGGTGCACGGAAGCTTCAAATGAAGCCGACAGGTGTACAAAATTTCATGGAGTGGATTCTTGATTTTGTTAAAGGCATGATCAGTGACACCATGGATTGGAAGACAGGAAAGATATTCCTGCCATTGGGATTGACACTCATCACCTATATTTTAGTGAGTAACTTGCTCGGTGTTATGACAATGGGAGTATATGGGCATGACCTATGGTGGAAATCGCCAACATCAGATCCCGGGCTCACTTTGACATTAGCAGCAATGGTTATCGTGTTGAGCCACTTTTACGGCATTAAATCTCGCGGGATAAAAGAATATGGCAAGGACTTTATACGTCCATTCCCGTTATTTTTCCCGATTAAAGTCATTGAGGAATTTTCAAATACGCTGACATTGGGTTTGCGTCTGTTTGGTAATATTTATGCCGGTGAGGTGCTGTTGACCCTATTGGTCGGATTGACGACATCAGGTTTTCTCGGGTTTTTAGGTGGGGCCGTACCGATGTTGGCATGGCAAGGATTCAGTGTATTTATTGGCACAATCCAGGCATTCATTTTCACCATGCTCTCAATGGTTTATATCTCACACAAAGTATCAAGTGATCATTAGGATTTATATTGTTAAGTAATCCGTTTCTGCAAATGAATGCTGAAACAGGAAAATATTAAAAAACTAATATAACTTTATTGAGGAGGATTTATATTATGTCAGCTTTAGCAGCAGCAGTAGCAGTAGGTTTGGCGGCGTTGGGTGCCGGTGTAGGTAACGGTTTGATTGTAAGTCGTACGGTTGAAGGGATTGCACGTCAGCCGGAATTAAGAGGTCAGCTGCAGACAACTATGTTCATTGGTGTCGGATTGGTTGAGGCGATGCCGATTATCGCGGTTGTTATCGCACTAATGGTTATGTAATTGAATGGAGTGAGTCCGATAATGGCGAAGATTATCTTCACAAAAGACCTTCGCCGTTGTTTGTACTTCCAGCCTAAGCGCGTTATCGATACGTAAAGTGAAAGGAGTGAATTCTGTGCAGTCATTCACCGGATTTACAACGATTTATGCGGCACTCGGCGGACTCCATGTTGGAGATATGCTGACCCAGCTTTTCTTCTTTATTGTCTTAATTGTACTAGTCCGCAAATTTGCATGGGGTCCGTTGATGGGCGTTATGCAAAAGCGTGAAGAATATGTGGCAGGTGAAATTGAAGCTGCTGAACAGAGCCGTGCAGAAGCTGAAAAAGCACAGGCGGAAGCAACTGAACAATTAAAGCAGACCAAACAGGAAGCGCAAAAGATTATTGAGGATGCAAAAAGTGCTGGAACGAGGCAGGAGCAGGATATCATTGAATCCGCCCATCGTGAGGCAGATCGCATCAAGGAATCAGCGCGGGAAGAAATTGAAAATGAAAAAGAAAAAGCGATTCAAACACTTCAGGACAAAGTCGCTTCACTATCTGTACTAATTGCCAGCAAAGTGATTGAAAAAGAAATCAGTGCACAGGATCAGGAAGAGCTGATTAACGAATACATTAAAGAGGCAGGAGAAGAGCAATGAGTGAAGTAGTTGCCAACCGCTATGCAGAGGCTCTTTTCCAGCTCGGAAATGAAAAAGGAACATTAGAACAATTGGTTGAGGAGTTTTATGTCCTGAAATCGATTTTTGACGAAAATGAACAGCTTGTTGCATTCCTGGAACATCCGCGTGTTAATAATGATAAAAAAAATCAATTTCTTGATGATGTGTTTCAAGGATTTTCAGAACATGTGCTAAAGACACTCAAACTATTGACAGCACGTCATCGTATTGGGGTCTTTCCCTCCATTATTGACCATTTTACTCAGTTGGTAAATGATGTGAAAGGAATTGCAGAAGCTAAAGTATATTCTGTTCGCGAATTGTCAGAAGACGAAAAAGAACAGCTTGAAAATACGTTTGCTGAACGTTTTAATAAACAGGCCATTAAACTTAAGACGATCGTCGATCCATCAGTCATTGGCGGAATTAAACTGCAGATTGGCAACACAATTTATGATGGAACGATTCAGGGCAAATTAAAACGGATCGAACGGAATATTTTGACGGCAGACTAATGAAGATAGGGGTGAAATGGTATGAGCATTAAAGCTGAAGAAATCAGTTCGCTGATCAAACAGCAAATCGAGAATTTTGACTCGGACATTGAAGTAAGTGATGTCGGTACTGTTATTGAAGTCGGTGACGGGATCGCACGGGCACATGGTCTTGATAACGCCATGGCCGGTGAGCTTCTCGAATTTTCAAACGGTGTTATGGGCATGGCACAAAACCTGGAAGAGGGAAATGTTGGTATCGTCATCTTAGGTCCGTTCTCAGATATTCATGAAGGTGATGAAGTCCGCCGCACTGGCAGAGTTATGCAAGTACCTGTAGGAGAGGAGCTGCTTGGGCGCGTTGTCAACCCATTGGGACAGGCGATCGATGGCAAAGGCCCGGTTGAAACAACTAAAAACCGCCCGATTGAGTCAGCTGCGCCTTCCATTATGGATCGGCAGGAAGTTAATGAACCATTGCAGACAGGCATTAAGGCGATTGACGCACTTGTCCCGATTGGACGCGGACAGCGTGAATTGATCATCGGTGACCGTCAGACAGGTAAAACAACGATTGCGGTTGATACAATTCTCAACCAGAAAGATCAGGATATGATCTGTATTTATGTCGCCATTGGACAGAAGGAGTCAACCGTAAGAAGTACGGTTGAAACATTCCGCCGCTATGGGGCATTGGACAATACAATTGTAGTATCTGCGGGTGCATCAGAGCCTGCACCGCTCTTATATCTGGCACCATATGCAGGCGTGTCAATGGGTGAAGAGTTCATGTACAACGGAAAGCATGTGCTTGTTGTGTACGATGATCTGACCAAACAAGCAGCAGCATATCGTGAACTTTCCCTGTTGCTTCGCCGCCCGCCAGGCCGTGAAGCGTTCCCTGGGGATGTTTTCTACCTACACTCACGTCTGTTGGAGCGTGCAGCAAAATTAAACGATGGCAAAGGCGGCGGTTCACTGACAGCACTGCCATTCGTTGAAACTCAGGCAGGCGATATCGGTGCTTATATCCCGACGAACGTTATCTCAATTACAGATGGTCAAATCTTTCTTCAGTCAGACTTGTTCTTCTCAGGTGTACGCCCGGCAATTAATGCTGGTTTATCCGTATCCCGTGTTGGTGGGTCAGCTCAATTGAAAGCGATGAAGAAAGTTGCAGGTACATTGCGGCTTGATCTGGCATCATACCGTGAATTGGAATCATTCGCACAATTCGGGTCTGATCTGGATAAATCGACGAAGGCCAAACTGGACCGCGGTGCTCGCACAGTTGAGATTTTGAAACAAGGACTGCATAAACCATTGGCTGTTGAAAAACAGGTTATGATCATTTATGCACTGACAAAAGGATTCCTTGATGACGTACCGGTTGAGGATGTCACCCGATTTGAGTCAGAGTTCCATACTTGGCTTGATGACAATCGGAAAGAACTGCTTTCAACCATTCGTGAAACTGGCAAATTGGCCGAAGAAGAAGAAATGAGCGAAGCAGTGGAAGTATTCAAAAAATCATTTTTGCCAACTGATAAATAGATCATAATTCATGTAACAATACAGGTTTGGGAAATGAGGTCTGTTACCGGAGTTTCCGACCTCTGACCTCCAATTTCTGTTAGGAAGGGTGGTGAAAAGCTTGTCATCACTTAGAGATATTAAAAAACGGATCGATTCGACATCGAAAACAAAACAGATTACCAAAGCAATGGAAATGGTTTCGGCTTCCAAAATGAACAGGGCAGAAGAAAATGCCAAATCATTTGTTCCGTATAGTGAAAAAATTCAGGAAGTAGTTGCCAGTATCGCCAATAGTAATATGGATGCCGCTCACCCGATGCTTGAAAAGCGTGATGTCAAAAAAACCGGCTATTTTGTGATCACTTCTGATCGCGGGTTGGCTGGGGCTTATAACAGCGGTGTTCTAAAGAAAATTTATGAAACGATTCAAAAACGCCATCAGTCAACTGATGAGTACACGATTATCGTTGTTGGCCGTGTTGGCTATGAGTTTTTCCAAAAACGTGGAATGCCAGTATCCAAAAGTATTTTGGGGATGGCGGATCAGCCGAATTTTAATGATATCAAAGAGCTTGCATCTGAAACCGTTCAGATGTTCATTGATGAGGAAATTGATGAACTGACCATCTATTTTAATCACTATGTAAGTGCCATTTCCCAGGTTGTTACTTCAAAGCAATTATTACCGTTAACCAATATGGATGAGAACGCAAATGCCGGCACAAGCCAGTATGAATATGAACCAAATCAGGAGCAGATTCTGAAGGTACTGCTGCCGCAATATGCCGAAAGCCTAATTTATGGTGCCTTGCTTGATGGCAAAGCGAGTGAACATGCAGCACGGATGACAGCTATGCGAAATGCAACGGATAATGCAAATGAGCTGATTGATGATTTGACATTATCGTATAACCGTGCACGTCAAGCAGCTATTACACAGGAAATCAATGAAATTATTGGCGGTGTAGCTGCACTGGAATAGCTCTTTGAACGTTCGATAGTAGGATAGGAGGGAAATCTATGAGCAAAGGACACATTACACAAGTTATGGGACCTGTTGTTGACGTCAAATTTGACGAAGGCCAGCTCCCGGATATTAACAATGCATTAGTTGTCCGCCCCGTCGATGATGACATGGACATTGACCTCACACTTGAAGTTGCCCTTCATCTTGGGGATAATGCAGTTCGTACAATTGCGATGGCTTCAACAGATGGCCTCAAACGCAACATGGTAATTGAAGATACAGGCGGTCCGATCTCTGTACCGGTTGGTGAAGCCACACTTGGCCGTGTCTTTAATGTACTTGGTGACAATATCGATCTTGATGAGCCGGTACCAGAAGATAGCAGGCGGGATCCGATTCATCGCCAGCCGCCTGAATTTGAAAACCTCACAACTGATACGGAAATTTTGGAAACAGGGATTAAAGTTGTTGACTTGCTGGCGCCATATACAAAAGGTGGTAAGATCGGCCTGTTCGGTGGTGCCGGTGTAGGTAAAACCGTCCTGATCCAGGAACTGATCAACAACGTGGCACAAGAACATGGCGGGATCTCCGTGTTTGCGGGTGTTGGTGAGCGTACACGTGAAGGAAATGATCTTTACTATGAAATGAAGGATTCCGGCGTTATTTCCAAAACGGCCATGGTATTCGGGCAAATGAACGAGCCGCCGGGTGCACGTATGCGCGTGGCCCTGACCGGTTTGACGATAGCCGAATACTTCCGTGATGAACAAGGCCAGGACGTTCTGTTATTTATCGATAATATCTTCCGTTTCACGCAGGCCGGTATGGAAGTTTCCGCATTGCTTGGCCGTATGCCATCTGCCGTTGGTTATCAGCCGACATTGGCAACGGAAATGGGGCAGCTGCAGGAACGTATTACAACAACGGATAAAGGTTCGGTAACGTCGATTCAAGCGATTTATGTGCCTGCCGATGACTACACGGACCCGGCTCCGGCAACGACATTCGCGCACTTGGATGCGACAACCAACCTGGACCGTGGATTATCTGAGCAGGGTATCTATCCGGCAGTCGATCCGCTGGCGTCAACTTCTCGCGCACTTGACCCGGAGGTCGTCGGTGAGGATCACTATGAAGTGGCACGTGAAGTGCAGCAAACATTGCAAAAATATAAAGAATTGCAGGATATCATTGCTATTCTTGGTATGGATGAGTTGTCTGATGAGGATAAATTGACGGTTTCTCGTGCTCGCCGGATCCAATTCTTCCTGTCACAGAACTTCCACGTTGCCGAACAGTTCACAGACCAGCCAGGTTCTTATGTGCCGGTAAGCGAAACGGTTAAAGGATTCAGGGAAATCCTTGATGGCAAGCATGATGATCTGCCAGAAGATGCATTCCGCCTGGTAGGACGTATTGAAGAAGTAGTCGAAAACGCAAAAAACATGGAATAATGACGGAGATGTAATACTGGATGAACGCGGAGTAATCCCAATGAGATCATGAATTGATCATTTGCGGTTGCTGCAGGGATTTCATCCAGCTACGCACCTGTCTCTAGGAGGGGTTACATTGAAAACACTGGATGTGAGTGTTGTTACTCCTGATGGTCCGGTATTGGAAGACAGTTTTGAAATGATCAGCTGTAAGGCAGAAAATGGTGAACTCGGTGTATTGCCGGGTCATATTCCAATGGTTGCTCCATTAACAATCAGTTCAGTACGTTTAAAGCTTGAAAACGACACCAAAACCCTGGCTGTTAATGGTGGATTCTTGGAGGTGCGTCCGGAGAAAGTGACAATTCTTGCCCAATCTGCGGAAGATCCTAATGAAATAGATGTTCAACGGGCAAAAGAAGCCAAAACACGAGCCGAAAGACGCCTTGAGTCCAAACAGGATGATATTGATTTCCAACGGGCCGAATTAGCACTCAAACGCGCAGTAAACCGGTTGGATGTTGCGCGATAAAGTGAAACTTCATTCAGCGGGACGTTTTTCCCCGCTGAATGAAGGAACAAAGGCTAAGAACGTCACGTCCTGTGACAAAGCCTTTGTGACCTGCATCGTGCAGCCCCGAACAGAATCGGGCAATTAAGGTCAGTTATCCGTAGTTTTTTGGCGGACTACTGACTGTAGGATACGGGATAAGAAAAAATCTCTTGTAACAATGTGTTATAAGAGATTTTTTCTGTACTTGACTTGATTGAAAAAGGAAATAATATGTCGATAAGGACATTAGAAAGACTTTTGTTTAAAAAATATGGATAAATTATAAAGCACAGGAAATATGTGAGACTCCTGCGGAAAAACGAGCGACCGAGACCCCGCAACGGTCTTTGTAAGGAAGCTCGGTGTCCGTGGAAAGTGCCTATACTTCCTTCCGTGCCTTGTCCATAATCACTAATTTTTAATTAAAGAGGTTTCGAATAAGAGATGGTGGAGTGAAAATCACACCACCACATTTGATAGAGAACCTATGATTGTCAGGTAGAGCGAGGGAAAACAACAGGATAACAGAGGTATCAGTAGAAGAATATAGAAAGTTTCTGCAGAAAAGGGAAAGAATCGACAGAAGAATCAAAAGTACCTTCAGAAGAGTATAAATATCAGCAGAAAGTATCAACCAAAGAATAAAAAAACAGCAGAAAAATCAAAATGTCCACAGAGAAATAAATTTCTGTCGATATTTCCCGGGAAATATTAGATACAGTCGATAAAATGAAACACCATCAGTGGAGATTTTTTGTACAGCCCATCCTAGTACAAACATTGGCGATTGTCATCGTTTTTAGTCTGAAGTTCAATCTCACTAATGATTAGCTGAAGGTGTTCTCCCATCTGAACTTATCTGTTTCACTTCATGTTTCTGAGTTAGGATTTTTACCGACGATTATCGTCAATATTGACAAGAGTTCTGAGAAATGGCAAAGTAACAATTGATATTAGGCACGTGTTGCCGGGATAAAAGTAAAGGTGTGAAATTTATGTTTTCTTCAATAGGCGTAACTGCTATCATAAGTATGATATCGCATTTAATCTTTATTTATATAACGTGGAGAGTCATGACAACGATTAATCTCGATCCGCTGATCAGAAAGGGACGCGAAACCGAAGCACGTGTGTTGATTATGTTTATCACGATTGTCATCGGTACAGGTGTCAGCAGGTTTTTTCTTGAATTTATTCAATGGTCACAGGATCTGATGTTTCTTTTTTGAGCTTCAAAGCAATGATTTTCCACTTTTGTGGTAGCAGGATCCCCGCTTCAAGACTTGGAATCAAGACAATGAGGGATTAGCTGCCTGTCCTGCTTGCCGGCTGTGATTATCCGGCACAAAATCGCAGGGGAGTAAATGCACGGAGAAATCTTGTGACATCCCTGCACTAGGACGCCGTGTGAGCTGGAATTCCCCACTGATTGAAATTCTATTTTATGAAACTATCATTTGATAACACAATAACTTTACTGTATGTGAAGGATCTCTCTTGTTCATACTATAACTATAGTAAATCAAGGGGGATTTTTTAATGCGAAAACTGGCAATCATTTTAAGTATTTATTTATTCATGATGATGAGCTCCGGGGTATTGGCCAAACAGACGGATGAACTGACTGATATTGCATCAATTGTAACTGAAGACGGGGTGTCGGTTGACAGCTGGCAAGTGACAATCAAAGAAGAGATGAACAGGGATGCAATTGAACACATAACAAATAAACTGCAGGATGAAAATAGTTATAAGGCCACTAGAACGGAAGACGAAAAAGCGGTAAAATATTCTTTCGAGCGCGCACATAAAAAAATGAACATTTCCGAAATGTATAATGTTGTGATTCCCAAAAATGCTATGTATGATGCGGAATTTGTTGCAGTTTTGCAGGGAGAACATTGGAATGATTCAATCGCTGACTTCTATATTAATAGAGTGGAAGACATACAAGCGACATATTTCACAACTGAGTCGACAAAATTTGCTTGTCTAACTGCAGATGTTGATGCTAAAATAGAAATTGCTTATTTTTTAAATCAACTGAAACAAACATTGCAATTAACGAATATTCAAACACAAACAGATAATGTGGAAACATCAAAGGTTAAAAAAATCGTGTACGGGTATACACCGTTGTGGGAGCAGGAAATTACAATGCAAAAACCGATGAACCTGCAAATGGTGGTCCAGAACGGTACACATGACAGCAAACGTGTAACGATAGGCACACCTATGCTGATTAATGAATATTAATATAGTGAAATTGGATTATAAGGGGAATAGAATATGGACAAAATCATCGTAAAAGGCGGGAAACGGCTGAACGGCACTGTCAAAGCAGAAGGAGCTAAAAATGCTGTGCTGCCAGTCATAACTGCCAGTATGCTGGCGAGTGAAGGGAAAAGTGATATTACCGATGTTCCCGTCCTGGCTGATGTGTATACAATCAATGAAGTACTGCGAAACATGAATGCAAGTGTACATTTTGAAAATAATACAGTTTATGTTGATGCGTCAAATGAATTACTCACGGAAGCTCCCTTTGAATATGTTCGAAAAATGCGTGCGTCTGTATTGGTTCTCGGACCGTTATTGGCGCGTTATGGCCATGCCAAAGTTGCAATGCCGGGCGGTTGTGCTATCGGCTCACGGCCAATTGATTTGCATTTGAAAGGGTTTGAAGCAATGGGGGCACGTGTGCACGTTGGCAATGGATACGTTGAACTGGAAGCTGATGGACGCCTCCATGGTGCAAAAATATATCTTGATATGCCGAGTGTAGGGGCAACTGAAAATATTATGATGGCTGCAGCACTTGCAGAAGGGAAAACCATTATTGAAAACTGCGCAAAAGAACCCGAAATTGTAGATTTGGCAAACTTTCTGAATAAGATGGGTGCAAAGGTAGTCGGTGCAGGTACCGAAACGATCCGTATTGAAGGTGTAGAAAAAATGTACGGTGTAAAACATACCATCATCCCGGATCGAGTGGAGGCTGGCACCTTTATGATCGCCGGAGCCATAACCGGCGGAAATATCCTGATTGAAAATGCGGAAAGCGAACATTTGCGATCCGTCATTTCCAAGCTGGAGGAAATGGGTGTTACAGTCACAGATGAAAAAAATGGCATTCGCGTTATTGGTCCTGATAAACTGCTTGCGACTGACATTAAAACCTTGCCACATCCAGGGTTTCCAACTGATATGCAGTCACAAATGATGGCTCTCATGCTGAATGCCTATGGCACAAGTGTTATAACAGAAACAGTGTTTGAAAATCGGTTTATGCATGTCGAGGAATTCCGGCGCATGAATGCGAAAATGAAAATAGAGGGTCGAAGTGTGATTATCGAAGGACCTGGTGACTTGCAGGGTGCTGAGGTAGCGGCAACTGATCTGCGTGCGGCAGCTGCACTTATTCTGGCAGGTCTGCGTGCTGAAGGGTTTACCCGTGTCACTGAATTAAAGCACCTTGATCGTGGTTATGTTAATTTTGCCGAAAAATTGGCTTCCCTGGGTGCTGATATTGAGCGAGTAGATGAAAATGGAGATCAGGTTAACCCATTTATGCAGGTGGATTATCAAACTGATCAAGTCATACCACAATTATCCCAATCATAAATCATATAGGTAGACAGAAAAAACAGATGTTTATTCATCTGTTTTTTCTGTTGTAATGGCATTGATTAAGCGTGCAATACGATTCTCACTTCTTTTCGATGGTGCTGACTCATCCCTGAAACAAAAGGGAGACGGCATGATTTTAATTCGTTTTTCTTATGATACAATATTGCATTTTATAATAAAACTGTTAAAATTAAAATAAAATTACAAACTGTCCAAACTGATGACAGGGAGTATTGATTGTGTGTGCTCCGGTCATCATAAAGGTTTTAGCATAGTAGATTAAAAGATTAATGGTCAGGTGAGCTGCCAATAATTGTAATCGCTTTCAGCTTAAGTGTATTGACATTAGGAGTGTGACGGCATGCTGCGTTATATTTTAAAAAGGTTCACCATCATGCTTGTGACGATTTGGATCATTGTCACGCTGACGTTTGTTCTGATGGTAACACTGCCAGGATCGCCGCTGAATGAGGAGCGGACGACGAATGAGACGGTTCAGGCCAATCTTGAGGAACATTATAATTTGGATGAGCCCTATTACATACAGTACCTTCTTTACATTAAATCAATCATCACATTTGATTTTGGACCATCCATTAAACAGCCGACAGAAACTGTCAATGATCTGCTGGGACGCGGATTCCCGATTTCATTTGAACTGGGAATTGCCACGATCATCGTGGCAGTTATTTCCGGAATCGTTCTCGGCATTTTCGCTGCCTTGAAACATAACGGCATCATCGACTATATGGCGATGACGATTGCCGTTTTGGGGATATCGATTCCGAACTTTGTCCTGGCGACATTGCTGATTCAAACATTTGCTGTTTACTTGGGGATTCTGCCTGCAGCCACCTGGTCAAGCCCAATGCATATGATCATGCCGACCATCGCACTTGCAACCGGTCCGATGGCGATTATCGCCCGGCTGACACGATCAACGATGCTTGAGGTGCTCACACAGGACTACATCAAAATGGCCCGCGCAAAAGGACTAAAACCGTGGAAAATTATTATCAAACATGCACTGAAAAACGCCCTCATGCCGGTGGTGACTATTATGGGGACACTGCTCGCCGGTATATTGACGGGCACTTTCGTCATTGAACAAATATTTGGCATTCCTGGTATGGGCAAGTATTTTGTTGAAAGTATTAATCAACGGGATTATCCCGTCATTATGGGGACAACGGTGTTTTACAGTGCATTTCTGATTATCATGCTGTTTTTGGTCGATATTGCATACGGTTTACTCGATCCGAGAATTAAATTGCACAAAAAGGGAGGAGAATAACATGACATCAAATGACGAAACAAAGCCCACTCATTCTCCTGCCGATATCCCGGACGATTGGTTCAAGTGGAAGGATAAGGATCTGGATGCGGCTGAAACCGTCTCACGCCCGTCTCTTTCATACTGGAAAGATGCATGGAAGCGCCTGAGGAAAAATAAACTGGCAATGGCGGGATTGGTTTTTCTAATCATTTTGGGAATTCTTGCTACTATTGGTCCGATATTGTCACCGTATTCAGTGGTCGATCAGAACCGTCCAAATCAGTTCCTGCCGCCATCAGCTGAACATTGGTTTGGAACAGATTCACTCGGGCGTGATGTATTCACTCGGACATGGTATGGCGCCAGAATTTCATTGTTTGTGGGATTGATGGCTGCATTAATTGATTTTTTTGTAGGGGTTATTTACGGCGGTATTTCCGGTTATAAAGGCGGACGCACCGACAGCGTTATGATGCGTATCATTGAAATTTTATACGGATTGCCGTACTTATTGGTTGTTATTTTGCTTCTTGTTGTCATGGGACCAAGCCTGACAACGATTATTATTGCCCTATCTGTCACCGGATGGGTCGGCATGGCTCGTATTGTCAGGGGACAGGTGCTGCAGATCAAAAATTTTGAATTTGTACTCGCATCGAAATCATTTGGAACCAAAACACCAAGAATTATCCGAAAAAATCTGCTTCCGAATACGATGGGGCCGATTATCGTACAAATGACCCTGACGGTACCGAATGCGATTTTTGCTGAAGCATTCCTCAGTTTTCTCGGGCTGGGAATCCAATCGCCCTACGCCAGCTGGGGTGTCATGGCAAATGATGCATTAGGGGCAATTTTATCCGGTTATTGGTGGACACTATTTTTCCCGGCTTTTTTCATTTCGTTTACGATGTTTGCATTTAATGTTCTTGGTGACGGGCTTCAGGATGCACTTGATCCGAAGCTGAGGGAGTAGGTGAAACAGATGGAAAAAATACTCGATGTAAAAGATCTGCATGTAACATTTTCAACATATGGCGGTACGGTTAAAGCAGTAAGAGGCGTTAATTTTTACTTGAAAAAAGGGGAAACGTTGGCCATTGTCGGCGAGTCGGGATGCGGAAAAAGTGTGACATCGAACGCGATAATGCGCCTGATACCTGATCCTCCGGGGAAAATCTCAAACGGAACCATTACATTTAAAGGAAAAGAACTCACCAGTGTATCTGAGAAAGAGATGCGTTCCATTCGTGGTGTTGATATTTCGATGATTTTTCAGGACCCCATGACAGCATTGAATCCAACATTAACGATTGGCACACAGCTGGTTGAAGGGTTAATGGAGCATCGCAAAACATCAAGTGCGGAAGCGAAAGAGAAAGCGTTGGAAATGATGGATTTGGTTGGGATCCCGAACCCGCAAGAGCGGCTCAAACAATATCCGCATCAATTCAGCGGCGGTATGCGTCAGCGCATTGTGATTGCTATTGCGCTGATTTGTGAGCCGGAGCTCCTGATTGCCGATGAACCGACAACTGCACTTGACGTAACGATTCAGGCACAGATTCTGGAACTGTTTGAACGTATTCAGGATCAAACCGGCGTCTCAATCATCTTAATCACACATGACTTGGGCGTTGTTGCTAAAATAGCCGATCGCATTGTCGTCATGTATGCCGGAAAAATTATTGAGGAAGGTACACGGCAGGAAATTTTTTATCAGCCGGAGCATCCGTATACAAAAGGATTATTGAAATCAGTGCCAAGGCTGGATATCAAAGGGGAAAAACTGATCCCGATTGACGGGACACCACCGGATTTATTCTCACCTCCACAAGGATGTCCATTCACAGCAAGGTGTCCCATGGCCATGGAGGTGTGTGATAAAGTTTACCCGGTCCAGTCGGAACGCAGCGTTACACACAAAGTGGATTGCTGGCTTCAGGATGACCGGGCCAAACAACTATTGGCTCAAGCAGCCGACAAAACATAACAAGGGGGAGAAAAAAGACATGAAGAAGAAGGGGTTTTTATTACTCATGTTTGCCGGTTTCATATTATTGTTGGCGGCGTGTACAACATCAACCGGAAATGAAGGCGACGAAGGGGATGACTCAGATTCAGAGGCGACCGAAGAAAATGACGGCAGTGAAGAAAAAGTCTTGTACATGAATAACGGGGAAGAGCCGAGGTCCTTGAATCCGCCGGTTGGTTTTGACTCTGTTTCATGGAATGTGTTGAACAACTTGATGGAGGGATTGACGAGACTTGGCCAGGATGACCAGCCACAACCGGCTATTGCAGAAGACTGGGATATTTCCGATGACGGGAAAACCTATACGTTCTATCTTCGTGAAGATGCCAATTGGTCCAATGGCGACCCGGTAACGGCTGAGGACTTTGCTTATGCATGGCGCCAGCTGCTGGACCCGGAAACAGGATCTTCTGCAGCATTTCTCGGCTACTTTATTGAAGGCGGAGAGGCATACAATTCCGGTGAAGGTTCACCAGAAGATGTGGCAGTCGAAGTAGTTGATGACAAAACGTTTGAAGTGACGCTGACTGCTCCTACCGGTTTCTTCCTCCATGTATTGACCAATCCAGCATTTTTTCCGGTTAATAAAGAAGTTGCCGAGGAAAACCCGGAATGGTATGCAGAAGCAGATTCGTTTGTTGCCAATGGACCATTTAAACTGGAATCGTGGACACATGATCAGGAAATGATTATGGCCAAAAATGAGGAGTATTGGGATCGTGATACGGTCAATCTTGATAAGGTGAACTGGGCCATGGTGAATGATGTCAATACCGAGTATCAGATGTTTGAAAGTAATGAACTCGATGTGACGGAAATCCCGTCTGATATGGCGGATCAGCTGATTAACGGTGATAATGTTGTCATTGAAGACCAGGCAGGCCTTTATTTTTACCGCTTTAATGTCGAAGAGGAGCCCTTCCAAAACGAAAAAATCCGGAAAGCATTCGCCCTGGCTATCAATCAGGAGGACATTGTTGACTATGTCACCAAAAATAAAGAAGAAGCAGCCAAAGCATTCGTCTCACCAGGTTTTACAACCCCATCCGGAGAAGACTTCCGTGATGTAAACGGCGATTTGGTGAATTTTGATCCGGAGCAGGCAAAACAATTGCTTGAAGAAGGCATGGAAGCGGAAGGATATGATGAACTGCCGCCGGTAACACTCACATACAATACGGATGAACAACACAAAGCAATTGCGGAAACTATGCAAAATATGTTTAGTGAAAATCTTGGTATTGATGTCGAACTGGCCAACACGGAATGGAACGTCTTTTTGGAAGACCAGAAAGCATTGAACCTGCAGTTTTCTAGAAGCTCATTTATTTTTGATTATGGCGATCCGGTTAACTTCCTGGAAAGCTTTACAACTGATTCTTCGATGAACCGTACGGGTTGGTCGCATGACGAATATGATGAATTGATTGCACAAGCGAAACAGGAGACGAATGAGGAGGAGCGCTGGCAGCATATGTATGAAGCAGAGAAATTGGTGGCAGAAGAAATGCCGATCTTCCCTATTCATTATTATAACCAAGTTTACATTTACAAAGATAATGTAAAAGACATTGTACGCCATCCAGTTGGATATCTGGAATTGAAATGGGCTGATAAGGAATAGATGTTCGGGGCAGATTTTTTTCGGATGCCGAAATCTTACCTAAAAAAAGTGTGATAGTGTTTGGCGCGTCCGGCGGAAGTGCTGCATTGCACGAGGGTAGTGGGGTTTTGCCTGACAAATGGGGGCGGGAACGTTCGATGACATCCGAAATTCGCGTGATCAGCACCTTATCGCACAAGGTGGTTAACGACCAACATTGTGAAGTGTGGAAGGAATGGCTCATAGCAGCCACTCCTTCTTCCACTTCTATCATCATAAACTTGCCCAGAGTTGAGGTGATGACGTGACCAATATACATAAAAAGGACTGGATCCACATGAAACCGCGACGATTAACAAAAGGCGATACAATTGGAATCATGGCACCGGCAAGCCTGGCTGATACCAAGCGGTTAAAACAGTCAATCCCATTTTTTGAACAGATGGGACTTTATGTCAAACTCGGGAAAAGCACTCACCTGCAGCACGGCTATTTGGCCGGTACAGATGCTGAACGGCTTGATGACTTTCATCAGATGATGGCTGACCATTCAATTAAAGCAATTATGTTTGCCCGGGGTGGTTACGGGACACCGAGGATCGCCAGTCAAATCGACTATCATTTAGTTGAGCGAAACCCGAAAATTTTATGGGGTTATAGTGATATTACTTATTTACACACAGCCATCCTTCAGCAAACAGGGCTTACGGTATTTCATGGTCCCATGCCTGCATCTGATATTGCCGACAGTGATTTTGATGAGTTGTCAGCAAGCATGTTCAAACAGCTGTTTAATCCTGTGAAACTACACTATTCAGAGGCTATTTCCCCGTTAAAGGTGATCGTACCTGGAGAAGCCTCAGGTGAGCTTGTCGGCGGGAATCTGTCGCTCCTGGTCAGTTCACTTGGTACACCATACGAAATTGATACGTATGGGAAGTTGCTTTTACTGGAGGACATCGGTGAAGAACCATACCGTGTTGATTCCATGCTTAATCAGCTAAAACTTGCCGGCAAACTGGATGCGGCAGCTGGGGTTGTCCTCGGAGACTTTGCTGAAGCTGACCCGCCGGAAGGAAAACCTTCCCTTTCATTAAATCATGTTTTCTATGATTATGTTGCGATACTTTCCTGTCCGGTCATGTCCGGATTTAAAATCGGGCACTGCATTCCGCACTTTTCGCTGCCATTGGGTGAAAAAGCTATGCTGTCAACGGCAGATAAATCGTTGACAGTTGAAGCAGGCGTACAATAAACAATTACATTAAAAGGTGAAATATTAGTTCTAAGCATATAAAGGATTTGAAGTTGAACTGTTGTGAGAAATCATTGTTAATAGAGGCCACGTATTCGGAGGGCTTGAAAATGTCGATCACCAAAAAAAAGGGGGGGAGCTCATGACTAAACAAACGTTTGATCAATTTTCTGAGGAGCTATGGGTGACGGCAGTCCAGGTTGCGACTATATGGACAACACCATCTTCTCCCAGAGATATGGATAAACAAGGTATCAGCAATCCGACAGACATGGATAAATGGATTGAAGGTCTGACATATGAATCAACTGTAGCCCTATCCGATGAAAATCGTGTACAGACACAAACATTATACGGAGAGGCCGTTATGGTAATCGAAACGAGAGATGACTGGGCTCATGTTGTCATCCCGACGCAAAGCTCAGAAAAGGATCAGTGCGGATATCCTGGGTGGGTGCCGCTCAAACAGCTGGGAAAATTGAGCAAACATGATTGGCAGCGCGGCTATTCAGCTGCCGTCACTGCGAAACATGCCTGGCTGGAAACGGACGATGGCGAGCAATTTATGAAACTCAGTTACATGACCATTTTACCCGTCGAAAGTGAAGCAACAGACCGCGTTAAGGTTATCACACCACACGGCCTTAACTTTCTGTCAAAAAATGCTGTGACCGTTTTCCGTTCAGATCAAGGACTGGAAAAACGGACGGGAAGCCGTCTGCTGAAATCGGGGGAGCGCTACATGGGACTGGATTACTTCTGGGGCGGCATGAGTTCGTTCGGCTATGACTGCTCGGGTTTTGCCTATGCCATGCATAAAGCAAACGGATACCAGATTCCTCGTGATGCCGGCGATCAGGCTAAGGCAGGCCAAACGATTCCATATGACGAGCTCAAGCCGGGTGATTTAATCTTTTTTGCTTATGAAGAAGGAAAAGGTAGACTGCATCATGTCGGATTTTATTATGGTGACGGGAAAATGCTTCACTCGCCGCAA
Source organism: Lentibacillus halodurans (assembly GCF_900112045.1). GTDB lineage: Bacteria > Bacillota > Bacilli > Bacillales > Amphibacillaceae > Lentibacillus > Lentibacillus halodurans. The sequence continues at coordinate 68,553 of NZ_FOJW01000012.1, forward strand.
ACAGGCAGAGGCGTTGAATTGATCGAGCTTGAAGGAACGAAATATGAAAAAGAGCTTTGTGCGGCCAAACGTTACTGGCAGCAAACAGAGGGGAACTTATCATGAATGAGAAGATTTTACAAGTCAATAAATTACGCAAACATTTTCATATGGGAAAAGAGCAAATACTGCAAGCGGTCAACGACGTAACGTTTCATATCAATAAAGGAGAAACATTCGGACTTGTCGGCGAGTCAGGCTGCGGAAAAACAACGGTCGGGCGCACGATTATGGGTTTATATGACAAAACGGCAGGAGATGTTCTCTATGATGGCCAAAATGTGCATGAACTTAACGACAAGGAAACCTTTCAATTTTACCGTAACATGCAAATGATTTTTCAGGATCCCTATGCATCACTGAATCCCCGGTCAACCGTTAAGGAAGTGATTGCTGAGCCAATGGAAGTACACAGCCTTTATCCGAACAAGCAAGCACAGCTGGATCGGGTCATTCAGCTGCTGGAAGAGGTAGGATTGAACCGTGATCATGCCAACCGTTATCCGCATGAATTCAGCGGCGGGCAGCGGCAGCGGATCGGTATTGCCCGTGCACTGGCACTGGATCCGGATTTTATCATTGCTGATGAACCCATTTCTGCCTTGGATGTTTCCGTTCAGGCTCAAGTCGTCAATCTATTAAAAAGACTGCAAAAAGAAAAAGGGCTAACCTTTTTATTTATTGCCCACGACTTATCCATGGTCAAACAAATTTCCGATCGCATCGGTGTTATGTATTTGGGGCACATGGTCGAGCTGACATCCAGCGATTCCCTTTATGATAATCCGCTACACCCGTATACACAGGCACTATTGTCAGCCATCCCGATTCCGGACCCGGATATTGAGGATACACGGGAGCGAATCATTCTAGAAGGTGAACTGCCAAGTCCGATCAATCCGCCGAGCGGCTGTGTATTCCGGACCCGCTGCCCATTTGCAATGGATGTCTGTGCATCGAAAAAACCGGAATGGCAGGAAGTTGAAAAGAAACATTATGTCGCCTGTCACTTATATGATGAAACATTAAACCAAACCAATGAGCCGGACATTCATATCAGGAAAAAGCCTGTGCAGTCATAATGCACGGGCTTTATTTCATTCACTGTGAAAAGCGATCAAGGAGACCGGCAAGAGTTTTTATAAAAATCTCTGGTTCTATTGTTTTCATGCACTGTATAAATTTAATAGTAGGAATGCTAGAGGCTGTACCAAGACACAACCTTTTAAGTCACTACACCAAACCATAAAGATAAGGAGGCAGTTCATGAAAAAAAGTAAAATTATTCCCAGGGTCCGGAAAAAGAATAAACAGCGCAAAAGTCAATCGTTACAGCTGCTTCAAAAAAACAGGAAGCCAGTTCGCCTCAATAAGCCCCTTGCATCGTGGAAAGGTTCAACTGTTCTGTTTTTATCGTGTTTAATCACGGTTATTTTGGTCGTTCCTACGTTAATCGTTGTGCCGTTTATGTCGGATGCAAATGAGCAGGAAGAGGCCGTCGAACAAAACCCCGGTGATGTCGAAATTGCGATGGGGGATTCCCCGTTCGCTGTTGAAGTCATGCGTGCAAATTCCGAGCAAGTTGAAACGGTACCGCTGGAGACATATGTTTCCCGGGTCGTCGCTTCTGAAACACCGGCCGAATTTGAATTGGAAGCACTGAAAGCACAGGCACTTGCTGCCCGAACGTTTATTGTCAATCGGCTGCTTCACCAGGACAATGGAGAACAGCCGGATGTAACAGATACGACAAGTGATCAAGTTTACCATAATGATAAGGAACTGCGGAATTCAATGGGAAGTGACTATGATGAGGAAATGAACAAAATTAAAAAAGCGGTCGCTGAAACAAAAGGTGAAATTTTAACCTATGAGAATACACCGATTACTGCTGCATATTTTTCAACCAGTAACGGCTATACCGAAAACTCTGAGGATTATTGGGATGATGAAGTTCCTTATTTACGAAGTGTGGAAAGCCCCTGGGATACAAATACACCAAAGTATTTGGACCAGAAAGTATTTACCATAGCCGAAGTGGAAGACCTGCTTGAGACGGATATCCCGAATGTTGAAGACCTTTCCATGGAGATCAGCAGAACAGAAGGCAATCGTGTGGACCAGGTTACGATAGGTGAAACATCGTATTCTGGCAGAGACATTCGCGAAGACCTCGGCTTGCGGTCAAGTGATTTTTCCGTTGAGAAAAAGAACGATCATTTGATTTTTACGACAAAAGGTTTTGGACATGGAATTGGCATGAGTCAATTTGGTGCAAACGGGATGGCCGAAGAAGGCAAAACATATGAGGAGATTGTAAAGCATTACTACCAAGGTGTGGAAATCAGCACTGTTTCGGATACTGCACCTACACTGGTGGCAAAATAAACGTTTCCACGAATATCATCAACGGAAGGAAATGCCCGGATGGAACGCTCCATCTCAGGGCATTTCTATTTTTTGATTGGCATTTCAGCTTAAAACCGGATGTAAGTTCAGAAAACGGGGGCAGTATCTCCGCAAAGGGCGGAAGAGCAAAACACGTAGCCGGCAGTGCTGCAGCAAAAGGCGGGAGATAAGGATACGAACTGGGAGCGACCTGCAAAAAAGAGGGAGGAGAATACCGAAACCGAAAACTTCTCCAAGTAGGTGATCCCTCTGAAACGCCGGGCAGGAAAATTTGAACCGAAACTTCTAAACTGGCAACAGATGATTTCAAGAATTAGAGCGAATCATAACATTAACCCCCTTAATGTACCCTGAATCCTTAAAAAAATCCATAAATCCGGGAATTTTTTTGGATAAAATGTATAGTTTTCTATTTTTCTGCTCAGAATGGTTGTTGAGGTGATGACAATATGAAAGAGGAAAACAACGGAACTCCAAAAAATAAGTGGAGTCGCATTTTTCGCAAGAAGTGGTTTTTCCCGGCAGTGTATTTGACGATTGCTGCGCTTCTTCTGTCATTGGTCATATGGTACCAAAACCTTGGCAACCAGATTGATGAGACTCAGGAAGAAGAGAATACAGAGGAGTATGCACCAGTTGAACATGATGAAGATGCACAGCCTGTAGTGGATCAACAGGAAGTCATTCAAATGCCTGTTGAGAACATGGATCAAGCAGAAATCGTAACTAAATACTATGATTACAACGCAGACCAGGAAGATCAGGAGAATGCAATTGTCGTATTTAACGACCGCTATTACCAAAGTACAGGTCTTGATATTGCATCTGCTGATGGTGAAACGTTTGATGTGTTGTCGTCATTAAGTGGAACAGTTACGGAAGTCAAAGAAGATCCGCTGCTTGGTAATGTTGTAACGTTAACACATGAAAATGATGTGACAACCCATTACGCGAGTCTTGGCGATGTTCAGGTTTCTGCCGATGAAGAGATTGAACAGGGTGATGTCATTGGAACTGCCGGCGAAAATCTTTTCGGAAAAGACAACGGAACACATCTCCATTTTGAAATTAGAAAAGATGGACAAGATGTAAATCCGGAAACCTTTTTCAATCAGCCGTTAAGTGCTCTGGATGAGGCGTTGGCTGAAGATGAAGAAGCCGAAAACGGAAATGCGGAGTCTGAAGGTACCGAAGAAGATGCAGAATCCGGTGCCACAGAAGAGGAAAGTGCTGAATCCGATGCTACAGAAGAGGAAGGTACAGAGCCTGACGCATCTGAGGATGAGGATTCAGAGTCAGACGAAAATGCAGATGATGCAATGGACAATGAGGAAACACCAGGTAATGATGATCAGACTGGTGGAACCGAAGAGGAAGAGTAAACTGAAAGCTTCCCCATCACAAATGCGTAATCTATTAACGCAAAACCCTAGTGATTTTACTAGGGTTATTTTTTTGTCTGTTTGGCTGTTATATCTTCTACGATTAAAAATTCACTGCGAAAATTGTCGAAGGATTATCCTTTATTTTGTTGAAATTTGTGATATTATATAATTAAACCAATCAATTTTGCAGAATGTTTTGTTAATTGGTCACAATATACCGGTACTATTTACCTAGTTCGAGCATTCTGATTAAGAGGGGTGTATTTCATGCACTATTCCAAAGCGACACAGAAATCCGAGAAGTCGGATTTGCTCATCAACTTATCCAATAATGATGAGTTGACATTGGAACAAGTGATGCTGGTATTGGAAAAGGAGCATGATGAGCAAACGGTCGAGCAGCTGATTCGCAAATTTTGTCTGGAAACAACATCAGATAATACCCAAAAAAAAGGCATGGAATATTTATATATGAATGGTTACTATGATGATTTGCAGCAATCAATCATCAAAAATAAATCGTCAAAAAACCCCTCGAATCAGAAATGGGCAGAGGTCTATCAATTGACGCTGGATCGCAAACAAAGGCGTTATTCAGATCAAGAAATCCTGAGACATGTCAACGCTATGAAAACGGATGAACCTGAACTGAAGTGCTTGCTCGAATTTATCAAAGTCACTGTTTATTATGGCCGGGGTGAATACGGCAAATTAGGTAACATTCTGGAAAAGCAGCAATACTTATTTGAAAAAATAAATGACCACTTTCTTCTGGAATTTTTCCATGACCGTTTATATCACAATTTGTTCGTTTATTTTCTTGTCCGCAACGAAGTAATTATGGCGCGCAAATATGCTTTTCGGGTCTTGACACGCACAACCAACTCAAAAACGAAAATCAGCCTCCACATCAATCTCGCGCTTTCGTATATGTATGATACATATTATCAGGGCATGTATCATCTTAACGAAGCACTGAAAATCGCCAAAAAAGATGACCTGAATCGTATTGCAAATATTATTGTACAAAATAATATTCCGTTTTTATCAGCACACTTTAAAAAAGTGGAAAACATCACATCAACAGATAAAAGTGAACAGGCTCATATCGAAATAGCGAAAGGAAATTATTTCAAAGCAAGGGCGATTTTAAAGGAAATAGAGATTGACAGCCCTTTCAAAATGTACTATTTGGGAATGGCCAAACAGGATAAAAGCTTACTTCTCCAGTCGTACAACAATTTTATTGAAAAGCGAAGCGACTATTTCTTCAGCAGACTGCCACTAAACGCGCTTCAAAAAATGAGCGATTAGCTCTGTCATGGCGGGTGTATTCCCCGCGTATCAATTCGTTAGTTATGAAAATAGGGTCAGGCTTTAAATTTAAAGAAAATCTAAGGAGGCTAAAATATGAAAAAGTTTATCGTTACTTTGGGTGTTATGACAATGGTGTTGGCAGGTACCTTGGCATTTGATGCCGTTGATGTGGCGGACCCAGTAATGGGCGACTTGGATTCTGATCCAGTAATGGGCGATCTGGATTTTGATCCAGTGATGGGTGACTTGGATTCTGACCCAGTAATGGGCGATCTGGATTCTGATCCGGTAATGGGCGACCTGGATTAATAACAGGAAAGTTCGTTAAATAGAAAAGCCCATAGTCTGTATATTTGATTTAAATCAATACAAAAAGCCTGAACCCTATTTTCTTTTTTTATAATGATATTGTTATCATAAAAATTACTTCTTGTCCACCGCCCCGAAAGATGCAATTTTAATCATAATCCTCACTAAACGTTAATAAAATATTACAAACCAAGCATTCAGAAAAGTCTGAGGTGAGAGCTTGTGTAGCTTCCTGTGTCCAGTCATCCAAATTTTTCACCTGATACATACAAACCTCATATGTAAAAGAGTCTTCCCTTATTTGATTCAGTGATATAAATACAGCCAGAGCTGCACAGAAGGATATGTTCAGCAGATAAGTGAACAGCATACATTGTATCACCTTGTCTCAAACCACACCTCGGAAATATCCAACTTAGGGAGGCGAACGGTGTGCACGATTACATCAAAGAAAGGACAATCAGGATAGGAAATTATGTCGTGGAGACGAGGAAAACTGTCCGATTGATCGCAAGGGAATTTGGTGTTTCCAAAAGCACAGTCCACAAAGATTTAACAGAACGCTTGCCGGAAATAAATCCGGAACTTTATAACCAGGTCAAGGATGTACTTAACTACCACAAATCAATTCGCCATCTTCGCGGGGGTGAAGCAACCCGCAATAAGTACAGAGAAGACAAAAGGACAGAAGATTCCACCTTCAAACCAGTAGGATAATCGGTTTTCCACGACTGACGAGCATCAAAGGAGGTGGTGGCCCTGCAGTAACACAATCTGCTGAAGAGGGAGGTATATTTGATCCAAAGCCCGGCCAGGATGCGGCTGGGTTTTTGGTGTGGGAATGACCGATACTATGAACAAATAAGATGAAAATCAACCAAATGCCGGATATACGAACCAAATAAAGAGGAAATCAACCAAATTCAGCGTGCATCATCCAATTTTAGGACATATCGAGTTGTCCAAGTGTTCAATGGCCTCGTAAGCCAGCAGCTCGTGTGACTTTTTCTGTACGTTAAAGTTGTTGGGAACAAAAGTTAAACACTTCTTTTCTTCAGTTTTCTTAAATAATTATTCGACACTTTCCGGTCATTTCCTGCAAAAATATCCATCCTTAAATTACCAAAGGGGCGTATTTTAGCCCGAGAGTGGAAACTTCTGCCGTGGAGCAGAAACTTCAGTCGGAGCACAAAAACTCCAGCCAGAAAACCAAACCGTCAGTTCATAATCATCAACTTTATACGAAGATTAACACAGCTGCAGCTGGTCTTTAGAAGTAAGTGCTCTAAAATCCCCCCCTGGTTTTCTTAAGACAAAAACCATGCTACCTTTGACCTAATCCTAGTGAATTTATCCCAATATTTTTTTCAAAAATGGAAGTTATCTGTTGTATTTTGTGGTAAAATATAATATTAGTTGCAGTTTGTGTACATACGGATACGAGAAAGTATTTTGATAGCAGGGAGGATCTAATGAATGTTTTCTAGGGACATCGGGATTGACCTTGGAACTGCCAATGTGTTGATTCACGTGAAAGGAAAAGGAATTGTCTTGAATGAACCATCCGTTGTGGCGATGGATCGCACTGCCGGCCGTGTGCTTGAGGTCGGGGAAGCAGCACGCCGCATGGTCGGACGAACACCAGGAAATATCGAAGCGATTCGGCCATTAAAAGACGGTGTGATTGCTGATTTTGATGTGACAGAAGCCATGCTGAGGCATTTTATTGATAAAATAAATGTGAAAGGGTTCTTTTCTAAACCGAAAATGCTGATTTGCTGCCCGACAAACATTACAAAAGTGGAGCAAAAGGCAATCAAAGAAGCTGCTGAAAAATCCGGCGGCAAAAAAGTGTATCTGGAGGAAGAGCCGAAAGTGGCAGCAGTTGGAGCCGGCATGGAAATTTACCAGCCGAGCGGGAATATGGTCGTGGACATTGGCGGCGGAACAACAGATGTGGCGGTGTTGTCCATGGGCAATATCGTTACGGCTGAATCCGTTAAAATGGCCGGGGACAAATTTGATGTGGAAATTCTTCAATACATCAAAAAAGAATATAAAATGCTGATTGGCGAGCGAACAGCTGAAGAAATCAAAATTAATGTTGCCACAGTATTTAAAGATTCGCGCCACGAGCAGATGGATATACGCGGCCGTGATATGGTGACAGGCCTGCCGCGTACGATCACGGTATATTCTGATGAAATTGAAGAAGCCCTGCGTGAGCCGGTTGCCCTCATCGTACAAGCGGCCAAACAGGTGCTGGAGCAGACACCGCCGGAATTGTCGGCTGACATCATTGACCGCGGGGTTATTTTGACTGGAGGCGGCGCATTGATTCATGGAATTGATCAGCTGCTCGCTGAGGAATTAAAAGTACCTGTTCTATTGTCTGAAGACCCGATGGATTGTGTTGCCAAAGGGACAGGCATTATGCTGGAGAACATTGATAAAATTGAACGAAAAAAAATCGTTTGATTCTTTTTGAAAACATTGATCTTTTAAACAGACGTTCGGAAACGAATAATGACAGTACTGCTGAAAACTGGCGACCTACCTAACAAACTGATAAAGGGGGCGGACCAATTGCTGAGAGGATTTTACACAGCTGCCAGCGGAATGGTTTCACAGCAGCGGCAGCAAGAGGCTTTATCCAATAATATAGCAAATGCCCAGACACCGGGGTATAAGGCAGATCAGACTGCATTGCGCGCCTTTCCCGAGATGCTGATGCATCAAATGAGTAAAAATGATGTGCCAACGTCACGTGGCTTAAATTTCCCGATGCAAAACCCGATTGGATCGATGAATACCGGGGTGTATGTTCATGAAAATATCCCGGATTATGGGCAGGGTGATGTACGGGAAACAGGCATCTCCACTGACTTGGCACTGGTTGACGGGGAACTTCCGGATGAAACAGGCGGTCTTTTCTTCACTGTGCAAAATGAAGATGGTGAAGAACGCTATACCAGAAATGGCAACTTTACCGTTGATGGGGAAGGGTTTCTTGTAACAACGCAAGGATATTACGTGCTGGATGAAGCCGGAGCGCCGATTCAGACAGATGGCATAGAGTTTACGTTAACAGAAGATGGTACCTTACAGCTGCCCGGTGAAAATATTTCGCTTGGTATTGCATATACTGATAATGTCAATGAACTGGCCAAGGAAGGTAACGGGCTGTTCAACGGAGAAGCCGGCGCTGTACCGGGTGAAGCTGCATATACCGTTCAGCAGGGCGTGCTGGAACGGTCAAATGTAGACGCGGCACAGTCCATGACGCAAATGATGGAATCTTATCGTATGTTTGAAACAAACCAGCGTGTGTTGAAAGCTTATGATGAAAGTATGGGCAAAGCAGTCAGTGAAATTGCCCGCTTAGGCTAGGAGGGATTTGATGTCTCGGACGATGATTCAGGCGGCGGTTACGATGAATCAACTCCAGAATAAATTGGATGTTGTTGGAAATAACATGGCGAATAGTCAAACGACAGGCTACAAAACACGGCAGGCGGATTTTTCCTCTTTATTATTTCAGCAAATTGACAACATGACCGATCCTGCCAACGGGGAAGGACGCCTGACTCCTGATGGTGTACGGGTTGGTTCGGGTGCAAGACTCGGGTCAGTGAACATTAATCTGTCACCCGGGGCCATTCAGGAAACCGATCGAGCCCTTGATACCGCCTTATTGGAAAAAAATCATTTGTTTCAAATTCAGGTAACCGAAAATGATATGACAGAAACGCGATACACCCGTGATGGTTCATTTTACTTAAGCCCGATTAACGATAATCAGGATGTCATGCTCACGACTAAAGATGGCTACCCGGTATTGGGAGAAAATGGGCCAATCGTAATAGCAGAAGGTTTTGATGAGATCAATATCCAGCCGAATGGACAAATTTCGGTACAACGTGGTAATGTAACGGAGAACGCTGGAAATCTGGCAATCACTGAAGCTGCTCGCCCGAGATTGCTAGAAACAGCCGGTGATAATGCATTCCGGTTGCCGGATTTGGATGAATTGGGATATGATTTTGCCGAAATGATGCAGCCGGTTGATCCGGGTACAGAGGTCTTACGAAGCGGTGCTCTGGAACAATCGAATGTCGATCTTTCCCAGCAAATGACTGACATGATGAATACACAGCGGTCATATCAGTTTAATGCAAGAACGATTTCCATGTCAGACCAAATGATGGGACTCGTCAACCAGCTTCGATGAGTCAGATACATCATTTGTGAAGCTCAGCTGCCGAACTTGATAAGCAACAAACGGATGTAAGGAGAAACAGGCCATGTCAACAGACCAGAAGGAAAAAACAGCAACTGAACAAAACAGCCAGATAACGGCGGATCAAAAAAAAGAACTGCAGCAGCAGGAACAGGCACCGGACAAGGTGACACGCAAAGAACAGAAAAAAAAGCAGAAGCAGGAGACCGAAAAATCATCAGACAGCGCGACCCGCAAAGATCAGAAGAAAAAACGAAAACAAGAAAAGCGGAATCATAAAAAACCGCGCCGCCGTATTTTTCCTATTTGGTTGCGGATTATTGTTATACTGGCACTGTCGGCAATTGCACTGGGAGCAGGTTTAATGATTGGCTATGGTGTTATTGGAAACGGAAACCCAACTGATGCGCTGGAATGGGAAACATGGCAGCATATTATCGATATCGTAGTGAAAGAAGAATAACTGCATGTCCGCTAATACCGGGCATGTTTTGTAATATCAAAGGGGTATACATTGTTGGGCTTATTAAAAAAATAAAATTTAGGATGACAGCAAAATCTGTGGTTGTATAGATCAAGCCTTTGGGGAGACGAAGACGAACGGCAAGTTTTTCTAATAAGATAAGCTAGTCCCCTTATATATGTTTGTTACAAAACAAGCCAAGTCCGGCTCCAGTGCTAAAGTTGCTGCGGGACTCCTTCAAACAACAGTCAGTGCTTCGCTTACGCTTATCGTGTTTCTTTTATCTGCTGCGGTTCAGTCCAATCCGTACGTCGCTAAACTGGCCGCTTGCACCTTTGTTCTTGGTCTGTCAAAATAACGGCTGAACATCTGTTATAATGGATACAGCATACACCATAAAAGGAGCGTTTAAATGGATATCGAACAAATTAAACAAACAATCCCGCATCGCTACCCATTCCTGCTGGTGGACAAGGTTACTGAAATAGCAGAAGGCAAGCGTGTTGTCGGATTAAAAAATGTAGCAGCAAATGAGCCATTTTTCCAAGGCCATTTTCCCGAATATCCGGTCATGCCCGGGGTATTGATTGTTGAGGCACTGGCCCAGACCGGCGCCATTGGTATACTTGGCATTGACGAAAACGAGGGCAAAATCGGTTTTTTGGCGGGAATTGATAAATGCCGCTTCAAACGGCAGGTGAAACCGGGTGATCAGCTACAGTTGGAAGTTGACATCATTCGGATAAAAGGACCGGTTGGTAAAGGAAAAGGCGTCGCAACCGTTGACGGCGAAATAGCCTGTGAAGCAGAAATTACATTTGCTGTGAAATAGGAAAGATACATCCGATTCTCCACCCTAGTTGTGGGGATTTTTTTATGTTTTGTTTTAAAAGCGTTTCAGACTGTATCGGCGCGCTCGTCCGTTTCTTACATTTATCAGCGAGATTTGAATTGTTATCAGAACATTACGCACTTGTATCACCCTTTCACGTCACATCAAACAATTTGTAAAAATAAGTATCACTTTTAATAAAATGGTTAAGCTATAGGCGAAAGTGAACTTAAAGGAGGGACAACATTATGCAACGTAAATGGCTTATAAAAATTGGTGCACCTATTTTGGCATTGTCACTGGTTGCCGCTTGCGGAAATGATGAACAAGAGGATCCGGCGGGAGAAGATGAAGCACCATTGAACCAGGAAGAAGACAGTCCTGATATGAATGGTGAGAACCAGGACGATCCGCAGCTTGATAACGGCGACAATGGCACGAATGAAGATGGAACCGATACAAATCAGGACGACACAGATGGCATGAATGAAAATGATGAAGCCCCGCTTAATGAGGAAGATGAGAACAACTAATCTTTAAAAATCCCCTTGTATATCAGGGGATTTTTCCGGTTCGTTCATGTACCCAAATCATTCAGGTCTCCAATGTTTTAATGAAGTTTGTGTTGCAACAATTCCATACTGAAAAAATCCTCTGCTGAAGCAGAGGATTTTCCGTTATGCTTTCATATCAATCGCATTTCCGAGTGACGGGTGTGGCGCTGAAGCCCCCTGTGACTGATTCAGCATTTCAATCAATTGCTGTCCTTGCTGCTCCGCCACTTGTTTCGCATTGTTCATAACAGCCAGACCGGCATCTGAACGGACCTGCTGATTTGACATGGCAACAGACATTGCTGCTACATCCACGATAAAACCCTCCTAATAACAACCGTCAAAATGTATGACCACACCTCTTTTATCGACAAAAAGAGCAAAAGTTGAACCCGTTTCATGAATTTTCATTACATAACGTAAAGGCAATCTCCTCCATCTTATTTTAATAGTTTGAAAAAACTCCCGTCATAAATAGATAAACCATTCGTAACATAGTACAATAGGCTTAGAAAACAGATGAAATCTGTTAGAACGATCAATATTTTACATAGATGGAAGGGGGGAGAATAAATGGAGGGATCATTTTCATCACCAGTTTACATTATCGGCCAGCAAACCAAGGCAGTAATGACAAAGGATTCCGCTTATTACCGCTCGCGCATTTTAGAGGTTCACCGTGAACGGCACTCTGTTCATCGCCCCGAGCAAATTATCGATCACACATGTGTCCTATACGGTTCGACGCTGGAAGGCCGGCGTGAGTCAGTGAAAGATCTGCTGAAACTGAACAGTAAAGTACCGGTTCCGGTTATTCCGGAAAAAGGCGTTTACATGCTGCCGACGTCCTCTTCCAAAAACAAAGACAATGTATGGCTCTCCTTCTACCATATCGATTATTTTGAACAGCAGGATGACAGGACATATGTCAAATTTCATGACGGAACAGGCCTATTTGTCAATACTTCCGAAACATCTTTCGACATGCAATATAAACGAACAAGCCAGATCATCGCCAAACTGAACCGTTCACTTTTCTTTGGCAACCGCCCATTCATATGGAGCCGTTAGCAGATAGACACTCGGTGCGATCAGGACTAGGATGTGCTGCGGGGGCAATGGCAACGGTGATTTATTCTTGATTTCAATGCATTCCACGTGTAAAATGGAAAAATGACTGACTGGTTAGTTCAGTTGTCAAAAGCAAAATGAATGGTTCCATCTATCAGGTTGGTACTTCATAACATGAAACTAGGTGTTATATGATGAATAAGAAAAAAATAAAGCTTATCGAAGCCGGGATGAAGTTATTTGCCGAAAAAGGCTATCACATGACATCCATTGAGGAAATTGCATCTGAAGCAGGCGTTTCCAAAGGTGCTTTCTACTTGCATTTCGAATCGAAAAAAGACTTTATCATGACGTCGCTTAATTATTATCATCAGGAGATTGCCGCCCGGATCGAGAATGTGCAAAAACAGAATCTCGCCCCACGCGACAGCCTGGCCAAGCAAATTGGCGTGGTTATAAGGTACATTTACAAGTATAAGGATTTTCTCACGATGCAGCTTCGTCAAAATATTTCAATCGGGCAAAGTACCGATACGTTCATCCAGCAAATGAAGCTGCAAAATTTTCACTGGCTGCGGCAAAACATTGAAAATATTTATGGCGAACAGATGGCGTGTTATTATCCGGATATCATTATCCAGCTGGAAGGATTAATGAACGGTTACGTCAAATGGATTATCATTGATGGCATTGAAATTGACCGAAACCATTTAGGTGCCTATCTCGTAAGAAGGATGGATGATTTGGTAAGCGGTATGCTGAAGCACGAGGAAGCACCACTGGTTACAAAAAATCATATTCCTGACTTGTATCAGGGGGAGGTGCAAGTATCGGAATTATTATTTTCCATGAAAGCAAAAATCAACTCATTGAAATTGCCCGAAGAAAAAGCAGGCCAGCTGCACGATATCATAATGATGATTTTAAATGAAACTGGCAAAGAACACCCGCAAAAGCCAATCATTCAGGGGCTGCTGGTCCATTTTCAGCGTATGCCGGAATTTGAAGAAGAATGTAAAGAGATGGGACGTCTTTTACATATCGATTTATTGGATTAATTAAACAAAGAAGAGGAGTTACAGTCATGCGAAAATTGTTTTTAAGCATCGCAGCCCTCATGCTGATAGGAATTCTGGCTGCATGTAATCAAGATGAAGAATCTAACGATGAACAGGAAGAGCAAGTCGTATCGGTTGAAATAGAGGAAGTCACAGCAGGTGATCTGGTTATTGAAAAATCGCTATATGGACGTACTGAACCTGACAGTACAACACCGGTTATGGTACAGAATCCCGGGGAGGTAACGGAGTTGGAAGTGGAAAACGGTGATACAGTAGAAGAGGATGACCACCTGGCTACCATTCAAACAGCTGCCGGAAACCAGAATATCTATGCCTCAACAGCAGGTGATATTACGAAGCTAACGGCTGACGAGGACGCGATGGTCTCCAATGAAGAGCCGCTCATGGTCATTGCCGATTTCAATCCAATGACCCTTACGTTTTCCGTGGTGACTGAAACACTAGATCTTTTGGAAACAGGGGACACATACCCTGTTACGATGAACGGACAGGAATATGAAGCAGAAATTACAGCTATCAGTACAATGCCTGATGATACCGGGCTTTATCCGGTTGAGGCGACTGTGGATAATGAAGATGACAACATTTTATCCGGGGCAATTGCTGTTATGGATATCCCGGAAAATCGGATAGAAGATACAGTACTTCTCCCGACGGAAGCTGTTGTCACAGAAAACGATGAGACGTTTGTATATGTAGTGGAAGATAATCAGGCTGTTAGAAAGGATATAACGATACAGGAAACACAGTCGGAGGAAACAGCTGTCGAAGGTGACGTCCAGGAAGGGGATCAGGTCGTTGTCAATGGACTTTTGACCCTGTCAGAAGGCATGAACGTCAACGTGGTACAGGGGCAGGAGGAGGATAATTCTTGAAACTCGTCAAAACATCTGTCAAACGACCTGTTGGTGTGATCATGATCGTCCTGGCCATTATTGCGCTTGGGACCGTATCATTACGCAACCTCAATATTGATCTATTTCCGGAAATTGACCTGCCGATTGCGGTTGTAGCAACTTCCTATGAAGATGCAGCTCCAGAGGATGTTGAGAATCTGATTAGCCGGCCGATTGAGTCATCAGTCAGCTCAGTAGAAGGAATTGAAACAGTTCAGTCACAGTCACAATCCGGCTCCTCCCTTGTGATGATGATGTTCAACAATGGGACGGACCTTGATCAGGCATTGCTTGATGTACGGGAAAACATCGATCAGGTTAAGGGGGTACTGCCTGATGGCGCCGGTGATCCGAGCGTGTTAAGGTTTAATCCGGATCAAATGCCGCTTATGTGGGTCGGTCTGACTGGAGATGATGCGGCTAAACTGACACAAGTTGCTGAAGACCAAATTGTACCATTTTTTGAACGGCAGAATGGTGTTGCATCAGTTACCGTTGAAGGGGCAAAAGAACGGGAAGTCCAAATTGTCCTCGACCAGTCTGAACTGCAGCAATATGGTGTCACAGCCCAAAGCATCACTCAGGCGCTGAATAGTGCAAACCAGTCAGCATCAGTCGGTGTCGTGGAAAAAGGTAATCAGGATTTGCAGCTAAGGGTAACCGGTGACTTCGAATCTATTGATGATATAAAAGAAACACTTGTACAGACCCAAACAGGTGAAACGGTACATGTTGATGATCTGGCAGAAGTGAAAGATACACATGCAGAATCATCGGGCGAAACAATGGTGAACGGCGAATCGGCCGTCGTACTGTCCATTATGAAAAAAACAGATGCCAATACAGTGGAAGTGGCAGGTAATATCAATGACAGCATGGATGAAATAGAAGGGGAACTGCCGTCAGGATTAAGCACAAATGTGATTATTGATACATCTGAATATATAAACATGTCGATCAGTTCGGTTGTGCAAAATATCCTGCTCGGTGGTGCTATCTCATTCCTGGTCTTACTGTTATTCCTGAAAAGCCTCCGGGCAACGATTGTTATTGGTCTGTCGATTCCGATCGCCATCATCTCAACGTTTACACTGATGTATTTTACCGGCGAAACGCTGAACGTGCTGACGCTGGGGGGACTGGCGCTTGGACTCGGGATGATGGTTGACAGTTCGATTGTGATTCTGGAACATATATACACATACCGACAGCGCGGGTATTCGCTGACGCAATCATCCATTAAAGGGGCATCAGAATTGGCTCCAGCCGTGATTGCCTCGACGACAACTACATTAGTCGTCTTTTTGCCAATGGTGTTTGTTGAAGGCATTGCGTCTGATATGTTCACACCGCTTGCCTTGACCGTATCATTTGCCTTGATTGCATCCTTGATTGCAGCGGTCACACTCGTTCCAATGCTTTCGTCCAAACTGCTGTCCAAAGCGACGAAGGAAAGCGGAAGGCGCTATTGGTTCAACCGTTTTCTGGATCGTGTGAACAATGGATATCGTGCAGTGCTTAAATGGGTTCTTGGACACCGGAAAACAACTGTCTTTGGATCGATTGCAATCATTGTGGGAAGCCTGGCGCTCATTCCAATGATTGGTGCCTCATTTATGCCATCATCCGACCAGGGTCAGCTTCAGGTAAATATCGAAACACAGCCGGGAAGCTCACTGGAGCATACACAAAGTGTGGCTGAAGACGTGAATGAAAAATTGACAGCTTATGATGATGTGATGGAAACCAACTATCTAAATGTCGGGGGTGGTGGAGGAGCCGGAATGGGATCCTCCAGCAACCAGGCCACCTATATGATGCAACTGGTTCCGGCATCCGAGCGTTCCCAGACGACAGATGATATTGTTCAGTCCATGAGTGAAGACCTGGATTCCGTTCCGGGAGCAGACATATCTGTGATGGCAACGGACAGTGCTGCTGGTTTGGGAGATCCGATTCAAATTAGTCTGAACGGACCTGAACATGACGTGCTTCGTGATCTGGCGGACGAGGTGGTCGATGTTATTTCTGGAATTGAAGGTGTGCATAATGCGTCTTCATCAGCTGAAGACGGTGATCCGCAAATGCATATCCAAGTCGATTCCGAAAAAGCGGCGATGTACGGATTGACTGAGCAGCAAATCACAAGCCAGATTCAGCTGCAGTTCACCGGTCAGACGGCTGCACAATATCGTGAAGACGGCAATGAAATGGACATTACCTTGATGTATCCGGAAGAAGAACGCAGCACCATCAATGATTTGGAAGATATGAAAATCAAGTCTGAGAGCGGCGCATCTGTTTCATTAGCATCTCTGGTAACATTAGAAGAAGTACAGGGTCCGGTCACATTGCAACGTGATAATCAGCAACCACAGCTGAATGTGACATCAGAAATTATCGGCCGTGATTTAGGAAGCATTACGGGCGACATTAGGCAGGAATTGGATAATATGAGTTTTCCTGAAGGCTACAGTTATGACATGGGGGGTCAAGCGGAGGATATGGCCAGCTCGTTTACGGATCTGTCCATTGCACTTGTGTTCTCTATCTTCCTGGTCTATGCAGTCATGGCTGTTCAATTTGAAAACTTCCTGTTCCCGTTTATCATCATGTTCTCACTGCCGGCTACGGTTGTAGGCGTCTTGCTTGGATTGTTTGTTACAGGCTTGCCGCTCAGCATTCCGGCCTTTATCGGGATCATTATGCTCGCCGGGATCGTGGTCAACAATTCAATCGTGCTCGTTGACTACATCAATATTCTGCGGCGTGATGAATATGGAAAGAGCCGCTATGAGGCAATTCTCGAGGCAGGAACAAACCGCCTGCGTCCAATCCTGATGACGACATTAACGACCATCTTGGCAATGGTACCACTTGGACTCGCACTGGGTGAGGGTGCTGAAATGCAGCAGCCGTTAGCTGTAACGATCATTTTCGGCCTGGCAGTTTCCAGTATTTTCACTTTACTGCTGATTCCAGTCATCTATACGTTATTTGACGATCTGACTGCTAAAATTTTGCGACGGAAAAAAACTTAATCATGATTCATAAAAGCTCTCTGCTGTAAGGCAGGGAGCTTTTGTTGAAGAGATGGTGTTATGGCAATTTAAAGTGCACGTCAATATAGTGTAGCGTCCATGGCATCTATGTGTGGGTGCAAGGGAGCGTCATACTGTGCAAACGCGCGGCACCTGCGCCAAATTCAGCAGTTGCAATTGAATTCAGACAGCGGCGTAAATTTTGCAAAATTTACATAACATAATTTAAAGCAAATCTAATCCTGAGCTCGTTTCCCCGCAGAAAATATGCTATGATAAGTAGAGCAATTTCGAATGGAGGCAAAAAGATGTCGTTGTCTAGAATTATGAAGTGGATAACTGGTGGATGTGAGGCATTTCTTGGAATTCCTTTTATCGGAGGTGCTTTCATATTCAGTACAACTTGGGGTGCCCTGTTTATCATGTTCATCCTGCATATGGTCACATTATTTATCGCACGGAATGAGAAAGGCAGTATTGCAGGAAATGTACTTGGAATGGTTACCTCGTTCATAGGTGTTATTCCGATCATTGGCATGATCATGCACATCATCACTGCTATTGTATTATTGATCGATGCTGCAATAAACAAACACTGATCCTATACCTCAGTCTTTTTCGAACGTATTTTTGTCATGAGCTGGTTCGCCACTTCCGAAAACATTAAACCAATCGCAATGGCACCGGCGAGAAGCATCACTTTTGCCGATAGCTGAACAGCTGTATAATAATCGTTCTCGACAAAATGCCGCATCGCATCATAGGCGACACCACCCGGGACGAGCGGAATAATACCGGATACGCTAATGATGATAACCGGCATTTTGAACATTTTGGCGCAAAACTGACTGAGCATCCCCGCGAGTATCGCCCCAAATACCGTTGCAGGCACAACATCCATGCCACCCGATGAAAGTATATAGTATAAAATCCATCCTGACATGCCAACGAGCCCGCATAGGACGAGCGCTCTTCTTGGCGCATTAAACAGCACACCAAACCCCGCAGCTGCCATAAAACTCGTTATCAATTGAGCGATGATCATCAAAATATCTCCCTTTCGTTTGCTGCACAATCTTCGTCCCATAACAGGGCATTTACTCGAAAAACATGCTGGCTCATGGGACAGCAAACAGCCGCTGCCTAAAACGCGAAAACCACTGCAATGCCTGCACCAATCGCAAAAGCAGTCAGCACGGATTCGACTCCTTTGGATACGCCTGCAACCAGGTGCCCGGCCATCAAATCGCGAACTGCATTTGTGATATGCAGACCTGGAACAAGCGGCATTACAGCTCCAATAATAATTTTATCCAAATGCATGCCAAAGTCAGTTGCTATAAAAAGCATCGACAGAAGCCCAATAAATAATGATGCGACAAAATGCGCGATAAAATTTATTTCAATCAATCTTGCGGCACCGAGCATGACAGCATATCCAATTCCGCCAGCTAAAAATGCCGGTATGAAATCAGGCCAGTCCCCGCCAAACATAAACGAAAAACTCCCGCTGACAAAAGCTGCAGCCATAATTTGCACCCAATAAGGGAATGTCAATTGCTTTTTATCAACGTTATTTAATCGTGCCAGCGCCTGATTGATCGTAACGTTACCTGCCGTAATATCACGCGAAATGCTGTTAACTTCTGCGATTTTATGCAAGTCCGTTGATCGGTTTTCAATACGCGTGAAGTTTGTCACATCTGCAAAGTCAGCAGAAAAATTAATTCCGGTCGGCGTCGCATAGCTTTGTGCATTATCCAATCCGAATGCAGCAGCTATTCGGTTCATCGTATTTTCCACGCGATAAGTTTCTGCTCCGCTTTCCAGCATAATTTTCCCTGCCAGCATGCATACTTTAGCAATTAAGACATGATCCAGCACGCCCGCACCACCTTTCTGTTTCAATTATAAAGCCTCGAATTTGTTTTTGAAAGCTGTATTATTACTACGTGATACCTGTATTTAGTTCTTGTTGATGAATATGCCATCTCGCTATCCATCTTATAACTACAGTCGTATCCAATTCGTCAAAAAGGGTGTACTAAAAAAAGTATTTGCCCCTTTACAAATATCCATAAACCAATTATGATTAAAGTGAGTAATCACTCACATATATGATAAGATAAGGAGGGTGCTAGCATGTCCAGCTTCATTACAATGGAAAGCATTCAGCACAGCTATAATAAAGAGGTTGTATTAAAGAACGTGAACCTTGCCATTCCGGAAGGTCAGCTCTTTGGTTTACTTGGTCCATCAGGTTCAGGCAAAACCACACTTGTCAAAATGATGATTGGACTTTTAACCCCGAGCAATGGCATTATCCACATCGAGAATGAACAAATGCCATCATTTCATCAAATGCAAAAGATCGGCTATATGGCGCAATCGGATGCGTTATACAATGAGCTGACAGCAAGAGAGAATTTGCTCTTTTTCGCAAGCCTGTACAAAATTCCAAAAAAACTGCGAAAACAACGTATCACTGAAGCAGCCAGCCTCGTCAATCTCACAGAACATCTTGATAAAACATTAGAAAAATTTTCAGGCGGTATGAAACGACGCATGTCATTGGCAATTGCCCTTTTGCATCACCCAAAAGTACTGATTCTGGATGAGCCAACAGTTGGGATTGATCCAGTTCTGCGAGCATCCATCTGGGAAGAATTGCGGAACAAACAAAAGCAGGGCACAACAATCATCGTCACAACGCATGTCATGGATGAGGCAGAAAAGTGTGACAATCTCGCTCTGTTAAGAGATGGCTACGTTATCGCGCAGGGCAGTCCGGACGATTTAAAAGCAAAGAGTGAAACCCAGTCATTGGAACATGCATTTTTACACTTTGGAGGTGGCAGTCATGCGAATTCAAGCAATCATTAAACGGATCATCCGGCAATTTTTACGGGACAAACGCAGCATCGCACTCATGATGATCGCACCGCTTCTGGTCATGACCTTGTTATGGCTTGTCCTTGATATAGAGGACTACACTCCTGCAATAGCTGTCACAGATATACCGGAACCAATGCAGGGAGCGCTTGAGGAGCAGGGTGCAACAATTCTGGAGGTTGATGCGCATCGTGCCGGCACCCTGCTTGAGAACGATGATGCAGATGCCTATCTGTCGTTTGAAAATAATCAGCCAGAACTGACGATGGAAGGCAGCAAACCGACTGCAACATCCGCTGTCCAAAACGCTGTCAGCAGTGCGGTCAAGCAATTAAATCCAAACGCACCCGATCTGGATGTGTCGTTCCTGCATGGTTCATCCGATTTAAACTTATTTGATAATACGGGATCGGTCTTAATCGGGTTTTTCGTATTCTTTTTCGTGTTTATCATCGGTGGTGTATCATTTCTCCGAGAGCGGACACAGGGGACACTTGAACGATTGCTGGCAACCCCGTTAAGGCGGTGGGAGATTGTGATCGGCTACCTGCTCGGATTTGGCATATTTATCATCATTCAGTCAATCATCATAGCTGCTTTTTCCATATATGTACTTGATATTTACATGGCAGGATCATTCGTGTCAGTACTGTTGATGGCATTCCTGCTGGCAATGACGGCACTGAGTCTTGGAACACTGTTATCTGCCTATGCCAAAAATGAATTCCAAATGATTCAGTTTATCCCAATTATTATCGTGCCACAAGTATTTTTTTCGGGTGTTTTTCCAATAGAATCAGTCGAATGGATCAGTGCTATCGGGCAAATCATGCCATTAACGTATGGTGCGGAAGCGTTAAAGGAAATCATGATACGCGGCGGGGGATTGGCTGAGGTTAGCGGCGATATCGGTGTATTGATTGGTTTTTCCGCAGCATTTATAATATTAAACATCATCGCACTCAAACGTCACCGGACATTATAAAGTGAAACTTCATTCAGTGGTGCGTATTTCGCCACTGAATGTTAGTTGAACAGAATCGGACCTTTACGGGCAGTTGTCCGCAGCTTTTGTTTCTTGGTTTTTCTGAAATTATGAACCGTGGACTTACTGCCCGTTAAGGTGGATAAAACCAGGAGGAAACTTATGTCAGATATGATGGACACATTGCGTAACGAAGAAAATATGACACCAAAGCAAATTGAAATCCTGAAATCAGCCATTGAACTGATTTCGGAAAAAGGCTATTACAATACATCAACGAGTGAGATTGCTAAACGTGCAGGTGTTGCTGAGGGGACGATTTTCCGCCACTACAGTACAAAAAAAGACTTGCTTGTGGCGATTGTCACACCTGTGATCACTAACATCTCAGCTCCATTATTCGCAACAAAATTTGTTGATCAGGTTTTCCATGAAGATTATAACAGCTTCGCGGACCTGCTTCATGCATTTATCAATAACCGTTTTGAGTTTGCACAGGCTAATGTACCATTAATCAAAATCCTTCTGCAGGAACTGGCATTTCATCCGGAAATTCAGATGGCCTATAAACGTGTTTTCACTGAAAAAGTCTATCCGGCCTTTAATCAGGCACTTGATTTTTACAAGCAGAAAGGGGATCTGCAGAACTTGCCGAATGATACGATCATTCGTATAGTGGTACCGACTATATTAGGATTTATGATGACACGTTTCATCCTGCAGCCGGATAAAGAGTGGGATGACGAAGCTGAGATTAGGCAAATGATTGGGGTTATAATGGGGGGGATAGGTGCCGGATCATAGGTGCCTGCACCACCCGATTATCTTTTAGAGTTGTAAATGATTACGGAAGACAGCCAAAAACAGGAATCCAATTAAAAAGCGCATCACACGAAAGGTGCTGCGCTTTTCCCTTATGGTACCATTGAAAACAGACCAATAAGTGAAACTAAGGGTATGACTATGACTAACGGAATGGCAATCATTGCAAATTTGTTTATCGCCTTCTTTGATTCTGACTCAACGTCTATTCTTTTCTGCAGGTCCATGAAAAAAACCGAAACAGCCATCAACAGTAAAATAATAATACTTGGTGCATATAGTTCCTCAATGCTATTCACCTTGGTTGCATCCATCAGGCCATAAACGATAAGGATTAGCGGAATCATTTCACTGATGGCCAGTCCGATGAAAAAATTTGTTTGTACCTTGTTAAGTTGTTCCGGATTTTCACGTATTTTTTCGAGGTTCATCTTAAAAATGACCACAATTGGGATGACTGCAAGCAATGCCGCAGCCACAAAAATGTATGCCATAAAATGTCTCCCCACCCCCCCTTTGCTAATCAATCGCTTATAGTTTACTATAATGCCGTGAATGGCTCAAATGTCTACATCATCTCCGCCCAATCTGGTGGGCTAATTTCACACAATATCTTCCGTTCCTCTTCACGTTTGTCCAGGTACGAGCTCATTGATTGCAAATCATCAATATAGGCTGGATGGGTCATCACCTCGACTGACGCAGCATTCAAACCTTTTAATTTATCAAAAATATTGGCATTTACACCTTTACCATAAAACCCCGACCAGAGGGATTCAGTCAGCAGAATGTCAGGGAATTCTTTCAGTGACTCCATATAACGGACTGGAACGTTGTAGTCTCGAGCCAACTTAACCACGATTTCCTTCAGCGGTTCCCAACCATGAATATGATGATGACTGTCAAGATGATGCAATGTCAGTCCTGTCTCCAGAAATGCTTCAATTTGTGCCCGCCACTCTTTTTCCACTTCCTCCACATGCGGTGGCTCCATTTCCCTAAATGTATTTTTATAGCGAAAATAGCCGTCCTGATCGACAAGGCCGGGTACATGGCTACAAATAGGTCTTCCTGAAGTTAGAACGAGATGAACGCCTAATCGCAGGGGAGGGTTTTTCAGTGCCTGATTTACGGCATAGTTCACCGCATGGCCATTCATTATCATGGTAGCTGCCCCGACAACACCGTTTCTATGTACTTCTATAATGCCGTCTGTAACCCCTTTGGTCAGACCAAAATCATCTGCGTTAAACAATACCTTCATGCTAATCCCCCGCTATCAAAAATTAATGGTCGTCCAAAGAATAATTCCGCTCAATCATAAAATTTGTTTTATCACCCCGAAAATAGGAGCGTGAAAATTCAACTTTATTTCCATTTTCGTCTTCCGCAACCGTTTCAATATAAAAACACGGCAGACCTGGTTCACACTGTAAGAGGGTTGATACGTTTTCATCTGCCAATGTTATTTCCACATGCTCCGTTGTTTTAGCGATGTGTACGCCGAATTCTTCCTTTAACGCCGCGTATAACGATGTTTCAGCGTGCAGTTGGGTGATTCCGGGTGCAACACCCCAGGGAATATATGAAATTTCATATTGTGTCGGTTCATCGTTTGCATGACGTGTTCGTTCCACGCGTTGAATCGGATCATTTTCCGCGACGTTAAGAGATTGCTCAAGCCTCTCTGATGCGGGTACAACCTGAATACTGATTAACGCAATTTTAGCTTTTTTACCCTGGACAGCGACCTGATCACTGTAGCGTTTCATAGTGTGCGACAGTGTCTGACTTACTTTTTTGTCTGCAATATATGTACCCTTTCCCTGTTTCCGAACTAAATACCCTTCAAGTGTAAGCTGGTTTAATGCTGATCTGACCGTTGTTCTGCTGACATTAAAATCCTTGCAGAGTTCAAGCTCAGTAGGGATTCTTTCACCTTTTTTATAGCTGCCCGATTTAATTCGATTAAGTAATTCATCTTTGATATACGCATGCAATGATTGGTTTTTTTCCATAATGTACTCCCTTTAATGGTCTTTATATATAAAGTTTACAAAAGAATACAACTGAATACAATGTTTTCTATATTGTAGTAACAAATATAAATATGTATAGACATTTATATAATTGTATGATACATTTTTAGTGATCATTAAACAACCAACTAGGAAAAATCGCTTAACAGGGTCAAACATCTTTTTTGGCCGGATATAAAAGCGATTACAAAAACAAAAGGAGTCTGACGGATATGGCATTGAAATTGGTAGTGATTGGCGGGGGATCCAGCTACACACCAGAGATTATTGAAGGTATGATCAAACGCTATGACAGCTTCCCGGTAAGTGAAATTGTACTAGTTGATATTGAGGCAGGCAAAGGAAAGCTTGAAGTTATCGGGAATCTTGCGTTACGGATGGTTGAAAAATCCGGAAAACCTATTAAACTATCATGGACACTCGACCGGGAAAAAGCACTCGAAAATGCGGACTTTGTGTCGACACAAATACGTGTTGGTGGGTTGGATGCACGTGCTAAAGATGAGCGTATTCCATTAAGCCATGGATTTATCGGGCAGGAAACAAATGGTGCAGGCGGAATCATGAAAGCTTTCCGTACCATTCCGGTTTTAATGGAGCTGGCTGAGGACGTTCATCGTATTTGTCCAAATGCCTGGATCATTAACTTCACGAATCCCGCGGGCATTGTTACAGAAGCATTATTAAAACACTCATTTCACCAAAAAGTGATCGGGGTTTGCAATATTCCGTTTAATATGCGGCATTCAACTGCGGAAATATTAAACGTCTCACCTGAAGACGTAAGAATCGAATTTGTCGGCATGAATCATTTTGTATTCGGAAAAAAAGTGTATGTTCAAGGTATCGACCGCACAAACGAAGTTTTGGAAAAATTGCAGGGAGATAAACTTAATTATTCTCCGGCAAATATTGTAAACCTTGGTTGGTCTAAAACGTTTATTGAATCTACCGGGCTATTACCAAATCCATACCATCAATATTATTTTCAAACGAGGGATGTCCTGAAAAAGGATATACAATCGTTCCATGAACACGGAACGCGGGCCGAAAAAGTGATGGAACTGGAAAAATCTCTGTTTGAAATTTACAGTAACCAGCAACTGCAAGATAAGCCAAAAGAACTGGAAGAGCGGGGGGGTGCATTTTACAGTGATGTAGCGTGCAGTTTGATGGATTCGATTTATAACAACAGGGAAGATGTGCAGACGGTAAACACCACCAATAATGGGGCAATTCCTGATTTGCCGGACGACGCAGTTATTGAAGTCAATAGTGTGATTACCAGCCATGGACCTGAGCCGATCACAGAGGGAGCACTTCCGGCAAGTGTCAAAGGCATTGTGTATCAAATGAAGGCGTTTGAGGAACTTGTCATTCTAGCCGCCATAACCGGTGATTATAACGATGCATATAAAGCATTTGTGATGAATCCGTTAATGGGAGATGAAAAGCAAAGTAAAATTGTGCTTGACGAACTTTTAACAGCACATCAATCGTATTTGCCACAGTTTCATTTTTAGGGGATATCGGATCGTCAAGTATGAAATTCAGTCGGTGGAATGATGATGACCATTTAAACAAGGGGGAATTGGAATGAATAGCAAGTTTATGCAAAAGTTTATTGAAATTGCCGGTCGTATCGGGTCACAGCGTCATCTTATAGCGGTTCGTGACGGATTTATAGCCATTATGCCGTTAATTATCATTGGATCATTGGCTATCCTAATTAACAATTTTCCACCACTTGGTGGTTTTGAGTTTGTTGGATGGATGAACGGTATATTTGGTGACGGAAATTGGCAGTCAGTCGGGGGAAGTATCTGGAATGGAACGTTTGCCGTATTGGGACTATTAGTATCTTTCTCAATTGCGTATAATTTAGCTAAATTATACGAAGCGGATGGTTTGTCTGCAGGTCTTATTTCCGCAGCATCATACATTATGCTCGTACCATGGACAGACGACGGAGGATTAAGTACGACATGGCTTGGGGCACAAGGGCTGTTTGTCGGAATTATCGTCGCTTTAATCGTAACTGAACTGTTCCGCTTGCTTGTCCAGTCGAAATGGACCATTAAAATGCCTGAAGGAGTTCCTGAAGGGGTCGTCAAGTCATTTCAGGCATTGATCCCAGCGTCGATTATTTTACTGGTTGTTGGATTGTTTCAGGCACTTATGACGGTTTTTGTGGAAACAAGTATCTTTGAAGTGATCTTTAACGCGATCCAGGAACCGCTCCAGGGATTGGGTAATACACTTCCGGCAGCTGTTATCATATCTTTCCTGAATCATTTGCTATGGTTTTTCGGGCTGCATGGAACGAACATTATCGGTTCGGTTATCGAGCCACTTTATTTACCGCTGATTGAAGAAAATCTTGAACTATTTCGGAATGGGATGTCAGCATTTGATGTACCAAATCTGGTAACAAAGCCATTTTTGGACTCATTTGTATTCATGGGCGGATCGGGAACGACGATTGCATTACTGATTGCAGTCTTTATCGTGTTACGCCGAGAACGTAAGCATCCTTACAATGAAGTGGCAAAGGTTGCTGCACCAGCCGGGCTGTTCAATATTAACGAACCAATTATCTTTGGACTGCCGATTGTATTGAACCCGGTCATGTTGATTCCATTCATTCTTGTACCAGTTACGCTGACGATTATATCCTATGCAGCACTCGCAACAGGCATTGTTCCGAAAACAGTAGCGATCGTACCATGGACTACACCGCCCATTTTAAGCGGATATTTGGTAACAGGCGGAAACTGGCAGGGAGTTGCCTTGCAAGTTGTCAACTTAACAGTAGCGACCCTCATGTATATTCCGTTTATTCAAGCAGGAGCAAGGGCACTTAAGCAGAAAATGGAGGGATGAATCATGAACGAAATAACAGAAAATATGCAAATGTTATCATTTAATATTATTCTGCATGCCGGAAATGCCAGATCCAATGCTATGGAAGCGATCAAATTGGCAAAAGAATTTAAATTTGATGAAGCACGCAATAAAATAAGTGAGGCAGATAATGAATTTACCGAAGCACATCATATTCAGACTGAACTGTTGCAGGATGAAGCAGAAGGGAAGCAGCATGAGGTCAATGTGATTCTGGTGCACGCACAGGATCACTTGATGACAGCGATGACCGTAAAAGACTTGGCGAACGAAATGATTGAGATATATGAACGAATCGAACGATTGGAGGATCACTCAAAATGAAAATTGCACTTGTATGCTCGGCAGGCATGTCTACATCCATGCTGGTGAATAAAATGCGTAAATCCGCGGAGGAAAGAGAGATTAAAGTAGAAATTGACGCCTTTGCGGAAGCGGATCTAAAAAATAACCTGGATCAGCTGGATGTTGTCTTAATCGGACCGCAAGTACGCTATCTCGAAAAGCAAATAAGACAACACGCTGAACCAAAAGGAATAAAAGTTGGTATCATTGATCAGATGGCATATGGAATGATTAAAGGAGAAAAGGTATTAGATCAGGCAATTGAACTAAAAAATGCATAAGTCTTTAAGATACCTGTCACAAAGTCATTTCATGTGACAGGTATTTGTATTGAAAAGCGCTACTCGTTCGTCTCATTTGCCTAATTGACGCCATTAAAATTTGCCCCGCATCCCCCAATTCGCTATAATTTAACCTAAACAACAACGTTCGACATCGGCCGAAGAGCAGAAACTCTAGCCATAGATACATCCAAGGAGACAGATGATGTTTAACTTTACCGATTTGGCGATTGCCTTTTTGATCGCTCTTATTTCTACATTTATGCTAACATATCCGGTCAAACAACTGGCCATTAAACTAAAGACAGTTGATTTACCGAACTATCGAAAAATGCATAAGAAAGTAACACCAAGGCTGGGTGGTCTGGCCATTTTCATGGGTGTTTTGCTGGGCGGACTTTTTTTACAGCCGCGCCATGAGCATCTGCCGGAGATTGTTCTCGGAGCGATTGTCATCCTCATCACCGGTGCGCTGGATGATCGCTTTTCAATCCGGCCAGTTATTAAGTTGACCGGGCAGCTTATTGCTGCTTCATTTCTCATCTCATCCGGGCTGATTATCGAACGTATCACACTTCCGGTTATCGGCATGGTCGATCTCGGTTTCACAAGTGTGCTTATTACAGTTCTATGGATTGTGGGTATTACCAACGCGATTAACCTGATCGATGGACTGGACGGGCTCGCCACAGGCGTTACGACGATTGCGCTCGCAAGCATGTTTATCATGGCGATCATTGATGGTCAAGTATTGGCCGCATACTTGTGCATCGTCCTGATTGGTGCGAATCTCGGATTTCTGTACCACAATTTTTACCCGGCCAAAATTTATATGGGGGATACCGGATCCAATTTTCTAGGTTATATGATTGCAGTGGTATCCATCGTTGGTCTTTTCAAAAATATTGCCCTGTTCAGTTTTATCATTCCGGTCATTGTGCTTGCTGTTCCGATTTTCGACACGGTGTTTGCGATTGTCCGCCGCGCTTATAATAAAGAGCCGATCATGATGCCGGATAATAAGCACATTCATTATCAGCTGGTCACAGCCGGATTCAGTCATCGGAAAACAGTGCTGATCATTTATGCGTTCAGCGCCTTATTTGGGATTATGGCTATTCTGTTTTCCTATGCCAGCCTGACAACAGCACTCATCATCACGTTTCTAGTGCTCGTACTGCTGCATATTTTTGCCGAACTTGGCGGACTTGTAATGGGTGGGAAAAAGCCAGTACTGGATTCGGTGGGACGAATGTTTCGGAAGCGCGAGGGGTAGAATTGATGATCATTATATAGCTGACAAATTTATGTATCCTGTATATAACAAAAAGTAAAGGGAGAAAAGTGGCGTTTAACACGGCAGCTCAACTTGACCAGCACAGCACTATATACGTAAGAATGAAATCAATCAACCGCCGATTCATTTGCTGTATAGCTGTTCACACAGCGAATAAAAATTGAAATCACTTGAAATCTGTCCAAAACAAGCGAAAATCCAATCTGACAATCACACCAATACTCAAATACGCCGAATTAATGCATAATATCATACATTTTTCCAGGCATATGAATTTTGCGAATATAGGTCTTGTTTGGTATAAATGAGGGGTATCCAAAAAGAGATTAAAAAGGAGACGAAGCATGGAAGAACGAACGACGTTGCAGAGATCACTAAAGCCACATTGGGTCTGGGCAATCGCCCTGGGGTCATCTATTGGCTGGGGGGCATTTGTACAGCCGACCACCTGGATGTCCACGGCAGGGCCATTAGGTGTTATCCTCGGGTTTTTCATTGGCGCGCTGCTGATGATGCTGATTGCTGTGAGCTATGGATTTCTGATCAAAAGTTTTCCGGTATCAGGCGGAGAGTTCGCTTATTCGTATATTAGTCTGGGACGTACACACGCGTTCATCAGTGGATGGTTTTTGACACTTGGCTATTTATGTATTGTTGCGTTGAACGCATCCGCATTTTCATTAATGGTTAAATTTGTTTTCCCGGCATTGCTTGAAAACATGCATATGTACACAATTGCAGGCTGGGATGTTTATTTTATGGAAGTCATCATTGCATCTGTTTTATTGGGTATTTTTGGTTATTTCAATGTGAAAGGATCCAGTTTATCAGGGCGCATGCAATTTGTGTTCTGTTCGATCATGGTCATCGGTGTCATTGCCATTACGTTCATGGTCGGCGGACAGCCTGGAGCGGGTCTTGACAATGTTGCACCATTATTCCCGGCTGACACGACAGCATTTGCGGCTATCATTTCCATTGTTGCGATTGCGCCGTGGGCATATGTCGGTTTTGATAATGTTCCACAGGCAGCAGAGGAATTTCATTTTTCATCCAAAAAAGCCTTTACATTAATTATCTTGGCCATTTTCTTTGCTGCGCTGCTTTACAGCATGATGATTCTTGCAACGGCAATGGTTGAGCCATGGCAAGGACTTGTCGCTCAGGAAGGAACTTGGGGAACAGGGGCAGCGATTCAAGGAATGCTCGGTAATATGGGACTGGTTATTCTGGTTACCGCACTGACAATGGGGATTTTCACAGGGTTAAATGGATTTACCATTTCATCAAGCCGTCTATTGTTCGCCATGTCACGTGCGAAAATTATTCCAAAGGCATTCTCCAAACTGCATCCGAAATATGAAACACCGTATGTCGGCATTATTTTTACCGTGGCCGTTGCAGCGCTGGCACCATGGTTCGGCCGCCAGGCATTGACATGGGTCGTTGATATGTCATCCGTAGGTGTAACGATTGCTTATTTTTATACATGTTTTACTGCATTCACGTTATTTAAATGGTCAAAAGGCAAAGACTTCAATCCGAAAAAACATGTCGTCGCACCGGTGAAAAAGACGCTCGCAGCTTTTGGTATGCTGGCAAGCGTTACATTTCTTGGACTTCTGCTGATCCCGGGATCACCGGCAGCACTGGGGATGGAATCATTTATTGCACTCGTTATTTGGATTGCCCTTGGCGCTGTTTTCTACTTGGCGAACCGGACAGAGCTGAAAAAAATACCGAAAGAAGAACTTAATTATCTGATCTTGGGCAATAAGAAAATTGAAGCGAAGAATCGCGGTTAATCCCGTCAATATATGTAATAAAAAGCCCCGGAGCTGTACTTGACGCCAAAAGTTAGCGTGAAAATCGCACTTTTGGAGTTATCATACTGCTCCGTGGTTTTTTACGTTCAAAACTTATTCGACGTTCAATGTTACAGCGCGTCCGCCCATTGACGCCCAATTCCGTTCAAATAAATCACATTCATAATATTCCGCTCTGCCTGTATGCGGATCATGCGCAATCATATAATCCCCATCAATACCTGTCAGAACAACAGCATGTTCATTCTCGTACCAGTCGATTACGTTTCCCTCTTCATCTGTCCACGATTTGCCATAAAATGTCTGACGTTGCTCGAGTGTTGTCCATGCCATCACCGGTTTTCCCGCACGAATGATTTTAAGCAGATCATCAAACGGCCTTCCGATCAAGTTAATCCCTTTTCCGGGCATAAATGCCTCAATTGTCTTTAGTATCGGCCCTTCAAACACGCCAAAACTTCCATCATCCGAGTCGGTATACGGGTCCCCGACAAATGCCTTATTTGGGTTAGCACCTTTCCACTCGCTGCCGAATTTGTGCACTTTATCGCCTTTCGGCAGTGCATTCGCCACATCATATTTGCTTACCTGCATGCCGCCCCAGTTCAGCAGCATTGCCAGTGACGTGGCTTCACAGCCTGTAGGCAAGTCCGGATATTGTTTACAGGAAGGAACACCTTTGATTTTTACTTTCATGCTTGGTGCAAAGACTCTTTTGCTACCCGCAATAAAAAAAGACATGAACAAAATAAAACCGATCAACAGCTTTTTTGCCAAACACTTATCCCCCTTGAAAATACAGTATTTATAGGCCAATATAACATAAATGGAATTGAAATGTATTTAGACTGAATCTGACAAAAACCCGATCAATAACTCTTCACTCACGACCTGGACAATCATCAGGTCTTTTTCTTTGCGGTCACAGGCAAGCTATATAGAATACTGTCGATTGATTACGATTTAGCCCAGTGATAAACTTATAATGAATAGAACATAAAAACGAGCAATTTTGACAAGCGTATTCCAAAGGAGAAAAAATATGAGAGTCAGAAAAGCGATCATACCTGCAGCCGGGCTTGGTACAAGATTTCTGCCGGCTACAAAGGCACAGCCTAAAGAGATGTTGCCAATTGTCGATAAACCAACCATTCAATATATTGTTGAAGAAGCAGTTGCTTCGGGAATTGAAGATATCATTATTATCTCCGGAAGAGGCAAGCGAACACTTGAGGATCATTTTGATATTTCTTATGAACTGGAAGAAAAGCTAGCTCAAAACGGTAAGTCGGAAATGCTGGAGATGGTACAATCCATTTCGAATCTGGCAAACATCCACTACATCAGGCAAAAAGAACCTAAAGGGCTAGGTCATGCGATTTCATGTGCTAGTAGTTTTGTGGGAACTGAGCCGTTTGCAGTCCTTTTGGGTGACGATATCGTAGAAGCGGATGAACCATGTTTAAAACAACTGATCGATCTATATGAACAGCATCAGCTGTCTGTTGTCGGTGTCCATAGTGTACCGGAAGAAGATGTTTCCAAATATGGCATTGTAAAACCGGGCTTCCAGAATTATGGTCCAAACGCAGGAACAATTCAATCACTCGTAGAAAAACCGCCTAAGGAGAAGGCACCTTCCAACTTGGCAGTCATGGGACGGTATGTCCTCAATCCATCGATTTTTGACATATTGGCAAATCAGGAACCTGGAAAAGACAACGAAATTCAGCTGACCGATGCAATCGAAAAACTGAATGAGCAGGAACAGGTTTTGACATACAATTTCACAGGTGAAAGATATGATGTTGGTAATAAATTAGGATTTGTTCAAGCGACGATTGATTTCGCATTGAGGCGAAAAGATTTGCACACAGATATTAAAGCTTATATGGAAAAAACACTCGAAAACCTAAAAAACCAGGAGGACACAAAATGAATATCGCAGTTATCGGAACAGGTTATGTGGGCCTGGTAACCGGTGTTTGTCTGGCCGAAATCGGTAATCAAGTCACCTGTATCGATATTGATCATGAAAAAATTGCAATATTGAAAGAAGGAAAAAGCCCCATTTATGAAAAAGGTTTAACCGATCTAATGCAAAAAAATATCGAAAAGGAAAACCTTCACTTCACAACGGATTATAATGAAGGCCTTGCAGATAATCAGCTGATTTATATTGCCGTCGGTACCCCGCAAGGAGAGGATGGCTCTGCAGATTTAACCTTTATCGATAAAGCAAGTGAATCGATTGCGGCTGCGCTAAAGCAGGATGCGATTATTGTTACGAAAAGTACGGTACCGGTTGGAACGAATGAATATATCAAAGAAAAGATACAATCCGCATTATCAGAAAATATAACAATTCAAATTGCTTCCAATCCCGAGTTTCTACGTCAAGGATCAGCGGTGTATGATACATTTAACGGTGACAGGATCATTATTGGTTCTGATGACCAATCAGCACTTGATGTTTTGGAAGAAGTAAATGCTGATTTTCATCTACCTATCGTCAAGACAGATTTGCGCAGTGCCGAAATGATCAAATATGCATCAAATGCATTTTTGGCCACGAAGCTTAGTTTTATTAACGAGATGGCCAACCTGTGTGAAAGGCTGGGCGCCAATATTGATAACGTGTCGAATGGAATGGGGATGGATAAGCGTATCGGAAGTTCTTTTCTGAATGCCGGTATAGGTTACGGCGGATCCTGTTTTCCAAAGGATACGAGAGCCGTCATATCAGTTGGCAAAGATGTGGGTTATGATATGCCGCTATTAGAAAATGTTATAGGCGTAAATGAACGGCAAAAAGTCATACTCGTGGATAAAGTCATGGAACGTTTTCAAGAGATCAAGGGAAAAAAAGTGGCCGTATTGGGGCTGGCGTTCAAACCAAATACCGATGACATGCGAGAGGCCCCATCTATTTTTGTGACAGAAAGTCTCCTTGACAAAGGTGCTGCTGTTCATGCATATGACCCGGTTGCAACAGAAAATGCCAAACAAATATTGTCAGACAAAATCACTTATGCTGCCAATGTTAAGGAAGCCCTGGATGGAGCAGACATAGCATTAATACTGACAGAATGGAACGAGATAAGGGAGATTCCGTTAAGTGACTATAAAAAATATATGAATCATCCAGTCATCTTTGATGGCAGAAATTGCTTCGATTTAGATGAGCGGATCGGAAATGACGTTGAATATCACTCCATTGGACGACCTGTCATAAATCGTTAAATAAAAAGGAAGTTGGCCAACCGCCGACTCCTTTTTGATTTGGGCAATAAGTGATTTGTCACCATAAATCCGTTACTATTTTGACAATTTATTAATTTGCTGTGCTATGGTATAATGCGTTGAGATTAATAGAAACAATATAAAGTGAAACTTCATTCAGTGGAGCGGGTTTATCCACTGCAATGACAAGGACCAAAGGCTAAATTCGCAACGTCCTGTTGCAACGCCTTTGTGGCCTGCATCGTACATGCCCGAACAGAATCGGACCTTAACAGACAGTTGTGCCCCCTATCGCACTTTAAAGTGTCTTCTATCATTCTGTTGTGGGGGGAGCTTACTTTCTGTTAAGGCGGGATAAGATTGATCTTGTCAGGGGAAGGCTGAATGCTGTGAATAAGAAGAAAGTGCTTTTTTTCATTTATCAAATGGGTGGCGGTGGAGCGGCCAGGACGTTTTTAAATATTATCAATAACCTGGACAGATCAAAATTTGATCCCATCCTTGTAACGTTAAATTACAATGGAAGCTATGAAGACGAATTAAAGTCGGATATAATGTTTATCAAATTGGAAACGAAAAGGTTACGCTCTGCCATTCTTCCGTTAGCTAAAGTGATCAGAAATGAACGGGCAGATATCGTATTCAGCACAATCCCTAATTATAATACGATTGCTATTCTGGCAAATTTATTGTCTTTTACATCAGCGAAAAATATTGTCCGGGAAGCAGCTTATTTAGGTGGAAGTTTTTCAGCAAATATAAAATTAAGAGGCTATGGTTTATTATATCGGTTATCCAGTAAAGTAATCGCTTTGTCCAAAGGTGTTAAGAAAAATATAGCCAAGCGGTATAAAGTAAATCCCGAAAAAATTGAAGTCATCTATAACCCGGTTGATGTAGACGGCATACAGCGGCATATCGATAACGGTGAGATAGCTGAAGAACACAAATATATTTTTGACGGTGATGCACAAGTTATCATGACTGCCGGCAGACTCGTTCCGGATAAAGACCATGAAACATTGCTCCAAGCATTTGCAAAAGTGAACAACAAGGTGAACGCCAGGTTAGTCATTCTTGGTGAGGGAGAACTGGAAGTCTTTTTAAAGGCAAAGGCGGAGGAGCTCGGCATTTCCGATAAAGTACATTTTCTCGGGTTTCAGCACAATCCCTACATTTATTTCAAACATGCGGATCTGTTTGTACTGTCATCAATCCATGAGGGTTTTGGCCATGTATTGGCTGAAGCATTGGCAGCCGAAATCCCGGTCGTTTCTACCGATTGCAGACCAGGTGCTGCAGAGGTGTTAAATGACGGGGAATTTGGTGTGATGTGTGAAGTCGGGAACGCTGAAAATATAGCGAAGAAACTATTTGCAACACTGCAAATCGACAATGAACAATTGATGCTAATGATCGACAGAGGCAAAGAGCGTGCATATGAATTTGATGCGAAAACAATTGCCAAGCAATATGGTGAAGTATTTATCCGGACAATTGATCGGGGCGACAGGAGTTGACGTAATGTGAGTACCCAAAAGCGTGTCGTGCATTTAACGACCGTTCACCATCCGTATGATCCGAGAATTTATCACAAAGAATGCCAGTCATTGAAAGACGCAGGGTATGATGTAACATTGATTGCCCAGGAAGCAAAAGATGGTGTGCATCCGATCAGACATATTCCTGTCAAGACATATAATAGCAGACTGACACGTATGATTTTTGGAACAATGGATGCGTATAAAAAGTCTAAGGAATTGGATGCAGATGTATACCACTTTCATGACCCTGAGTTGCTTCCTGTGGGGTGGCTCTTGAAAAAGAAGCATAATGTCGTTATTTATGATATACATGAAGATTATATCACCAGTATTTTGCAAAAAGATTATTTAACAAAGCCCATAAAAAAATTAGCAGCTGCTGCGTATAAGTATATGGAGAAATTTTTTTCTCGGAGGATGGCGCTTTGTCTAGCTGAGAAGTATTATAAAGATATTTATCCAAGGGGATACTGTATACTGAATTATCCAACAGTTAATCAAACGTTTGTTGAACATGAACGACAGCATGAACCATTGGAAGACGAGTTATTGTATACTGGAAATGTGTCATATGTACGTGGGGCACAAATTCATGCAAAAATTCCGCTGATTCACGATAAGGTTTCAGTCCATTTTGTAGGAAAATGCCCTGGTCACTTGGCCGAGGAAATAAATGATATTGCCGGAGAACAAAAGGATCGGCTTAAACTGGAAGGCATCGATCGATTTATCGAGAAAGAGGATATCGAAGCGAAGTATCTCAGCCGTAATTGGCTGGCCGGCATTGCTTTATTTCCGCCTACACAGCATTATAAGAAAAAAGAGCTTACAAAGTTTTTTGAGTATATGAATGCGGGTATCCCTATTTTATGCTCGAATTTCACTGTCTGGAAAAATTTTGTGGAGACATATGAATGCGGCGTGGCTGTCGATCCCTATGATGAATCGCAAATCAAAGAAGCCATTGATTACTTGCGGGATAACCCTGATAAGGCAAAACAAATGGGGGAAAACGGAAAAAAAGCCGTCATGGATCAATTAAATTGGGATGTAGAAGAACAAAAGCTGATCTTATGGTATGACCGGTTGATTGCTAACACTAAATAGGTGATGATATGGAAGATAAAGACTTTAAACAAGAACAGAATCCGCTCATTTCAGTTATTACACCAGCATACAATGCGGAGGAATTTATTAAAGGGACCATTGAATCCGTGCTCGCTCAAACCTATTCCAATTGGGAAATGATAATTGTGGATGATTACTCCTCGGATCGAACGGTTGAGTTTGTCAAAACGTACGAAGAACAGGATACACGGATTAAATTGGTCGAGCTAGAGGAAAATAGTGGATCAGCTATTGCCCGCAATACCGCAATGGAAAATGCGAGTGGGCGCTATATTGCGTTTTTGGACAGTGATGACCTATGGTTTTCGGAAAAACTGGAAAAACAGCTCCATTTTATGCAAAAAAAAGATATTGCATTTTCGTTCACGAAATATGTGCGGATGGAAGAGGACGGCACATTAAGAGATACCGTGTCGAAAGCACCTGAGTCGGTTGGGTATGATGATTTAATGAAACATTGCGTCATCGGCTGTCTGACGGTCATGATTGACAGAGACAAAGTCGGCCATCAAAAAATGGTCAATATCCGGACCAGACAGGATTATGCTTATTGGCTGGCGATTACCAAAAAAGGGTTTCGTGCCTACGGGCTGCCGGAAGTGCTTTCCAAATACAGGACAGTCGAAAATTCGATCTCAAGCAACAAAATTAAAGCTGCCAAAAGGCAATGGTATGTTTACCGACAAATCGAGCATCAGAACTTGCTGAAAAGTTTATGGTATTTTTTGCATTATGCAGCTAAAGGCGTTCAAAATCTGATAAAATTCAAATTGTCGACTCGAAGCAGTTAATTGTACGAAATCAGGCGGTGTCATTTGAAGTTATGAAAACATATATACAGGAAATACTAAGACGAAAAGATTTATTATTTTATTTAGTGAAATCAGGACTTAAAGCAGAGCATCGCAATAGCTATCTGGGCTATTTCTGGTGGCTGCTTGATCCGTTATTGAATGTACTCGTGTATTATTTTTTAGTCGTCATTATATTGGGAAGAGGCGATGAAAATTACCCGGTCTTCCTTGTCATCGGGCTCGTCGTCTGGAGGTGGATCAGCTCAGCTGTCAATTCATCAGCAAAATCGATTTTGCGCTACAGTTCGATTATTAATCAGGTTTATTTGCCAAAATCGATTTTTCCATTGTCATTTACGATTTCACAGATGTTTAACTTTTTATTCGGCTTAATTGTCATAGCCATGTTCCTAGTATTCTTCGGTGTCACGCCGGAGTGGCATATTGTCTATTTGCCGCTGCTTGTGATGATCACGATGATTTTCCTGTTGGCAGTTGGCTTTGTACTGGCTTATGTCACCGTATTTGTCCGGGACATTGACAATATCCTGACCTATGTGACACGGATATTTTTCTATGCGTCACCGATTATATGGCAAGGTGGGCGATTGCCGGATAAATACAGCTTTTTTGTCGATATTAATCCGATTGCCATTATTGTCAGTGCCTACCGCGACATTCTGATGCGTCAGACATCTCCCGACTTTACAGGGCTTCTGGTTATCACAGTTATATCGATTGCAGTAGGTGTGCTGGCACTATATCATTACAGCCGGAACGAGCATAAAATTATTAAAGCTTTATAAAGTGAAACTTCATTTAGTGGAGTGCATTTTACACTGGATGTTAGTTAAACAGAATCGGACCTTAATGGAACGTTATCCCACGTTTTTTGGGGAGATTACGCTCCATTAAGGCGGATAAAAGAAGGTTTTAGCATGGCAAATAACAACAATGCGACAACAGAAGAAAAAGTGATTAAAGCGAAAAATATAGGTGTGTTCTTTCAAACCGGCAAGCAACAGGATGACTATAAATCAAAGGTGTTCCGTTTCTTCAAGAACCGTGGCAAAGTGAAAAAACCGCAGCCGGTGTGGCCGCTGAAGGATATAAACTTTGAAGGGCTGCAAGGGGAAATTCTTGGGATTATCGGTTCTAATGGTGCGGGAAAAACGACGCTAAGTAAAATCATTACGGGTATTCTCCGTCAAGATCAAGGTGATATGCGCGTCGATGGCAAAGTGACGGCACTGTTCTCATTTGGTATGGGATTCAATAAAGAGCTGACAGGCCGTGAAAATGTTTATTTGAACGGTATGATGCTCGGGATTGATAAAGATTTAATCAATCAGTATATTGATGATATTCATGCCTTTTCCGATCTTGGCCAATTTATGGATCAGCCGATGAAATACTACTCCAGCGGCATGAAAGCGAGACTGGGCTTTAGTGTGGCAGCACACCTGGAGCCGGAAATTTTGATTCTGGATGAAGCATTGAATACCGGTGATGCCAAGTTTAGCCAAAAAGCTGCAAAAAAGATGAAGGAGCTAGTCAAGCGTGCCAAAATGGTGATTATTGTTACACACAGTCTTCCATATGCGCAGCGGAATTGCGATAGACTCATCTGGGTAGATGGTGGTGTCATCCGCGACGACGGTGGCCCAAAAGAAGTCATCGAAAACTATAAAGCCTCGCTGCCGGCCCGTCCACCGCGAAAAAAGCGTCTGCTTCAGCTTGATAAAACAGAATCAAATATACAGGAAGAAACGGTTGTTAAGGCGAATAATGTCGGTGTTTCCTTTCAATTGAAAAATAAAAAGAATTTCTGGGCGCTCCGGCATATGGATTTTGAAATCAGAGCTGGAGAAGTTGTCGGGATTATCGGCCATAATGGTGCTGGTAAAAGTACTTTATGCAAAGTTTTGACTAAAATATACCAGCCTGATGAGGGGAAAATCGGACTGAACGGTGAAACATCGGCTCTTTTAGGCTATGGAACCGGCTTTAATCCGCAGCTCACTGGTACAGATAACATTTACTTGAATGCAATGCTGCTCGGTATCCCGAAACAACGTGTCGATGAAAAATACGATGAGATTGTGGAGTTTTCTGGGATTGAAGATGCTATTGATAAACCGGTGAAAGAGTATTCGAGTGGTATGAAATCGCGTCTGGGTTTCAGCATAGCTGCGACACTTAAGCCGGATATCTTTATTATTGATGAGGCGTTATCGACCGGTGACCTCGCCTTTCAGGAAAAAGCCAGCGAACGGATTCAGGACATGATTGAGAGTGCTAAAGCGGTCATCATCGTGTCACACAATATGAATTTCGTTGAAAAAGTTTGCACACGCGCCATCTGGATGGAACAAGGCCAAATTCGCTTTGATGGGGAAGCGGAAGAAGCTGTTGCTAAATACCGCGAATCGCTGGGATTGAATAACGAGGAAAAATCTGTAAAAAAAGCACATCAGCAAAAGTGAACTGACAGTCAATTAACGGTGGTGAATGCTTTGATCAAATTCATGGAAAAAGGAGTCAGCAAAATCATTGATTGGATATTATATACGGTGCTTAATGAGAAGCAAAAAAAAGCCATATCCAATTTGCTGACGGACAAGCAGAAAAATATACTGAGAAAACTGACACAACATGGAAAACAGCATGCACAAAAACAAAGGCTGAAACAATTAAAACACCACCTATATACACTGGGCTTTACGTATAAAGCATTATCTGAACTGGAAGAGCTTTATTCAACGACGAATGACTCCCATATGAAACGGCTAGCTGCCTGGGAACTAACGCAATGGTATGCCAATCAATATAAGAAGGCAGGTGCACGTCAGGCGCTGGACTATTTACCGGCTGTCATAGATGGTGAGACAGATCAGGATCAATTAAGGCGGGCAGCCATTATCAAGGCAGAATGCCACGATATACTCGATCAGCCGAATGAAGGCAAACAAATCATTGACGAAGCGCTTCGATCGCAACAGCATCCTGATTTATATCTGGCGTATGCCAACCTGGAGGAAACAATCGAAGCACGAACAAAGTGGATCAATAAAGCAATGGAAGTGTACAATCTGCAGCCCGTTTTCTTTCAAACGGATCATGATTCGGTCGTCTATGATGATTTGAAAACCAAACCAATGGACAGAAAAATCGAAAATGGCCCAAAAGTGTCTGTCATTTTACCTGCGTACAATGCAGAAGATGGCATCGCTACAGCAATTGAGTCGATCCTAACCCAGACGTGGCAAAATATTGAGCTATTGGTTGTTGATGACTGCAGCACTGATCAAACAAAAGATATCGTCCGAGCATATATGAAACAAGACACTAGGATCACCTTGTTGTCTACACCGGGCAACAGCGGTCCATACGTTGCACGTAATATCGCTTTAGAAGCGGCATCCGGTGAATATGTTACCATCAACGATTCAGATGACTGGTCACACACGGAAAAAATCGAAATTCAGGCAAACCATCTGCAAATTAACAAAAAAGTCATTGCCAATACATCAGAACATGCACGGCTGACCGAAGAATTGAAACTATATCGCCGGGGGATGCCTGGCAGGTATATTTTTTCCAATATGTCCTCGATCATGTTCAGACGAAAACCTGTCCTCAAAAAAGTCGGGTATTGGGATAGTGTCCGATTTGCTGCAGATGGCGAGTTTAAACGTCGGCTTATTAAGGTGTTCGGTAAAGCAAGGTATGTGGATCTGACATCCGGACCGCTATCCTTGCCAAGACAATCTGTCGTATCTCTTACGGGCAGTTCGGCGTTTGGCTATAATGGCTATTTCAAAGGTGTACGAAAGGAATATGTTGATAGTCTTGAGCATCACCATAATCGTGCTGATACATTGTATTATCCGTATCCGCAAAAAGAACGGCCATTTCCGGTGCCAGAACCGATGTGGCCTAATCGCGAAGAAAAACCATCGGGAAGAAGGTTTTTTGACGTGATAATGGCGGCTGACTTTCGGATGGCAGATGAACATGAAAAGATACTCCAGACTATCAACAGTTTGCCTGCTGCCAATAAGCGAATTGGTTTCATTCAAATGTACCATTATAATCTGGCTTTCGATCAAGAGATTAATTCATTGATTCGGGAGCTCCTTGATGGGGATCGGCTGCAAATGCTTGTTTATGGTGAAAAAGTTAGTACGAATAGACTGATTGTCATGGACCCAGCCGTACTTGAAGACTGGCAGCAATATATCCCTGATATAGCGGCGGATAATATTCATGTCATGGCAGATGTGATGCCTGATGAGCTGGACATTGAATGTTGCCGCGAGCATCTGCAATCCTATTTTGGAAAAACGGCCATATGGCATGAGGAAGCAATTCCTATCAGTATTATGATGAAAGACGGGAAGGTATTTGACGATGCCAGTCAATAAGGGAAAGCTTGATGCAAAGCGAAGCGCCGAACTGGAGGAAGAATTGGCCAGGTTAGATCAGGAGCTTGCTGAAAAACAGGCACGATATGAAAAGACGGAAGAACAATTGATTCAACGACAAGCTCAATTCAATGCTATCCAGCGGAAAGTCAAAGCATTCAATCGATTGAAGCAAAATTTTATCAGGTTTTTGAGGTCTACTACTGCTTATTTGCTTGGGAGACGCAATCTAAAACAGCTGTACAGCAGATCTTACAAACGAAAAAAAGCTGAAAATCGATTAAAGAAATATAGGTATTACTTATATGAATTAGGATTTACAGAAAAGGCTTTGGCCGATTTGGAAAAATTATATGAAAAGCCGGAAGATCGTTATCAAAAACGTGCTGTCGCGTGGGAGCTGGCTTTATGGCATGCCGGAAAATATTCTAAGCTAGGTGTGCGACAAGCGCTGGACTATCTGCCGGTTGTCGTGGATGGAGAGAACGATAAAGACCGATTACGAAAAGCAGCGATTATCAAAGCTGAATGCCATGACATACTGGACGAGCCGGAAGAAGGCAAAAAGGAGATTGATCAAGCGCTTCGTATGCAGGAGCATCCGGATTTATATTTGGCCTATGCCAACCTGGAAGGAGCAGTCGAAGTACGTACGCAATGGATAAATAAGGTCATGGAAGCTTATAAACTCAACCGGATTTATTTTAGAGCTGATAAAAACAGGTGTGGCGCAAAATCGATCGATTGGAGCACCAATTCGAGCGAGCACGAAGCCCAAACGTGCGAGAGGAGCATCCATTCGACCAAAGCCATCACGTATGATGACTTGACAACACAGCCGATCGGCAAAACAATCGAAAGCGGCCCGAAAGTAACGGTTATTTTACCTGCTTACAACGCAGAAAATGGTATCTCAACCGCCATCGAGTCGATTCTGTCCCAAACATGGCAGAATATTGAGCTCCTTGTTGTTGATGACTGCAGTACCGATAATACAAAAGATGTCGTTCGAGATTATATGAAACACGATTCTCGAATAAGGCTGATGTCAACACCGACTAATAGCGGTCCGTACATTGCCCGAAATATCGCGTTGCAGGTAGCAACCGGTGATTTTGTAACAGTCAATGACGCAGATGACTGGTCACATGCAGAAAAGATTGAAATACAAGCCAGACACCTGATGAACAATAAAAAAATCATGGCTAACACCTCGGAACACGCACGACTGACGGAGCAACTGAAATTTTACCGTCGCGGAACACCGGGAACATATATCTTTTCCAATATGTCGTCATTGATGTTCAGACGTGAACCGGTCATGAAAAAAATGGGCTATTGGGACAGTGTAAGGTTTGCAGCTGATGGTGAATTTAAGCGCAGACTGCTAAAAGTGTTCGGCAAAGCCAGTATAGTGGATTTAAAGACAGGTCCATTATCTTTACCAAGACAATCGGTCGCATCGCTGACCGGCAGTTCAGCATTTGGTTATAGCGGGTTTTTCAAAGGTGTGCGAAAGGAATATGTTGAAAGCTTTGAATTCTATCATAACCGGACGGATTCATTATGCTATCCTACAATTCAACAGGATCGGCTTTTCCCGATTCCAGAGCCGATGTGGCCAAAACGGGAAACCAAAACCTCCGGGCATCGTCATGTTGATATTGTTGTAGCAGCAGATTTCCGATTATCAGCTGATCTGCTCCAGGAAACGATGGATGAAATACGTGCATATGGATTGATGGGAATGCGGACAGGGCTAGTACAAATGGGAGAGTACCAATTCAGTACACCAAGAACCATAAACCCTGCCATACGTGAACTGATAGACGGTTGTAATGTACAAATGCTGGTGTATGGCGAATCCATTACGTGTGACATTCTGATAATTAAAAGTCCGTCCATCTTACAGGAAAGGCAGCAGTATATACCTGATATTAAACCGAATACCGTGCTGACAGTCATGGAGCAGCCACCTTCACAAATGGCTGGTTATGATATTCGAACCTGCTCCAAAAGAATTGTGACGTATTTTGATAAAAAGGGAAAATGGTACCCCAAAAATCAGACAATCCGTGATATATTAAAAAGCAGCCATGGACGGGAATTGAGATTTATTCATATGGCAAATGAAAACTGGCAGGATGTATTCACCAGGGATCGCACCTCA
Source organism: Lentibacillus halodurans (assembly GCF_900112045.1). Taxonomy (GTDB): domain Bacteria; phylum Bacillota; class Bacilli; order Bacillales; family Amphibacillaceae; genus Lentibacillus; species Lentibacillus halodurans. The sequence goes on from NZ_FOJW01000012.1 coordinate 112,888, forward strand.
TACGGCAACTTTCTCGAGAACTGGCTGGTCGATGAGAACCCGTATGTAAAAGGGGATGGTGACGATAAACAGGCATGATCATAACCATTTAAAAGATGTACCGGAAACCAATGCCATGAACCAATCTGAAAAGGAAAAAGAAATGGAATTGGTTAAACGGCTTATGGAAAAAGAAGCCCAAGCTGAAAAGATGGATGAAGTGATCAAAACGAATGAAAAACATCTCAGGCATATCGAAAAAAGCAAAAAATGGCAATATGCCAAACCTTTACAAAAAGTGACTGGCTTATTCTCCAATTCCAAAAAACGGCAAAACGAATATATTATGCAATTGCAAGAAAAGCTAAAAGAAACACAGCAGGCATTGAACGATTCAAAGGAAGAGAACAGGCGTCTTATAATGGACAGCCGTAAACCGGACAGCAATCAAATCGAGCAGGGTGTCAATACGGCCAAAAATAACGGAAACTTATTGGCATATTTAAGTAACCTTATTCGGCAAAAAAAAGAACATGAAGCCAGCTATAATTATGCCTTGCGCTATGCAGCCCGCGTTTTCATGAACGAAAAAAAGGATTTCCGAAACCTGGTGTACGCCAGTGTCATGACCGGCTTGAAACTGGAAGATATTCCGGAATTCATGATAAGAGCCGGTTTGACGAATGATATTTCATTAAGACCGGCCGTCTCGTTCCGGACAAGCTTAAATATGCGCATGCGGCAAATGCAGCTTTCAGGCTCACTGCCTGAATGGCTATTGGATCATAAGATGGCAGCCTATATGTTTGCAGACGACATTGGGATCAGAAGACCGTGGACATCTGATAGAACATACCGTATGACCGATCTTCCGGAAAAAGAAGGCATGGTCATTAAACCCGCTGATGGAGCGGGATCACGAGGTGTCTATCTTGTAAAGCATTTTAATGATATAGTAGATATGAAAAGGTCGAAAAAACTCGACAGCTGGGAAGAATTACAATCAAGTATGAAACAGGATCTTGATTCCGGCTGGGTCGATCAGGACGAATGGACAATCGAAGAGCTTATATTGGAACACGACAGTCAACCTGCGAGTGATATTAAATTTTATTGTTTTTACGGTAAAGTAGGAATTATCCTTGAGATTGTCCGCTTTCCGGAGTTGAAATACTGCTGGTGGACGGCAACCGGTGAACGCGTGCGAACAGGCAAATATGATCAGCATTTATTTAAGGGAAAAGGCGTTTCCCTTGATGAGATTGAAGCTGCTTCGGACATCAGCATGAAAATACCGGCACCGTTTATCAGGATTGACTTTCTAAGATCCGGAAATGAGCTGGTTTTTGGTGAATTCACGCCAAAGCCGGGCAATTATGATGAATTTGATCAAACAACAGATCAATGGCTTGGTGACTATTTTGTTGAAGCACAAGGACGGCTGATGAGTGATCTTCTAGAAGGAACGCAATTTATATCCTTTACACAATTAACAGATAAGGTGAACAAATAATACGAATGTTCAACAGGTAGGGTTTTAGGAGGAAGTCTAAATGGTAGAGAACAATACAGAATGGCTGCCACACCTGTCCAGTGAAATTGTTTCACACGTCCATGGCAGTTTGCTGGACGCGTATGCCGTCTCGCTTGAAGGATGGCAGAGAGGTTTAACACTTAGATGGCATATTAAGGATTCGGAAAAATTTAGTGTAATGGAAACGTGGTTTGTAGACAATCCTGGTCAGCTTTTTTCATTAAGCTCTGCTGATAGAACACACTACTTTTTTCGTACCCGTGGAGATAAAGTTAGTAATCAGGCTGTTTATATAGGTAAAGACAAGAGCAAAACGAAACATATTCTTAATAAGAGAGGAATCCCTGTACCTGAAGGGAAATATTTTTCAGAAATCCAACCCAATAGTGATATTCATAAATACGCTTTTTCCATCGGTTTTCCGGTTGTAGTAAAATCCGTGGACGGTAGTTTTGGTAGAGGAATTATTACCAATATTCAAGATGAAAATGAATTAGACTATGCCCTTATTTATGTGCGTGATGAACTTAAATATAAAAATGTGATTTTAGAACAGTATATACCTGGTAATGAATATCGAATTTATATTGTGGGAAATAAAGTAGTTGGTGCTATAAACAGAATACCGGCAAATATAATTGGTGATGGTATGAGTTCCATAGAAATTTTAATTAAAAATAAAAATAAAGAAAGGATGAAAAATCCACGTCTGAAAAGTTGTCCAATAAATATTAATAAGGAATTGGAAACACACATTGATAAATTAAACTATGATTTGAAAAGTGTACCTAAAAAAGGAGAAAAGGTTTTTCTTAACGAAAAGAGTAATATTTCACTCGGAGGCGATCCCGTAGATACACTCGAAGATTTGCCAGTAGAAATAAAAGATACTGCAGTTAGCGCAATACACGCAATTCCTGGTTTGGTTCATGGAGCTGTAGATTTAATTATATCGAATCACCCTGCTCATAATGGAGCTGGTGTAGTACTCGAAGTGAATCCTACAGCACAGATTGGATCTCTTTTATATCCAATAAAAGGTAAAGGAAGAGATATCCCATCGGAAATAATTGATTATTATTTTCCAGAAACTAAGGGAAAGGGAAAAGCATCTAATGTATATTTTAATTTAAGTGAAGTACTTTCACCTTTGGCTAATAGAACAGCGGCGATAACGGAAGTGAATTCCGTGGAGCCGAAAGAATTATATGTAAAAAAAATAACTGTATTTGAAGGGATAAATAATTTTGAATCTCAATATTTTGTCAAAAAGGAAGGTTTAAAAAATAATTTACTTGGATTCACAAAAAAACTTGAATCAGGAGCAACAGAAGTAGTAATCGCAAGTCATGATAAACATTCATTGGATAACTTTAAAAAAAATATGATTGAGGCTAATTTATTTCATTTAGCAAAAATAAAGGAAGAATTTGTAAATGATGCTGTGCAATTAGGATTTTGTCTTGACGGTGACAAAACCCAATTGATTAACGAATTAAATAAAGTAAAAGAAGGGTTGATCAAAACAAAAAAAGAAAAACAGATTAGTCAAAAACAATATCAAAAAATGGTGAGCAGCCGTGTATGGAGGATGACCAAACCTCTTCGTAATTTGACAAGTCTTATAAGAAAATTTGTTCCATAATATTTCAAAGCTTTTTTAAATATTTAAACCGAGTCTTCGTGAAGTTAAAGATCTTAATTGTAATGAAAGAAATGGAGGATTAGAATGGAAAATTCATTATCCCATCTCCAAAAAATAGTTCCGGAAAGTGCGTATGGTGCAAATGCCACGATGTTCAGTATGGCTCTAGAAGGATGGAGAAGAGGTTTAAAGTTAAAATTTTTTACGAAGTATGTAAAAAAACAAGTTAAAATTCGGTATGCTTTAAGTAGTAAAGAAAGAGAAATTATCTTTCAATTATCCTTAGCTGAGACAGTACCAAAAGAGGCGAGAAAGACTACACGGAGTAAAAAAAATACAAAAAAAGCACTATTAGATTCTAATGTTCCCACGCCTAAGGGAGAAAGTTTTGATAAGAATAATACTGATGAGGAAATTATCAGTTATGCGAAAACTTTGGGATATCCTTTAGTAATCAAACCAACTAATGCAAGTTTAGGAATAGGTGTAGTCACTGGGATACATGATGAGGAAACGTTGGTGGATAGTGTGAAAGATTTAAGAAATAATAAAGGTTATAAAGAAATGATTGTTGAACAACAAGTTACAGGCGATGATACTCGTTTATTTGTTGTCGGTGATCAAGTTTGTTCTGCTTTTAAAAGAATACCAGCCAATGTTGTTGGCGATGGTGAAAATACAATAGAAGAGTTAATTAAAACAAAAAATAAGGAAAGACGTCTGAACCCTCATCTAAGCAAGTCACAAATCAAAATTGATAAAAAATTGAAAGGATATCTTGATAAGCGAGGGTTTTCTCTTAAAACAATACCTGAAAAAGGCGAACGAATTTTTTTAAACGAAAGCACAATTGCTTCAGCGGGTGCAGAAACAGTAGAAGTTACAAATGACCTTACCCCGGAAAGTAAAAAGATTGCAGTCGCAGCTGCAAAATCTTTAACAGGATTAGTCGTTTGTGGTGTTGACATCATGATTGATAAGAAAAAAGGAACTAATTATGTTTTGGAATTGAATTCAAGACCTAATTTAGGTGGGAGTTTATTTCCAGCCGAAGGTGAAGCCAAAAATATTTCAAAATATATTATTGATTATTATTTTCCTGAAAGCATACCTGATAAGGACATAAGTGATCATAACAATCTTTACTTCGATTATGAAAGCATTGAAAAAATCTTAAAAAGGGGTGTAGTTAAAGAAGCGATAGTACCCTCTATACCAGAGGATGGTCTAGTTTTTAAACAATTTAAGGTTTTCGGTAAAGTACAGGGTGTTGGCTTTAGGAATTGGGTCTATAAACAAGCAATTGGAAGAAAGTTAAATGGATACGTTCAAAATTTAAAAGACAAGAGTGTTTTAATAGTAGTCGCAGGGTCACAAAAAAATGTAGATCAATTTTCAGAGGTCGTGCTGAAACATAACACAAAAAAGATAAAAGTGGAGAAGGTAACAGAAGAAGAATGGCTAGAACCTGTGAAAATGGGATTTGAGATTATTGGAAAATCTGGCCATACAAAAAGCCTAAAAAACAAATTAAATAAGGAACGTATGAAAAATAAAGAGTTAACCAATGAATTAGAGCGAACAACTAAGCAGTTGAAAAAAATAAAGCAAAGCAGAAGTTGGAAATATACTTTCCCGATGAGAAAAATAGTTCGTTTAATTAATCATAAATAGGTACAAGTTTGTTCAATATAATTTATAGAGAGAAGAATTTTGAATGAAAAATAAGCATGAAAAATGGTTACCTCATCTAATTGATTCTATTCCTAATGAAGCAAAGAGGAACAGAATCAGTATGTATACCATAGCTTTAGAAGGATGGCGCAGAGGCCTCAAATTAAACTTTTGTTCCTATATTAATAACAATAAACTTGACATTAAATACTCCTTGAGTGGATCTGATGAGGTTCATCATTTTGAAGGGTCAGGAGGAGACCTGAATACAGATGAAGCTGTAAAAACCTGTGATGACAAAACTTTAACTAAAATACAGCTAAAAAACGCTAAGGTTCCTACACCGAATGGAAAAAGCTTTGATAGAAACACAAACTCTTCCGAGATAATTAACTATGCCCAATCACTTCAATTTCCGTTAGTTGTAAAACCAACATATGGTAGTGGTGGAAAAGGTGTTGTTTCAAATATAAAAGACAATAAAATGCTAAAAGAAGCTTTAATCTACGTACGCGATAAGCTGGGTTCCAAAACCTTAATTGTTGAAGAATTTATACCAGGAGAAGAAGTTCGTGTGTTTATTATAGGAGAAAAAGTTTTGGGAGCAGTAAAAAGAATACCGGCTAATGTTATAGGTGACGGTCTAAACACAATTTCCAAATTAATTGAATTAAAAAATGAATTCAGGAAGAGTATTCCGCACCTATGTTTTCGACCTATCAATATTGATTCAACTGTTAAAAAGACTATTCAGGCTGCAGGTTACACTCTAGATAGTGTACCAAAAAAAGGTGAACGAATTTATCTTAAAAATACAAGTAATATATCAACGGGCGGAGATCCCATAGACGTTACTGCAAAAATTACGGTTGAACAAAAAAAAACTGTAATAAATGCTGTTAATTCCATTCCTGGACTAGTCCATTGTGGTGTTGATATGGTAATAAATAAAGAAGATACAAAACCTATTATACTCGAACTTAACACAAGGCCAGGGTTAGGATCCCATTTATTTCCTGTAGAAGGAAAGGCTCGAGATATTCCTAAAGCGATTATTGATCTTTACTTCCCGAATACAAAAAAAGTATCAACAGAAAATTCTAATGTCTATTTTGATTTTAAAAAAATAAAGGATGCTCTAATTGACGGATCAACAAGCAAAATAGAAGTCTTCCCAGCTATAAACACAAAACTGATTGCGAAGAAATATCTAATAAATACTGATATAGAAGCTATAGAGTACTATCAATGGTTAAAAAAAAGAGTATTAAATCAAAATTTGAATGGCTTTATTAAACAAATTGATGAAGAGAATATTGAAATTGTAATTGCGGGAAAAACTGAAAAAGAAATTAAATCATTTTTTGATTTAATAAATTCAAAGCGCTTTAACTCACGAATTTTTAATATAACTGAGGACCATTGGAAAAGTCCGGTAAAATTAGGATTTGAGCTAAAAAATGATAATGATTTAAAAAGTCAAACAGAGTTGGAGAATGAAATAGAAGATACTAAAAGGGAAATAAGGCATATTGAAAAGGAAACAAAACATTTAAATCATAGTATAAATATGATTCAAAAGAGCAGTGTGTGGAAATTGACATTCCCTCTTCGTAATATAGTTGGAAAAATCAGAAAAAACAAAGCACAATAATTTGTAAAACATGTTTACGTTCTAGTTTTAGGAGGAAATAAGTAATGGAAATAAATGATGTTAATTGGTTGCCACATTTGAAAAATGCAGTGCCAATTACTGGGTTTGGGAAAAAACTGAGTATGTATACAATAGCCCTGGAAGGTTGGAGACGAGGGTTAAAATTAAAATTCTATACTATTGATAATCCAGAGAACAAATTGAAAATTAGATATTCCTTAAGTACGGAAGATAGAGAACATAAATTTGAATCTTCTAAAGGGGATAAAACTACAGAATTAGCTTACGAAATTTGTGATAATAAATTTCTCACCAAAGAATATCTGTCAAAGGCTGGTGTTCCAACACCTGAAGGGAAAAGGTTTTCAGAAGAAACACAAGATGAAGAAATAATAAACTATGCAAATACTTTAGGGTTTCCACTAGTTTTAAAACCAACAAATGCTAATGGGGGAAAGGGCGTTTTCTCCGATATTCATAGTATAGAGTCCTTCAAAGATGCATTAAATTATGTTCGCTATGAATTAAATTACATGGAGGTAATTGTAGAAACCTACGTAGCTGGAAATGAATATCGTGTTGTTGTAGTTGATAATAAGGTTGTTGGTGCTCTTAATAGGGTGCCTGCAAATGTGACTGGTAATGGAACTGACACGATAAGACAATTAATAAGAAAAAAGAATAGTGTAAGAAAGGGAAATCCACACTTAAAAAGCAGAAATATAAAAATTGATAAACCAGTGACTGAACTTTTAAAAGCAAATGGGTATTCTTTGGATAGTATACCGAAAGAAGGTGAAGAAATCCCGCTAAGATTGACCAGTAACCTTTCAACAGGTGGGGATTCTGTTGATCTGACAGATGTTCTTTCGCCAGAGTTAAAAAAAATAGCAATTGATGGTACAAAAGCTATTCCGGGATTGACAGTCAGTGGTATGGATATGATAGTCAATGATAAGAATAATTCAGGCGTTATTATCGAGGCTAACACCAGACCAGGATTAGGGGGACATTTATTCCCTGTACAGGGTAAACCCCGAGATATCCCTAAAGATATTATAGATTTTTATTTTCCTGAGACAAAGAATATTAAGCGATCCAGTCTCTACTTCGACTTTAATAGTATATTGGAGCCGCTGCAAAATAGAACTGCTGACACAGTAGAAGTTTCCCCGGTATCTCAGGGTGAAATATTTGCAAAAAAATATATTGTATCTGGAAAAGTACAAAATGTGGGTTATAAAGTGTGGATAAAAAGACAAGCTTTATTAAGAAGAATGCACGGATTTGCCGAAGATATAGAAGATGGAAGTATTTCGATTGTTGTAGCTGGAACAGATGAAAATGCAATTAACGAATTTAAAAATGTTTGTTTAGAAGGGAATCCTAAATCAGAAGTATCAAATGTTACTGAAGAGCCCTGGGATGCTCCGCTTAAAATTGGGTTTGAAATTAACAAAAAACGAAGTACAGAAGAAATAGAACAATTAGAACTTGATAATATTCAAATGGAAAAAGAGTTGCACTTCTATAAAAAGCGATATGGTCAGATAAAAACCAGCAGATTCTGGAGGTCTACTGCCCCTTTTCGATATGTAATTGATAAAGTGAAAAACTTTATTAGATCCCTGAAGATAACTTAAATCTCACTATTGTCTTAGTTTATTTTTTTACGTATTATGTCATGCTGATGTTTATCGTAAAGTAAATCTTATTTCTTAGTATTTGACAGATTGGAGAAATTCAATGAATAAACATAAACTTAATTGGCTGCCTCACTTGGAAGGTGCGATACCTTCGACTGCTTATGGAAATAAACTGAGTATGTATTTAATAGCTTTAGAAGCCTGGAGACGAGGGGTCACTGTAAACTTTTTTAGTATTGATAACCCTGAAAATCAAAATTTAATTAGATACTCCCTGGAATACAACGGACGAGAATACAAATTTGAGAGCTCTAGAGGGGAAAAACTAAGTGAAGAAGCATATAAAAGCTGTGAAAATAAAGATGTGACAAAAAAACTAATGTCAAAATCAGGAGTGACTGTCCCTAAGGGAAAAAGATTCAAAGAAAACATCAGCAATGGTGAGATTGTAAATTATACTAAAACACTAGGCTTTCCAGTTGTCCTTAAGCCGACTGATGCCAATGCCGGGAAAGGTGTTTTTTCTAATATTCAGTCCGAGCATGACTTAAAAGAATCATTGTTATATTTGCGTGATAAACTCGGTTATAAAGACATAATAGTCGAAAAATATGTGAAAGGTATAGAATACCGTTTTTTACTTGTTCAGGGAGAAGTGATAGGTGCTGTGAATCGAGTACCAGCAAATATTGTAGGAAATGGTAAAAATACAATAGAGGAATTAATAAGTCTAAAAAACAAAGGTAAGAAAGACAATCCGAATCTTTCCAGAAAAGTTATCAAAATTGATAGGGAGGTGTTAAATTCTATTGACCGCTTAGGCTATGAGTTAGACAGTGTACCAGGTGAAGGAGAACAAATTTTCTTGAGAAGTAAAAGCAATGTGTCAGCTGGCGGGGATCCAATTGATGTTACCGATGAATTATCTAAAGAATTAATAGTTACAGCCAGTACAGCTGCAAACTCAATACGGGGATTAGATATATGTGGTTTGGACATGATCGTTGATGAACAAAAGAGTACTGGGACCGTAATTGAAATTAACACAAAACCTATGTTGGGGCTTCATATATTTCCTGTTAAAGGACAAGCTCGAGATGTTGTGAAGCCAATAATTGACTATTATTTTCCTGAAACAATGAATGCCAAACAAACCGATCTTTATTTTGATTTAGACAATATAATAGCCCCTCTTAACAATCTATCTACCAAGGAAGTTAAAGTATTACCTCCACCGTCCCTGGAAAAGCTTCATGCCAAAAGTTATATAGTGACTGGAAATATTGCTGGAACAGGGTATTTTGCTTGGATTAGAAAACAGGCTAGAAAATTAAATTTAAATGGCTTTATTAAAAAATTTGAGCATAAAAAGGTGATTGTGGTAGTTGCGGGGACAGATAAAGAAAAGCTTGAAGAGTTTAAGTCTTTATGTTATCAAGGCTCTGAAGAGGCAGATGTGAAAAATATTGTAGAAAATGAGTGGAATAAACCGGTTAAAATAGGTTTTGAAATACAAAATGAAACAAAAAAAGAGCTAAGGAAAAAAATAAGCTACCACCGAAAAGAAAATAGCCGCCTAAAAAAAGAAACTAAAATATTTAAGGAAAAAACAGTGGAACTCCAACAAGATAATGATAGAAAAAAAGAAAAGCTAAACAAATTAATGAAAGAAAATAGCAATCTTGAAAATGAAAAAAATATAGCTTTAAAAGAGGTCCAATACTACAAAAAGAAATATGATATGATAAAAAATAGTAGATCTTGGCGTTATACTAGGTTGGCAAGAAAAGTTGTAGCAATTATAAAAAAAGGGAGGTAAACATTCTGGTAGGTTTTGTCAAATAAAGTGTGTAAGTTAACATTTACACAAGGTATTTTAATACCCTATCCCTAAGATTTTCATGGACTAGGAGTTGGTTTATAACCATTGCCCAGTTTTGGATATGGCCACCGTCCCATTTTGTACTGCTCTTTGATCCGCAAATATAATACTTCCAAAAGGGCATTTTCGTTTGGAAATGCTCTTGTTTTAGTTACTTTTCTGAAGCTGGTATGGATACTTTCTACCGCATTGGTTCTGTACATAACTTTACGAATGGCATTGCTGTAGTAGTAGAGTGCTCGCGTGATGAAAGTTTCTTGTCCAAACATCAATCGCTCCAAGATAGGCAGACCAAACGCACTATGACAAGCCTTAAAGCTAGGTACCGCATATACTTTCCTTAACGCTTTGTGAATGCCTTATAATCCTTACTTGGTACAAATTTAACAGTGTTACGAATTAAGTGAACCATACATGCTACTTTCCGTCTCATCCAGCCCATAATCCCAGAATGTCCTTTGAGCCTTCCAACATGTAGCCAAGAATGGTATAGACGGCATATTTTTTCGTTTAATACGGATTTCGGATCAGTGTGTACATGCAGTTTACAAACACAAGTGATAACAGTAACTCAGCCCTTGTCTGCCATTCTTCCAACCCAGGGAGTACACTGTCCCTAATGTCAGAGATCATCTCATGGGAAACCGAAAACCCATTAATGTCCTCAATGATCGAAGAACTATCACATCTAAAAATGCGCATAATTACAAACGGTTCCAAACCACTTTGAGTTTATATTTACTCTTAAAACACGGCTCCTGATGAATATTATTGAATCATTCTTTTCTTTGTCAAGATGAGAAAAAGCTTTTTGCGTCATCAGGGTTGATTCCAAGGAAGAGCTAAAAGAACAAATCGAATTTTACTTATGGGAAGTCAACGAAAATCGGGTTAGATTCATCACGAGATTAAATGAATGTTACTTATGAAACGTTCTACTAGTTATTGTCTTAAGTTTGGTTCGTTGATTCAAGGGATATAGCACTTATGAAAAATTATCTATTTCAAGAACAGCCATTATACTTAATGACTGTAAAAATTAGATACCAGTGAAATACTCTTCCAAATAGGTCTAAGTGAACTTTTCAGCAGCACAGTTGCATGGCTGTTTATGGCATTATAAAAATGTAGGTTATAGCAGTCAGTTTATGTAGGTGCTCTCGAACATGAGGGCATAAAAAACCACTTGCCAACCTCTCCCAATAACTTTTAACTCCTCGTTGGACCAACAACGTTCAGCAGGAGGTAATTAGGAGATGTGAAGTGGAACAAATTGATTATATCAGACTTGAAACCAACCAAAAAGGGTGTACATACTCAGATGTAGCTAACCGAATGAGAATAGATGCAAGAACCGTCAAGAAATACGCAATACGCGGAACAAGAGGAATTCAAGCAGCGAGAGACGGTGGAACGACCTTCTCCTGTAATGGCCCCTGTGAAGCCAATTATTGATAAATGGATTAAAGAAGATCTAAAAAAGAAAAGGAAGAATCACAGAACAGCAATTAGTGAAAAATCATAGTTTTAAAGGGTCAGACCGAAGCGTGCGCAATTATGTATCTAAGAGAAAAAAAGAGTTGATAGAGTATGCAGAAGGATCTTCACTGCCATTAGAATCCGTTCCTGGAACGGCTCAGGTCGACTTCGGGACCGCCCCTTTCCAGTACCATGGGGAAGTCATTGATCTACCATACCTAGTAATGTCATTTCCTTTTAGCAATTCTTTTTATTTTCAAGTCTTTCCTTCGGAAAATACGGAATGTCTTTTAGAAGGATTACAACGCATGTTTCATTACATGGGAGGTGTCCCTCACAGAATACGATTCGATAACCTTTCTCCAGCAGTAAAGAAAATTAGAGCCAAAGGAGAGCGTGAGCTCACTGATACGTTTGAAAGGTTTGTCTTACACTACGGCTTTCAATATAAATTCTGCAATCCTGGGAAAGGTAATGAAAAAGGACATGTTGAAACAATGGTCAAATATGTCCGAAACAACTTCCTTCTTCCGGAATGTTTTATTACGGACTTAGATAATTTTAATCAATCTCAATGGAAACTAGCAGAAGAAGATCGCGAGCGTCTTCATTATGATAGAAAGGTTCTTCAATCAGAGTTGTTTTCAGAAGATGCGCAGGAGTGTCTTATACTGCCTGAAAAGAAGTTTGAATGCGCCCGAAGGGAAGAAGTGAAAGCAGACAAGTCCGGGTTAGTAACGGTTGATAAAAAACTATACTCAACGTCCCCTCGATTCGTGAAGCAAAAAGTGCGGGTTCAGATTAGTTACAACGAGATCGTGATTCTTAATGATCAGAATGAGGTCATCGTGAGGCACTCGTTTGTATGGAGCAAAAAGGAAGTCGATGATTTGGCAGCCATATCTACATTTGCTTTCCAGACGTCCAAGAGCGATAAAGTACAGTAATTTATATAATCAATTTCCGCCTATATGGACGGACTATTTTAAAAACTGCACGGAAGAAGAACAAAAGGCAGCCTTTCGGCTTTTAGGAAGGCTATTGAAAAACAATGACTTTGAGTTATTAAACCAAGCCTTGAATCTTGCATCAGCTCACGGGCACCCAAGCGCTGATCACATCAAGCATTGTTTTTATACGTATGGAAGAATTGATTCGAATCTTAAAGTCGGAAGACATTACAAAACAGGCCTAAACTAAAATGAAGCGTATTAGAAGTGCTAATCTAGTTATTATTGATGATCTCATGTTCATTGCGATGGAACAGCGTGAGGCAAATCTTTTTTTTATTTAATTAATGATCCATGACAGCGCCTCGGTCATTTTAACCTCTAATAAGGGGCCATCCGAGTGGGGGGCAACTATTAGGAGATCCAGGCATAACAGCAACTATTTTGGATCGTATTATCCATCGTGTGGAAGTGATTCAATTTCGTAAGGAAGATAGCCATAGAATGAAGTATCGGTCCTCTATTTTTCAGACAGAAAGTGTTCATTTTTACTTGACGCTTACAAGAGTTTATTAAAAATCGCGAAACTTGTTGAAAATAGATAGAACTTATTTAATAATATAGTAGTGTATCATAAATTATAAAAGGAGGAGGTGAACTAAAGTGAAATGCAGGAAAACTATAATTCTTTTTGC
>NZ_FOJW01000022.1:0-12034 GCF_900112045.1 Lentibacillus halodurans
TGAGACAGTTCGGTCCCTATCCGTCGTGGGCGTTGGAAGTCTGAGAGGAGCTGTCCTTAGTACGAGAGGACCGGGATGGACACACCGCTGGTGTACCAGTTGTTCCGCCAGGAGCACAGCTGGGTAGCTACGTGTGGCAAGGATAAGTGCTGAAAGCATCTAAGCATGAAGCCCCCCTCAAGATGAAACTTCCCATCACGTCAAGTGAGTAAGATCCCTCAGAGACGATGAGGTAGATAGGTCCGAGGTGGAAGCGTGGTGACACGTGGAGCTGACGGATACTAATCGATCGAGGACTTAACTAAACAAAGGATCGTTGAATGTATCTCTTATTTAGTTTTCAGGGTGTGAATAAAAAACCCTTGCATTTTTCGTGAAAAATGTATATAATAGTTCTTGTGCCTTATTAAGGGCCTTCAAAGAGATTAGCAATTATGTTTGTCTAGAATCAGAAGCACATGTATAATTTATATTTTATTTCATATCGCGGGGTGGAGCAGTCTGGTAGCTCGTCGGGCTCATAACCCGAAGGTCGCAAGTTCGAATCTTGCCCCCGCAACCAAAATTCTCATTTTTACTGCATTGAACAATCATCAATGCTAATCGTTGGAACTCTTGAATGCAATCAAAATATTCCAACTAACTACGTCGATTTATATCGATACTGGGTGTTACAAATTATTTCACTAGCATGTACTGCAATGATTATAATGACCTGTTGGTCCGGTAGTTCAGTTGGTTAGAATGCCTGCCTGTCACGCAGGAGGTCGCGGGTTCGAGTCCCGTCCGGACCGCCATTTTATGCGAATAATTTCGTTAAAAAATACATAGAACTAGACGACCGTTTCCATATTAAAGGAAACGGTCTTGTTATGTTTAAAACAACTCATTACTTGGGGTCTATTAATATTGGCGGGGCTTAGCGGGGATACTTACCAAAAACAAAGAACAATAACCAACCACCTGAGGCTTCATTAAATTTCCTTTTTACGTTGTATTTGCTATCATTAATATAGTTCATAATGAAACTGGTGGTATATCATGAATGAATTTGCATTTATTGATGCGATCAAACAACATGCCTATAAACAGCCCTCTGTTATGAAGGGTATTGGAGATGATGCAGCAGTTTTTCGTCAGCCATCACAAGATATCATAACGGCTGTTGATACATTTGTGGAAGATGTACATTTTTCAAGGTCGACTATGACCCCTTTTCAAATTGGATACCGTTCGCTTGCAGCTAATATTAGTGATTTGAGCGCAATGGGGGCTAGTCCCGCTTTTTATCTTGTGTCAGTTGTTATACCGCAGTCCTGGCGCGATGAAGAATTGATCCGGCTGTATAAAGGTATGGCAGAACTGGCTATGGCATATCATATGGATTTAATAGGCGGTGATACAGTATCAGGTAAAGCGCTGTCACTATCCATAACGGTAATTGGTTATGTGAATCGGGATAAAGCAAGATACAGAAGTACGGCAAAATCCGGTGATATAGTTTTTGTGACAGGTACATTGGGAGATTCTGCTGCCGGATTCCATATGCTGAATAACCCAAATGATTATAAGGATCAAGCATATTATTATCGCAGACATCGGATGCCAACGATGAGGAATGATTTTGCGAGCGGCCTGGAATTACTGCCAAGGATCACTTTAAATGATATTAGTGACGGAATAGCGAGCGAGGCAAATGAAATTGCGGAAGCCTCCAATGTCAGCCTGACCATTTATGAAGAAAAAATCCCCGTTAGTGAAAACTTTTACCAATTCAGTAAAGAGCAGCAATATAAATGGAAGCTGTATGGCGGAGAAGATTTTGAATTGCTGGGAACTGTGCCCAAAGATGGCTGGGATTCGCTGAAAGAAGTTGCTGACAGGACAAGCACCCCAGTCACAGAAATTGGCGTGGTTACTGAAGACAGAAATCAAGGTCATCATGTAGCGCTGGTGGATCGTAATCATACAAAGAAACAGTTAGAAAAAAAAGGTTATACTCATCGAAGCGGGTGAAATAATGAGTGATTATCAAATTGAAACACATTCTGAAATGGAAACGGCTCAAATAGCAGAAAAAATGGCAGTATTATTGAAACCGGGCGATGTGATCACATTAGAGGGTGATCTGGGAGCAGGTAAAACAGCATTTTCCAAAGGTCTGGCAAAAGGTTTGGGAGTTAAGCGAACTGTTAACAGCCCTACATTTACGATTATAAAAGAATACGATGGGGAGATGCCTTTCTACCATATGGATGTTTATCGGCTGGAGGATTCTGATGAGGACATCGGTTTTGAGGAGTATTTTAATGGAGATGGTGTTTGCGTTGTTGAGTGGGCACATTTTATTGAAGAGTATTTGCCAGCGGAATATTTGAATATAAACATTTCGTATATTGATGCACACATGCGATTACTGGCGTTTTTTCCAAAGGGTGTACACTTTAATTCGGTTGCAGCTGATGTGGCCGGTTTACGATAAGGAGTTTCTGCAATGAATATACTTGCAATAGATACATCAAATCAAGTACTAGGTGTCGCTTTGCTGAAAGATGATCAGTTAGTTGGGGAAGTGATCACAAATATAAAAAAGAATCATTCCGTCAGATTAATGCCAGCAATCAATCAATTGCTGGATGAGGTAAATATGAAGCCGGAAGATTTGGATAAAATTGTGGCCGCAAAAGGTCCAGGCTCTTATACCGGGGTACGGATCGGCCTAACAACAGCCAAATCAATGGCGTGGGCGCTTGATATACCGGTTGTTGGGGTAACCAGTCTTGAAGTGCTTGCATGGCAGGGGCGTTTTTATGGCGGCTATATTTGTCCACTCTTTGATGCACGGCGCGGGCTTGTCTATACGGGCTTATACCAGGTATACCATAACAGTCTTGAATTAGTAGACGAAGAAAAAAATATATTGATGGAAGACTGGCTAAAAGTGTTGGCTAAAATGCAGAAAAAAGTGCTATTTCTGAGTCCGGACATCAAACTGCATCAGAAAATGATTCAGGATTATTTGGGAGACAGTGCGATTATCCCCGATGGCCCATTTCATATGGCTGATCCGTCACATTTAGCGTTTGCTGGATTGCACAAGCTTCCTGAAGCTATACATACGTTAACCCCCAATTATTTGCGGCTTGCTGAAGCAGAAGCGAACTGGCTGGAAAAGGAAAAAGGAAAAAATGGCTGAACTGTCTATCCGAAAGATGGGATTGTCCGATATTGATGCTGTCATGGAAGTCGAAAAGAAATCATTCATGACACCATGGCCAAAGGATATTCTATTACAGGAATTGTCTCATAATCAGTATGCACACTATTATGTCATGCTGATTGATCAACAATTAATCGGCTACGCTGGCATGTGGCATGTGATTGATGACGCACAAATTACTAATATCGCCATTAATCCCGATTTTCGAGGAAGGAAATGGGGGGAGACATTATTCTTATATGTCTTGCAGCAGGCTGTGCAAATGGGGACAAAACGACTCTCCCTGGAAGTTCGTGTATCCAATATTGTTGCACAGCGAATGTACCGGAAGTTCGGATTGGTACCTGGTGGTGTCCGAAAAAACTATTATGCAGATAATCAGGAAGATGCTATTGTTATGTGGGTGAATTTATCATGAAAAAAGACAATTATATCCTCGGTATTGAAACAAGCTGTGATGAAACGGCTGTGGCCATCGTCAAAAATGGCCGGGAGATCATCTCCAATGTGGTGGCTTCCCAAATCGAGAGTCATAAGCGATTTGGCGGTGTTGTTCCGGAAGTCGCATCCCGTCATCATGTGGAACAAATCACGATTGTTTTGGAAGAGGCTTTTGAAAATGCAAATATGACATGGGATCAAATCGATGCTATTGCCGTTACGGAAGGTCCGGGGCTTGTAGGTGCACTTCTGGTCGGTGTTAACGCAGCAAAAGCATTGGCGTTTGCCAAACAGAAACCATTGATCGGAGTGCATCATATTGCTGGGCATATTTATGCAAATCGGTTTGAACGTGAATTTGAGTTCCCATTGCTTGCTTTAATTGTTTCGGGAGGTCACACGGAACTTGTTCTCATGAATAAGCATGGGTCGTATGAATTGATTGGCGAAACACGCGATGATGCAGCAGGTGAGGCATATGATAAAGTGGCCCGGATGCTGGAATTGCCGTATCCCGGGGGGCCACAGATAGATTTGCTGGCCGCCGTGGGAGAGGAATCCATTGACTTTCCGCGGGCCTGGCTTGAAACAGACAGTTTCGATTTTAGCTTCAGCGGATTAAAGTCATCTGTTATTAACACTATTCATAATGCAAGACAGCGCGGGGAATCATTAAAAAAGGAAGACATTGCTGCCAGTTTTCAGGCGAGTGTCGTTGACGTTTTGACAACCAAAACGTGGAAAGCTGCACAAACATATAACGTCAAACAAGTCATTGTTGCCGGTGGTGTTGCGGCTAATCAGGGGCTGCGCAAATCATTGGCAGAACAATTCGAGACAACGGATATCCCGCTGTTGATACCACCACTAAAGCTTTGTACAGATAATGCGGCGATGATTGCTGCGGCCGGTTTTGTTGCATATGAAAAAGGAAAGCATGCCGGCTGGGATTTGAATGCGAATCCTTCACTCGTATTAAACTAATATCCACAAACTTATCCACTGTATTGTGGATATTTTTTGTGAAAACTTCACCACATGAATTTAAAAAATGTGGACGAAAGTTGTGGATAAGCGTCTGTTCACCTGTGGAAAATGTGTATAACATGGACTGAAATCGGCATGGATACTGTTGATTTGTGTATATGGCTGTGGATGAATTCGTTTTAGCTGTCTTTGGGTCAGCTGGAACTGAATCATGGTAAAAGCCCCCTTGTCTGTACGACGAGGGGGCTTATATACGCTGATGTCATGAAAATGAGTGGCGCAGCGATTTCTATAATGTTTCCGTATAAAGCATCTTTGATTATTTTTACTCCTGCAATGAGGCCCATTCTTCCATTAATTGTTCAATTTCCTGATTTAATTCGCTTGTTTGTTTGGTGAGCTCTATGGATTTTTCGTGATCCTCATAGACTTCCGGTTCAGTCATTTTTTGTTCGAGGGCTGCCAGTTCTGTTTCGCGTTGTTCAATCGTTTGTTCCAGTTCAGTAATCTGGCGCAGTTTCTTTCGCTTTTCTCGCTGCAGCTGCTTCTCTTCCCTGTATCTCGATTTCGCCTGATCTTCTGTATACGCGGATTCTTTTGTCTGCTGCAGCTTTTTAATTTCTGCTTCTTCCTGCTTTTTTTCGATATAGTAGTCATAATCACCGAGATAGGTGGTGGCTCCGTCACGCTGCATTTCTACAACTTTATCGGCAATTCGGTTAATGAAATAACGGTCATGAGATACGAAAATAATGGTTCCGGGAAAATCTACCAAAGCTGCCTCCAGTACCTCTTTACTGTCTATATCAAGATGGTTGGTCGGCTCATCCAGTACAAGCAAATTGGCTTTTTGCATCATCAGTTTGGATAATGATAGACGTGCCTTTTCGCCTCCGCTTAGTGTGTGAACGGGTTTCAGCACATCGTCACCCGTAAACAAAAAATTGCCTAAAACGGTACGGATATCCTTTTCATCCACAGCCGTGTGTTCATCCCACAATTCATCCAGGACTGTCTTGGATACATTTAATGTCTGCTGCTCCTGATCGTAATAGCCTATTTCCACATTGGTACCAATGTGGATCGACCCGTCTGCTGGCTGCAGGCGTCCGAGTATTGTTTTGAGTAAAGTTGTTTTTCCGACACCATTGGGACCGACCAGGGCAATTCGCTCACCGCGATTCATATGCAGTGTGACATTGGAAAACACTTGTTCACCGGGTTCATACTGATAGGCAAGCTGATCAATTTTTAACACATCATTGCCGCTTGACCGGTTAATTTGGAACGAAAAGGAGGCTGATTTTTCATCACCTTTAGGTCTATCTAATTTCTCCATCTTTGCCAGTTGTTTCCGACGGCTTTGGGCACGTTTTGTCGTGGATGCACGGACAATGTTCTTTTGGATGAAATCTTCCATTTTCCTGATTTCGGTCTGCTGCTTTTCATATTCCTTCAATTCCTTCTCATAATCCAATGCCCGTTGTTTTAAATAATAGCTGTAGTTGCCGTTATATTTTTTGGAGTGATGACGGGATATTTCATAAACGGTTGATACGGTTTTGTCGAGAAAATATCGATCATGGGAAACAATCGTAACGGCACCTGGATAACTGCTTAAATAATTTTCCAGCCATGACATCGTATCGATATCGAGATGGTTTGTCGGCTCATCCAAAATGAGCAGATTCGGTTTTTTTAGTAATAATTTCCCAAGAGCAAGACGTGTCTTTTGCCCACCGCTCAGTTCATTGATTGGTGTTTGATCATCATAATCCTGAAAGTTTAAACCGGTAAGAACCGTTTTAATATCCGCTTCATACCGATAACCGCCATCTGCATCAAATGCCTGCTGCTTCTTGTCATAATCTAGCAGAAGCTGTTCATAATCTGCTTCGCCAAGTGAGGCCGCTTGAGTCATTTTTTTTTCCAGGTATCTCAGTTCCCGCTGCTGCACCAGCAAATGGTCGAACACTTCCACCATTTCATCCCAAATCGATTTGTCCGACTCAAGACTGCCGTGCTGGGTCAGGTAACCAATAGATAGATCTTTCGGCTTGAATAGTTCGCCTTCATCATAGGACATTTCCCCCGCCATGATTTTTAACACTGTCGATTTTCCGGCACCATTGCGGCCGACAATCGCAATTCGGTCATGATCTTTTATTTCAAGTTTAATATTGGCCAAAATTTCTTCGGCTCCAAATGACTTGGATATATCGTTTAGTTGCATTCGTATCATCTTTGTTCACCTCATTCCATCTAAGTGTATCATGACTTGGATAGGGAGTCATATTGTGAAATGAATCACGACTAATTGATTTTTTTCTGATAGAATAGGCTTAACTTCTTACGGATGAATGGAGTTGAGTATATGTCTGATTTCACGCATTTTAATGAACAGGGAAGAACGCGAATGGTTGACATTAGTGATAAGCAAGAAACAGAACGGACAGCTTCCGCCAAATCCAGTATACAAGTGACAAGCGAAATATATGACAATATAACGTCCAACACGATGAAAAAGGGTGATGTGCTAGCAGTTGCACAGGTTGCAGGGATTATGGCTGCTAAAAAAACATCTGACTGGATACCGATGTGCCATCCCCTCCCATTAAAAGGAACGGATATTTCATTTAAATGGAAGCTTGACGATGAACTATATGAACTGCAAATAGAAGCTTCTGTCAAAACAAAAGGATCAACAGGTGTTGAAATGGAGGCATTAACAGCAGCTTCTGCAACGGCTTTGACAGTTTATGATATGTGCAAGGCGTTAGACAAAGGGATGGTTATCGGCCAGACTTATTTAATCAGCAAAACGGGCGGCAAATCAGGTGAATACCACCGCGACGCCAAGGAGGGCTGAGAAGTGGATCAACATAAAATACCACAGGCGACTGCAAAACGATTGCCGTTATATTACCGCTTTTTAAACAATTTGAATCAGCAGGGAAAAAGACGCGTCTCATCAAGGGAGCTGAGTGATGCGGTGAAGGTGGATTCGGCTACCATTAGAAGAGATTTTTCCTATTTTGGAGCACTGGGAAAAAAAGGATATGGCTATAATGTCGAGTATTTGCTCGGTTTTTTCCGGAAAACGCTGGATCAGGATGCGTTGACCGAAGTCGCACTGATTGGAGTTGGTAATCTCGGTACTGCTTTTTTACATTATAATTTCCTAAAAAATAATAATACAAAAATCGTCATGGCGTTTGATGCGGATCAGGATAAAGTTGACGCAGATATTGGCGGTGTTCCAGTTTATCACATTGATGAGCTGGAAGAAAAAATGGGGGATGTGTCGGTTGCCATATTAACCGTGCCATCTGCTGAAGCGCAAACCATGACAAATCGGCTGGCCGATTTTGGCGTGTCCGGCATTCTTAATTTTACACCTGCGAGGATTACGGTTCCCTCCTGGATACGTGTCCATCATATTGATTTGGCGGTGGAACTGCAGGCGCTGGTTTATTTTTTGAAGCACTATCCACTGGAAAAGTAAAAATCCAAATGAGCTTTTGGACCGGCACTCGTTCCTTTGGCACAAATCAAAAGAAGCAGTGCTTATGGTTGCACTACTTCTTTTTGTTTTGATTTTTCAGTTTGAAATGGATGATTAACATACGTATCCCGACACCGAAGTCAAGTGTGGCAAAAAAGGCAAGCAGAATCGTGAGAAAGTTCCAGATCGTTCCATCTGCACTCTGAATGGCAACATAGGTAAACAAAATACCCAGCAGGCAGTACACGATCCCCATCGTTTTCGGTGATATTTTCATATAACATTAGCCTCCATAAAAAATCATCTGCATTTGTTCCAATTGTTTCATCATATTTTCGATATCTTTCGGGTCCAGTGCTAATTGTACAATGACCGATATGGAATTCATGGCCATATGGACAATGATTGGTACGATAATGCGTTTTGTCTTCACATAAAGGAATGCAAAGACAAATCCGATCGAGGCATAAATTAAAATATGCTCCGGCTCCCCGTGAATGAACCCGAAGACCAACGCAGAAAGGGCTGCTGCAATAAAAAAGTTCATCCGTTTGTAGAGTTCCCCAAAGATGATTTTCCGGAAGATCAGTTCTTCCAGTATCGGTGCGATAATAGCCGTAATAATCATAAAGAAGGGTACGGTTCGGGTAATATCCATTATCATTTCGGTGTTTTCCGATCCGGGGGATATGCCCAATACATACGTTTCAATTACTGTCGCCAGGTAATTGGAAAAATAGGCCATAAACAGGCCGGCAATCGACCATAGGACCATTTCTCCTGTTGATGCTCTATCCCGGTGCTGTGTCATTTTCATATCAGGCCGCATGAGCCATAACACAACAAACAGAGCGGCGATGAAACTGAAAATGGACCAGTAGACACCAGCATCATTGACCCCGAGCGGCGTCAGGAAATAGAGAAGCGGTGCAAATATAAGTCCGGAAAATTGCATAATGATATACGTTAGAATCACGTACCAGTAACGTCTAGGCAAAATATAACGACTCCTTTTGTTTGCAATTGATATAGTATATGCTGGTATTAGCAAGTCTATAAGATAGAAAAAAACCCAATATTTATCCTGCCTTAACGGACAGTAACCCGCCAGGTAACGGCGGTAAACTTTCCCTAAAGGTCCGATTCTGTTCAACTAACATTTAATAGAAAAAGCGCCCCACTGAATGAAGTTACACTTTAACCCGCTTTAACGGACAGTAAGACATCTACTTCAAGATGTTCAAGGAAGCCAAGCAATAAAAGGGGATAACTTCCCGGGATGCTAAGTTCGTCCTATGACAATGCCTGCACGCACGTTATGTCGAAGCGTCCCACTAAATGAAACCTCACTTTATTTTAGCATAATTAAGGGGATGTATTATAATAGAATGGGTTGATGATTTATCATCTAAAAAATATTGGTGAGAAATACTTGCATTTTGTACATGAATTATTTATTATATTAATTGGAATTAGCACTCACCATGATGGAGTGCTAACAAGGTTTTTCAAATACATGAAAAGGAATTAAGGAGGTTGTCGGCATGATTAAACCACTAGGAGATCGTGTTGTAATCGAGCTTGTGGAGCAAGAAGAAACAACAGCAAGCGGTATTGTCCTTCCAGATTCAGCACAAGAGAAACCGCAGGAAGGCAGTGTCGTTGCGGTAGGTTCCGGACGTACAACAGACAACGGTGAAAAAGTTGCGCTTGAAGTGAAAGAAGGAGATCGTGTCATCTTCTCCAAATTTGCCGGAACAGAAGTTAACCATTCCGGGAGAGAATACTTAATTCTGCGTGAAAACGATATTTTGGCTGTAGTATAAATTAACCTGCAGCAGCGTGTCAGGACATATTATTATATTTCAAGGAGGCGTTTTTAAATGGCTAAAGAACTTAAATTCAGTGAAGAAGCTCGTCGTGCAATGCTGCGCGGTGTTGATACACTTGCAGATGCCGTTAAAGTAACGTTGGGGCCAAAAGGCCGTAATGTTGTACTGGATAAAAAATTCGGTTCACCATTAATTACAAACGACGGTGTTACCATTGCAAAGGAAATTGAACTGGAAGATCAATTTGAAAACATGGGTGCACAACTCGTATCAGAAGTTGCATCGAAAACAAACGATGTTGCCGGTGACGGTACAACTACTGCTACTGTTCTTGCGCAGGCCATGATCCGTGAAGGCTTGAAAAACGTGGCATCAGGTGCCAACCCTGTTGGTGTCCGCCGCGGTATTGAACAAGCGGTTGAAGTAGCGGTGAATGAATTGAAAGGTATTTCCGAGCCAATCGAAGGAAGAGAATCCATTTCTCAGGTAGCTGCGATCTCTTCCGGCGATGATGAGGTCGGTAACCTAATTGCGGAAGCGATGGAACGTGTCGGCAATGACGGTGTCATCACCATCGAGGAATCCAAAGGCTTCAACACCGAATTGGAAGTTGTTGAAGGAATGCAATTTGATCGTGGCTATGCTTCTCCATACATGGTTACTGATCAGGATAAAATGGAAGCAGAATTAGAAGATCCTTATGTTTTAATCACCGATAAGAAGATTGGCAACATCCAGGAAGTATTGCCAGTACTGGAACAGGTTGTTCAACAAGGAAAACCAATTTTGATCATTGCTGAAGATGTGGAAGGTGAAGCACTTGCAACGCTTGTTGTGAACAAACTTCGCGGCACATTTAATGCAGTGGCGGTAAAAGCACCAGGATTTGGTGACCGCCGTAAAGCGATGCTTGAAGATATTGCAACATTGACTGGCGCTGAAGTCATCACAGAAGATCTTGGACTTGATCTGAAAAATGCTTCAATCGAACAGCTTGGCCGTGCCAACAAAATCGTTGTAACAAAAGACAACACAACTATTGTAGAAGGTGCAGGCGATCCGGAAGCTATTTCTCAGCGTGTTTCCCAAATTCGCGCACAAGCTGAGGAAACAACGTCCGAATTTGACAAAGAAAAACTGCAAGAGCGTCTTGCTAAAATGGCAGGCGGTGTCGCTGTCATCAAAGTTGGCGCAGCAACTGAAACAGAATTGAAAGAGCGTAAACTTCGCATTGAAGACGCATTGAACTCAACAAGAGCTGCCGTTGAAGAAGGACTTGTTTCCGGTGGTGGAACAGCGTTTATCAACGTGCTTTCCAAAATCGGTGCACTGAATTTGAACGGTGATGAAGCGACAGGTGCAAGCATTGTCCTGCGTGCACTTGAAGAGCCAATCCGTCAAATCGCACATAACTCCGGGCTTGAAGGCTCAATCGTTGTTGAGCGTTTGAAAGGTGAAAAAGTCGGTATCGGCTTCAACGCAGCAAACGGCGATTGGGTAAACATGGTTGACGCTGGTATCGTCGATCCGACAAAAGTTACCCGCTCAGCACTGCAAAACGCCGCATCTGTTGCAGCGATGTTCCTGACAACAGAAGCAGTCGTCGCAGACCTTCCTGAAGAAAACGATGGTGGCGGCGCTGGCGCACCTGACATGGGCGGAATGGGCGGAATGGGCGGCATGATGTAAGCAGCCGTTCCAACCCTTGATATGAGTGGGTTTTTAAGTAAGATGAGAGTGTAATGCTCACATTGAGGATATTAACGGAGGCTTCTCATAAGTTCGCTGAACTTTTGGGAAGCTTCTTTTTTCATTTCTTGTGTCATATGGAGATACACATTTTTGGAGATTTGGTCATCCGAATGTCCAAGTCTATCCATTATTTGTTCCAGTGCTACACCAGCCTCTGCAAGAAGCGACGTATGGGTGTGTCTTAAACTATGTGGTGTCAATTTCTTGGTTTAAACCAGCTATTCCCAAAAGTCTCGCCATCCGTGACTGCCGTCCAAATTGAATTTCAATCCACGCTCCCAATTAAGGGAGCGACTT
>NZ_FOJW01000022.1:14220-23540 GCF_900112045.1 Lentibacillus halodurans
AATTGGAGATTTCAATCCACGCTCCCAATTAAGGGAGCGACGATATGCTTTGCTCTCCTTTGCTCCCAGTTAGTTATTTCAATCCACGCTCCCAATTAAGGGAGCGACGGGGCAAACAGGCTGAAAACTTAGCAGAGTACATATTTCAATCCACGCTCCCAATTAAGGGAGCGACGTGTCATACTCTCGTTGCTCTGCATAAGGCGGCATTTCAATCCACGCTCCCAATTAAGGGAGCGACTGCGAGATATAGATATTGTGACTATTTGAACACTACATATTGATCTTATAGCCACAGTAATACTTTGCTCGTGTGTTTATTTTAACTTATTTGGGGAGGATATCTTTAAAATTTTGCGCGAACGATCCTGTATTTTTATGTTCTCTTATAGTTCGCCGTTTAAAAAATCAAAGGCTTATCAACTTTTATTGCAGACTTAGCGCCAACATGTTTTATTTTGGTATCATGATTTTTACCTAATCGGTAATAACGCAAACTATCAACTGAAGAATCTATAATTTCTTCTAGCGCTGTTTCCAGTTGTTTTAATTGAGTACTATCGACCATACATTCAAATACAGAGTTTTGCACACGCACACCATATTCTTCGCATTTTTTAGCCACTTTGCGCAAACGTTTTTTTCCATTTTCAGTATAGGATTGCACATCGTATGTTATTAAAACTAACATGTTATCACCTACCTTATTAAAATAGGGGGGTATTCATCAAGATCCCCGCGTAAATAACGAGCTAATAATAACGCTTGGACGTGAGGTATTAATCCCCAAGACACTTTTTCCTTTAAATAAGGATGGGTTACCTCTTCCTGTTTTTCCTTTTGCCATAGTTGTAAAAAGTTACGGCGAGCATCGTTTGTGAGGATCACTGCCTTATTTTCTTTAGTAACAAAATCATTACTATTTACCTGTTTACGATTGATCATTTTCAAAACAAATCTATCGGCGATGATTGATCGTAATTCTTCCATTATATCCAGCGCTAACGATGTTCTGCCTGGTCTGTCACGATGTAAAAATCCTACATACGAATCGAGCCCGACTCCTTCAAGTGCCGAAGCAGATTCTGATGCGAGCAAAGAATAGACAAAAGAAAGTAAAGCATTAACAGGATCCAAGGGAGGTCTTCGATTACGTTCGCTAAAGAAAAATACATCTTTTTGCTGTAAAATACACGCTTCAAATACACTGTAATAAGCATTTGCCGCATTTCCTTCAATACCACGCAATTCATCTAAATGATTACAATTCATGGCATCTATTCTTGAATCACGCAGCCTATCGATAATTTGATTCATATGGTTGACATCAACTCTTAACGCATGATCTCTGATTGTCCTTTTCAACAATTGTTCACTATTAAAAATTTTTCCTACAACCATATGTCTGGCGATTTTAGCGCTTTCGTCTTCATTATCGGATATACGATACTGTTTTTTTCTCAAGGTAACATTACCATTTATTTTTCCGGTTAAACGACCGCGGAAGCGACCGCTGCTGGTGAAAAACGTTAAGTTTATGTTTTTCTCCATACATTCACTCATTAGTGCAGGACTTGCACCCTGATGTCCAAAAGTACTTATTGCTTCGATGTTATGAAGCGGAATACGGGCAATAGATTCATTATTTTTCAGCAAGTTGACATTTTTTCCTTTCAAAGCTAAATACATATCAGGTTCAGAAACATATACAGTGTTTAATAATTGTTTCAATCTGTCAACATCCTATTCATATACGTGGATACTTTCTCTCTTTCCAATAATTTTGGCAAACATATATCCTGCAGTGAGCAACGCAGACAATGTTTACCTGTCTTTACTCGAGGAGTGTGTCTTCTCTTATAATAATGATGCATTTCTTGTATCATTGTTACGGCTCGCTGTTTCATGTCCTCAGTTATTGTTAAATTTTCACGATGTTTCGTTTGATTATAAAAAAGTGCCGCTTCATGAATAGTAGTTGCTAGCATTTCCTCAAGACATATGACCTGAGCGACTAATTGTTGAATATCAGCATTATGCTTTTTTGGTTTTCCGCGTTTATACTCAATTGGTTTAACACGATAAAAACCTTCTTCCTGATTGAGTGGGATACCATCGTTATCCCGAATGAATTCAACCATGTCGCATACACCACTAATGCCGAGTTCTCTTGAATGAACAGGTAATGCACGGACATAAATGGTTTCTCCTCTTTTTTCACGTACAAAAGGGTCATCTGCTTTTTCGTGAAGATTATTCCCTTCGACTGTTAGTACATTTTCTTTCCACTCCTGTTCAATATGAATCAATGCCCATTGTCTTTTACAGAAGACAAAATGCTGTATGCCGGATAATAATAGATAGTCATCTTCCTTATAGTCCGTCATATTCTTCGACAGCCAATCCGTCTAATGTACTAACTGTAATCTCATAATTTTCAATTGATTGAGGTAAATCATCTTTTACTCGACTTACATCTACTGTGCGATGTACCGCAGCAGAAGAATATTGTCCTAATTTCGAAGTATGCTCCCACCAAAGAACTTTGTTTACTTCCATACTGCCATCAGGTCTTGCAGAAGAAGCATCATTTGCAAATAACGTTTTTAACGCTTCTTTGAGTTTTTCAGCATCTTCATACGTGAATCCTGTTTGTTCAGCAAGTTGTGGATTGATGCTGCCATAAAAGACATAGACCCCAAAATCGACTCGATGTTTGGTTCCCATAGTATCTGATGTTTTTTGACCCGGATCTTTCTCGTTAGTTGTTGAATTAGCACTTTTTGTTATTTGCATACTTGATATATCAACTGGATCAATACTTGTTGCTGTGTGAATCGATACAGGTCCTCTTATTCCTATAGACATCTTAGTCCCTTTAAAGGCAAATACTTGTCCAAATGCGCGCACATCATACCAGGTGTTACTGGCCAGCATTTCCGCTGTTTGCTCATCAGTTCCAGAAGCTTTAGATTTTGTTAGTAGCTTTTTCAGTTCTTCCACAGAATCAACACGATCTTTAATACTGCGATATTCATCCGATCTCCTTTCATCTGACTGTACGAGTATCGATTCCCCCTCATCTTGCAAACGGTTTCTTAACTTTCTTTTAAGAGCTACATCTGATACTTCCCCATGTCCATAAAAATCCTGGCGAGGTCTGTTACCGTTGAGTGGATCACCATTTGGATTAGCTTTATCAACTGTAAATACAACTGCGAAATCAATCTTATGCTTTAATGCCGTCATTGTTATTTTCCTCCTTTTTTGTATACAGGTCCTGAATTTGGCTGCTGTAGCCAAGTAAAAACACGGGTTTGAGTGAATCGTCGGTCATTTGTTCAGTATTTAATTTGTTTTCAACTTGCTGCAGAAGCATTGCGTAGTACCCGATATTATCACTTGAATTTTGAAAATAATGAGATAATTGTTTTCGGATTACCATCCATGTCCGCGCCGGATGTTGTGTAAAAGCATTGAAATATCGGGTTGCATTGGTAGCTCTTTTTTCATCACGTTTTTCAAGAACTCTTCTTTCCATAACTTCAGCAATCCCAAGCAAACGACCAAATAAATAATCACGTGAATGATTGTCTTTCTGTAATGCCACTGTGTATCCCTCACTTTCATATTGTTTATTAATGAGTGCACATGCAATATGGAGTGTTGCCTGCCATGATTCATTAGAATTGGTAAAACTGAACGGATTTTTAACTCGATTAAAGATAATTCGTAAAATATCTTTCGGAATCGGTTTTTGTTCGATAATACAAGGAAGTAATCGCGTATATAAATCTTTTTTAATTCGGCTGTCTGCTTTGCTACCATAAACGGCCTCAGCAATACGATAAGTAGATGGTGTGCCGACATAGGACTTTAGTCTGTTTGTGCTCTCTTCATTATATGTCTGTAACCATCGGCAAGACTTGTGCCACTCAAGAATAGCTTTATAGAATAGATAAGCTCTAATTTGCTGGTAGTAGACAATGGCTAAACGCCCGCTGGTAGCTGCATCAAGAGCCATAACAATAATATGATCAAGATTTTCTTTGTTGAGATGATGATTAACGCCCTGTAATGCTTTATTGAGTTCTTCACTTACAAGGTCCTCAGTTAAAGCTTGTTCTTCTCCTAATTTTTGTAGACTTTCAGAAAAAAGATCTTCATCCATCAATTCACTTGTACTGTCAAAAGGATCAGGTACATCTGGTTGTTCTAAACCAAAAGAGACAAAGTAACGTGAATCAATATACGTTCCCTGCCTTTGGATGAGCCATCTTAATGCATGGTGAGACTTTTGTGATACATCATAGCCTACTTGTACCGCTTCTGTCGCCTCAGCAAAACGACCACGGTAAGTATATCCTGAACTATCATTAGCTGAGATTAATTTAGCCATATCACCGGCATTTCTAATGCGAGATCCATGCTGAGTCGTTACGGTTGTATATTCTCCAGTAACATAGCACAAACCTCGTTCCTGTTCATATGTCCCTTCTAAAAAGTCTATAAAATTATCAAATAGGTTACGATCTTCCCATACAACAGGATCTTCCGGTGATTCATGTAACACATCAAACCGAACAAAAGCTGAAAGTGGGCTACCTGGGACTAATTTATAGATTTCCGGTTTTTCATCTTTTTGATCGTTTGGCCATTTATCAAGCACTTGTTGGTTTTCATCAATAGGAAGAATACTTTCGTTAACTAAATCGTGTATCACATTCCCCTTTGAAATATACGAATAAATAGTCTTGATTTTTTGCGGAGCATTTACTGATCCAGCCCATTTTTTCATTTGCTTACAATAAACATCGAAATGTTCTTTTTGCTTTTTTGGTCCTCCAAAATCTAGAAAATCTCCGGCGACATATTGCAATTTGTCATGGATATAATGCGGTGCAATTTTAGCGCCACTCCTATTTGCCGAATCTGTTGTGGCCGGCACAATCGTTCGTGAATTTTCTTTGTCAACGACTTTTGCGCTTTTAAATTCACCATCCAATGTGATAAGTATCTCTATCTGGGCACTCTGCATGACATGTGAAACAGGCAGCAATGTTATGCGCTGGTTCCGCCGTTCTTCAAATTTTCCGACGTGTGATTCATTGCGTTTATAAACATCAGCTAATTGCTGCATCCAACTCATTGGTCCACCTCCTTGAATACTGTTTTATATTCGTCATCAACTGGTGTGAAATTAGTTCCCTGCTTAAATGGTTTCATGTGATCCTTGTGTATGGTTCTAACAATTTCACAATTTTCGGGTCGTTCGAAGGAGATAGTACCGTTCTTCATGGTTGGCACCCATAAACGTGCCTCAAGTGATTCTTGGTTACCTTCATCTGGATATGTGAAGCCATGAAACATCGGGCCAAAACTAATTTCTCCGTAATTATCATAAAAGCTTTCTCCATCACCAAAAGTACACTCTTCAACATACCCCTGGCATTCTCTTGTTCCTAAGTAGACATCTCTTCGTCCACCTCTTTTAACCGAACGCTTTGCGATATTATGATGCTTGTGTTCGTTACGGTCATAGGCGAGATCCGACCTGTTCTTATTAAATTCAAAATGAGCCCGGACTTGGTACGCTGGGTGGCGTAAATACGTATAGTACATTAAATCATTTTCATCATTTTGATATTTTATTGGACGAACAGCCTTTACTTCCGTTTGAATTGCCTTCATCACACGAACTTTATCGATATACCATGTAATAGTAGGTTTCCAATAAATCGATTCGACAATTCCTTTCAATGCCTGATACGTTGGTACTTGATACGTAAATTTTTCTCCCCCAATCCGTGTCACAGGATCGGTGAATAGAGCATATTTACCATGGACAATAAATTCAATTTGATTTCTCATTAGTTTTCACCTCCTTAAAAGGTATAATTATCCAGTGCTGCTTTTCCTTCTAATGTGACGCCGTATTGTTCATTATAAGCCTTATCATTCAGACAATAAATCGCTTCATTAAAAAGCGGTGTAATTAGATTTTCAGAACCCAATGTCTGCAATTCATGATCGTAAAGATTAACACTGTATTGCTGGGCTTGTTTCATCAATTGGTTAAATAGTGCATGGTCTTGTATGTCTTCATTTAAACGAGCAATGATATCTTTACCCTCTCCAAATGGCACCAGAACCCCCGTGGTAGGTGAGGCTATTGCTTCAAAATAACGTTCTATTGTTTTAAACATCCCCGTAGATTTTGTCTGAGGTCGCTTTTTCGATGCAAACGATCCATTAAGCATTGTTATTAATTCATAATCCAACCCTTTTGGAGTTTTCAAAATTTCACGCTTAGCTTGTGCTTGAAAATGTGTGAAGTACCTCTTAATTGTTTTAGGACTAAGTAAATGGTCAGCATACTGTGGATTAGACAGGATATAATTTTCTGTCACTTCCCCACCAATGCGGATTTCAGGCAGTTTTGACAGATGTTCATCTTTTGCACGTATAAGATAAACATCCCCTGTTTCTACTTCTTTATTTCGATTACAACGTCCTGCTGCTTGGGCAATTGAATCTAAACCGGCTAAAGACCTAATGACAGATTCAAAGCTAATATCAACACCAGCTTCAATAAGCTGCGTACTGATGCAAATAACTTTTTCGTTCCCTAATTTATGTTTAATATCTGTCAGTTTTTCCTTGCGATGCGCGGGACACATCGATGTACTTAAGTGGACAGCATAAGCTTCTTTATGTTCTGCCAGCCGTTCGTACAACTTTCTGACCGCTGTTTTCGTATTTAATATAATCAATACAGAGTCCAATCTCTGTATAAGCTGCTCAACAAAATTACCTATTTGATCTGTGTCCCAGCCATCAGGCTCTACCTTATTATGAAAAGACACCCTTTTAAATGCCTCTACCGTTTCACTAAGGTTTGGTACCATTTCCGTATTGTCTTCTAAAACAATCGGAAGGTCCATCTTATCCACTGCAGGCTGTGTAGCCGTACACAACACAATACTGCTATTACCTACTGTATGAAGAAAATTAACTGCTGTATTGAATAATTCAATATGTTGATAGGGGACTGATTGCACTTCGTCAAAAACAATAACCGAATTAGTTAGGTTATGTAATCGGCGGCTTTTTCGCGTTCCTTTTTGAAAAAAGGCGTCCAAAAATTGTACCATTGTGGTAAAAATAATCGGATAATCCCAGTTGTCCCTCCCTAATTGTAGTTGTTTGTGGTTATTTATTCGATAATAATCCATTTCGTCATCTAAGTTATCATCGTCTAACACATTGGCATGATGCTCAAGTACGGCATCTGGCTGCTTAATAATATTTCTCACGGCTTCTGCATTTTGCTCCAGAATCGTTGTGTAGGGTACAACATAAATGATCCGTGATTTATGATGAATTTGCGCATGTTTTAGTGCATAGCGGAGGCTCGCAAAGGTTTTCCCACCACCGGTTGGAATGGTTAATGTATAGATGGCGGAAGGCTCGTCTGCGAACTGATCACAGTTTTCCGAGAGTTCATTCCGCAATTGATTGATTGGGGTCACTTGATGATGTTCCCATTTAGAAACCTGGGCGATAAGCTCATTATATCCATCCCTGAATACGTTTTTATCTTTTGATAAATTACTTTCTTCATTTTCTTCAAAACGTCTGGTGTTAGTACGATCAGCATCAACCAAACAACTAAATACTAATTTTTGCATCAGATTCAAATAGACAATGGGCTTTGTAAGCGGTTTTATTTTTCCGCTGTATTCCCGAAACTCGTTTGTTGCCTCTTCGACAAGAGCTTTCACTCTCTCTGCATTTCCTTTAATCGATTCAAAATTTCGAACTACTTCACTGTAGTGAGGCAATTCTTCATTGGTCACGCGCCTTAAATAATCAGACGGTTTAAAATCAAGTTGTACGAAATTCTGTAATCCTGAATGATGGGATAAAATCGCCATTCCAACTGTTTCAATCACATAATTCTGAAGTGCATTTTTGTTATAATAATTATCATATAAGTATTTTGCGCCTGCAGTTGAATGATCGATTTTGTTTCTGCTGACTTCTTGTTTGAACACGGCATTTTTTAAATACGTTGTAAAGTGTTGTGTGAATTTACCCATATCATGTAAAAGTCCTGCCAGTTCCGCATGAGCACCCAAATCTACAGCGTCCCCATATTGACGTGCAATTAAAGATACGTCTTCCAAGTGAGTTTGAACAGATTGTTCAGCAAAATCACTGTTCCTAATATGAGCTAATAGCAATTAACCACCTCCAAGAATAATTAACTTTATTAAAAATCAATATTTTTAGGAAATATTGACTACGACCATTATAACCAATTTCATACAATTTGGATAGAAAAAACATGTAAAATATGCCAAATTTTTTAGGGGGTGAAATTTAGCGGATTGTACATTTTTATATGCCATTTTAGTTTTTTGACATCATAAAACTATTTTGAAACATAAATTGAACAACAACTTTATTTGACCACATTCTTACTAATTGGTCACAAATATTCGTTCTGGAATTGAAGTATAAACACTAATAATTGGTGGTGTACAAAGGTAGGTAAATGCCTGAAAGTAATAATGGAGTATGGGCGGCATAATGAAATATAGGGTTTTGAAACTTTGCTATATCAACGTTCATAACCGTTCTAACTAATTTTAGTGTCTGAAAAAAACCGATATTAGTTGGTAAGAGCTTAGAGAGATTCCCATTAAGCACCGACAAACAAGCTTATTTGGCATCCAAGAATTATATGAGATGGAATCTACCCAAAAATATGAGGCCATTATTTCTGCGATTGATCTGGATGCCATAAGCTTGGGATGACATCTATAAGCGACGTTCGGCAGTTGAGCGAGTCAATGCGTACTTAAAGGAATTTTTTCCACTCAACAATGTTTGTAATCGCACAGGAAAACGCGCCAAAGTTCATTTTGATATCGTTACCTTGATGTATAATGCTTAAAAATTAGCTGTAGATCGTATCAACGAAGACTTAAGTCAACAACAAACTGTTTAATCAGGATTGGAATGTCAACACTAAACTGAACAAATTTTTAAAGGTGCATCAACTTGTATTCAGACGGTGTTAAGTAATCTAATGATTCATGAATCCGAATATTGTTAAACCAATTCACATAATCGAAAAGCTCATAGTCAAGTTCATGTTGGCAAGTGAATACACGGCCATAAACGAATTCCGTCTTGATTGTTTTAAATATTGCCTCCGCAACGGCGTTATCGTACGGTGTGCCCCTGTTACTAAGGGATCTTTCGATGTCAAATGTCTCTAATGCCTGGTCGATGAGCTTGTTCTTAAACTC
>NZ_FOJW01000013.1 GCF_900112045.1 Lentibacillus halodurans
TTGAAGCTCTTTTTATAGGGTTCCTTTCTTCGTAAATAGGCTTGAACTTGGCTTTCTTCTTTCGCCACATCCAGGCCTATGACAGGATCCATATGTCAATCACTTCCCCTTTTAAAATATTTACCGGCAACCTCTATCTCTCCTACAGTGTCATATCTTCGCTTGTTATACGAGATCATCTTAGATGTCCCAACCAGCCTCACCCATGTTGCTGTAAGTAGAGGGGGAACATTTTTGTGGACGGGATCAATTGAAGTCCCACTGGCCCGTTCGTTCTCCTCCGGCTACCTCTATTAAACCATTAAAAATGGCCAACCAGAAAATAAAATTCTGATTGACCTCATAATACGATATGGCCCGTTTACCGAAGAATTTATTAAATCATATAATTTGTTCTGAAGGTTTTTCTATTGCTGCTACAGACCCATTTTCACTAGTTAAATTTTATATCCTAATACTGTAACTCCTGAAAGGTGCTTAGAATGTCCCAAATTCATTTCTTATCTGATTTGAGTGGAATTCCCTTGAAGTCGTATTGTCAGTAGCTGCTGCAAATTAGAAATCATATTCAACAGAAACTAGTTATGCCTGACGTTGCTCGTTTTCAAATAACCTTAAAAGTAGCCGGCAATCTCACCAAGCACTTCTTCTTCCCTCACACTCATTCAAATGCACCTTTATCAAAAAAGTCATTCACAAAAATCATCGAACTGGGCTTTGTTCCCATCTAAGAAATTTCTCTTATTACAATCCTACTATAATTAGACAAAATATTCCATCACTATACATTATGCTAAGGATATGCAAAAAGTGGTGAACCTCTATACATACATAATATATCTGGGCGATAATACCAACAGAAGCAGAGAAACAGATTCTTGAAAAATCGTGGATCCGCTTACATAATAAAATGATATTTCTGCACATAATTCCAATGTATATGACATTTGTCATACACATAACTGACGTTTATGACTTTTAAAACTTATTGGTTTTCTCTAGCATATAGATTAGATGTATTGACAAAAGTAATTTATTGAAGGGGAAAATTATGAGTAAACAAAAACAAGCACAGTTAAAAAAGAGCGTCGCAGCTTTTGCGAAATCAGATACGAAGGCAAGTATACAACAGCTGATCAATACGATTCCTCCCTTTTTCCTAATTTGGTTTTTGGCCTATCAAAGCTTATCTGTCTCTATCTGGTTGACACTTCCACTCTTAGTGGTTGCATCGGGGTTTGTCGTTCGAATCTTTATTATTTTCCACGACTGTACACATGGATCATTTTTCAAGAATGGCAAGGCGAATCGGGTTGTTGGGTCGATAACCGGAATCATCACGCTGTTTGCTTTTGAAAAATGGAAACGAAGTCATGCGATTCATCACGCCACAAGCAGCAACTTGGATAAGCGTGGAACGGGAGATATATGGGTAATGACGGTTGATGAATATATGAACGCATCTTTTTGGGGCAGGTTGACTTACCGGCTTTACCGCAACCCGATTGTGATGTTCGGATTAGGACCGTTCTATCTATTTCTCCTATCCAATCGTTTTAACCGAAAAGGTGCCAAACAGAAGGAACGGCTGAACACGTACCTCATCAATGCATCTGTTGCCGTCATTTACGCCCTGTTAATCTGGACAATTGGCTGGCAAGCCTTTCTCATTATCCAGTTGCCCATTATCTTTATGTCAGGTTCACTGGGAATTTGGCTGTTTTATGTGCAACACCAGTTTGAGGATTCTTACTTCGAAAATGAAGAAGAGTGGGATTTTGTCAAGGCTGCTGTTGACGGAAGCTCCTATTATAAACTGCCAAAAGTTATCCAGTGGATGACAGGCAGCATTGGCTTCCATCACGTGCACCATCTAAGCCCGAAAGTCCCGAACTACCATCTGGAAAAAGCTCATGAATCGACTCCGCCGTTACAGCAGGCTACAACGATAACATTAGCCTCCAGCTTGAAGTCAATCCGCTTCCGGCTGTTTGATGAAGCGAACAAGTCTTTTGTCAGTTTTAAAGAAGTTAAAGCACTATTACGAAAGAGAAAACGTGGCATCCAAATGAATCCAAAAACATCCACCCCGCATGAAAAATAAATACGAAAAAATGACCCTCCATCGATTTGTATGGGAGGGTCATTTTTTCTGTTATACTTAACGAAAGCAGTTAGGAGGACCTGTATGCAGAAATGGTACCACATTATTCCGAAAAACACGGGGCTTAGTATTTATGCATGGATTATATTTTGTATTCTGCCTTTTTATTTTATCTTCCGTACATCTGGAACATTGGAAATTATTTTCGGTATTTTAATGATATTGCTGTTTTTCACTGTATATAGAGTATCTTTCCTGTCTGAAGGTTGGACTGTTTATCTGTCAGTGGGAATCGAAATGGTCATTAGTCTCGTAATGACAGTTCTTCTGGGGTATGTTTATTTCGCGTTGTTTTTGGCTTTTTACATCGGGAATATTCAACATAAAACCGGATTTATAACACTGTACGTGGTTCATCTAGTTACAACAATTGCTGCAGTGACAATTGGTTTTTTTACCCAAAACGACATATTCCTATCCCAACTGCCGTTTATTGTCTTTAGCGTTATTGGTGTTATGCTGCTGCCGCTAACCATTTATTTCCGAAACAAGCGGGAAGCATTGGAAAGCCAATTAGAAGCTGCTAATCAAAAGTTGTCCCAGTTGGTTGTGCTGGAAGAGCGTCAGCGGATCGCCCGTGACTTGCATGATACACTTGGTCAAAAGTTGTCAATGATTGGTCTTAAAAGCGATTTGGCAGGCAAACTGGTGGATGTAAAACCTGATAGGGCAAAAAATGAAATAAATGATATCCATCAGATAGCACGAACGGCGTTAAAAGAAGTGCGTGAAATGGTGTCAGATATGAAAGGTGCAAAACTGGAAGATGAAATTCCCCGTGTCCAAGAAATGCTGAAGGCTGCCCGGATTGATTTTCATGTGGAAGGGAACCCAGAGCTCACCAATACACCTTTATTTGTTGAAAACGTGCTCAGCATGTGTTTAAAGGAGGCTGTAACCAATGTTGTCAAGCATAGCGAGGCGTCTTCCTGTACAATCATCATTACATCATCAGCGGAAGAGATACTTATTGAAGTACACGATAATGGGATTGGTATGGTGAATAAAAAAAATATATATGCAGAAAACGGGCTTCAGGGGATGAGAGAACGGCTGGAATTTGTCAATGGCAATCTGGATATTAAAACAGGGAACGGTACAATACTGACAATTCAGGTGCCAAAAGTAATCCAGCGGACAAAATAGGAGGGTTTGTTGTGATACGCATTGTG
This sequence comes from Lentibacillus halodurans, assembly GCF_900112045.1. GTDB lineage: Bacteria > Bacillota > Bacilli > Bacillales > Amphibacillaceae > Lentibacillus > Lentibacillus halodurans. Next base: position 3,337 of record NZ_FOJW01000013.1, read on the forward strand.
ATAGCAGAAGACCAGCGTATGCTCCTTGGGGCACTGGGATCACTGCTCGACCTGGAAGATGATATGGAAGTTGTCGGTAAAGCCAGGAATGGTGAAGAAGCGTTATCGCTTGTGCGACAGCATCATCCGGATATTTGCATGATGGATATTGAAATGCCAGTAAAAAGTGGTCTTGACGCAGCCGAAGAATTGAAGAATGACCTTTGTAAAATTATTGTATTAACAACCTTCGCACGAACGGGCTACTTCGAACGTGCGCGAAAAGCTGGTGTGAGCGGTTATTTGCTGAAAGACAGCTCGAGTGAGGATTTAGCAAACTCCATCCGTGCGGTTATTAACGGAAACCGGATTTATGCTCCGGAACTGGTTGATATGGCATACGATCATGATAACCCACTGACTGATCGGGAAAAACAAGTCATTAAGCTGATTGCTGACGGTGAAAGCACCAAAGAAATTGCCAGCCAGCTCAATCTGACAAATGGCACGGTCCGTAACTATGTCTCCGTTATCCTCGATAAACTGGAAGTGACGAACCGGATAGAAGCCATTTCAAAAGTGAAGGAAAAAGACTGGCTTCACTAAGTGGCATTGTAGAAGCACATCCTTCATCCAAAACGAAAACATCGTTCGAACAAGGACAATCATATAAAGAAAAATACTATACCAGACAAAATATCCTTTATCCGTCTGCAGTTACTTCATTCAGATAATATATTAATTGCAGATCCATCGTCACTAATGGCATGAATGGTCTCTCCAACTCATCACTATGATCTCCTGAAGTTTCCTATTACTTCAGCAGTTTCACTGATGCTGACAAACGCTTTCGGGTCAACATTTTTTATAAGCGATTTGACTAATGCCAGTTCATAGCGGGTTATAACGGTATACAGCACTTTATTTTCATGATTCGAATAGGCACCATATCCGTTCATAACGGTAATACCCCGAATTAAATTTGCAATAAGCTCATTTTTAAGCTCTTCACCTTTATGTGTGACCACCATTAGACTTAATTTTACATGACGAGTATGAACACGGTCAACGACAACGCCGGTAATGTAAATTGAAGCCATCGTATATAATGCTAGCTCCCAGGAAAAGAAAAACCCGGATACAAATACAACGATACTATTGATACCGAAAATTAATACACCCAAAGGAATATCACGTCTCTGGGTGACAACCAGCCCAATGATATCTGCTCCCCCGGTGGATCCGTAAAACCGCACAATGAACCCAATGGAAACACCTACAATGACTCCGCCGAAGACCGCAGACAGCAATGCATCATCGGTTACCTTTAGTACGGGAATATACTGCATCGACATTGACGTGATAAAGACGGAAAATATACTGTTCACTATGAATTCCTTCCCTAACCTCATCCATCCAATCATGAAAACAGGAACATTGAAAATGACGAGCCAAATACCAGCGTTTATTGGCGAAACCAGTCCCAAAATCATAGCAAGACCTGTAACGCCGCCTGATAAGACTTCATGAGGAAGTAGGAACATATTAAAAGCGAATCCTAAAACAACGGAAAATACAAATAGTACAGCATATTTATATAGATGATACATTGTATGCCTCTCCAATCCGGTTAATATAAACACCTAATGAATTTTAGGGGCAGTAAACATAAAAGTCAATATGTTATCAAAAACGGGTAGCCTATGTTAAAAAATTACTTAAACAAAGCAAAACAATTCAATAAAAATAAGTAGATGCATTCAGCAATCTATAAGAAATCAAAACATAATCAAAATAGTAAAATAAATAAAAATACGTTAGGAGGAATCACTTTGACAAAAACAAATCAAATCATCGTTCCACATTTGTGGTATAACAAGGAGGCGAATAAGCAGCAGCGTTTTATGTTTCCATTTTCCCGAATTCAAGAATTACGAATGTAACAACACTCGAAGACACACCATCAGGAGACTCCGATTTAGTCTCTTTTGAGCTGTTGGGACAGAAATTCATGGCAATCAGTGCAGGGCCTTATTTCACATTCAACCCATCGGTGCCTTTCATGGTTAATTTTGACCCCTCGCGAGAAAAAGATGCAAGCCAACAATTAGATAAAGTTTGGAGCAAATTGTCCGAAGATGGAACAGTGTTAATGCCACTCGATAAGTACCCATTTTGTGAGAAGTATGGCTGGGTTCAAGATAAGTATGGTTTGTCATGGCAGTTAATTCTTACCAATCCAGAAGGTGAAGAGCGGCCTTCTATAGTGCCTTCGCTAATGTTTGTCGGTGATAAATGCGGCAAAGCTGAAGAAGCCGCTAATTTTTATTTGTCCGTGTTTAAGCGTTCAAAACAGGGCCATATTACCCGCTATCCTCAAGGGATGGAACCTGACAAAGCAGGAACAGTCATGTTTACTGATTTTGTGGTTGAGCATTATTGGTTTGCCGCAATGGACAGCGCAAGAGATCCTAAATTCAGTTTCAACGAGGCAATCTCATTTATGGTATACTGCGACACACAAGAAGAGGTTGACTACTATTGGGATAAGCTATCTGCAGTACCTGATTCCGAGCAATGTGGCTGGCTGAAAGATAAGTATGGCGTTTCCTGGCAAATTGTGCCGAGAAAAATGGAAGAGATGATGAGCAGCCATAGTACACCGGAACAAATTGCTCGTGTTGGTCGGGCAACTCTTAAAATGAAAAAACTTGAGCTTGCAGTGTTGCAGAAAGCATACAACGGGTAACTTACCTGCATACGACGATACCCCCAGGATATCAGCTGTATTAGCTGTTCCTGACATGAAACCTCTACCGTTGCAGTGACAATATTTTCACTTGTTCAATGACTGAAAGAGACTCTGGATCCGAGAATGTATAGAACTTTCTATGATGGCCATTCTCTGGAATATTTCATGATGCGGCCATTCAAGATAACTAACAGGCGACACCAGTTGTAGGTAGATGCTCTCCCTGACTGGAAATCAGTAATTTAATTGGCTATTCAATTAATTTTATTTGATATCAATGAAAATGAGAAAAATCCTCTGCAATGGAATCTATCCATACGCAGAGAATTTTGCCTTCTTACCTACTGCAAGTTTTCTACCAATTCCGCACCCTCATTCTGAAGGGCCTCTTTCGCTTCAGCTGTAACAAATTTATCCATGCCTTTGTTGTTCAAATGTTTCAGAAAGTCATCAACTTTTTTAACAGCTTGCTGATGATGACCTTTTTCCAAATGATGTTCAGCCTGTCGTAGTTTATTGGTCAGCTGAACAGCCAATGGATGCTGCACATCACCTGAATTTATATAGTCTGTTACGGTTTGGTTTACTGATTCTATTGTTACCGTCTGCGATAAATCGAGTCCATACTTGCTAAACCCGTCTTCTCCTTCACCGATATAGGCAATATCACCATCAGTATCGACAAACTCCTGTGCATCAGGTGACGACTGGAATGTCAGTTCCGGACTGCCATTGATTGGTGCAAATGACCAGTTTCCATCAGCTGATGGATCAATCATACCGTTTTCCTGGATATAGTCGATAATGGCCTGGCGGTTTTCTATCTGCGGTGAAAGGACTACTTGGCTTCCATCCAGATTAGGGAAGTTGCCGCCCCCGCTTGCCCGATAGTTGTTGGTTGCAACAAGGAATTCCTGATCTTCTGCCACCGGTTCATCATTGTAACGTAAATATTTAATCCGATTAGCATCCGGGTTAATCAGTTCACCGTCATTATTGTATCTGGTCGGCTCTGTCACATCAATTTCATATGTGACTCCGTCAATGATATCAAAATTATAGGTTGAAAAATCGTTGTCAACAAGCCCTTGTTCCCCTTCAGCATCAGGATCAATCTGGTTAAACTGCCCGGCAGACATTTCCAGCCACTGACGGATTTCCTCACCCGTCAATCTAACGACTTTGAGCGTGTTCGGATAAACATATAAATCTGCCACATTCTTGATGGCAATCGGACCTTCTGGAATATGCGTGTAGTAGCCAGGGCCGCTTCTGCCACCTGCTTTGAACGGTGCAGCTGCTGACAGAATCGGCATGTCGTCATATTCAGTTCCCTCTACTGCATTCTCTGTATACCACTTTTGAGCATCTGACACAATTTGAACGGATGGATCATCTTTTGCCAGTGCAAAGTAACTATATATCGGAGCGGTTGTCTGACCAACTTCGGAACGGATATAATCCAATGTAGCCTGATGGTCCTCTTCTATGGCATCAAGAATTTCTTGATCAGGTTCAACAAGTGCTTCACCGTTCTCTTCATCAAACATAGCTCGCACTTGTGAACTGGAATCAATCACATCCCAATCGTTACCGTTTTTTTGCAGTTTCAGATCAACAATTCCCAAGTGATTGCCCCAGTAACCTGCTTCAACCGATGGCACACCATTTATGGTTCCTTTATCTAAGTCAACGCCAGAGATTCCGGCAAACGAATCGCCAGGAAAAACTTCGTGAGCATGTCCGAACAAAATGGCGTCAATGCCGTCAATTTGTGTCAGATTATATGTAGCATTTTCTTCACGTTCCCGCAGTTCTGTTGACCCAAGACCCGAATGTGGAACGGCCACAATCACATCCGCACCTTCCTCTTGCATAATCGGGACATATTGTTGAGCCGTTTTGTAAATATCTTTCGTAATGACTTCTCCTTCAAGATGTGCATTATCCCATTGCATGATTTGCGGCGGGACAAAACCGATCACACCAACATCCACAGTTTGCGTATTTCCATCCGTATCTGTCACTTGTTTCGGGATAATTTTGTATGGCTCAAAAAAGTGTTCATCATTGGTTTGATCATCATCGCCATCATCATAATAGACATTGGCATTAACATATGGGAAATTCGCATCATCTATCGATTCTTGCAAAAAATCGATGCCATAGTTGAATTCATGGTTGCCAATATTGCCTGTATCATAGTCCAATAAATTCATAGCCTTATAGACCGGATGAACGTCACCTTCCTCAAGTCCGTTCCTGGCAGTATAATCACCAAGCGGATTCCCCTGAATCAAGTCCCCATTATCAAACAGCATACTGTTTTCAGTTTCTGCTCTTGCCTCCTTGATGCGTGTTGCCGTCATTGCGAGTCCATATTCACTGGTCGGACTGTCCTGATAATAGTCGTAGTTGACAAGATTAACGTGAATATCCGTTGTTTCCATAAGTCTCATATCCACGATGGAATCCTCTGATTCGGCCTGAACAGAATCGGTTCCAAGCGGTATGAGTATGAATATTAGCAAGAAACCAATGAAAGATAGATTTCCTAAAGTTCCCTTTCCCATAATGCAACCCCTTTCAAAATAAGTTCATCTCTATATTAAGACAATCATAAATAGATTGAAATAGTCCAATTGACGGAAGTCAAATGGACTAATGGGGTCAGGGAAATGTCAAATTTTATAGAGAAAAATCCAGTTTTCAGGGGTAAATTCGTCAAATAATACCTCGCCGAGACGTAACCGCTGCATAAGGCGGTTACGTCTCTTTTCTACCGGTTAATCGATGCTGCCATTCTGACATACGTATGTCGTTTTCCGCGAATGGCAATCGAATAATCCATCATATTTTCTGGTATGGCGATGCCATGCTGACCGGCATCACCGATATGATGAATATCCGCTCCGGCCATTTTATTTTGCAGTGCCATTTGTTGTATCGTTTCTGTTGCTGCACCTTCCTGGCTTGTTCCAATAGCGGTTAATGCCAGTGAACCTTGTTCGTGGACGGCTTGAACCAACTGCTCTGTCTTAGCAAGTGTTGTCCCCGGAACACTGCCGACAGCCGGAAGCAGAACAGCATCCGTACCAGCCCGGGCAATTTCCGATACAACATCCTTACGTACGATGCTGCCGCCTGCCTCATTTCTGACACCGGCTCCATGCATCTTGCCGGCAATAATCATGATGTCATCCTGGAAAATATCCTTTGCCTGTCTGACTGACTTTAAAATAGCTGTATTGGTGACACCGGTTTTGGGATTGCCGGTCAGGCAGACAAAATCCACACCCAAATCCTTTGCCTTTTCCAGTGATGTACGGATTGCAGTACGCCCTTCTGGAATATTTTGGAGCGTTTCCATATGATCTGCTTCAGGATCAACCGGCTCCAAATTAATCCCCACAGGACGGCCAATCATTTTTTTCAGTTCTTCGATAACACGATGCGGATTTTCGGCAGCCAGGCCCTCAATCGCCGGTTGATCAACATCAAATAAGTTCAGCAATATCATATCCGCCCCGAAAGCAGCAGCATATTCCGCATTAGTCAATCCGGGATAGAGCGGTGTTGATGCACAAACCACCTCCGATAACAGCACCCTGCCTTCCGATGCTTCAATCGCTTGTCTCAGCTGCCGCCCATTCATGTCGGTAAAATCAGATGCGGTACAATTCAGGAATCGTTTCATATGCTACAACACCCTTTCTGAAAAATTGTGGTCTTCCTATCTTCCTATTACGACAATCATACACAAATCCCGAAAAGGGGGCATAGAAAAATTTAAATTTTATGCCCCCTGAACGCATTTCATTTCTTTTGTAGATATGAAGACTCTGACTTTTTATTACGGTACATGCTTTTCTCTCTTACATTCCGCTAATTACTAGCATTTTACAAAAGGAAGTAACCGCCTATATTACAGCGGTTACATTCATTTTTCCATATTTGATTGAAAAATTCTACCCGTACAATCAAGCTTACGGCTCACCGAATAGCATTCTGCGCTTCCATCAATATCCTTAAGTTTTCTTCAGCACGCTGAAATTGGTGTTTTTGCTCAGCGGTTCCACTATACCCCTTTTGTCTTACTTCTCTTAATAACTGCTGTGCACGCATGAGTTCCTGCTGGGACTTTTGAAAATCCTGGGGGTTATTATTTCCCTGTGCCTGCGTTACCGATCGTTCTGCTTCAAACACGGCATCAATAGCCGACTGCATATGATTGTTTTCCTGCATACCGTCACACTTTCTTTTTTACCTAGGTTTTCCCTTTAAAAGCCTTTCATTCATGTCGGATAATTTTTTAGTGGTAACTAAATGCTGATATGAATAGACATAAAGAAGACATGCTATTTGATGTTAAAGGGAAGTGTATCGATTGAGTGTTTTTATAAGTTATATTTTATTGGGATTATCACTGGCTGCTCCAATTGGTCCTGTTAATGCTGCACAGTTGGACAGGGGGATCAAAGGTGGATTCTTGCCTGCCTGGTTTGTCGGCCTTGGAGCCATCACGGCAGATGGCATTTATATGCTCGTTGTTTATTTAGGGATTGTACACGTTGTTGACACGCCGTTTATCCAAACATTTCTATGGATATTCGGTGGATTCATCTTAATTTATACTGGTATTGAAAGCATGGTCAGTGCCAAAGAATTAAAAGCAGCGCACACAAGACGTGCTGAACCTTTACATAGATCCTTCATGACCGGATTTATGCTGTCCATTATGAACCCGCTGACGATTCTATTCTGGCTTGGTATTTACGGATCTGTACTTGCTAAAACCGCAACAGAATACGGTAACCAGACACTTCTTTTGTACAGCATTGCCATTTTTATCGGACTGTTATCATGGGATGTCATTATGGCGGCTGTGTCAGGCGGATTCCGGAAAATCCTGCATCACAAAATGCTCACCATTATCTCGATCATTTCCGGGATAGCACTGATTGGGTTCGGTCTATATTTTGGTGCACAGGGTTTTTTGCTTCTGATCGAACATTAACGCGTCTCCCTGTTCCATTGACGCATCATAACGAAAACAACGATTCCGATGACTGCCAAAATTCCGATACTGATAAAAAATCCCGGCCGGTTCGTCTTATCCAAAAGAGTTCCGCTGACCCCGGCCAGGATCAATACCAAACCAGCGTAATACACCATATTTTCTTTAAAATCCGGTTTCAGCAGTTTCCGGGCAGATAGAATGATAAATGACCAGTTATACAACAACATCAACCCGGCTCCAGTCGTAACATAGGTATAAATTTTTTCCGGCAAAACAAATGACATGACTATCGATCCGACAAGCCCAAAAGCAAGCATGCCAAACGATGGGAGAGGGACAGCCAGTTTTCCTTTTTTCGCAAATAAAGCAGGAGCATCCCCATCTTCGGCGAGCGAAACAAGCACCGTTGTGATCCCATAAAATGACGCAACCATCGTTGAAAAACCAGCAATAATCAGCGCGCCATTAAACAGATGTGGGACAAAAGCAAGGCTAAAGTCATCAAGTGCAACGACAAAAGGGCTCTCATTCGTCGTAAAGTTTTCCCAGGGTACTAACATCAGCGCCAGTCCTAACGCCAGAACGTAGATCACAACAAGTGATAAAATCATGATTCTGCCGGATTTTGGTGCTTCTTCCGGCTTTCCTAAATGAATAGCCATCAGCCCCATAATCTCAATTCCGCCAAAAGCATAAAAGGCAAAAATAAGACATGCCCACAAACCTGTAAACCCAGTTGGAAACATCTCACGGACGGAATCCGGTATTTGCAATTCGGTTATCCCATCAACAATTCCAAATGCAAAAGCACCCGCTATCACGATAAACATCACAATGGCAGCTATTTTTATGACGGCAAAAATATTCTCCAGCTTGCTTAAACCCTTGGAGCCTATCAGCAATACAAACAGCCCCAAAACAGCATATCCGGATGCAAATAACCACAATGGGACATTCGGAAACCAAAAGCGGGAAAAAATGGATAAAGCAGTCAACTGGCTGCCCATGATTAATATCTCTGAGCACCAGTACATCCAGCCAACACTGAAACCTGCCCAATGGCCAAACGCCTTCCTGGCATAGGTTCGGAATGCACCTTTTTCAGGATGATCAGCGGTCAGTTTTGCCAGCGCATTAAACACGATATAGGTTGCGATTCCAGCCAGCACTATGGCGATCAGGATTGCTGGGCCGCCTAACTGAATACCAATGCTTATCCCAAGAAAAAAGCCCGTGCCAATCGTGCAGCCAATACCAAATAACGATAATTGCCACCACTTCATGTTATTGTTCTGCTGTTTACTGTCTTCTGACTGCCCCATTATAATCCTCCTCATACACCACACCATTTACAATCCCCTAAAACAGGAAAAATAATGAACAGGAAAATTTTTTGTAAATAGAGCACTTTTAGTGATACATTTTTCATAAGAAATTAGACAATGGGAGGTATGAACATTGCTGAAAAATTGGCTCAACGAAGCGAATCATACGGTTGTTTTTACTGGTGCCGGCATGTCCACGGAAAGCGGGCTGCCCGACTTCCGCTCGGCCAATAGCGGATTGTGGAATCAAAAAGACCCAGAAAAAATCGCCAGCACGGAAGCATTGAATAACAATGTAGGGGAGTTCATCGATTTTTACCGGACACGGGTGCTTAGCGTAAAAGATTACAAACCGCATAAAGGACATCGTATTTTAGCGGAATGGGAAAAGCAGGGACGTTTGCATTCCATCATTACGCAAAATGTGGATGGTTTTCACCAGGAGGCGGGCAGCGAGCGTGTTACTGAACTGCATGGAACCTTGCAAAAACTGCACTGCAAGTCATGCGGAAAAGAATATAACAGTGAGGAATATGTCAATCAGGAGTACCATTGCGAGTGTGGCGGTATATTGCGGCCTTCTATTGTACTTTTCGGGGAAATGCTGCCACAGGATGCTTTTCAATTTGCCCTATCTGAAGCGGAAAAAGCCGATTTGTTTATTGTGCTCGGATCTTCGCTAAGTGTGACACCTGCCAACCAATTTCCGCTGATTGCCAAGGAAAATGGCTCAAGACTGTTGATCGTCAACCGTGAGCCAACCGAGCTTGATAGGTATGCAGATCAAGTTATTCACGAACGGGAAATTGGTGATGTTTTGGAAGAATGGAATCGTTAATGGCGATGCGGCAGTCATCCGCAAAAGACAAAGCTGCCGCAAGAAAGGTTTAACATTTAATTACCAGTTAAATGCTTCTTTAAAATACTGGAAATGTTATCCAGCATGTCCTGGTTAATTTCCTTATAATATATGCCATTATTCATTTTAGGTTCCAGCCCTTCATTCATATCAACCACTTCAATTGAATTCGTTCCGCTATTGACTTCGAGCGTATTCAATTTATCTTCCGGCATATTCGTTTCACTTTGGCTGATGAGGTTCTTTATTTTGTCAATTGATAAGTTTTTCTTGACTTTACTTGCAGCTTGATCGTTTCGCACATCATTCTTGGTAAGTACTACAGAATCAGCAAATTCTTTCGTTGGAATAACGGCATAATAATCAACTGTCACGCTAAATAAATCTGACACACTTGCCATTGCCGACTCGGGTCCTGAGCCATAGACGTAAGCGTACAAAAGTTTATCCCTTGTAATCATCTCACCGTCTGCATCAAAAATCGGTGCATATGTATCACGTGGGATCGGTACCATTTTTATCGTCCGGTTATCACTGTTGTACGTCAGTAAAATGTTTACAGTCATACGATTATTAGTATCTTCTTTTCCCAATAATAAAACAGAAAAGGACGCATTGATCTCCGGGTGGACTGCCTGTTGGCTGTCAGATTGGATAATACCAGTATTACTGTCAGACATAAGTGAAGGGAGTAGCACAATCGTCAATATTATCACTAGGGCAGACACTGTAATCGGACCTGCATGGTTTTGAAATATTCGTAAGAAACCTTCCTTTTTACCAGGCAAGTGCTGATGATTGTCCCTAATCTTGGATATGGTTTTTTGGCGGTCTTCTTCGGTGAACTGTAATTCTTGTTCATCCAAAAAAGCAAACGTATCTTTTCCGAGCTTTTTATCACCCATAAATACCTGCCTCCTCCATCATCAATTTCAGTTTTTGCCTTGCTCTTCTCAGTCTTGTCTTAACAGTACTTGCATTAAGTTCAGTTACTTCTGCTATTTCATCAATAATGAGAGATTCATAGTAATAGAGAATGATGACTTCACGATATATTTTGGGAAGCGATAGGATATACTTACTTATTTCCTGTTTTTCTTCTTCCCTGATCATGTTATCTTCTACAGAAGGCAAGAGTGATTTCACTGCTTCCTGGACAAAATTTTTCACCTGAACCTTTCTGTGATGCCAGCTTCTCAGATAATCTTTGCATCCATTGATCGTAATGCGGTAAAGCCATGTTTTCAAAGTTGATTCATAGCGGAATTTTTCAAGATGTTGATAACATTTGATGAAGGTATTTTGAACGATATCTTTGGCGTTTTCTTCATTTTTCACATAAGTGAATGCTAATCTGACTAAATCGTTTCCATGTTCTAACATAATTTCTTCCAGAATGCTCTCTTTTTTATGATCTTCCATAACCCTGCTTGCCCCCAATCTTTCTGAAAGTCATTGTTTAGACGATACTCGAAGCAAAATGGATTCAGTATATATTGACTATGTTTAATTGATGTTACATGTCGTATTTTGTAATGTTTTGACTTTGTTTGCAGAATCTATTGCATTTTTTTCAAGTACTGGCATAATAGTTTTTGTGCGTATTTAAGACAAAGGTCCTACTATTTTTACATAATTTTGAAGGAAGGATGTTATAATGGAAGTCTTTGAACCAGAACCAACCCAGCAAGTTTTAAGAACGGCAATTTCGAACAAAAAGAGGGAAATGATTGACCTCGGAATGAAGTACGGCTTGACAGATAAAAGGACGGTTCAATGCAGTCAGCAGCTCGATTATCTTTTGAATCTGCAAAGAAGCATGAGAGAATTTTTTGAGCTTACTGGTTGATACAGATGATGTTTTACATCGTACAGGCCTAATGATACCGGAAATTGATGCTTTCCAGATCATTTAAAAATTGCTCAACTTCCTCCGGGCTTAGGCGGACAAGTATTTGATCATACAGGGTGAGAACTTGACCATCAGCTTGATCGCTGTTTTTATGCAGATAGTCAGAAAGCGTGTTCAGCTGGTTTTCGTTAAGGACTGACTCCGTTGATAGATGTTTCACTTGTTGCAGCGTAAACTCGTTTGTTCGCTCATCGAATTCACCGGATATAATTTCTCCGTTAAATTGCATGCTTTCACTCCTAAAAATTCATCATGATGCTTTTAGTTTACCCAAAATGGAGAATTTCTATTAAAAGTGCAGGATGCCAAAACGCTGAAATCGGCATGCAGTTAGAAAACTTGTCTTAACGGTTGCAGCGTCAGTTTACTGATTTCCGAATATCCGTTTTGTCCGTTTCCTGATGTTTTTTTGTCATGAACGTGACACATAAAATAACGGCCAGCACACAGCTATTTTCATTATCATGATTGATTCATCCAACCAGATGGATGCACCAATCATCGTGACAATCGGAAGGTAAACTAAAAATCTTAAAGCCTGCGAATCGCCCGAAATCTCGACCACAAAATTATAAAAAATGAATGCAATAAAAGATGAGACATACCAAGATAAGCACGTCTCGCTATGTTCAATAGTGCCACGATTGACGTTGGTATTTCGGTCATGGTCCTTTCAACACGACTAGGAGTAATAAGACCATATTGGAAATACCGCTATGACCAAAAGAGCGCCAAATTGCGGAAATAAGTGCATGTTTTTTTTACCAGTATGGAGTAGACCATCCCCCAGGAACCGATTGCCCTAATATCATACCATCGCCTGGTTCCAGTTCATATTGATGATTAAAAAAATATTGCCATCCAGTTCAATCCAAACAGTATCGAGCAAGAACACAACATCACTGATTCTCTGCAATGGAAGTGCACACAGCAAAACAGTTGCAACAGACATATAACATTTACTTGTATTATTTTTTTAATTAGAACTCATTTAACGCTTATATCCGATACAATAAAAATTCCATATCCCCGGATAAAAGAGATACGGAATTTTTGAGAAAATGACATCCTAAGAGCTTTCCAATTCTTCTTCATGACATTCCACGTTTTGAACAAGGAAGTTGGAACAGTCTAATACGCCAGCCAGCCTGCATCTGCACGGATAACTTCAGCATTAACAAATTCTGAATCATCAGAGGCCAAAAATAACGCAATTTTAGCAACTTCCTCCGGTTCACCGTTTCTAGGATTATTGTTGCTTCCGGACATAGCCCTTGCTGCACCAAATTCATCCGGATTTGCCATTGTTGTGGCGATATTCGTGTTGACACCACCAGGTGCGATTGCATTACAACGGATACCTTTTTCTGCATATTGAAATCCAACATTTTTCGTATAGCCAACGACAGCATGCTTGGAAGCCGTATATGCTGCTCCCGCTCTTGATCCGGCTATCCCTGCTGATGAAGCCATATTTACGATCACACCGCTCTCTTTTTCGAGAAAAATAGATAACGCTTTGCGAGTTGCCCGCATTAAACCTGTCGTATTAACGGACAGCACTTTTTCCCAGAGATCATCCGTTAGCTCGACTGCAGGCATCATGTTGTCCATAATACCGGCATTATTAACCAGGATATCCAGAGTGCCATACGTATCAACTGCTGCATTGATCATGTTCTGTACGTCGTCTTCTTTGGCCACGTTAGCAACAGCAGTTCTAGCAATACCTCCATTTGCTTCGATTTCGTCGACGGTTTTTTTTGCACCCTCATCGTTAAGATCCGATACAACTACTTTTGCGCCTTCTTTTGCATAAAGAATCGCTATTGCCTTTCCCATGCCAGATGCCGCACCAGTTACCACTGCAACCCTGTTCTGAAGTTTCATTGAAATCTCCCCCTATTTTGAATGCGCTTTCAAACTTTTTATCTAGTATAATTTAACTAGATAAATAAAGCAACCATTCAAGCCAATTAACCAATGTCATCCATGAAGAATTCCTGAGCGATAACAAGTTAATCATGTATTGCTTCACATACTGTGTTGATCAATCAGCTTTCTGCAAGTTTAGCCCTCTATTTAGTTATTCAGCGAAAATCAGTGCTTTTCAATTCTATTAACCTTTCTGAAAATCTCTTGACATTCAAAAATAACGGGTGTAATCTAAGTATTAATATCATAACTGAATTATAAACGTTCTTATCCAGAGAGGTGGAGGGACTGGCCCTTTGAAGCCTCAGCATCGGTCAATGACTGTGCTAATTCCAGAAAGCGTTATGCTTAAAGATAAGAAGAGTGAGCGATTGTGTATCCGGAGCCTCTTCTTATATGAAGGGGCTTTTTATATTTCCGTTTTTGATTCAGTAATTTCCTAATGGAGTGATACAATGAACAACAAATTAATTGAAGCAGTCAATTTATTGAAAGAAAAAGAATGGGTGGATCTGACACATGCATTTGGTCCTGACTCCCCTCATTTTTCAGCATTTGATCCGGCAGCGTTCGAGACGCTTTTTGATCATGATGACGGATTTTTTGCCCAGCAGTTCACTTTTCCGGGGCAATATGGAACACATATTGATGCTCCGATTCACTTTGTACCGGGAGATAAGCGCTATGTACATGAGCTGGAACTGCAGGAGCTGGTTCTCCCGCTAGTCGTCATTGACAAATCCAAAGAGGCTGATGAGGACTCTGATTTCACACTATACCCGGATGATATTCTGGAATTTGAGAAAGAACATGGTGAAATTGAACCAGGATCATTTGTCGCACTGCGCACTGACTGGAGTAAACGCTGGCCGGATCAGGATACGTTTGATAACCAAGACGAAAAAGGCAACAGTCATGCACCCGGCTGGTCTGTCGAAGCACTGCAATTTTTGTTTGAACAGCGCAACATTAAAGCCATCGGACATGAGACCTTTGACACTGATGCCGCTGTTGACATTCAGAAAAACGGGGCACTTGTTGCCGAATATTATGTACTTGACCAGGATACATTTCAGGTGGAAGTCATGACCAATCTCGATAAAGTCCCCGCAAAAGGCGCCGTAATTTTCAACATTGTGCCAAAAGTAAAAGGGGCAACTGGATTTCCGGTACGATCCTTTGCAATACTGCCTTGAACTGGCAGATTCATCAATAGCTCCACTTTTTATAAAAATACAAAAGGAAAGAGGGAATGAAAATGACTACAACTACTACAAAAGCACCATTCCGCGCAGATCATGTGGGAAGCCTGCTGCGCCCTGACCGCTTGCATGAGGCAAGAAGTGAATTTAAGAAAGGCAGCATTTCTGCTGAACAACTGCGTGAGGTGGAAAATGAAGAAATTAAACGCGTTGTGGACAGGCAAATTGAGGCCGGATTGCAGGCAGTTACCGATGGTGAGTTCCGCCGCACATTTTTCCACCTTGATTTTATGGAACATTTAAACGGATTTGAAGGCTATGTTCCGGAACACGGTTATGCGTTTAAAGGCCAGGAATCGGAAAAACGCAATGTGAGGAACACTGGTAACGTATCCTTTAATCCGGATCACCCGTTTCTACGGGATTTGAAAGACCTGATTGACATTGTTGACAGACGGAATGCTGTAAAATTTACAATTCCAAGCCCAAACATGTTTTTTAACGATGGAATCAGAAACCCAGAAATATATCCGGATCTTGAAAAATATGCGGAAGATATTATTAAAACATATCAGGATGCGATTCAGGCATTTTACGATGCGGGCCTCCGTTATTTGCAGCTGGATGATGTTTATATTGCCGGCCTTGCTTCTGACAATGTACCGTGGAATGAGGACCCGGGTGAGCAGCGTGATTATCGGATTGACCTGGCAGTCCGTGTCCTGAACGAAAGTCTGGCGAACAAACCGGATGACTTAACTGTGACAGTGCACTTATGCCGTGGTAATTACCGCTCCACATGGGCATTCGAGGGTGGTTATGACCGGATTGCTCCAAAGTTGTTTGCAAAAGGTAATGTGGACGGATTTTTCCTGGAGTACGATGATGAACGTTCAGGAGGATTCAACCCGCTCAAATACATTCCAGAAGGTGGCCCGCGAGTTGTACTCGGCGTCATTACATCCAAGTCTGGAGAATTGGAAGACAGAGGTGATGTGGTTGCACGCATTAAAGCTGCATCCGACTATGTGCCGCTTGATCAGCTATGTCTCAGTCCGCAATGCGGGTTTGCCTCCACCCATCATGGCAATGAATTAACCGAAGAACGGCAATGGGCAAAATTGAAATTTGTTGTGGACGTTGCAAAAGAAATTTGGGGATAACGATAAACAGCTTGCAGGATACAGACTCTGCAAGCTGTTTTTTTATCATGATAATCTATAAAGTGCTTTGTCCCGCTGTTTCTCGCTCGTTTTCCGCTTTGATTATTCTATGATTTTTCCTGGATTCAACGTATCATCCGGATCCAACACGCGTTTGATTTTGCGCATAACACTGAGCGCATGCCCGTGTTCGCGTTCCTGATATTTTTGTTTGCCTGTGCCCACGCCATGTTCGCCGGTACAGGTGCCGCCGCGCTCCAGTGCATAACCGACAATTCTCTCATTCAGCTGATTTGCTCGTTCAATATCGTCCGGATTTCCGGGATCAAGCATCAATAGGATATGATAATTCCCATCACCGACATGTCCGACAATACCGCCGGAAAGTCCGGATTCACCAATCGCTTCTCTAGCGTCTTTCACCGCACCAGCCAATTCGGAAATAGGTACGCAAACATCGGTGACCATCTGTTTTCTTCCCGGATGATTGTGAATGAATGCATATGCCGCATTGTGCCGTGCTTCCCACAACTTATTGCGTCCAGCCGTATCCGTCTCAAATTCAATTTGCCGGCATCGCATATCACGGACAATTTCTTCCATAAACGTGATATCTTGCTTTAGTCCTGCCTTATTTCCGTGCAGCTCCAGAAATAACGTAGGAACTTCATGATAATCAGTATCACTATATAGATTCATTTGCTTAATAGCTTCCTCATCCACGAGCTCCACCCGGGCAATCGGGATTCCAGCTTGCATAATAGCGATGACAGCATCCACTGCATCATCAACACTGACAAACTCTGCCCTCGCAGCCATAATATGCTCAGGAATCCCGATGACTTTCAGTGTCAGTTCAGTAAAACAGCCCAGTGTCCCTTCTGATCCGACGAAGAGCCCGTTCATATTATAACCTGACGATGATTTGGCTGCCAAACTGCCGGTATGTATGATCGACCCATCTGCCAGTACAACTTCCAGATCACGTACACTGTCCCGCATGATGCCATATTTAACCGATGTTGTACCACTGGCGTTTGTCGCCGCCATTCCCCCAAGTGTTGCATCAGCACCAGGGTCAACCGTAAAAAAAAGACCATACTTTTTCAGTTCCTTTTCCAACTGTGATCGGGTTACGCCTGGCTGCACTTTAACAAGAAAGTCATCTTCCCGTACTTCCAAAACCCTGTTCATATTGGCAAAATCAATCACAATGCCGCCCTGCTGTGGGATAACACTAGCCTCAAGACTGGATCCATACCCATATGGCACAACAGGTGCATCATACTTGTTCGCCAGTTTAATCGTATCCCTTACTTCATCAGCATTTTCCGGAAATACGACAATGTCCGGCAAGTACGGTGTGTGATATGATTCGTCCGAACTATGCTGCTCCAATATAGTCTCATTGGTTGTCACACGGTCTTCAGCTAAAACTTCCCGCAATTCCTCCAAAAGCTTCACACTCACTTGTGTCCCCTCCATAAAAACGTTCCCCCTCGTTATACTTTTTCCAACTACGCGAACTATCTCGCCTGCGAAATTTGAATTAGGTTCCCACACGTATCATCGAAAATCGCAAACATAACCGGACCTGCATCAGTCGGCTCCATCGAAAATTCCACCCCATGCTTTTTCAGACGGTCATATTCCGCATGAATGTCATCCACGACAAAAGACGTGATCGGGATTCCCTGCTCATAGATCACCTTTTGATAAGTTTTGGCCGCATCGTTATCATTCGGCTCCAAAAGCAGTTCCACGCCATCCGGATCTTCAGGCGATACAACGGTCAGCCATTTATAATCTCCTGCAGGCATATCCATTTTTTTCTGGAACCCTAGAACCTCCGTATAAAATTGCAGCGCTTTCTCCTGATCTTCTACAAATACACTTGTGATTTTAATTCGCATTTTAATCCTCCGTTCTGTTGCTTCCATTATAGCAGGAATGCTGGATTAATTTAATTCAAGGAGTTCTTTTTACCTGTTTTTTTTTAAAACCTCTCATGTCATAGGCTACTATGCAATTACGAGAGGTTTGTCCACTATGCAGTTGTTACTACACGACCACTTTCGTTGTCAACCTTACTTTTTGCCGACACTACTTTGTGAAATAGTAATTCCCTTTGCCTGACCCTTGCCTGATCAATTCCCTTGTTCTTATTGCTATATGGCCCCGTAACACTTTATATCTGTACTTTGTCACCCATATCACATGATACTTGATATCATATACCCCGTATGACTATTTTTTCGATAACCGTTCATACTTTTCAGCTTACAACTCAAGTATGGACATTTAGGATAAAGCTAAAAGCTGATGAAGCTGGGACAAAAGCTACCTCCACTATTACTTATCGGCTGATACACCTTATTAATACCAGTATATCAAATCGTGAAAGCGGTTTTATTTGCTTATTTCGAATTTGATATTCCTGCTGATGGCTACCGGATTATTCCCAATAGCGAAAACTCGTAATGTTATCTCAGGCAAACCTGGCAAAAGCAACCGCATCACCCTGGTCACACAATGTGAATTCCATGGTTTTCATAAAAAGATCTTATTACCGGTTCATTATGTGTCAAAAGCACTTTCTCGCGCACACCCTGATATCCTAACTAACAACTTCTCCATCAATTGTGATTCGAGGCCAGCATTCTGGTAATCAGGCAAAACCAATATGTCCTGGACATAGATAATCATGTACCAGTTCCCGACAACGCATTAAATTAAGTCCAAAAAAGCCGATCACCTCCAAATCTTTTATAACAGCGAAGGCGTGCTTTCCCGTTGATCAGATTTTCTTCATCGGTATCCATATCATAAAAAGCATACTTACCATCATAGTGCCATTGGTATGCGATTTCTTCTGCCTGCTGTTGTGTTATTATTTTAAAATCCATTTTTTCATCCCTCCTCTCTTGGATTCGATATATGTCACAAAACTCCTTTCATGATTGCAAAAATGAAATCTTTCAACTATAATATGATTGATTAATCAATCATTTAAAAAAGGAACCTCCTAAAATGGCTAAACCTAAATCCAATGAAAAACGTCAACAAATTTTTCTAGCCGGACTAAAGCTTTTCGCTGAAAACGGCTATTCCAAAACGACGATTAAAGACATAGCGCAAGAAGCCGGTATCAGCTTTGGCACGGTTTTTACCTATTACGAAAACAAAGCAGCACTTTTCCGGATCTGTGTGACAGCACCGCTCCAGGAATTCAGAAATCACATACACGATGCCCGTGAGGATATGGCATCCATGACACTGATCAAATTGAAAAATCTTGTAGAACAGCATATTAACTTTTTTATGGAAAGAGAGCATTACTTACGAGTCATTCAGTATGTCATCGGCCAGCCTGAACGCTTCAAGGAGATCGAGGCACTCGATGAATTTGCAAACGAGTTCCGGAAATTCATTCAAGACATTGTGAGAACCGGAGTGAATAAAGGATTTTTACCGGAAAGTAATCCTGAAGAGGTTAGCTATGGCTATCTTGCTTTCCTCATGGGCATGCGCCTCTCGTTTACCGACCATGCTAACGCCCACCAAACCAGCACATTTAAAAATCAGGCTCTTCGCCTATTTGGAGTTTAGGAGGTACATCAATGAGCCAATTTAGCCAGCTGCACCGCTCCATTAAAATACGGCTGTATCTGCAGTTTGCCACCACCATGACAACAATGGCCATTATGCCGTTCATAGCCATCTATTTTAGTCAGCTTGTCGGGGCAAAAATCACCGGTATTCTTGTCATGCTGGTGATTAGCTCGGGCATCATCGGTGGCTTCCTGGGCGGTTACGTGTCCGATCAGATTGGCCGCAAAAAACTGCTTGTTCTGTCCGAAATAGCAATGGGGCTTTCCTTTCTGGCGATAGCCTGCTTTAATTCACCCTGGACAATCATGCCATATGTCAGTTTTGTGCTTTTTATGGTAAACATGTTTTTCAACGGACTGTACCTTCCTGTATCAACGGCGATGATTTACGATCTCGTCCGTAAAAAAGAGCGGAATTTTGTTTTCACTGCCCAGTACTGGGTTTCCAACTTGGCCATGGCAATCGGCAGCATAACTGGTGCTTTCCTGTTTGAAGACTTTCATTTTTATTTGTTCTTGGCGGTAGCAGCAGTCACGCTGGCTTCCGGTCTTGTCACGCTTCTTTTCATCAACGAGACGTTTGTGAAAGTCAATTCTAAAGAGAGCGTGAAACCCGTATCCATATTAAGTAATTATCAATCTGTTTTTAAAGATCGACTTTTTATGACGTTCATGATCGCATCGATGCTTGTCCTGTCACTCGAAAGTCATTTAACCAATTATATCGCGGTAAACCTGGAAAAAAATATGGCAGAAACAACCTGGTTCGGTTCACTCTCGATTAATGGGATCAATATGACGGGTATTCTGCAGGCAGAAAACACACTAATTGTTGTATTTGCAGTAAGTCTGGTCACTTGGCTCATCAAACGCACCTCTGATTACAGCAGGTTAATCTGCGGCATGACAATTTATGTCATCAGCTATGCACTGCTCAGTTTTACAGTTACGCCATCGCTTCTGGTCGGTTTTATGATTTTGATTTCACTCGGCGAACTTGTCCTGGTTCCCGTTCGACAAGGTTTGCTGGCCGAGCTTACACCTGAGTCACAGCGCAGCTCTTACCTGGCAATCGACAGCTTCATGGAACAGGGCATGATGATCATCGGCGGTGCTGCCGTTACAATTGGGGGAATCGTGCCGGGCTACATGATGAGTTTAGGGTTTTTGGTGCTGGGGATGGCCGGCGTACTGCTCATGGCATCGATTATGAAGCAGCCGCAAAAGCAGGAGCGGATTTCAAGCTAGGCATTTTGCCGTACGGGAGTTTGACCAGTTGGGCTAAAAAAATGGATCTGCTCATATTGTCACAGTTTTGGCTGAAGTTCACATGGGTTCGGCTGAAACTGTTACAAAAACGTCCTCAAGTTGAGGCTCAAAAATATCCTTCAGATTCTGGCAAAGCCCCTTTCTGGCACCACACCAAGGCATTTCGCTCAATTTCTTTAACAACGCGATCTTTCCCTTTAATATAAGCATCCATATCATCAGGAAAACGAGCGGCCAAATCCAGCTTTAAACGGCTGTAGTTGTCCGCTTCATACGAATGGTGACGAAAAAAATCCCGGAATGCCAGGTGTCGTCCAATGTGGGTATTTCCCTTTTCAAAAATATGTACATGATGTGTACGATGGTCCCCTCCCTTTCTAAAAAAGCGGCGACCTGCCATGTCATTTTCCCCTTTCGCTTCATAACCAAGTGTTTCCATATCACGATTAAACTGATCAATCCGGTTAATATCTCTAACCACCGGCATGATATCGATAACTGGTTTTGCATACAGGCCTTTCACAGATGTGCTTCCAATATGATAGATGTCAAGTGTTTCTCCACCCAAAATTCTCTGCAATTTTTGTGCTTCAATATCAAATTGAAACGGCCAAAGTGTGTCGTAAGGAACAACTTCAACTTTCCGCATGACACTCCTCCTACCAATAAGGCTCTTCTTTACTTGCTAATTTCAGAAAAAACGGCATGATACTCACCATAACAGCGCTTAGAATGATAGCCAGGATTAAAGCGATCCAAACCGTCATACCACTTATGTATGGGAAAATAAAGACAAGCGGTATCGGCAATATTCCAATCATACTGCTTCGGGTTCTTGATGTGGCTGATTGGTATTGCCTTTCACCACAATGGGGACATTCCATACTGATACGAATCCGCATCATACTTTTCATCGTCTCACCCCATGACCATTCCTTCCCGCAATTCTGACATGTCGGCATAATGGAATCTCCCTTCAAAAACACCATGTTACGAAATTCGCGTACCATTTTCGACCGATTCATCCGGTTTCAATAGCACAACATCATCCTCTTCCGGAACACCGCCAATGACCAGCACCTCCGATTTATAACCGGCAACCCGCATCGGCGGAAAATTCACGACACCGACCACTTGACGACCAACAAGCTGATCCGGTTCATATCTCCGGGTGATTTGGGCCGAAGATTGCTTAATCCCAATATCCTCACCAAAATCAACTTTTAATTTAATCGCCGGCTTTTTTGCCTCCGGAAACGGTTCAGCCTTCAAAACAGTCCCAACACGTATATCCAGTTCCATAAAATCCTCAATTGTTGCCAATATAACTCCCTCCAATATGGTATAATCTTACTTTCAATATTGCCGATTTGCTGACGGATTATAAAAGATCTTTATCTAAAGATTTTCGCCAAAAGCTAGTGTAATCCTGCCTTTTTGACCATTAATCGAAAAATTTTTTATCTAAAGCTTTTAATATGACAATAATAGGTTATCATTATATAATAATAATAAAGCATAAAAATTCCTTAAGGGGAGTAGCTTTTACAGCAAAGTCGTCAATTCGGAAAATGATCTCGGCTTTGCTGGCAGCGGATTGTTGTTAGCAAGACCTTGCCAGTCATATGTGGTCAGGTCTTTTTTCATACCAAGTTTCAATTCAATCATTTGGATTGGCATCATCTGACAACAGATTGCCGGACGCTTGATTTTTAAATTATTAAGGAGCGGATAGCGAATATGAATCAATTTACGTCCAAAGGTATGCCCACTTTCATCGAGAGAGAACTAGAAATTATTGATGAACTTGTGAGGCCAAAGCTTAAGAAAAGTTCTAAGTATATGTTTGTTGCTATACCATTACTGAGTATTTCAGTTATCAATCTATTTTTTATGCTGATTATCACAGGTTACAGTCAGGACATGATGATCGCACTCGGAATCTATGCATTATTAGGTGCGATCGGAGCTGCCCTGTATAAAGAATCCAGACATGTGAATAAAGAAATACAGCAAATCGGAATGGATCATATAATTAAGCGAATTAAAAATAGTGAGCATGTGAATGATTATACGAAAGATAAATATATTAACCATATTAAAGCCAAGCCGAAATTCGGCCTGCAGACTTTTTTCAGTTTTTTGTCAGAAGAACACCGGCGGAAGCAAATGATGGAGGGCTGATAATTCAATGGAGAACCTTCAAGTGAAAGAGGTTCTCTATTTTACGTATTCCATTAACCAGCAATCCCGGTATTGACCTTCATGTAATTCATGTTCGGGGAGAAGCCGCACTTTTTTTAAATCACACTTCAGATAGCACCGAATGGCTCTCTCATTCCTAACCTGTGGATCCATCACCACGCGTTCTGCCTGTTCCTGTTCAATTAAGTAACTTGCCATCGAACAGACAAGCAGCGTTCCAAAGCCCCTATTCCTATATTCAGTTTCACCAATGAATTGATCCATTCCATAAATGACTTCAGTTCCATCATAACCATAAATTCCGCGTGTTTCCTCATCCAGCATGTAAAATTGAATATAGCCTATATCTACACCACAAAATACGGCAATACATCTGATAACCTTATCATTACGTCCATAAAAATTTTGATTAACCTTTTGTAAATCAAATGGATTGTCCCTTCCCTCATAAAATTCAAGTACTGACGGATCAGACAGCCATTTTGCGAGCAGATGGCTATCGTTTTTCTCGAAGTGCCGGACTTTCAAATGATCTTGTCGCAAAATCAATGATTCATCCCCCTTTATTCATACAAAAATCATTTCGGACGTATTCATCATCCTTGCTGACTTGGAGAAGTGTAAATGCAGTGTAGAATACCAGTATTAACTCTAATTTCGCTTGTTATGGTATGTATTGTTTAACGTTTAAGCCAACAAGGGATGCGATCAAAAAGCTTTTTTAAAAAAACTGCCCTGCTTGCCTGCTTGCTATTCGATTGCAGGGCGGTTAATTCAACTACATTGGAAGTTTGACGCCCCCAATAAAACGCCAACATTTCATAGAATTGTAATAAAGTTCTCTATACACTCAACACTCACTCTCGCTCGAAAGGCTTAATCAGCCCCAAAACAGCTCTGATATATGGAACTTCCAAACCCGTATTCTCTGCCAGCCGTACCGCCCCACCCTGCAAATGATCAACCTCAAGACGTAATCCTTTTCTCCGATCCTTGTGCATGGATGATGTGGCCTCAGGATCCAGCGCGTGTACATTCTGAATAGCCGATTCAACCTCTTGATCAGGAATCTCCGCACCATATGCTGCTGCCAATGATTGCATTTCACGAAGGATCATCTTAGCAATATGGAACGTTTCTGCATGCTCACGGATCGCTCCAATTGGCAGGTTGGCAGCTGTTGTTACGCCAGACAGCGCAGTGATGAACATATATTTTTTCCAGAGTTCTAATGAAATATTGTCACTGTATTTGGAAATGAATCCAGCATCTCGGGAAAACTCCTCCAGTCTTCTGCAAATACCTTGCTGTGAGGACTCCAGTGGGCCAAAAATTAAATGATGCATATCGCCGGACTGTTCAACATGACCTTTATCGTTCAACGAGGCAAAAATGAATGACAGACCACCGATGACCTTCTCCTTGCCAAGCTCTTCCTGCAGAACACTGATATGTTCGATACCGTTTAATACCGGCAGTACATAAGCGCCTTTATTCGTTAGGGCCTTTAAATGGGCCAACGTACCGTCTAAATGGTAACCCTTTACACTCACCAGCACGAGATCTGCAGACTCAATCTCGCTGGGTTCTGTTGCCACCTGGGGATTTTTTATCTCATAATCCCCTTGAGTGCTATTTATTTTTAATCCATTCTCTCTAATTTGTGCTGCCCGCTTTTCTCTTACTAAAAATGTCACATCCGATCCCAACTCAATCCAGCGCACCCCAAAGTATACACCTAATGCCCCCGCACCTAATATGACAATACGCAAAAAATCACTCCCCACAGTTATCATTTTATAATTTTAAGAATACTCTTTATGGTTTAGTTTGTCTATCGTGATGATTAAGCATGATAGCCTGTCAATCTTAAACCTGAATTGAAATCCGAATTTTAAATTAACCAAATTTATTGACAAAAGTGACATTTTTGCTATGCTAATTAAATCAAATGAACGTTTTTCATCAGGAAAGGAGAATAGCATGCTGCCTGATCACCAATTTCTTCGCATTCCCGGTCCGAGCCCGATCCCTCCAAGTGTCCAGCGAGCCATGAATCAGCCGATGATCGGTCATCGTGATCAAGAAACAAAACACTTATTACATAGCATTCAACCAGCTTTAAAGCCTATTTTCGGAACAAAGCAGAACGTGCTGATTATGTCCGGAAGCGGTACTGCCAGTTTGGAGTCCGCGGTAGTCAATGCAGTCCATCCTGGTGATAAAGTGCTCGTTATTGTGACAGGTGCCTTTGGGGATCGCTTTGTTCAAATTTGCGCAGAATATCAGATCGCTATTAATCGCCATGATGTTGAATGGGGAGAAGCCGTGGAACCGGGAGCAATAAAAGATTATCTTAAAAATCACCCTGGCATTAAGGCTGTGTTCGCTACCTTTTGTGAGACTTCTACCGGGGTCTTGAATCCTATTCAGGAGTTGGGACAGATTATCCGGCAACATTCCGATGCGTTATTCATCGTTGACGGTGTCTCCTGTGTCGGTGGTGTGGAAGTGAAAATGGATGCGTGGGCTATCGATATACTAATCAGTGGCTCGCAAAAGGCGCTGATGCTCCCGCCCGGACTCACGTTTGCTGCCGTGAGTGAACGTGCCTGGAAGGTTATCGAAAAGAACGACCGGCCTTCTTTCTATCTTGATTTAACTAAATACCGCGATCAGCTGGAAAATGATACAACACCTTTCACACCTGCAGTATCGCTATTGTTTGGCTTGAAGCAGATGCTTGAGCTTATCGAACAGGAGGGGCTTGAGGAGGCTTTTGCCAGACACCGGCAAATGATGAACATGACCAGATCTGCTTTCCGTTCACTTGGAATTCCGCTCTTAACAAGCGATAAGGCCGCTTCTCCCACCACGACAGCCATCAGACCGGACGATTTTGATCCGGATATACTCCGGAACGTGCTCAAAAAAGAATTCAACCTAACTGTAGCAGGCGGGCAAAAACATTTGAAAAGCAAAATATTCCGGATCGGCCATATGGGCTACTGCTCACCGGCAGATATCCTGCAAACGATTAGTATCATTGAAGTCGCCTTACGAAAAATCGGCAAGCAGGTTGAGCTCGGAAGCGGAACTCGTGCAGCGCAGGAAATCTTGCTTTCAGGAGGTTCTTAAAATGTTTAACATATTAATGGCAGATCCAATCAGCCATGAAGGTCTCGATGTTCTCCAAAAGAGCGAATTCGTAACAGTCGTAGGAGATACCGGTTTAATACCGGAAGAATTAAAAAACCGGATATCGGAATTCGACGCATTGCTGGTACGGAGCCAGACCAAAGTAACACGGGAGATTATTGAGAAAGCGATCAATCTGAAAATTATTGGCCGTGCCGGTGTTGGTGTCGATAATATTGATCTTGACGCTGCTACGGAATATGGCATCATTGTCGTTAATGCACCCAACGGCAATACCAATTCAGCGGCAGAACATACGATGGCGATGATTATGGCGCTTTCCCGGAAAATTCCCCAGGCTCATTTTGCCTTAAAAAATCACAGGTGGGAGCGCTCTAAGTATGTTGGCGTTGAATTAAAAAATAAAACACTCGGCATTATAGGACTGGGACGCATCGGTACTGAAGTTGCCTACAGAGCCAAAGGACAGCGAATGAATGTCATGGCATACGATCCATTTTTAACCGAGGAAAAAGCAGAAAAAATGGGTGTTGACTATGGTGGGTTTGAGGATGTTTTAAAACAAGCGGATTACATTACCGTCCATACCCCACTCCTGAAAGAAACGCGACACATGATCGGCCCTGAAGCTTTCGAAATGATGAAAAACGACGTGCATATCGTCAATTGTGCCCGCGGCGGGATCATTGATGAAGCGGCGTTGTATGATGCACTTGTTTCTGGAAAAGCAGCGGGTGCAGCCATCGACGTCTTGGAAGAGGAGCCATTTCAGGACCATAGACTGTTAGATTTGCCACAAGTGATTGCCACGCCGCATTTAGGTGCCAGCACCGTTGAAGCACAGGAGAATGTAGCCATCGACGTCTGCCAGGATGTCCTCAGTCATTTGACAGGTGATCTGGTCAAAAATCCGGTCAACTTGTCGTCCGTGCCGAGTGACATTCTCAGTCAGATCGAACCATACTTCCATTTGGCTGAAAAACTGGGCCATTTTCTAATCCATTTAACGAAAGATGTCCCGGAAGAAGTGAACATCTATTATTCTGGTAAACTCTCAGACGTGAAAATAGCACCAATCACCCGAAATGCTGTAAAAGGACTGCTGCAGCGACACCTCGGAAGCCATGTCAATGACGTTAACGCCCTGTATCTTGCCGAAAAAAAGGACATCACCATTCATGAAAATCGCACCTCAACAACAAAAGGGTTCACCAACATGATAACGGTTGAAGTAAAAACTAAATCAGGCGTCCGACGTGTTTCCGGTACGCTGTTGAATGGACTTGGTGCCCGTATTGTCCGGGTCGATCACTACAGTGTTGATGTGATGCCGGAAGGGCACATCGTTATCATCCACCATCAAGACTTGCCTGGTGTCATCGGAAAAATGGGGAGCCTTCTGGCCAAGCATGATATTAACATTGCCACCATGCAGGTTGACCGATCTGACATCGGCGGCGATGCCATTATGATCCTGACCATTGATAAGTATTTAGAGAAGGATGGTCTGGATGAACTGAAAGAACTGGAGGAAATTACTGACGTGACAGCAGTTGATTTGTAAAAAAGCTATGAAAAAAAGGTTAAAAAGTTAGCATGCTATGGAAAAATAACAATACCATAAATCCCAACTGACTAAAAAAGAAGACTAAATGAACGTATTTTTAAATCAGAAACGCTTGGAAGGCGTATAACCCAAGCGTTTCTTACGATTTAACTAGGCACCCTTTCATTGAACAGGATTTTTACTCAGAAGGGTCGGGTTTTCTTTCCAATATACTCATATAGTTTTTTCTGTAATAAAACAATAAATAACCAAGCGTGAGGACAAGCATTATTGCTAAGGGAAGCAGTGAATGGTCCAGAAACAAATGAAGTAAGAAAATATTGGTGACAACTGGCGATAATATTGCAACGGCTAAAGGGATATATTGATTGATTAGGAGTAAAATGCCACATATGACTTCCAAGGATTTTTCTGCTATTAATAGATATTCAAACTCAAATAATACCATTGCATCGGGACTAGTTGCTATAAAGGGGGCAATTCCAAAGATGACAAGATAACCGTTTATACCAGCAACCAAAAAAACAATCCCTAAAAATAATCTGCTTATTTGCATAAATGTTTTAGTCATCTTCACACGCCCTCTTATATGAACAATTTTCCAAGCGTTTCTAGCTTCACACACGATTTAAATGATTTTCTTTAAAACCGGACGGATACTTAAGACCATAACCAATCATCCTGTCCATACTAATATGGGCAGTCATGATCAGTCCTAAAGCCAGCAATATTGAATTCGTCAAGAGAAATCCGAAAAGAACAATGCCAATACTCAAACTATAGGTATGGAATATATTATAAATCCAAGCACCTGTTTTATGATTGATCAAATAACCCAGCATTGAGAGATCAGGTGCTAGCAGCAATACGAAAAACCAAACCCAGCTGAATTCAAAAAATACATATAAGCAAATAGTCAATAATAATACCATGAAGCCTTCGATATGCAACAGCAATTTGTTCATACTTATCACCCATTTCCTCTCCATAAATGTTCTACATGCGTTTCCTTGTGGTTAAAACTGATAAGATAGACATCTGGGTTGGATAAATTCTTCCATTGCTCAAACCCAAAGTCATTCCGAAAATATTTTAACAGCAAAGCCATCAAATTTCCGTGCGTAACCATAATCACCTGTTCGTATTCACTCACTATAACATCTTCCACAATGCCGAGTGCACGGTTGATAGCTTCTCTGCTCGACTCTCCGCCTTCAAAGATCACATCCATATCATCAAACGTTGCTTTCAATTTTTCAAGCCAATCAGGCAAATCTTTGGTACTTAAAATCCTTTCCGACAGACGCTTATCTTTCTCAATTATAATCTTTTTCTTCTCACTAAGTGGAATGGCGGATTGAAATGCACGCAGATAGGGGCTTGACACGATATAGTCAGCGTCAATATCCGAAAAAAATTCAGCTAAATCTTCAGCTTGTCTAAATCCTTTTTCAGTAAGTGATTCCTCTGGGTTTTGCCCTTTGGCTTCACAATGCCTTACAACGTATAGTTCTTTTTAATGCGTCCACTTCCAATGAAAAAATTTTGACATTTATCTATCTATCTGTTCTAATACGTTCAAAAGTTCCTTCAGCCTGGATATTTCATAAGTCGGCCTGACATCGTTAATATCAGCTGCATGATGATTAATCCAGACAGACGGAATACCAGCTCTCGATGCGCCCAGTATATCCGAATACGGGTTATCGCCCACCATGATGACTTCATCCTTCTCAACAGAGAGCAATCCAAGCGCATGATCCATAATAGAAGGATTCGGTTTGCCCTTTCCGAAACCGCCTGATATCACAATATGGTCAAAATAAGGTTTTAATCCCGGTGTTATGGCAAGTTTTCTCCACTGCAGGTCGGGTGAACCGTTCGTCAGCATAAGCAGCCGATATTTACCTTTTAATGCATTCAACACGTCAAATGTTTCCTCATAAACAAACTGTTTTTTCCCACGTTCGGTCTTAAATACTTCCGCGAGCTCGAAGGCCAGCTGCGGATTATCAACGCCCGATTCCTGCAATGATATTGTCCAGGCTTTTTTCCGATATTTGGGAGCGATTTCTTTCAACCGATTGAAAGACTCCCCTTCATCGTCAAATTCGCCCCATAAGCCTTCAAACGGGCTGATGCCAATCATTTCGGTGAAATCATATGTATCATAGGAAGCGAAAAGCTTTTGAGCATTTTTCCGAATCCTTTGTTCAAGCGCTTCTGGGTCAACATCCGATTTTTGGGAAGCGATCCCGAAAACCTTTTTAAACGCCTGATCAACACTTTTTTCATCCCAAATCAATGTATCATCCAAATCAAACATAATCGCTTTCAACATTTATGATGTACCACCTTTTAGCCAATAAAATATAATTATCAAAATGAATGATAGATTAATATTATCATTTTGCTTTTAAACAGTATATACTTATTTCAAACACAACGTTACGCAGGGAGTGAGTTCAATGCCGATTAATTTTCATGATAACAATAACCAGAAAACCTACACTACGAGAACGGCTGACGCTGGCTGGATAAATGCTGTTACAAAATTAATAGATATCGAAAAAATTGACCATGCTGCCGATATTGGATGTGGCGGCGGCATTTATTCGAAAGCTCTCGCTGGTATGGGGATTCCAAATATAACTGGATTGGATTTTTCTCAGGCAATGATTGACGGTGCTGAGTCAAATTGCCGATATTACACACAAATTAATTTTCGGATTGGGAATGCAATTCAAACAGGCTTACCTGATCATACATTTGACTTTATACTTGAACGTGCACTAATTCATCATCTTACTGATTTACAGTCATGCTTTGCAGAAGCCAATCGCATTATGAAGGAAGAGGGGACTATTATTATCCAGGACAGAACCCCAGCAGACTGCCTGCTCAAAGGAACAAATCATCACATTAGAGGTTATATATTTTCCCTATTTCCTCGTCTGGCGGAACTGGAAATGGCGCGGCGTCATAACAGCAACCAAGTATTTAATGCTTTAAAAGTATCCGGATTCAAGGATATACAATCATTCAAGATCTGGGAAACCAGAAAAAAATATGCCTCAAAAGAGAAATTGTTCACAGATATCCATTCCAGAAGTGGCCGGTCCATTTTACACGAATTAAATGATAACGAGTTAGAACAACTTATCCGACATATTGACAAACAGCTTGGCACTGATAATATTATTGAACAAGACCGCTGGACAATTTGGAAAGCAACGAAAAAATAAGGAACGATTCCATAATGGAATACCAAAAGCTTGTTTCGTGCAGGCGTTGACGTCCGGACCTTTTCGAATAAACGTCCGCAGTGACCCGGTTCAGATAAGCTACCTAAAAAATCATGGCGATCTTGTAATTATTTGCCAATAACCTTGTAAAGGGTTAATTTTATCTGGGGCCCTCTAATCGTAAAATGTCATATGTGGTTTAGCCTCTTTATAATATTCGACCCGGTCCTTTAAAGTTCCTGTATGAAACTCAAACTTATGGCCGTCAGGATCCGTAAAATAGATCGATTGTTTGTCCCGCTTATCTCTTGGGCGGCCTGTTAAAATATTGACACCAAGGCGCTCCAATTTCGTGTACGTATCATCAAATTCTGACTCATCGATGGAGAATGCTGTATGCGTATAAGACTCGTGTATTTCATTCCGAGAGATATCTTTTTCCACATTTAATGCCAGCCACAGGCCATCCAAATCGAAATAAGCTGTGCTTCTGCCTTTGACCAGCAGTTTGGCCCCAAATACTTCCTGATAGAATTGAATTGATTTTTCCAGTTCTGAAACTGAAAACAGCAGATGATTGATTTTCATCGAAATCTCCTTCCATAAATTCGCACCAATGTCAGCTTTAAATCCTGCCAAACTAGGAATTGATAATGATAGTCAACAAGTTAACCATTACAGATGGCAGTCCCTTTTTACTAGGATCGAATGTAGGTCCAAATAAACGACATTTTCCAAGAAAAATTATGACATATTCATGCTGCTTCTTTGATGTCATGAGAAGAGGTTCCATTGATAAAGGTACAAAAGTTCCAGTATGACTCTCAAAGTAGTCACATTTTGTATTAGTTCGAACGGTATCGTTCAATTAATCAAAACCCAAAACGGCCAAAACAGCCATGACTTAACGAATATCAACAGCAGTGCACCAATGACCAATCCTGACAGCAAAAATCCCATATAATGCAACCTATTTTTTATCCGGTTAAACGAATGCGCAATGGCAAGCATAAGGAAAACAAATGTCAATCCGACCGTAAGCTGGCCAATTGAAAATCCGGCCAAAAAACTGAAAATGTAGTTGCTCAATGCCGCAGCCCAATACATCTGATATCTGCCCATAACAGCAAGTACGACAAATACCAATGTCATCAGCAACAAGGTATAAGCTATAAATGTCAGCATATTTTCCCGCCTTTTTGGATGAATGATGAAATCGGGATGACAGCAGGTGATAACATTTTGGCATTTTTTATCCCAATTCTAGCGCTTCACGTGATGATATTTTGGCGGTTTACAGTGCTTCCGGTCACTTTGAGTTTTTCTTCCTGCAGCCGCCAAATAACCTAATGCAACAGCAATTGCTATAAATACAGCAATCCAGGAACCAGTCTTTATTTATTTCATCTCCAAAATGAATGAATCTTTAACTGATAACCTTTCATTCCAGTTTGATAAATTAGTGAATTCTATCAAGTCGTCTCGTTCACTTTTTTCTCTTCATCATCAAAATCAGCTGCTGGTTATCTAAACAGATTCCGGCAGTTCCAACCATTTGGACATCATTCCTGCTCCACCTCAGCACTTTGAGCAATAGACTAACCATTATCCAGGCCAGCCAACATGAAAAAGCACAATTCCTCTGGTCACCTGTTTAAAATCCCTTACTTTATGATCTCCGCGAAAGCTCTGACTGGAAAGGTTCCAAATTCTTTTATTTTCGGGGGAATAGCATAAAACCAAAACTGCTCATTTGGAATTTCCTTTAAATTACATAAATGTTCCACTATTGGTATTTCATTTCCTAATAGTATTGTGTGTACTGGTCGGGAATCCCCTGACGTATCATCGATGTTGACTGAATCAATCCCTACGAGCGCTGCATTATGTTTTGTTAAATATCTTGCAGCCTTTTCTGTTAAATATGGATGGTCCTCAAAATCTTGATCCGTATTCCAGTTCGATCCCAGCCAGTATTGATTATGACAGCTTTCCCTTCCAACTCCAGGCCATAAAAGGCTCTCTCACTTATTTTTTTGGTTTCTTCATTAACATTCACAATTATTCCTTCTAAACCTGCTATTTGATCAATCGATACTTCAGATAAATCTTTTTGCGTTTTCGTACCTATGGAAGGGGACATCGATATAAGTTCCTGTATTGGAGACCATTTCTATTTTTCCAATATGAAATTCAGTACCCTTTTCATAATGACTCCGGGATTCTTTTCTACTTAAATAGTCACATATAATCGGAACAGGAAGCCCTATAAGTTATCATTCCATTTTCAATAGAATGACTTAAATCAATATAAAATTTGTTGTACATATAATCAATCCCTTACAAAAAGATTCCAGTTCACGAAAGCGCTCATCATAAAAAATTTTTAATACCTAGGTCATGTAAAAAATCTCTTCAGCTTGAAGTCTCTTTGTTTGCTGAAAGAATTAAAACATTGGTCCCTGTTTTCATCTTTCATTTGCGTATCATTTTTTAATATTTCATGAAAAAGGATGATGAATGGGAGCGGACATTGCTGCGTTTTGAAAGACGATTATACGATAATCAATGACTAGTGCCTTATAGGGGGATCATTATGACACACAATACGACCAAAAAAGTTCCGACTCCATCTATGGATGTTACCTCCCATTCTCAAACTTCTCCCAATAACCATGCTCAACCTTTACAGTGCTTCTGAAAGTGCAAATGACTTCTTGATGGAGAACGACAAGCTCTAATCCCCGGAGCATCATGATAATTGTCAATATAGTTTTTAAAAAGTCATAACCGCAGCTTGCCAGAATGCTCTTCAAATTCCGTTTGTATTCATCAGCACTATCCGCCAACCGTCCGGATCTTCAATCGTGATACCTTTTTCTTTCCAATAGTCATTTTCCGGCGAGACTTCCGGATACCCCATCTCATGCAATCGACTTCCAACTACATCTATCTCATTTTTATTCGGGATATAGAAAACGAGCAAATTGTCTTCTGTCGGGGCAGGACACGGGCTTCCGTTTGCATGTTTTGTGAATTCCAAGTGATAAGCAGCATTCGGCATTCCCAGGATCACACCTGTATAACCATCAGGATTCGTAAAATCTGTTAACCGCTGTAATCCCAGTCCTCGCTCATAAAAATCAATCACGTCATCAAATTTGTCGGTCGGCCGGGCAATTCTGATTTGTGCTGCAGTAAAGTCGTTAAATTTCATGTCATCACGCCTTTCAGTATGAACCGCTCGTTTCATTTATTTCACCTAATTCAATTCGATTTCCATCGGGGTCCAGTAAAACCGCTATCGTACCCCAATCAAATGCCAGACGTTTATCGACAAAATACACACCGCGTTTGTCCAGTATGGCAACTGCTTCATCAAGG
This sequence comes from Lentibacillus halodurans, assembly GCF_900112045.1. GTDB lineage: Bacteria > Bacillota > Bacilli > Bacillales > Amphibacillaceae > Lentibacillus > Lentibacillus halodurans. The sequence goes on from NZ_FOJW01000013.1 coordinate 37,924, forward strand.
AATTTTACATCAAACCTCAACACAGTCGGATTTTGTTCTCGACTCTTCTCGTGTTTTGAACCAATTCCACCCTTTTCAACCATCAAATAGCTACCGGAAACATGAAATGTCACCAGATTTTCTTTTTCATTCCTGACTTCCAGCCTTAACGTATTCTTGTAAAAATCAATGCATGCATCATAATTTTCAACAAATACTATCGTCCCGAATGCTTTAAAAATCATCTGACACCTCTTTCGTTAATACGGTGATATCTGGCCAGCCATATGCTGTTTCGTTCAGATTTGCACCCACAATTGTAAAATCCGTTGTATCGAGTTTTTGACCGCCAAGTTTTTCATAAAAATAATTGGCGTCGTTATCTTTCAAAACCCATACGAGCATGGAATTGAATCCTTCCCTGACAAGTTCTTTAACGACAGGCTTGACAAGTCTTTTTCCAATTCCTTTTCCTGAACCCCTTCATTACCTCCATATTACCACAAAATATTCAAAATTCGGTGTGAAAAAGCTAAGACAAAAGAACGTTTATAAAACAAAAATCCGAACAAAGCAAGGTATACTCCGCTTCGGAATATACTTGGTGCTTGTCGTGTTGAATGAGATTTCGGGGAAGCAGCACTCCCCGCAACTCGCAGTTTAATCGGTGGATGTTTCGCTCATCGCTTTCCGCATGCGGATGGTGAGCCTCCACGTGCATGCGCACTGCGGGGTCCCACCCAGGCTTTTCCTTCCGCTGGGATCTAAGTATATTTCTCCGCCAAATGCGAACTATTGGTGGTGTATTAAACTCCTTACTTTAGTTATGTTCCAGCCTTTTTTCACCCTATTAAAAACTGCCGTGTTTCCTGCCTAATGCTGGCTTTGATTTCACATCCTGCACCATTTCAATTTCAATTCCTTGATCAATTTTTCGCGCACTCATCATTGTAAAGAGGTACGATACACCCAATGAAATGATGAGCATCAATAAAATCCCAGCTACTGTTATCATGACCGGGCTTGCTGCTTTCCAATTTAATACGGTGTAAATAAATCCAGCCGCAGATCCAAAGAACCCGTCAATATCCTGATTGAGCTGCTGGGCAAAATCGATTGCCTCAACCGGTATAAGCAGCATGACAAAGGGGATTAGCGCAACGAGCAAATACACATATGAAGCAATCATAAGCATGAATGCTGTTCCGAATTTCAGCCGGTTCTGCGGATTAGCCGGATTATATTTCGCCCCGATAGTACCGAGCCACATACCAATACTGCTGATGCCAGCCGTAACAACGGCTTTCATGACAATCCCGGTCACGAATTGAATCAGTGGCCATCCTAAGAATATACCAACTGCAACTTCAATCACTGTTAAAATCACAAAAGGAATAAGCCAGCTGATCCACAGCTTGCCGAATGCGATATCTTTCCCGGATAGCGGCAAAATCCGTAATATCCAGACTGATTTCGCCTCCCTGGCAATGGTCGAGCTGGCAACCTGCCCGTTAAACATCGCATAGATAAACAAAAGAATTGCCTGCGTAATCGGCCAGGTAACCTCATTTGGTCCACGTAGATCACTCAAGCCGCCACCGCTTGAAAGAAACCCGATAAAGCCGAATACAAAAAAGAATATTAGCGGCAGGAACACGAGCCATTCGCGCATATCACGTTTGATGGCATACCATTCTTTTTTTCCGACGGCGATAATGGGAGCATTCAGTTTTGACCCGGACTTTTTCGCGGCACCTTTCTTCCGCTTTTTCCCGCTGCCTTCACTTAATTTCACCCAACCCGTTCGGAAGCCTCTTTCAACCAGTGTTGATGTCAGGGTAAAGAAAATAACCGCCAGTATCAGCGTCATGATAAACGGCAGCAGAAAATCCATAGAACCGAATCTGGCGCCTATAATGGCTTCACTCGCCCATGTAAGCGGCACCCATTCAGGAAAGAGCGGCAGACCGGACAATATCATTTCGGGTAACGGGCGATCGTTTGCCAGGTTGGGAAGCATAAACAATAAATAAACAAATATACCGGATAACACGCTCATGACGGTCATGAACTCATTTGCCTTACTTGCCGGAACTATCTGCACTAAAAGCAGGTTAAACAAATAGGCAATCGATAAACTGATCACAATGACAGACAATAGCACAAGGAGTACGACCGGGTAATACAGTACGTTCGCATCGATGAATGCCCCATAAACAAACAATGGCACGACATATAGGACAAAAACCAATAAAGGGACCCCAACGAAGCTCTGCAAATATTTGACCCAGAAAATATATCTTGTTGGAATCGGCATGGTAAACAACAAATTCAAATCTGTCGCGGAGTACAGATGTTTAAATACTTGCGGTAACCCAAGCAGAATGATAAATCCAATGACTAATAAAAATCCGTATGACAATATTCCCGCAAACACCTGCTCTGTAACAGCATCTGCAATAGTCCAGATTCCTGCTGAAAACCAGTATAGCAGAATGGCAAATACCGCAATCATGGCCAGATAGCCGAAATAATTTTTACCAGGCTGTGATTTCATAGTATTCATGAATATTTTCCACTGATTTTTCAGAAGTGCGCTCATCATTTGGCATCACCATCATCGGAAATTTCACTGATAATCGCCTGCTGATCCTCGCCACCGGTCAACTCAAGGAAAATATCTTCCAGACTTTGATCAGCGTGACCACCGCTCGCCTTCAACTCATCCATGGTTCCGAGTGCAATGATATCGCCTTCGAAAATAATCCCGACCCCGTCACACATCTGCTCGGCGATTTCAAGAATATGGGTTGACAAAAACACTGTCATCCCCCTATCGCAAAGCTCACGAAGCAAATTCTTCAGACTGCGTGCACTTTTCGGATCAAGTCCGACTGTCGGCTCATCCATAAACAACACATCCGGTTCATGTATCAGTGCACCACAAATGGCAATTTTCTGTTTCATCCCGTGAGAATAGCTTTCAATTAAGTCATTTGCCTGCTCAGTCAGACTGAAAACCCGCAGCAGTTCATTTGCCTTCGTTTGGAACCGTTCTTTAGGAATCCGGAAAACAGATGCAACAAACTCAAGATAATCCCACCCGGTCAATTTCGGATAAAGATTGGGCTGATCAGGTACGTAAGCAATTTTCTCTTTTGCTTTGAGCGGATGTTGCCATATGTTAATGCCATTAATCTCAGCGGACCCGCTTGTTGGCTTCAACAGCCCGGTGAGCATTTTAATCGTAGTTGTTTTTCCGGCACCATTCGGCCCAAGAAAACCGAATAATTCTCCCTTTTTCACTTCAAGATTTAAACTTTTAACAGCTTCTTGTCTTCTGTATGATTTTGTAAGATTCGTCAGTTTGATTGATTGGCTTTCCATCGTTTTCCCCCTCAATATAAATCCTGGATTCATTATAACAGAGTTTTGGGATGGAATATGCCCTGAATTTATTTATATGAAGTAAAGGTCACAGCATCTTATGTTAACTTCCTTTGGATGGAATTATTTTATCAACGTATTTTTTTGTCATGGTTCATCGGGCTGTCTGTACATAAGGAAAAACATCGATGAAGGCAATAAACTCACGTAGAGGACACATTAAATTTTGGATATTCATGACAGCGACCTTTATCGGAACAGTCGGTGAGGGAACTAACGGGATAGAATAATGTAACGGAGTGGTCGCTATGAGGTTTATCGTCCGTAATGAAGTAGTGGACAGAGGATCCAAGTTCGATCTTATTTGTTAAAGTTGCTTCATCTTTTGACTTTTAAAAGAACACAATGGATTCGGTTGCAAATAAGCGAAGTAGAAAAGGCTGTTGAACAAAGGAGCAATCGGGTTGTTGATTTGAAAGAACAACCCGAAATTTAAATTTGTATATTCAAGCATTTACGAGGTATTTCTGTGATGATACAGAACAAGCCCGCTTCATGTTGTACGTGCCTGGGCTACTTGTGACTCGCCGCTAGTCTATAGCGGTTTGGCTTTAATCTATAGCGATTCTCACCCAAACTATAATACGATTCCTGCTCATTCTACAGCGATTTTCCACTTATCTATAGCGCCGCGCTGAAATCTACAGCGATTTTCCATTTATCTATAGTGCTCAAAATCCAATATCAGTAAAAAGGTAAACAATAAACTCGTTTTGTGGTATTGCCTGTAGACTCAAAGGCTTCTTTTCGAAAAATCCGCTTAATCACATGTGAAGAGTCCACTTTCAAAAACTCCCGGGCCTCACGGTTATTGATTTTATTGCCAAATAATAAATTATAATGCTGGAGTGCTGGTATGTGTGCATTCTTTGATTTTAATTGACACTTGGGGCATATCCACCCCCCCTTTATTCGTGCCATTGGCAGCGCACCACACCCTGGACAAAAGACACCACATAATAGTTCCTTGCGATCCACACTAAAATTTTCCATAATATCAATCTTCTTTGGTGTATGTGCGTCGATTAAATGAGCAGATAATTGATTTAGGTGCTCTTCTGAAAAGACGGCTGATTTATGTTTTTTTGAAAGCTCACTTATTTTGGTTAACAGCTCCTCTTTGTGAATGACCGTTTTGTCTACCGTCTTGTTGTTACCTGGATTTTTTATAATGGTGGAAGAGCTGCTGTAAATAACAAGTTTTTCTATCGGAATTGCAGGAAAATTATACTGCCGCATCCAGTTTAGTAAACGTAAATGCTGCAGATTCACCTGCTCGATATGATTCCCGAGATTCTCTTCCTCTCCATTTTTTGAGATGCGGATTGCCTGACCAAATGTATCATACATAACAGTACCGGCTATATTTTTTACTTCATTAATGAGAATAAACTTAGGAGAGAGGATCAGATTATCGATCTGGAAGTATTCGCTGTAGTCGCGGATGCGCAGATTGTGAAGGATACGGCAGGAATCGTCTTGGATGAAACTTAGTATAAAATCCAGGGACTCTTCACCATTAAGTCCTGCCCGGAGGTTTTTTGCCTTCTGATTGACTTCCTTTTTCATATAATGGTGTCCAGCCAAACGTCTGCTCAATGCTTCAGCTTTTAGTACTTCAATAGGAACATCACGAGGTTTAACAACTAATGAAGATTGCAATCATGAATCACTTCCTTTCTGTTTTATATATATTCTCTGTTGTGCTGCTTAAATCCTGCATGAGATTAAAAAATTTTAAAAAAGCTAACTCACTGTGAAACTACAGCGATTTGGCTTTAATCTATAGCGATTCTCACCCAAACTATAGCGATTCCTGCTCATTCTACAGCGGTTTTCACCTTATCTATAGCGCCGCGCTGAAATCTATAGCGATTTTGCCAGTATCTATAGCGCATTTGTTCAGTCCGACCGTTCCAGCAAAAGTCTCCATATCTTTTAGAAAAATTCCCTAGCTAATACCCATTCCATGCTTGAAAACAACGCGGAATGAGTCGAAGCATCTTCAACGCGCTTCAGGCTTTGATGAGGTGACCAGATATTATGGGGGTGGTCAACTCAAGCAGTCTGGTCAGCAGCACCGGAAAATCCTTCATCGCTCAGCCTTTCTCTTTGCCAGTATCTTATCAACAAATCGCTTCTTCAGATCCGTATAAGTCTGCTCATCATTTGCGTATTAATTCGCCAGCTCTATTTTCAGTGCCTCATACTCCCTGACAGCATCCGGATTTTCATTTGAAAAATCAAGGGAAAACAGATGCTGATTCCACCAGTCACCCTTATATTCAACGACATGGATGATGTGTGTTTTGGTCAGGTTTTTCAGATCCGAAAATTTCGCAAAAACCACTTTGCCGTCAAGAACTACTTTCAAGCGGTAGATGTCTTCTTCGGCCAGCCGTTTCCGGTCAAATAAATCCACGTCTTCCAGTGACTTCATGCCGACTAACATATCAATGATCGGTTTCGCGGATATGTTTTTGATGGCGTGCTGAATATCCACCACGGATTCGCCAATCATTTCTAAAAGCAGCTGTTTTTCCTCCAAAAACAGATCCTTCCATTGAGTAGAATGTCCAGCAATTTTAACCTGCCCTTTATGAACGCCCAGCAAAAAAATCCCCTCCCCATGAATCGTCGTGAACGATATACTCGTTACCCATAACCGGAGTTCCTGCTCCTCATTAAGAAAAACCTGAAACGTTTCTTCCTTCAAACGTTTCGGGTCTGCTTTCTTCATATAAAGCATATGGTTATCACAATCGGAGACTCAAATTTGCAAATGAATTTGCTATGCAATTGGATGTCACGTGCTTCCGGCGGGGGTGGATCGTCTGCAACATCGCTCATTATAAAATCGCACTCGGCCAAGTCATGATTTGCCAAAGACTGCTTTTCAACCGATATGAAGGTGTATATTCTGCTTATGCATGGCAAAAGCGTGCTATAGTCAAGCCGTGATCACCATTAAAACGAGCTTTTCCAATGCCACCACTCTACCCCATACAAAAAATAGCACACAAACAGACTGCGTGCTATTCTGTGTACCATTTTACATATCATGATGAGGGTTCTGTTTTTGACGCGAATGATTCCGCTGCTTTACTTTGTGGGAGCCCTGTATCGGTTCGCCGTATGGCTGTTGCGGGCTTTTTGGCAAATTCGGTTTTTCCTGCTGCTTGGGTCCTTTAGGTTTTCCACCCATATTCCATTTCCTCCTTTTCGATTTCACGCATAGCTTTTGATGAGGAAAAAGAATCTATACCAGACGATTAAAGCGCGCGATTTTACCGGAAAAAAAAACCATCAGGAAACCAGATCCTCACCATGCTTGTGGAACCCATTTTTGAGCATCTTCACATACGGCAAAAAGAAACTGATGACGACACCGGAAAATAGTGCGTTGATCAAAGTTCCAATGCCGACTGCGCCACCGAAGCTAAATGCCAGAATGACAAGCACCACACTAATGGCCGCGCGTGAATAAGAAACACCCCACCCAGTCAGGCTTGATACAACCAGCATGGAGCGATCCATCGGGTTTGGAGCGATTTTTGACTGTAAATAAAAGGCCACACCGAGTGCCATTAAAATCGTCCCCAGCAGAAGCGCTGCCCATTCACCATACCATGTGACGGGCGTCACCATATCACCAAGCAAAAATAGCCATGTATCAATACCAATTCCAGTCACAAATGACGTAATCAGAGCAAAAAACTCCGGCTTTTTTTTCTCTGCCAGGGCGTTACCGAGAACCATCGTCAATCCAACGATGATTTCGAAACTGCCAACCGTCAGCCCAAATGTCCGATGCAGCCCGACCAGAAGTGCATCAAACGGCGAGGCACCCAATGTCGATTGGATGGTTAATGCAATTCCAAGCGTTAGGATGATAAGACCTATCAGATAAAAATGTATGCCAGCACGTATTAACCGCATGAAGATCACTTCCTTTCCGTTGATGTCACAATCGTATAATCTGCCGAAAAATGAGCTTTCTGCCAGTTCCCAGCAAAAAGCTTTCGTTGATTCAAACGTTATACTACCTATTCTTTAGTTTAACAAAGGTTGACATAAGAAGAAAGATTTTAAGAAATTGAACCACACGACCAACCTCAATGTCACCTGTATATGCGCCTTTTTTCACTGCAGTCATGTCCCCAGCCTAATCATATTCTCCCTTCCATCAATACACTGCAATAAGGCTTGAAGGGAGGGATTATGTGAGCAGATCGCAAATTTATTATCTGATCGGATTAGGTCTTTTGATTGCAGCACCATTAATCTTGGCTTTTTTATTAACCAGCTTATCCGATCAGCCAGCAAGCGATCAGAACGGTAAAAATAATCAGAACATCTACTGGGGTGTCGACTCTGCCAGCAATACAGATAATAATCTATATCAATGTGTCCATGATAACTTCGGCGAGCCGGAAGTGTGGGGACGATATCTTGGTGATAAAGAGAATGTGTCAGTTGGATTGGATTCAGACGAAATAAATAATCTGCATGACAACGATGTTCGGCTATTAGTCATTTACAACCATTTCAACGATGCAACAGGCTATGACCATGGTGTCGAGGAAGCTGAACAAGCCATTGAATATGCAGAGGATTTAGGTATTCCTGATGGAGTGGCCATATTTGGTGATATCGAGCCAAATTTCCCAGTAGATACTGCCTTTATGAAAGGCTGGTATGATACACTTTCCGAATCTGCTTATGAACCCGCTCTATATGGTGTCTTTGATGAAGGAAGCGCACTGATCGAAGCCTATAAAGCAGCCGATGAAGAATTGCGGGAAAACACCGTCGTATGGACAGCATACCCGCAAAATGAAGTCACAGCAAAAGATAATGCTCCCGAATATAACCCGCAAGGACCGGATAATGCTATGGTGTACGGATGGCAATATGGGCTCGAATCCGAACAGTGCAACATTGATACCAACCTGTTCCAAGATGAGATGCTCGATTATTTGTGGAACCCGTAGATTGTTAAAGTGATAAGAAAAAGGAAGCCGATATTAGGGGCTTCCTTTTTACACTTTAGCATATCATCATTATTCCGTTACCCACTCATCAATCAGATCCTGGTTTTCTTCAACCCACTTTTCTGCACCATCAATTGGCTCTTCAGCTTCATTTACGTAGCTCATCAATTGACCAATCGATTCGTCGTCCATTTTCCAGTTCTTCATCCATTCGCTCACTTTTGGAAAATCATCGGCAAAACCTTGACGTGTCGCATGGTGAATTTTTTCAACCTCACCATATACATTTTCCGGGTCTTCAAGATATTTCAAATCGAATTCTGAAAATACCCGATGCGGACTCCAGAGTGGTGAAACAATCGGCTCTTCATTCTGGATGGCTTGATCGATTTCCTCAATCATGGCCGGTTCGGAACTTGGAAGCAGTTCATACTCAAGGTCATATTCCTGGATCAATTCTTCTGTCACTTCCATTGTCCCTGCGCCCGGGTCAAAACCGGTAATCTCGCCTTCGAACATTTCCTTATTCGCATTCAAATCTTCAATACTGTTGATGTCTTCCAGGTATGTCGGTACAACAAGACCAACTTTTGCGTTGTCATACCAAGTCTCATCTGAAAAGAAAACTTGACCCTCATATTCTTCGAGATAATTCTTATCCTGAATAGGCAACCATACTTCCAGGTTAATATCCAGTTCATCTTCTGCCAATGCTTTCATTATGGTACCCATATCAAGCAGATTCAAATTCACATTGTACCCTTTATCTTCCAGAATTACTTTCCACATATTTGAAACTGCAATATTTTCAGCCCAGTTAATTTGTGCCATCTCAATTGTACCTTTCTCTTCCGATGAGCCATCTCCGGAATTGGCGTCTTCTGATTCAGAATCGGAATCATCTCCACACGCTGCTAAAATAACGACTAATGCTAGTCCAATTAGAAAAAGTTTATTTTTCACGAAATTCATAGATGTATAATCCTCTCCTCATTATGATTATTCTTCTGGATATTTTGGTAAAAACTCAAAAATTTCCTCTGATCGTATACTTGCGACCAACCGCTCCAGCCAGCGATAGTAATTCTTGGACTGGTCAAGCTGGTCATAGATTTTCCGTGCTTCCTCCGCTAATTCCGGTGAAACATTTTCATCCTCAAAAATTTGATCCAATTCAAATTCGGCATACTTAATAGCTTCCATGTTCATTTTTGCTTCACGATCCCACATCTGACAAAAATAGGACATAAATGAGTGGAAGAAATTCTTTTCAGCTGCATACGTATGTTTCCGGGAACCACGCTGAAATTTCTTTTTAACCATCTCGATCTCCTGCAGTTTCCGTACACTTGTGCTCATACTCGGTTTGCTCATGCCAAGTTCCTCACGCATTTCATCAAGATTCATCTGATCCTGGAAATACATGGTGGCATACAGTTTACCGGCTGCGGGTGTTACGCCATATACATCCATCGTTTCCGCAATGGCATCAATAACATAATCTTTTGCATTGGCAATCTTCTCTTTTGCCATTTCATTATGTGAATCGGCCATGCCTTCACCTCACTTTAAATAAATTTAATACGTTAAATATATTCTTTACAAACTTAATCATAACGTATATTAAAAATATGTCAAATAACAACAGCAATCTAATATTTATCCGCCATTTTAGCATCATATCATTTTTACTTTGACAGATAGAAATAGACGTGGTAAATTTGATTTGTTCAAAACGTTAAATAACTTTTTAACAAAATTAATAATAAAAGGAGGTTTACCGTTGGACATCAAAAAACAGTTTATAAATGGAACATGGGTGACATCCAATACTGATGCCGTCCGTGACATTATGAATCCTTACAATCAGGAAATAATTGCAAAGGTTACAGAAAGCGATGAATCCGACGCAAAAACAGCGATTGCTGCAGCAAGAAAAGCTTTTGATCAAGGCGAATGGCCAGCAACCCCCGCTACTGAACGCGGGAAAATCGTCCATAAAATAGCTGATTTTATTGAAAGGGACAGAGAAGAATTGGCCGAGCTTGAATCACTCGACACAGGTAAAACAGTAGAGGAAAGCCGCGGTGATATGGATGATATTGCTGGTGTTTTCCGATATTACGCGGAAATGGCTGACAAGGACGGCGGCGAAATCATCGACTCACCGGTTCCAAATTCAATCAGCAAGGTAATCCGTGAGCCCGTTGGCGTATGCGGACAAATCACACCATGGAACTACCCGCTGCTGCAGGCATCCTGGAAATTGGCACCGGCATTGGCAGCAGGCAATACACTTGTAATGAAACCAAGTGAAATCACACCGCTTACGTCTATAAAAGTATTTGAATTAATAGAAGAAGCAGGTGTTCCTGCAGGTGCTGCAAATCTTGTTCTTGGCCCTGGTAATACAGTTGGTGCAGAGCTATCCATAAATAAAGATGTCGATCTCATTTCATTTACGGGCGGCATTGAAACAGGTAAAAAGATCATGCAAGCAGCCAGTTCCAATGTGAAAAAACTGGCACTTGAACTTGGCGGGAAAAATCCGAATGTAGTGTTTGCCGATGCTGATTTTGAAACAGCGGTTGATCAAGCGATGAACGCAGTATTTTTCCATGCCGGACAAATTTGTTCAGCGGGTACACGGCTGATTGTGGAAAAAAGCATTCATGACAAATTCGTTGATGCGCTGGTTGACCGTGTTAAAAACATCCGACTCGGCAGCGGCTTTGACGAATCAACTCAAATGGGACCGCTTATTTCTAAAGAACATTTAAATAAAGTTGTGAATTATGTAGAAAACGGTAAAAAAGAAGGCGCAAAAGTCGCTGTCGGCGGAGAGCGTCCCGATGATCCGGAACTGCAAAACGGATTTTTCTATTTGCCAACTGTATTGACGGATTGCACGACTGATATGAGCGTTGTGCAAAACGAAGGATTCGGCCCGGTCATTACCGTGGAAACATTCACGACCGAGGAAGAAGCGGTCCGTCTCGCAAATGATTCAATTTACGGCCTTTCCGGCGGTGTCTTCACAAATGATATTGCCAAAGCAGAGCGCTGCGTTGCCAAAATGCGGATGGGCACTGTCTGGATCAACGAATTCAACCTGTACTTTCCGCATGCACCATGGGGCGGGTTTAAACAGTCCGGCATTGGCCGTGAACTTGGCAAGCCAGGCCTGGAAGAATATCAGGAAACCAAGCATATTTTTCAAAATCTGAATCCTGAACCGCTTAACTGGTTTTAATAGACATTTATCCGGTAAAGAACATCCCATCGAAACATTAACAGATCCGTCCTGATTCTGTGGACGGTTACATGCGATCCTGCATCACACTTTAAAATTAAAATACAGGAGGAATCATTGATGAGTTTAAACATGAAAGTAGAACACATGCACAATTTCCATACATTTGAAATTCCAACAGCCATCAAACATGGTATTGGAGCGATCAAACACATCGGCGAGGAAGTTAAAAATCTTGGCGCCTCAAAGGTGCTCCTCGTTACCGATCCGGGCATCTATAAAGCCGGCGTTACCGAACCGGTCGAAAAACACTTGAAACAAGCTGGCGTTGATGTTGTTGTGTTCAATAAAGTTGAGCCAAACCCACCAGTACGTCTGATTGGTGAAGGATCCAGCGTTTTCAAAAAGGAAGGCTGTGACGGTCTTGTAGCAGTCGGCGGCGGAAGTTCCATGGATACTGCTAAAGGCATCGGCGTTGAAGCGACGCACGAAGGCAGTGTGCTGGACTACGAAGCAGCTGAAGGCAAAAAACCGCTGGAAAACCGTATTCCGCCACTGACGACGATTCCGACAACTGCCGGAACTGGTTCTGAAGTGACACAATGGGCGGTTATCACCGACGAAGAGCGTGAATTCAAATTCAATACCGGCGGACCATTAATTGCAGCACATTTGACGATTCTTGATCCGGAACTGCATGTATCCATGCCGCCACATGTCACAGCCATGACCGGTATTGATGCACTGGCACACGCAATCGAATGCTACACCATGCATTTCGCACAGCCAGTAACCGATGCAGTAGCATTGCTCGCTATGGAATATGTCGGCAAATATATCCGCCGAGCATATGCTGACGGCGGCGATCTGGAAGCACGTTATGGCATGGCACAGGCAGCAATGCTCGCAGGATTGTCTTACGGGAGTGAATCAGCCGGTGCCGCACACGCGATGTCCCAAACACTTGGCGGTATCATCCCAGTAGCACACGGTCAATGTGTTGCAGCAATGATGGGACCAGTTCTTGAATACAACTGGAAAGGGCATCCGGACAAATTTGCCCGCATCGCACAAGCACTGGGCGTTGATACATTCCATATGACAACCGAAGAAGCGGCCAAAGAGGCGGTTCGAGAATTGTACCGGCTAGCAGAGGATCTGGACATCCCGAGCCTGGAAGAACAAGGTGTTTCACCAGAAATGATCGACCGCCTGTCCAAAGAAGCGATGAAAGATCCGCAGACAGTCGGCAACCCACGCGATCTGACTGAAAAAGACTATCAATGGATTTACAAACGCTGCTTCAATCTGGTACCAAAAACGATATAAGATGTATAGGGAAGCAACTTGGCATGACGCCAAGTTGCTTTTTTATGGTTTTGTTGAAGTCGACATTGTGGGATTTCTTGTGTGAACTTCGGTAATTTTGCTCCCAACTTCGGGATTTTAACATATTTTCCAGATAAATCTTAATTTCCTCCCGCTGCTTCTACCTATTTGTTCGAAGTTTTCTTTTTGTAGTAGATATTTAACAATATAAGCTCTATCTAACTGCAAAAAATCCCTCGGCTGCCGATTATTAATATTATTCACTTACCAACAGTGCATAGTCTGTCAATGTAGTTCGGTGCCCTGTTTTTGAAATGCAGCCGCAAGAAAAATACCGCCATTTTCCGCTTTTCTAATCCATGGGAACAGCACTGAACACCGGACAGATAACGCCTTTGATTAAATCGTTATATCCAATATTCAATTTTTCCATCCCATCGCCCTCTTCAGCTACATGTTCCTCAAGTAGCTGATAGGAAAGTTTCATTAACTGATTTTCAGAGAAACGTGGGGATTGATGTCTTTTCATAAATGGTTCAACTTTGGAAAGCACTTTATCGCGATGCATAACGATATCTGAAATAATTTTATCGTTGGTAATGTTTCGCAAGTAAGTATCGCCGCGACTGTAGACAACTATTTTTTCAATGGGAACAGGAGGGAAATCATGCTTGCGGAGCCAACTGAGATACCTTCTATACTGGAGGTTTGTCTGTTCAACAGGGCTCCCGAATACTTCCACTATCGCCATTTATGATCCGGTAAGTCTGCCCCATATACCAAAATGCATGTTGTAATGAATATTTTTAACTTCCATAATGAGATGGAAACAGCGGGATAAAAGCAGAAAATCCATTTGAAAATGCCCATATTGATCGAGGAGCCTGACATAATGAAAAATAAAGAAGTCATCTTCCGGAAGAAATTGAAGTTGATATTTCATAGTATTTTCGCCTTTCTATCCTGAAAGCAGATTTGCCGTTCGATTACTGATTTTTTCCTTGAAAGGATGAGTGTCTGATGTCCCACCGTCCAAAGCCTGTGCACGCAGAATATGCCCGGGGATAACAAGGGGTTTGATAAACAATGAAGCACAACCTCTCTTATTTAGTTTTAAAATTCAATTCCAAATGTTTATTTCGACGTTTTTCTGTTAAAGTCCGACATTCCTGAAGCAACATTTTCAGCCAATATGAACTTGTCGAGCTCACTCCTAATACTCTGGGTCCATCATGCGCATTTCCTCCACCACATCCTCAAGATCTGCCGGTGTGATCAAATAGATCGAGTAACCGCCTTCCGTCTCTTTAGCTTCCTGGTAAAAATAACGATTGCTGCCGGGAAATTCCTCGTCCAACAGCAGCAAACACCCGTCACTTTTATCAATCAGCCATTTGTTGTTAGCCTGGTATTGATACGGTCCGCTATAGCCGCCTTTGTAGAGTGGCCTGTAAAAATCGGCGATCGCTGCTATTTCCTGATACACTTGCCGGATAGGCTCCGGCCAGCGCTCCTCCTGATTTTCAAACGGCGGGATAACAGCAAGCTTAAGACCATACTTCTCCCGCAGATCCAGCACAACTTCACCGGTCCATAGTTCGACGCCCATTTTCCCGGATATAAGCACCCACTCAAGTCCGTACTCAATAAATCCGATCAGCCTTTTTTCAATTGCTGTTTTAATATAGGCAATCCGTTCGTCATCCGATTTGAAAATATTAATTTCCATTGGTTTGTAACCTGTTATAGCTAATACTTTCATGGTGTTTTCCACCTTCCTTGCAGCTTGTTACCGTCTGGCTGATTCCGTCCGAAAAATGGGCCCATCATAAACATACGTATGATATTCGCCGGACTCCCCCATTGGGCATACATCCTTATACATCATAATATCTTTAACAAATGAGCCATCAATCCTCCGACCAACCCATTTATCGGGCAGCTTATCAACATCGGCCTTGATCACTTCTGCATGAAAACCAAGCGATACAAATTGATGCAGCAGACCAGAAACATCCCTCTGCTCCGACCACAATGGATACATGGCTTCAATACTTGCTGCTGCAGCCACCTGCTCACCCCATTCACGGTGACCTTCCAGATAAATATCGCCGAATGCAGCCCCATCAATTCCATAATGCCACTTCAATTCGTTTAAATAAAAAACAAAATCGTCCGTATATGTACCAAAATCTGTTTCAACAAAATGGATGGGAATTCCAAGCCGCTCCGCCTGCCTCATTATGCGCTCACGCTTTTCGTCATGGGCAACAGTAGCCAGACTCTCTTTCCATACCGTCGTAAGAAGGCAGCACACATCAATCCGCTGCTGCTGCAAATAGTATAATGCCAGGCAGCTGTCCTTGCCGCCACTGAATGACAATGCCACTTTCCTTCCCATAGATATCACTCCCTTTTGCTTAATAATATACCGCCTGCGTCACTCTAAAATTTTCCATTTATTGTATGAAACCTATGTTAGTATAAAATCGTAACACAGTAAACAGACATATGAAGGAGGTGAATACAGATGCTGATTGAGTTGCTGTATGATTTGTTTGCCGGGATATCCCCGATGTATGTTTATTTGGGTATTGTCCTGTCCATCATTTGCACTTTTCGATTAATGCATATCAATCTAAACAACAGCACGCTACGCAACCAAGAATATATTAAGGAATACCACGCACTGCAATTTAAGCTTATGCCAATGTGCGAAACACTCGGTGATTCCCGTGATATTCATGATTGGATAACACATACAACCAAACGCATGGATGCACCTGATGACGATAGTGACTGCCACTCCTTCTCGTTGACACAAACCAGATTAAAACGAGGAGGACAACAATGGAGCAAAAATCTGTATTCACTTTTTTGGGAAAATATAGCTTAATTGCGGTTACGTTATTAATATTTTTGACCGGATGTGCGGCCGACGGGGGAACATTCGGCTTATCTGACCATTATTTGATTGATCCATTCTCATATTTTATCAAAAATATGGCATCGCTGTTCGGGGACAATTACGGCCTGTCCATCATTGTTATGACATTCATAATACGCATAACGCTCATGCCTTTTATGCTCAAACAAATGAAAGGCAGCCGTGACATGCAGGAAAAAATGAAACTACTGAAGCCTGAAATGGACAAGTTAAAGGAAAAGTATAAGAACAGTAACAACAAAGATGCCAACATGCAGATGCAGCAGGAAATGATGCAGCTTTATCAGAAACACCAGATCAATCCAATGTCATCGATCGGCTGCTTACCCATGATCATTCAATTTCCCATCCTGATCGGATTTTATTATGCAATCAGAAGGACACCGGAAATTGCGTCACATTCATTTTTGTGGTTTAACCTTGGGGATGCTGATATTTTGATGGCACTGATCGCTATGGCAGTATATTTCATACAATTTAAGGTTTCACAAATAGGCATGGACCCAAATCAGAAAAAACAAATGGCTGTGATGGGACTCATCTCCCCCATCATGATTGGTGTAGTTTCTTTTGGGGCACCGGCCGCACTCCCGCTATATTGGGCGGCAGGCGGACTGTTTTTAATTGTTCAGACGATTATTGCAAAAAAACTTTTTAATGCGCATAATGCATTATCTAATTCTTAAAAAGGGAACTGCGGGAAGACCATTCAGAAAGATCAGCTATTATTTTTCAACGTGAAAATGTTACGGGAGGCCAAAGGCATGACAATACCTGTGAAACAAATAAAACTTAGACGAATAAAAATGATGTTGAACGATCCATTCACAACCAGTTTTGGAACGATGCAGGAGAAAGAATTTTTTATCACCGAAGTGCTCGATAACGATGGCAACCACGGGTTTGGTGAATCTGTTGCATTCACAAGCCCCTGGTATAGTGAGGAAACCGTTGAAACAAACCATCATATCATGAAAGATTTTCTAATACAGCGGCTGCGGAAAAACATTCTCCATCACCCGGATGATGTACTGGAAGTTTTCAAGCCAATCAAACGAAATAATATGGCGAAATCTGCATTGGAAGGGGCAATCTGGGATCTTTATGCCAAACAAAATCAGATACCACTTGCTGAAGCACTAGGAGGCACGAAAAAAGAAATAGACGTTGGTATCAGCATCGGAATTCAGCCAAGTGTGAATGACCTGCTGCAAACAATCGATCACTATGTCAAAGAAGGCTATAAGCGGATCAAGATCAAAATTAAGCCTGGCTGGGACTATGATGTATTAAAAGAAGTCCGGAAGCATTTTCCTGAAACGCCCATTATGGCGGACGCCAATTCAGCCTACACGCTAAAGGACATCGATCAGCTGAAAAAATTAGATGAGCTGGATTTAATGATGATTGAACAACCTTTGGCACATAATGACATTGTCGACCATGCCAAATTGCAGGCCACTCTCGGGACACCCATCTGCCTTGATGAAAGTATTCATTCATTGGAAGATGTCAGAAAGGCTATTGAATTAAAAAGCTGCAGCATCATCAATATAAAAATTGGTCGAGTCGGCGGTCTGTCTGAAGCAAAACGGATACAGGATCTTTGCCAGAAACATGATATCGATGTCTGGTGCGGCGGCATGCTCGAAGCTGGTGTCGGCCGGGCACATAACATCGCATTAACGACACTGCCGCAATTCGTACTGCCCGGTGATACAGCCGGATCTTCGCGTTACTGGAAAAAAGACATCATCAAACCAGAAGTCACTGTACATGATGGCATGATAGCTGTTCCGGACAAACCGGGTATCGGTTATGAAATTGATGATGAGGCTTTGGATGCTTTCACTGTAAAGGAAGAAATTTTTAACTTATGAGAATCACTAATAAAACGCCCTGCACAATCTACTGTGCAAGGCGTTTTTTAAACATTCATTATTTCGTAAATTCCTCTGTCAGATTTGTAACGATTTGCTTCTTTCGGGAGACAACGCCCTTCAGCAGTGCTCGGTTTTGATTATCCAATGTGACATCAAATGCTTTTTCAACATTGCCTTTCGCGTTGCCCAATGCCAGAACATCTGAATCGTTTTCCAAAATATCAGTGGCGACAAATAGGAATAGTTCCAAACCTTTGTCACTGATAATCTGTTCCATTTCTTTTTCAATTGCATCCTGTGATTCATAAATTTGACTGGTATCAACAGCATTAACCTGTGCGATTTGGACTTTCGCATCACCCATTGTAAATTCTTTCGCATCCATTGTCACCAGATCAAATGCTGATTTATCACTCAAGTCAGCACCGGCTTTCAGCATTTCAAGACCATACGTTTCGAGATCCACCCCAGCAATTTCAGCCAGTTCATATGCAGCCTCCCGGTCCGACTGTGTGCATGTTGGCGACTTTAAAAGCAGTGAATCAGAGATAATGGCAGACAACAGCAATCCGGCGTTTTCTTTGGAAACAATCACACCGTTTTCTTTATGCATTTTATTCAAAATCGTAGCTGTGCATCCAACAGGCTCCGCACGAAAATAAAGCGGCTCCTTCGTTTCAAAGTTGGAAACACGGTGATGATCAATAACCTCTGTGATGCGTACGTCAGCAATATTGTCCACGCTTTGCTGAAATTCATTGTGGTCAACCAAAATAACGTTATCGACATCATCATCCACTTTTTCGATAAATGCCGGTGCTTCCACACCAAAATAATTCAGCGCAAACTGTGTTTCACCGTTAATTTCCCCTAGTCTGGCCGGATGCGCCTCCACACCCATCTTATTTTTCAAATCAGCATATACCAAAGCAGAACAAATCGTATCGGTGTCCGGGCTTTTGTGTCCAAAAATTAAGGTCTTGTCCATATATCATTACTCCTTTAGTGCAAATATCTTTTTCTCTATCTATTAGATTATCATAAAAATATGTCGAGTGAATACTAATTTGTTGTGTTTAATGTTTCTGTTGCATTCCAGATTTTATCATAGGTATTATAGTCATTTAATGCAATATCAAGATCATGAAATATTCGATGCAGGGAACGTACCCTACTCGAATCCTCCTCATTCATGACTGCATTTGCCAATTCCTGGATATGTTCCAGGTCTTCCTGCAGGGCCCCATCTTCCACATCCGGCAGCTCTTCGTCAAGGATTTCCAGAATAGCATTTGCTTCCTTTCTTTGCTCGTCCCAATCAAGTGATGAAATACCACCATAGCCAGTCGTCTCATTATAAAAATCATGCGTATCCGAAACAAATTGCCCAATATCCTGATTTTTTTGGCCAACCGTTCCCCGTACTTCCTCTAAATGCTCAACATCTTCCTCCGACATATCGTCTGCTTCTGTTGCTTGATCATCACTGTTAAATAACGTCATTGGACCTAGATCAAAGAGATTAAAAAAGAATACAGCGGAAGCTATTAGCGTTACAGTGATGACACTCGTGAATGTCCATCCGAACCATCCCATTCTGAAACGTTTTCGTTTAGCCAAAAAGACACTCCTAACATTGAATTGTTTATAGTATGACACACAGGCTATGCATTTTTTTGCACTGCACTTAATAATGCCAAAAAGCCTTATGATATAAATCGTCAATCCCTTTCATTATACCATTGAATAATGGATTGTTTGATGGCCGCATCGTCTGTTTCCTGTACGCCATATCCGCCAATATAAACAACCCTTACATAATATTCATGTCCACTTTTAAACCTGACCAAACAGTAGTCCTCTTGAGGTGATGGGGCAATTTCAACAATCGTTTCTCCCTGATATTCATCATAAATCTTGGCCTTTTCATCTTCACCTAAAGTCCATGATACTTGCGGCTCTTCCATTTTCCGGGAATACTTCGGCGTATCCTTTTTCTTTGAAGACCCTATTTTTTGATTAATTAGATGCAGCAGTCTAATATTTTCAGCAAATCCGATGAACAGCATCCCCATGACAAAACCACCGACCGTCCAAACAAAAAAGATTGACCATCCTGCTCCTCCATAATACACATTCGACGTCGTGATAATCAGACCAATGATCAGCCCAGCCGCCATTTGGGCTACCCCAATAATAAATAATATTTTGGCAATCATATTTTCATTCATTTCTAGTTACCCCCTTGTTTTACACCTGAAGCGACACTGTAGGTTATGTTGCGGTTGAGTCATTGCTGATCTACAGCAATTTTTCTCTAATCTATAGCGCTTCGCTGCAATCTGCAGCAAATGGAAATGTCTCCTTCTTTATCAAGTCTGTTATGTAAAAATTTAACCATAGGATTAACTGCCCGTAAATGTCCGATTCTGTTCAACTATCATTCAGCGGAAAGTACACCCGCTGAATGAAGTTTCACTTTATCCCGCATGTAACGGGCAGTAAATCCCCATTTATAAACTGATTTAATATTCAAAATTCAACCGTAGCATTAACTGCCCGTAAATGTCCGATTCTGTTCAACTATCATTCAGCGGAAAATACACCCGCTGAATGAAGTTTCACTTTATCCCGCATGTAACGGGCAGTAAATCCCCATTTATAAACTGATTTAATATTCAAAATTTAACCGTAGCATTAACTGCCCGTAAATGTCCGATTCTGTTCAACTATCATTCAGCGGAAAATACACCCGCTGAATGAAGTTTCACTTTATCCCGCATGTAACGGGCAGTTAATCCCCATTTATAAACTGATTTAATATTCAAAATTCAACCGTAGGATTAACTGCCCGTAAATGTCCGATTCTGTTCAACTATCATTCAACGAAAAGTACACCCGCTGAATGAAGTTTCACTTTATTTTTTGCTGATTTTTTCTTATAGTTGATGCAGAGAATGAGAAAGGATTTTTTTATGAACAGATTTATTATCATTGGTGCTGGGATACTGGGTGCTTCTACTGCATACAAACTTGCCCAATCGGGGGCAAAAGTTGTCATCATTGACAGACATGATACTGGGCAGGCCACCGATGCTGCGGCCGGGATTATTTGTCCGTGGCTCTCCCAGCGTAGGAATAAAGCATGGTACAAGCTGGCAAAAGGCGGCGCACGCATTTACCAAGATTTAATCCGGGACCTTGCTGAAGATGGTGAGACGACAACAGGCTATGCGCAAACCGGGGCGATCAGCATTCATACCAATGAGAAAAAACTCACTGAAATGAAGGAACGTGCGCTGAAACGTCGTGATGATGCACCGGAAATGGGTGACATCACGCTTCTTGATAAAGAACAAACAAAAGAAATGTTTCCACACCTTGCTGAAGACTATGCATCTGTCCATGTCAGTGGCGCTGCCCGCATTAATGGACGTGCGCTACGGGATGCCCTTATACATGGTGCCAAAAAACATGGTGCAAAAATCCATTATGGCAATGCCGAGCTGATCCAAAAGAGATCCCGTATAACAGGCGTTACCGTGAATGGCCAAACGGTCGAAGCTGATCAGGTCATTGCTGCATGCGGTTCCTGGATGCATGAACTGCTCAAGCCTCTGGATATCTATTTTAAGGGTACATCCCAGAAAGCGCAAATTTTGCATCTGCAGTCACCTGAAACCGACACTTCCGATTGGCCCGTTGTCATGCCACCCAATGATCAATTCATGTTAACCTGGGACGACCGGATTATTATTGGTGCCACCCATGAAGATGATGTTGGCTTTGACAGCCGCGTAACGGCCGGTGGACTTCGCGAAATTTTATCCAAAGCCTTGGAGGTGGCTCCAGGCTTGGCGGATAACACTGTGCTGGAGGCACGCGTTGGTTTTCGTCCCCACACTCCGGGATACTTACCGATTATTGGCCCACTTCCCGGCTTTGACGGGCTTCTAGTTGGTAATGGACTTGGTTCCTCAGGTCTTACAACAGGACCATTTGTCGGAACCCAGCTGGCCAATCTGGCACTTGGAAAAGAATTAGAGATTGATTTGGCTGATTATGATGTCGCCGGTGCTTTAGGCAGCTGATGGCATTTATCACCATCATTTACAGCTAGGAACGGTTTTTCTAATCTTATAGCAGGGATAATACGAGGGGGGCATCTCTATGGGGAAAAAAGCCGTTTTGCTCATTGTCGTTTTAACACTGGCTGTATTACTTGCCGGCTGGCTCTTTTTACAACATGTCATGATTGATTATGATGTAGACCGGGATATATCGCAGCCGGTTCAATCTGAAATCAATAAGAGAACATAACTAGTCATATAGGCCACGAAGAGAATCGCACACGGCAGGTGCTCTTCTTTTTTACCGTACTTGATGCATGTTCGTTCCCCGGTGCCCAGTGTACTTCCACCACATTACTCCCAGCTTTTCTTGTTGTTATCCTCAATGATTCCTAATACAACATCAGAGACTTCAGGGGAACGCAGCAGTTTATCGGTTAATTCAAATTTTACATCATCCGCCTCAGCCAGCGATAAACCTTTTGTCAATTCCACAGTGCCTTCCACATGATACGTACGCCCTTCCTGAAGGACGCGCATTTTATAAATATCGACTACCTGCTCTTCTTCCAGCAATTGCCCGGATATCTTTTTTTCCACTTCTGCCGGCGCTGAAACTCCAATTAACCCAACCATATTATCATAACCGACCCGAAAAGCTACAAACAGCATCAGAACGCCAATCAGCATCGTAAAAATACCGTCCGCCCGCAGCATTCCAAAAATCTGTGCCAGTAATACGCCAATCAACGCAAATATCGCACCGGATGTAGCAACCAGATCCTCATAAAACACAAGTCTTGTAGCAGGTGACGCCTTTGGAGCGCTTTTAAACGCCTGCACTAACAACCACCCATCGCGATCCTCTTTCGTTTCTTTGGTAATTTCCTTCATCGCTTTCACTAAAACAAAACCATCTACCAGAAGAGAGGCTGCAAGCACACCTATGTTCAGCCAAATATTACCGGATTCAGAAGGTTGCTGAAACAGATGCCATCCTTCTTTAATCGTTTCATATGCCATTACTGTAACAACAACGACAGCAACCATACAAAATATGTTAATAACTCTTCCAAAACCGGTTGGGAAACGTTCTGATGGCGGCGCTTGAGCCAGTATGCTGCCCAAAAAAACAAACCCTTGGTTAACGGCGTCTGCCAGTGAATGCATCGTTGTTGCAAACATAGAACCGCTCCCGCTGAAAAAAGCAGCAGCTCCTTTGATCCCAGCCAGAAACGTATTGCCAAGGGCAGCAACACCAGAAGACGTATTCCCTTTTTTAACACGTTCTACAAACCCCATCATAAGTCCTCCTGAAACCAATAAAGCTACTAAATAGGATTCTTTAGTGAAGGGATTCTATACATTAAAAAAGGTTCATTTCCAGGGTTACCTTACATACTCTTTTGCAAAAAATCATAAACCCGATAATTATTTTTTCCTGATTTTTTGGCCTTATAAAGCTGTTTATCAGCATGCTTCAGCAAAGTATTGGCTGATTCGGGTGAGTATGGTGACGAAATGATAATACCTAAACTGGTGGTTGTATAGAATTCGTTATTTTCAACATGCCACATTTCATTGATCACCCGAAGAATCCGGCCGGCCACGTTTGTTACATCCTGCTGAGATTTTGCATTCGGCAGCATCAGAATGAATTCATCACCGCCAAGCCGGGCTAATAAATCGCTTTCACAAATAACACTGCTGATTCGGCGGCCATATTCCTGAATAACTTTATCCCCAATATCGTGACCCATTCGATCATTAATGGTTTTAAATTGATCCAAATCCATCATGATGATCGCTAAACGTCGTTTCGTCCCCTTTATGGTTTCCAGTTGTGAGACCAGCTGTTCCATAAAGTAACGGCGGTTTGGCAATCCCGTCAACGGATCGTGATAGGCCATATGCTGAAGCTGCTGTTCATAATCTTTGCGGAGCGTTATATTTCGGGAAACCACCACCATATGGGTAAACTGTTCCTCTTCATTATAAACCGGCGTACCACGAAGCTCTGACCATATGTAATCTCCAGTACCGTTTTTTTGCCTGAATTGTTCCTTCCATGTCGTATGGGTAACGATCGAATGTGTAAACGAATTCTGCAAGTGGTCCACGTCATCCGTGTGGACATTATGCAAAAAGTGCTGGCCAATATATTCATCTGTTTCATGATCAAGAACCTCTTTATAAGACGGTGAAACATAAACGATATACCCATACTTGTTGATCATTGTGATTAAATCATTTGAATTATCCGCGATGATTCGAAAATGATCTTCACTTTCTCTGTATTTTTTGCCCAGTAAAATTTGATCATTAATATCTTTAAAAATACCATAAATCCCGACAATTGCTCCCTCAATAACAATCGGTGTGAATTTCACTATGACTTCAACCACTCCGGATGACTTGTGCAGCACACGCAGCTGTCGCATTTGCGGTTTGCCTGATCGGACATTTTTAAATATCTCGTTGGCAATTTCAATATCATCGGTATAAATCAGATCAGTAAACAGACTATTGCGGATCTCCCTTGTCTGATATCCGAAAACAGACGCTGCGGCATTGTTTCCATTGAGTATATTGCCGCTTAAATCCAATGATAAAATAGCATCCAGATTATAATCATAAAGTGACCGGTATTTTTGTTTATTCCGATCCAATTCATTTTTCGATTTCTGTATTCCGTATTCAGTCAGTTTACGCTGAGTAATATCTTTCACAAGTGCAACAATATGGATACATTGCCCGTTATCGTAAAGCGGGGTTAATGTTGTTTCCGAATATTTAATACCATCCGGCGACTCATAACTATCTTCATATGTCATGACTTCTTGTAAATCGAGTACTTTCTTGTATTTTTGTGTTAAAAATTCCGCTGTCTGTTTTGGATACACGCCATGAAACGTCTTGCCGATTACTACTTCCGTGAGCATTGTGCGTTCTTTTGCCGCATCGTTTAAAAATTCATAATAAAAGTTTTGATCCCCATCCACTCTTATGATAAATACCATTTCCCTTATTCCATTTGTGAGCACATTATGAAAAAATCGTGACGCAGCAGCATTCATCTTCGTCCCTCCTTTCTTGCTATATATTTTATGAAATGGATATATTAGTTCCTATTATATACTCTTTTCACAATTTTTCTAGTACTTTCAACCTAATTTTTTGTATTTTACGGTTATTTCCGAATAAAAAAACTGAGTCTCGCTTTGAAGACTCAGTTTTTGATGATCGTCTTGTTTTATTTAATAAATCGTTTTCCGTAATCTTTAAAAACAAAATATTTCACCATAAAAAAGCTGGCTAGGAATGATAGAAGCATGGCCAATCCTTTCGCTATATTATAACGCATCCAATTTGGAACAGCTATATAATCCAGCCATTCATTAACACCCAGAAAAACAAGATTGCTGACTCCCAGGCTGATAAGCCCCTGAGCGATAAACAGAATGCGCTGGCGGTTGCTTCCCTGCGCTGACCGTTTAAATGTAATGCTTGCATTCCAGTAATAGCTATTGGCCACTGCCAATGTATACGCGATTGTGTTGTATAATAAAAGCAAAATCCGATCATCTGTATGGAATAAAATTAATAACAGATTTAACGTCCCAATATCAATTCCTGCATTCGCAAAACCAATCACGCCAAACTGCAGAAATTGTAATGGGCCACGTTTAGGTTTACGCTGTGCCATGGAACTCCTCGTTTCAGAGGTCTGATGCTAGATGCCGGAATAAGGGAAATCGATGAGACAGCAGATTCCATGATCCAAACCTTCCCTGATTCAGATGTTTAAACAAAAGGAAAGCTGACTGCATATATCAACTATTTCCTCTTATTTATTTTCAGTTTCCAGATTGGATGGATCAATATTATAATGCCTCATCGTCTTTCCTTCTATCCCGATAATTTCCTTGTAGTAATCAAGCACTTGCTTCGATTGGGCATCCCAGCCCATTTCTTCAATATCACTGCGGGCAGCTCTTGCCAAGCGCTTACGCAGCGTTTCATCAGCAAACCGGAGCACGGTATTCGTAAAATCGCCCTGCTTGTCCTTGTCATAAAGCAATCCGGTACGGTTGTCCTCAATCTGTTCACAAGTTGGCCCGCTTTTGGCAGCAACCAATGGCAGCCCTGACGCCATCGCTTCTGTAATCACAAGACCAAGCGTTTCGGACGTTGACGGGAATACAAACAAATCTGATGACGCATACGCTTTGGCAAGTTCTTCCCCATGCATAAATCCGGTAAATACAGTATTTGTGCCTTCAAAGTGTTTTTCCAGTGACTGGCGGTGCGGCCCGTCCCCTACAATCGCCAGTGTAAATTCATCTGAGGCATCCAATACCGATTTAATTTTTTCGATTTCTTTTTCCGGGGCAAGCCTGCCAACAAACAGCAGCAGCTTTTTATTTGACTGTCCGTCTGAAAGTTTCTCTCGCATTTTCTGGTCGTACTTATCCGGATGAAACAATTCCGTGTCCACGCCCCGCTTCCAGACGTGAACATTATAAAAGTTCTGTTCCTCCAGCTCTTTCTTAACGGCTTCGGATGTGCAAAGATTCAACTCTGCCTGATTATGAAGCTTTCGGAAATACCACCATAAAAACCCTTTAAAGATAGGAAGATTGTAATAATCCGCATATTTCGGCACCTGAGTATGGAAGGACGCAAGCATCGGAATCCCGAGTTTTTTTGCATAATGGACACCGGACATTCCTACCAGCGCCGGATTGACGACATGAACAACATCCGGCTCATACGCTTCAAGCATTTTTTTGACTTTTCGCGTCGGCAGTGAAAATTTTTTAGAACGATAAAAAGGGAGAGTGCGGGCTGGAACCCCCTCTATTTTGACGCCTTCAAATTCATACACACCAAGGTCAGGTGCGATAATGCGAACATCATGACCTTCGTTTTTAAAGTAACGAATACAAGCTTTTAGTCTAGTGACCACGCCATCTGTTGAAGGTATGAACGTCTCCGTGATTATGGCAATTTTCAATGACGACACTTCCTCAATTGTTGATCTAGATTAAAATATGTGATTGAATGATTAGCCTTGACCTTATTTCCACGAAACTTGCGGGAGCACGTTTTCTTTGATGACCCGATCCTTATGATGAACGACTGTTTTAAGAATTTCACGAATGACTTCATCATCCAGCAAATGCGGTTCGAGTCCAAGGTCTCTCAGTTTGGTATTTTCTGCTTTGAAGAAGTGTTCCTCCAATTCTACCCTTGGATTATCAAGGTTTGCGATCGTTGTTTCAAAACCTTCTTCATGTGCAACCTTTTGTACTTTTTCGGCAAGCTCACCGACAGAAAACTCTTCCGTAAACTGGTTGAACACCCGGAATTCGCCTTTGTCAGCAGGGTTTTTGGCGGCAATTTCAATACAACGGACTGTATCCTCAATATTCAGGAATCCGCGTGTCTGTCCACCTTTTCCATATACGGTCAGATCATGGCCAATCGTCGACTGGATAATAAAACGATTTAACGCTGTTCCGAATACCCCGTCATAGTCTAGACGGTTCGTCAGCGCCGGATCCATTTTTGTTTCGTCCGTATCCAACCCATATACAATTCCCTGGTTTAGATCAGTTGCCCGGATACCCCAAATTTTGCAGGCAAACATAATATTATGGCTGTCATGCACTTTGGATAGGTGATAAAAAGAGCCCGGCTGCTTCGGATATGGCAGGACATCTTTTCGTCCTTTATGTTCAATTTCAATATACCCTTCTTCAATCGGAATATTGGGTGTGCCATATTCACCCATTGTACCCAATTTGATCAAATGGCAATCCGGTACGATTTCCTTAATCCCATAGAGAACATTCAATGTACCTGAAACATTATTCGTTTGTGTAAATACAGCGTGTTCCCGATCAATCATCGAATATGGCGCTGAACGTTGTTCAGCAAAATGCACAAATGCATCAGGCCTCTCTTGTCTCAGGATCTCCCGCAGAAAGTCATAATGCGTCAAATCACCATCATAGGTGCGGATTTCCTTTCCAGTCAGTTCCTTCCATTTTGCCACCCGTTCTTCCAGTGCGGCAATAGGCGTAATGGAATTCGAGTGCAGTTCCTGATCCATTTTTCGTCTGATCATATTATCGATAATAGCTACATCATGGCCTTGTTTGGATAAATAAAGAGCAGTCGGCCAGCCACAAAAACCGTCTCCTCCAGCAACAATTATTTTCAATTCATTTACCTCCAGTTTCAGGTATTTTCACATCTAATCTTCATTCCTATTGTTCCAGGAATATGATAAAACAAAGTTGTACAAGGATCCATACATATAAAAAAATATCATGTTATCGATTTGATTACAAATGATGAGATGCTATACCTGTTTCTGCAGGTTAATGAACAGCTTCCGATATGCATCTGCTTCATTCGTCATCCCCAGTTCCTGGTAAATTTTTGATAACCATTTGAGTGGCTGCGGATCCTCAGGCTTTAGTTCCATTTCCCAGCTGAAACACTCGATTGCCTGCTCCGGCTGGCTGAATTCATAATATAATTCCCCCAGAACCTGCATTTGATCCAGATTATCACTGAATTTTTCCATTGCATCTACTTTTAGATAGATCGGATGGACCGCGCGCTGCTCAATAAAAGGCTTCAGCAGCTCCTTAATAAAGCCCGGCTCACTCGTATTCAATAATATAGCGGTGTATCTGTGAATAAGATGTTCAGCTTTTTCAGGATGCCAATCAATCGTCAGTTTAAACAACGTTTGCAGCTGTTCGGGTTGTAACGAGAGAGATGCCAGATCCAATTGTTCGAGCATTCCTCCAATTGATTCCGTTTGTGGGGGTTCAATATAATAATCGGGGTCCTCAAGTATGTTCAGAACTTGCTCAATTTTATTCAGCTCAATGTATATTTGCAGGAGATCCTGTTTTAGTGGTGCAAAGCGGGGCTGCTGGTGGTACAGATTTTCAAGAATGCACATGGTTTGTTCTTTATCAAAATGCCGGTTCAACAAATTTAGAAGAGGGTAATAGCTGTTTTCTGACGGGTTTTCAATTAACTTGTCTCCATAAAGAGCCATCATATCGATCCATCTTGATTGCTTATCAAGCAAGGTGATGAGCCGGTGAAAACAATCGTCCTGATCCTTTTCGGAACTGAGTACTTTTTCAGCAAAAATCAAGTCTTTATCCAGCACTTTCTCGGATTGATGATGATACAGATCTGCATATTCCCTAAAGCTCCAGTCACTGGAAAGCTGCCTGACCAAGCTGTGGCCGGGTGCAAAGTCCATTAAAATCCGGACAATTCGATAGCCCAAAAAGTTCTGCCCATTCCTGCGATAGGTATAAAATATGGATGTAATTTCGTTAAATAGCTGTTTTTTGGAAATGAATGATTCAAAGAATGTCAGAATAAATGCCTTTTCCTGAGGAGTATAATGCTTATCCAGTTTCTTCAGAAGTGGTTCGAAGCGGGTGGTACGGCATGGGTGGTTGGCAGATAATAGTTCATCGATAAATGGGTGCGGTGCATTGAAGACCATGCCCTGTTTAAAGGCAGAAGCGATGAATGAACAGCGCCTTAGTTTTTTGGCTTTTACAGCGGTGAGGAAGTCATGTTTGTAAAAGAACAAGTAATAGGCTTCATGATTTTTACTCCAGGCTTCTATAATCCCAGCACCAAGGTAGAGTACCATTCTTTCTGCGTGCAACTGAAATGACTTCTGCTTGTTTCCATAAATATAAAACTGATCCGAACTCATACGTGCACCTCCTGCCTTTTTTGCTATTATAACATATTTGGCCTCACAACAATATAGAACTCATCCGGCATTACCGGAGCCTGAGCTATATCTGTTCGTATGCACCAAAGCTACTCGATCAACAACACGGCGCATCTGCAAATAGGAATACTGGAACAGCGGACTTTGGATAAAGGTAAAAATAAATGTAAAGATAAATACAGGACCACCCAGGATCAGTCCAATGATTAACACGGTACTTTCGGTGATCATGCGAACCTTTCCAATGGAAGCCCCCGTTTTATCAGAAATCGACAGCATAAACCCATCACGCGGACCCGAACCAACGCCTGCAGCATTATAAATGCCGCCGCCAAGACCCATGACGACAATGCCCGCAATGATAACAAGAACATCCGGCCAGGTGTTAGTCGTCTTTGGAAGGAAATCAAGCCACATATATAAATCGACAAAAGTGCCAACCAGCACCGCATTCAAAAAAGTCCCGATTTTAATGTAGGACTTATCCAATATCCAGGATATAACGATCAGTACAAATGAAATGATGATCGCCCAGGATCCGATGGACAATCCAACTAAATCAAATAAGGCTACATTCAATACATCCCACGGGTGAATCCCCAAATGCTGCATGTTTACCGTTATGGTGATCCCCAAACTAAAAATCATAATCCCGATAAAATAAATGGACCAGCGAAAAATGCGAATCATGTCTATGTCCTTCTTTCTATGTGCAGTTGCGGAATTTTCATTATATCATAAACGGGGGGGTTGACTAATGATATAATGCTTAATCAGCTGTTTAGATCAGCATAAATGGATCCTGACAAAAGCCCTGCAGAAAAACAAATCCATTGGGACGTGACTCCTCGATTAAGTATTCCCGATTCAAAATCTTAGTTTATCTTTCACGTTAACCTCAGCGTGAAAACAATTGATATCCCATGTACATGGCCATCCCCCATATAATAATAGCGGAAGCCTGGTTCATTCGTTTTAACAGTTGTCCATTTTTATCAAGTTGACCAAGCTTTCTTCCAGCTACCGCCAAAGTTAAAAACCAAACCCATGAAACCCCTATACACGCTGCCGTAAATAACCACTTTTCATATCCCGTATAGACAAGAGAACTGGTTCCAATTATCCCAATTGTATCCATAATGGCATGCGGATTAAGCAATGAAACAGAGACAGCAAATGTCACCTGACGTTTTGCCGATAATTTGTTCGACTGTTGTTTACCACTTTGTTCAGATTGGCTTTTCCACATGACCCACCCCATGTAAACTAAGAAAAAAAATCCCCCTATAAACAGTAATACTGTTAACCACTCAAAGTTAAAAACAATGAAGGAAACACCGGCTACAGCCAAATATATTAATAGCGTATCAGAAAAACCCGCTGCCATAATAACAGGCAAAACATTGATAAATTTTAAATGTGTTGCCCCTTGGTTAAATACGAATATATTTTGCACGCCTAATGGCAATATTAAACCAAATGCCAGCATCACACCATGAAGTAATGCCTCCATTGTTTTCCCCTCCCTTGCATCCCTATTCAGGATAACGGAGAATGATCCACCTGTCTCCAACCATTTGGATAGAAATTGACCCAACCAATTTGATAAAATGACAATCCGACAGGCATATTAATGTCGGAAAGAAGACGGGATCAATTATTAACGATTTCTAATAAGGAATCCCTTCCCATTATTGAAGATGATGTTTACGGTGATCTATGGTTTGATAACCCTCCGCCAAAACCGTTGAAGGCGAGGGATAGGCAGGGAAATGTTCTATATGTAGGAAGTATTTCGAAAAACATTGAGTCCGGGGCTGCGAATTGGATGGATTGTTGGACCTGACCCTGTCATTGAACGTTTGTCCGATATTAAAATGCAAACGGATTATGAGTCAAGTTCCTTATCACAGTATGTGGTTGATAAATGGCTTGCAGACGGAATCTATGAGGACTATTTAAAACAGATAAGGGAGCAATTAAAATTCAGAAGAGGCTTTACCATTCAAATATTAACTGAATATTTTTCAGAATTGGCAACCTGGAATATTCCTAAAGGTGGTTTTTATATTTGGCTTCGGCTGCAGCCCAACATTTCTATCCGAAAATTATTTTATGCAGCCCTTCAGGAAGGCATCTTGATAAATCCGGGAAGTATATACGATAAAAATGATCAAGATCACCTGCGCTTATCCTTCTCATTCGCTTCCATGGAAGATCTAGAAAAAGGGTTAATACGTTTATCAGAAATGATTAAAAACCTTTAGCGGTAGTTGTTTAAAGCGACAGCGCACTAAAAGGCTATTGATATTTTTTGCTTTCGGTTATGAATCATTTAATTCCAGCGGTTTAAGGTTCCAGCTGTTAACTTTCATGAACTTCCTTTAATTAAAAACACAATCTTTATTCTCTGTTTAAATATGGTATTTTTTGTTCAGATTATGTTTATCTGATTTTATTTAAATATCTGATCAATAGGAACACAACAATCATCAGGAAAGAAATCAGCAGCCAGCCAAATGTATACCCACTATGATCCACAATCACTCCAAACAATGGAGGGATTAAAATTACACCGAGCGATCCCAAAGTAATACTAAAGCCGCTTGATAACCCCGCTTCTTCTTTTGACACCAGCTCAGATGCCAAGTTCATCCATATCCCATTAAACCCCGACACGGAGAAACCAAATAGTAAAAACAGCGGCACCATCAACTCAAATGGTGTACCCGCTGGGAGAAAAGCGACCACGATACTTGCGAAAAAAGTAATCATGACAATAATCGTCATGACTTTCAATCTTTCTCCCCCAAAAACCCGATCACTGATAATTCCCCATCCAATCCTGCCAAATGACCCGCCCACTTCGGAAACGACAAACAAAAATCCGGCAAACACTAGATCAATACCGATCTGTTCATACGTAAATAACACAAGATAAGTATTTAAACACATTTGCGCCCCATTAATTCCCATTGCACTGAGACTGATTAATAATAATGGTTTATTTTTCACCATTTTCAATGTGGCTGATAATGTAGAACGGACAGATATCTTTTGATTTTTGGAAGGTTTCTCGTTATCTGGATCTCTGTAAAGAAAGAATGCCAGGAATCCCGTCGCTATCAATCCGAGACTCGCCAGTAAAACAGCGGTTCTCCACCCATAGGTCTCAGCTAATGGCAATAACAAAATAGCTGACAGCGCGGATCCAAACGTAATCCCCATTTGTTTGATTCCCATTGCCGCTCCTCTTTTATTTTTGGGAAACCAATAAACAATCCCGCGGTTGCTAGTAGGGTGCATCCCCCCATACCCTATCCCCCCAATCATAACCAACAATAACATTAGTACAAAGGTGGATTGGAAGGTCATTAATAAAAAACTGATTCCCAAAGCCGAAGCCAGCACAACCAGCAACGGCCTTGATCCGAACCGGTCAACAAAGAAACCGGTCGGTATAGAAACCAGTGCCTGTCCTAAAAACAGGGCAGATGGCAACAGCCCAACTTGCGCTTTCGTCAAATATAAATCTTCTTCAATAAGTACTCCCAGCGGCCCGAGACTCCGACCAATAAACGCTACCATGATTTGTGCCAGAAGCAGCCATAATAGCATACGCCAGGGCTTAAACCTACCTGAAGCTGCATTATGAATGGGAGAATTTATCATCATGAGTCATCTCTTTTCCAAAAACTGACGTGCTCGTTATAACGCTACGACCTTCTTTGCTTCGTTCTCTTCTACTGCGGAAACATTCATAATAAGGCTTCCGCTGACACATATGACGATGTTCAGAAGAAGTCCCCATAACCCGCTGGCAATACCTAATAAAGATAGATTGAAAACCGTCATCAGAGAAGCCACCAATGTACCTGCAATCATTCCCGTAAAGACAGCTTTGGTATGCAGGCGATTCCAGTACAGGCCGAGGATCAATCCCGGTGATATCTGAATCAGTAATTCAAACTTCAATACAAATATCTGATAAAGTGTTGCCGGCGGGAACCATGCAACTAAAATCAGGATACCTACTGCCACGACACCTACCAGCTTACCAACGAGTAATTTTTTACGCTGAGAAGCCTCAGGGTTAATGTAATTTCCGTATAAATCGTTCGAAATAATCGAAGAAAATGTCAGTAATATAGAATCAGCGGTGGACACTATCGCTGCAATAACTCCACCAAACAGCAAAGTCATAGCCCAATAGAAAATGACGTTCTGACTCGCAATGGTACTTGCCATCATACCTACGAGCTGTTCGGATTCTGCAGTAGATAAATCAGGAAACGCATTAATACCGATAATCCCTATGATGAACACCACCCCTGCAGTTAAGAAGGGCATCCAAGCCATTCTGCTGAATGAGCGTTTTAGTGTTTTTTCACTCTTTGCCGAGAATATTCGCTGAATAGCGTGAGGATAAACCGCAGCACCAATTCCAATCAACACAAGCAGGCTTAACCAATTCATCACACCTGGTGCATCAGGAATTCCCAGTTTCTCAGGAGAAAAAACCTGCATGTAATCGGCTGAGGTAGGCAAGCCGCCAAAATAAATAATAGATCCGATCAAAAGCATAAAGACACCAAACAATAGTGCGATCCCTTGTATGGTATCT
Organism: Lentibacillus halodurans; assembly: GCF_900112045.1. Classification (GTDB taxonomy): domain Bacteria; phylum Bacillota; class Bacilli; order Bacillales; family Amphibacillaceae; genus Lentibacillus; species Lentibacillus halodurans. Next base: position 72,239 of record NZ_FOJW01000013.1, read on the forward strand.
GTATAAGCTACGGAGCGCATCCCGCCAAGCCATCCGTAAATCAGCATGATAACGACAAAGAAGATAACACCGAGCTGATAGGGAATCGTTCCTCCGGTTAATCCAGACACTCCTTGCCCGATAGCTACTAATTGTTCAAGTAAGTAGTTACCCAGACCGTAAAGCATGAGTAATGAAGCTAGAATTGTAACCGCTTTCGATTTATACCGTTTTTCAAACCACTGGGCAGGTGTAACCAATTTATATTTCTTACCAAGGGTATAAAGTCGCGGAGCAAATAAAAGATATGCCATAATAATCATAATGAAAAAAGGCACGGATACTAAGTATTCAAAGCCCTGTCGATACGCAGACGGGGGGTAACCGATAACCGTATTTCCACTATATTGTGTAGCAAAAAAAGTGAAAAACAGAACCATAACACCGAGTCCTCTGCCGCCAAGATAGTACGCATCCAGACTTTTATGCATATTTCTGTTTTTTAAAAACGTTAAAACACCAACCCCAAGCATAATCAAACCGTACACAGCAAGAATCAAAATACCTGACCAGCCCGAAAAAGCTAAATCCATAAGTTACTTCACTCCTTCCTTTTCATTAGCTTCATTTTCCTCTTCCAGCATCCAATGATGTTTGATCACATAAGATAAAAAAGCTGACAGAAGCATAGACGCAATAATAATGATGACGGCCCATAGCGGCATTCCATAGATTAGAATATCCCCAAAACTTTCTGGGAAATACCACGGGGTTATTAACGCCAGTAAAATACCAAATACAATCCATACTTTTTTGTTTTTGATCGGTTCTTTTTTCGGCTGACTCATCTCTATTCCTCCTTTTTGGATTTCAAATATTCAGACATTAAATGATGTAAGCATCACACCGGTTTTCGCCCATAGATTTGTGTTACACAGCGTGCAGGTCGTTAATTTTGCCTGCTTTAATGACTTGTCCCGGTACCTCATGCCCCAAAACAGCCTCCAGTTGTTTAGAGGCGGAAATCAATTGATCAAGATTTGCGTTCATTTGATAATCCATGAAGGCGAGCATATGGACAAGATCCTCAGTACATATATTGCCAGTGGCTCCCGGGGCAAACGGACAACCTCCCAAACCTCCCAGAGAAGAATCAAATCGTATCGCTCCTGCCCGGATTGCCTCCATCACATTCGCCAGACCCATGCCGCGGGTATTATGGAAATGCATCGTTAACTGCAAATCAGGCCAGCGATCCAACATCTTTGTACATAGTTGATAGACCTGCTTCGGTGTCGCCATCCCAGTCGTATCAGCAAGTGTGACCCCATGTGCTCCCAGTTCAAGATATTGTTCAGTCAATGTCAGTATTCTATCTTCTCTGATAGTGCCTTCGAATGGACAGCCAAAAGAGGTAGCCACTGATCCGTTAATTTTAATCCCAGTACCAGTGAGAAAGCTGGCAATATCCTGGAAACCCGAAAAGGATTCTTCCACTGTTTGACTAACATTCTTCCGATTATGCGTTTCGCTGGCTGAAACAACAAGATTCACCTCATCAGCCATACAGGAAGCGGCACGTTCTGCACCTTTAACATTTGGGATCAAAGTGGTATACGTGACATCCTGCTTTCTGTCAATACCCAGCATGACATCCTCCGCATCCTTCAAATTAGGGACAGCTTTCGGTGACACAAACGAGGTTGCTTCGATTTTATCGACTCCCGCATCAGCCAGCCGGTTGATTAAATCAATTTTTTTCGCTGTCGGTAAGAACTGATCCTCAATTTGCAGGCCGTCTCGTGTCACTACTTCCTGTACATAAATTCGCTCCATCCATTTTCACCTCTTTCTTAAATAATTCCCTGTTCTTTCAGATGGTGGATTTTGTTATCATCATAGGCTAGCCAATCCTTCATCACTTCGTCCGTGTGCTGTCCGAGATCAGGACCAAGCCATTTCGTTTCTCCAGGGGTCTTACTCATTTTCGGCACAACTCCTGGGATTCTCAGTGACTCTTCTTTGTTTAATGTAAAGTTCTCGATCATTCCCCTGCTCAAATAATGGGGATCTTTCACAATGTCTTCGATACTATAAATCGGGCCGGCAGGAACCTTTGCATCATCAAGCACCTTCAAGGCAGTTTCAATATCCAGCGTTTTCGTCCAACCTTCAATGACCTCGTCGAGGAAATCTGCATGGGAAGCTCTGCCGCTGTTGCTTTTAAAACGTTCATCTTCACCTAATTCGGGCCTTCCAATCGCTTCCATTAAACGTTTGAAAATGGCGTCCCCATTCCCGCCGATCACAATATATTTGCCATCGTTACATTGATACGTGTTCGAAGGTGCTATACCTGGCAGCGATGATCCAGTTCGTTCCCGGATCGCGCCAAGTTTATCAAATTCAGGCAGCGAGCCTTCCATTAAACTGAACACGGCTTCATATAACGCAACATCAATAACTTGTCCTTTTCCAGTCCCTTGCACATCCCGATGGTAAAGGGCCATCATTGCCCCAATCACGGAATACATGGCAGCAAGGGAGTCGCCCAGACTGATGCCTACCCGTGTCGGCGGCCGATCCGGATATCCGGTGATATGACGCAGCCCGCCAATCGACTCTCCGACACTGCCGAAACCTGGCTTATCACGGTAAGGACCTGTTTGGCCATAGCCGGATACCCGGACCATCACTAAGCCGGGATTGACAGCAGACAATGCGTCATATCCAAGGTTCCATTTTTCCATGGTCCCCGGTCTGAAATTTTCGATGAGAATATCACATTCTTTTACGAGGGATCGAATGATTTTCTGCCCTTCTTCGCTTTTTAAGTTGACGGTGATTGACTTCTTGTTTCGGGATTGCAACTTCCACCATAAGGAAGTCCCTTCATAAATATGGCGCCAATCACGCAGGGGATCTCCTTTTCCCGGCGTTTCCACCTTTACGACGTCAGCCCCAAACTCCGCCATCAGCCTCCCCGCAAACGGACCGGCAATCAGACTGCCTAATTCGAGTACCTTAACGCCTTCCAGACTTTGCCCCATACGCCTCACTCCTTTAACGCGCTAGTTAACACATTTTGTTTCCTTTGTTACCGCTGTATTCATAACGGAATTATCCACCAAGTTTCATTATCAATTGGGGGACTAGGATTAATTTTCTGTATTTTATATTACATTTTAACAATTTGTATACAATCATGCAATATTATTTACAAAAATCCGTATTTTTGCCAGAATAACCCTATTTTTGTATACAATATCTTTGTGAAAATTGAAACTTACAACTTATTCCTATACAATAAAAAAGAGGTGTTAAACAAAATGGATGCATATACATATATCAAAAAAGCCATTCTGCAAGGAGAATTCCCCCCAAAAATGAGACTCACCGAAGAATATTTGGCCAATGAACTGCAAATGAGCCGCACACCTATCCGCGAGGCATTGAAACATTTGGAATCGGAAGGACTGACGGTCTCCATGAAAAGGGGTGTTCGCGTTCGGCATTATACAAAAGAGGATATTCAGCAAATATATGATTTGAGGACACTTTTAGAAGGATACGCAGCTTCCCAAGCTTCCATCTACCGCACTAATCAGGATTTACAGGAAATGAAAGCAGCCAATGATAACTATGAGCAGACAATCAATGACTATTTTAAAAACGGCGAATCAACAATCGAGGATGTCTTGGAACTCAATCACAGATTTCACGATTGTGTGATAAAAGCTTCTCAAAATCAGCATGTTTATGCCCACATTTCAAAAGTGGTTGTTTTGCCATTGATATTCCGTTCCTTCTATTGGTTTAATGAAGATCAATTGAGGTATTCCCTTGAAGCCCATCACACGATTCTTAAAGCAATACAGGAGCAGGACATGGAGCGTGCACGTGTCGCGATGTATGAGCATATTTATCATGGAAGAGATCAAGTCTTGCCTCATATAGGCGACATTGAAGAGGATTATTCGATCTATAAAAAATAAGGTAAAGCGCTGCATATCACATTGAATTAGCTATGCATACGAGTGTTTTGCTCAAAACAACCGGAGAGAAACAAAAAGCAATAAGGGAATTCGAACATGAATTGAACCTTTCCTTTATCACATTTATATATGCATAAATTGCTGCGATTGGGTAATGCGGTTATGGCTGACGGTGTTTTTAACGCCAATGGAATCAACGGGCGAATTTTCCCTGCTTGACGTTTGCGATATTTCAGAAGCAGCAGCGAAAATTTTATGTGATAGTGATGAAAATATATTGCAGCACACCCAAGCAAGCTACACGAATAGATTTAGCAGTCTAAAAGTAAAAGTCCGGAACACATTGCCCCGGACTTTGGACTTCTTGTTACACATGATCTCTTGGTATTTCTTTTTTCCAGGTTTTATTAAAAACTTCTTTGTTATTTTCAAAAGCTATCATGGTATTTGTTAAATGAAATGTTGTCTCATCACTGCTCATTTTACTGTATGCCTTCAATCTTGTCTGCCACTTGCCTCGTCCGACTTTCAAATCCCATTCACTTGTAACATATGCTGACAGCGGGTCATTTCCCTTGATGGTATAGGTGTTCTTGTTGATACTGCCATACTCCAAGCCATTGTCCAACAGGCGGCGCTCGCCTTCATCGGAGTAATCTTCCAGTATCCAGATATCATTCACCTGATCATGTATGAGATTTCGTGTTCGCTCCTCTTCCCGAAGAATTTCCTTCTCCATCACTTCAGAAATTTCAGGTCGTTCAAAATGTTGCTGCCATGATGCGTCCTCCTGCCGCGGTGTTCGAATTGGCAAATCGATATGTGTTCCAGCACCGCTGTAGATAGACAAAGTCACTGGTTTAGGTGAAGGCCATGCTTGTGGCCAGTAGGTCGGTGCAACAGACACTTCCAGACGATGACCCGCTGGTACTTGCTGTCCAAGGACATCCAGGCCGATTTCTACAGTATATATCCTGCCCGGCATAAGCGGTTCAGGATGTTCATGTGAGTCACGATGGGTGAGATTCAACATGCCCCAGCTTATCAGTGTTGACTCGCCAGTTGGCGCTTTATCGCACAATCTGACAGCAAGAATCGCATTCTCCTGATCGACCGACACGTTCGCATGGAAAACGGGTCTACCTAGCAGCTCGATCGTTTCGTCAAATGGTTCAGACGTGAACACGACTGATTTGCCATTTTCGAGACGCTGATCGGCAGGTAGATCTCCCGGCTGGCCAAATGGACAGAAAACGCCTGCGTAATAGCCGTGTTCCTGCTTACCCGGAATAATCATTTTTTCCTCATCTGTTACATGCCGGGCAAGTTTTCCTTTAGAAAACCAGAATGATTGACTTGTGACATTGCTTGACGGCCATGTGTGATCGACCACCCATTTTCCCGGGCGCTCATCATATGTCACTTCCGGCAGTTCGCTGTTCTGAATCCAGGATATCAGCTGCGGTTCGTCTTTGATGCCGGTATCAATTCCTTTGAGCCATTGATCCCACCAGCGCAGGCATTCCTGCAAGAATCCGATAGCAGGTTCAGGAATGGCCACTTCCGGAAATTCATGTGCCCATGGGCCAATCAGTCCTTTGGCATGCGGCAAATTTTCCAACATCCGTAATACTGCATCCGTATAGCCGTCCTGCCAGCCACTGACCGCAAACACCGGTATATTCACTTTCGAATAATCTTCACACACGGAACCATGTTTCCAGTACTCATCGCGACGCTGATGCCTCAGCCAAGACTCCACAAATGGCGATGTATTCAACCGGTCAAGCCAGTTTTCTTTCCAGCTTTTCCCCACAACAGACGGATCTTGCGGTCTGGCATTATACGCAAACATCGTGGATGCCCACCAGAGCATATCCTGCCCCATAACATTGCCGCCACGGTAATGGACATCATCCGCATACCGGTCGTCCGTCGAGCAGAGCGTTATAATCGTTTTTAGTGCCGGATGCTGTCGTGCAGCGACCTGCAGGCTGTTGAAACCGCCCCAGGATTTTCCGAACATGCCGACAGAGCCGGTGCTCCATGGCTGTTCTTCAATCCAGTCAAGCACTTCGAGACAATCGTCCTGCTCCTGTTTCAAATATTCATCAAGCAGCACACCATCCGAATCACCGGTTCCTCTGATATCCACCCGGATACTAGCATATCCATGTCCGGCAAAATAAGGATGCCGTGCCGAATCCCGGATGGCCGTAAAATCATTTTTTCGATATGGAAGGTATTCAAGCAGCGCCGGGACCGGATTGTCATGTGCATCATCCGGAATCCAGATCGTCGCTGCCAATTTTGCACCGTCGGACATCGGAATCCATACATGCTCCCATTTTTTGATTGATCTTGGATAGTCTGTTTTCACTCGTCTGTTTACGTTATCCCGTATATTAAAAACCAATTTATTCAGCCTTTCTATCTTTCGTGTTGAACCATATGCAAAAAACATGCTACAGCTGCAGGTCCACGTTTATTTCGAATTGTTTTTCCAGCGGGATTACATGCATCACGCTCTCGTAAACATAAAGCAATGTTTTTTCGATTGCTTCCTCTTTGGTGAATTCCCGCCGCTTGTTCATCATGGTATTGATCATACCTTTCCAGATCATCAATGTGATATCTGCAATGAAATCGACATCTTTTTGTTCAAGCATTTCCTCATCCACTGCACTTTGTATATATGTGGCGCTTCGTTTAGCAAAACTATGCTCCATGACGAGATTTTTGATTACCTCTGGCAACCCAATCAGATCTTCCTTGTAAATCCGATAGTATTCATCGAGAAAATCCTCCGGTGTCGAACCAAGATCCTCCATGAAAATTACCGAATAAATTTCCGGCTGCTCGAATGAATAAATGCAGAAGCATTTCCATGCATACAGCCACTTCTCTATTGTGTTGGACCCCTTGCTCATGTAAACAGGAAGATCTTCTATATAGTCTGTAGTAAAACGCATTGCCGCAAAAAACTTCAAATGAGATAAATCCCTGAAGTAATTATAGGCAGTTGAACTAGTAAAACCAGCTTGACCGGCTATTTTGCGAATTGTGACATTCCGGATTCCTTCTTTTTCAATCACGTCTACCGCCGCGTCCAAAAAATATCGCCACATACGTGCTCGTTGAATATCCTTGCGACTGGTGCTCAATGGTTATCACCTCTCGTCAAACAATTTTAGTGTTTGCTTTTTACATAAGTGTGCAATTGTTCACCCTCTTTGAGCCATTTAATCAATGAGGCTCCCATCAGTACGTACATAATGAGTACAGGTACCGAAACTAGTACAGAAGATGTTTGAACAACATCCAGACCGCCCGCAACCGTCAGACTGATTGCAAGCGTGGATAAAAGAATCCCCCACATCAGCCGATGCCACTTAGCAGGTTCAGAACTCATATCAAGTTCTTTCGTCGCAACACTAGCAATCACATAACTGGCAGAATCCAATGATGTTGCTAAAAAGACAAATCCGAGAATAACAAAGAAAGCTGAAACAAGAACCGGAAGCGGCAATGACCCAAGAACTTCAACAATGACGGACGTTTCACCCTGTTCAGCAAGAACACTTGTTAAATCTAATTTTCCTGTTAAGTCAAGGTTCATCGCATATCCACCGAATACACCAAAGTAGAGCCAGCTGCCAAGCGATCCCCAAAGCAAAACATTTGAGACAAGTTCTCGGATACTCCGGCCTCGCGAAATTCGTGCTACGAAAATACCGATGAACGGAGCTGTTGCCGCAAACCAAGCCCAGTAAAAGACAGTCCATGCCTGCGGAAAGCCGCCTTGGTCAATCGGATCCGTATACAAACTCATGCGCATAAAATTATCCAGCATAATTCCCATACTGTTGGTGAAGTACGTCAATATGAAAAGCGTCGGTCCGACAATAATAACGAACAAGGCAAGGCCAAGTGCCATGTAAACATTCCAGTCACTTAATTTCCTGATTCCTTTATAAAGGCCAAGATATGCACTGGAACTGAAAATAAATGTCCAGATAATAATGATAATAATATTCAACCATGTGGAAGGCTCAATGCCAAACAAATTACCTACGACAGCTGCCACCATCGGTACACCCAGGCCCAATGACGTCCCAAGTCCACCGATCATACTCCAGATGACAAGTACGTCAATTACCTTTCCAATCAGACCATCAGCTTGTTTTCCCAACACTCCCTGACAGGCTGTACTGATTTTCAGTGAGTGATTTTTCCGGACAAAAAAACTGTATGCCATGACCACAGCAGGAAGCGCATAAAGTGCCCATGCCGAGATACCCCAGTGGAACAAACCATAACTCACAGCATGTTCGGCAGCGTCTGTTGATTCAGCTTCAAATCCAAACGGCGGGCCGGTATAATAGTATAACGGTTCTACAATCGACCAAAACATTATGCTCGTTCCCATGCTTGCACAGAAAAGCATACCACCCCAGCTGAAACGGGAAAACTCCGGCTTGTCTTCAGGATTGCCCAGTTTTACCCGTCCGTAACGTCCGAACATCAGCCAAATAAGTATAATAAACAATCCAATTGTCAGAAACTCAAACGCCCAGTCCAGACGATATGTCAGTCCTGTCATCATATTTGAGATAATCGGCCCTGCCGTGTCACGAAAAATGACAAGCAGTGATGTTGCAACAACGACCAGTATTAATGATGGCCAGAAAACGGTCTTTTCAATTCTTGATTGATTCATAACGTTATTACATACCTCCAATATAATCTACTGAACAAAGCTCTAAACCAGCCTGGCTTCCAATCCATCGGAAATACGCGTGACACACCGGGTACCACCCCACCGTTACAATCACTGTATCGGAATGTCGGCAACTCAAGTGCCGGAGATGTAAATACCTCATCCGATTGTGTTGACCATTCCTTTCTGAAGAACGAGATCATTAGCAAAGCGGAAGCGGAAGTAAGATCCCTCCCTCATGTTCAGAGGGGCTCTGATTAACTTTGTCGGATGCTATTGCAATTTGAATTCCCCTTCTTTTTAAGCACCCCAATATGAACATATTCATATTATGAACGTGTTCATATTAACATAATTATAGAATTTGTCAAAAAATAATGAGTTGAATCTATTGAACACAAATTCTGTTCTATATAAGGATCAGTATGCGTTATATTAAAAATGTACAGGAATGTGATAGCATAAATAGTAAAGAAACCTATGTATTTCAAACAAAATAGTGACACAGTGACAAACCAAAAATCACACTGAACGACAGTATACGCATCCGGGCCTTTGGCTTTGGGGCATACAAATTGTTGGGAAATGACGATACAGTTCCCATTGCTAGTGCCATTAATCACCGCTATTGTTTAATTGAATCAGCTTACAGCTATGAAAATGAATAACAGTCGGAGCGCATTGAAGCGGACATCCGTACCACTGCAGATTGCATATTACATCAACGCTTCCTGGCAGATATACAAAAAGCATATTATTTGATGAGGCGAATCGATTCCGTAATAAAGTTGAAGCTGCTTGTACCATAATGATTTCTGTGTAATTCCCGGCCGATTTCGGTAATCACCGTTGTTATTTTTCATTTTTTGTTATACAAATAGAGGGGTTTATATTTTGGGGGATGGGCTATACGAAAAAAGAATGGCTGTAGACCAGTAGTATTTTTTCAAAAGTAAATGACATCTTGGTTCATGCCAAGATGTCATGGTTACATGGATAAAATGAAACAGAAAAGGCTGCATCAGAAGAACATACGAAAGTTTATATCACCACTTATCAGTATGGATCCTCTTCTTTTCCAATTACATTGAATCTATCGCTTCCTTAATGCGCTTCGTTCCACCTACGACCTGAAATTCCTTTCCAATCGTTGTATCATTTTCCAGGCTGGCAACGATGACATTTGCCACATCCTCTCTCGGAATTTCGCCCATTTCCACTTCAGATCCTGCCTCAATTAGACCGGTTCCTTCATCATTTGTCAGCAAGCCAGGATGGATAATCGTATAATCCAAATCGGTTCCTCGCAGCCATTCGTCCGCATAATGCTTTGCTGCAACATATGGTGCAAAGGATGAAGGAGCTTCCTGGATTGCTTTACGTCTCGTGTCAAACGAACTAACCATAATAAATCGTTTCACTCCTGCAGCTTTTGCCGCCTCGATTGTTTTTACCGCACCATCCAAATCCACCATAATGGTTTTGTCTTTTCCCGTGTTTGGCCCGGATCCTGCTGTAAATACGATCGCATCAATACCATCAGCAGCTGCTGCTATTGTTTCGATATCCTGTTCCAGATCCACCACTGCGGTTTCCGCACCCAAATCTTCAAAAAAAGACGCTTGTTCCGCGTTACGGATCATTGCCTTGGCTTCCAGGCTATCGCTATCCTCAATAAATGAAACCAGATGTTTGCCAATTTGGCCATTTGCCCCTACAACTAGAATTCTCATTTTCTCCATCCTTTCTGCGTAATGAAATAAGGACCCCAAGCTTGAGATCTTCCATTTTAATCCTTATCTTTATCATAAATCGATGAGAATAACACTGTCCAGACTTCCGCACAGACATACAGTCTTGTCGATTACTACAGTTCTGCCCATATCGTCTTAAAAAAGACATAAACAGTCAAGTTACACCTTAAGAGACGGACTATTAATGGATAAAATGGTTAACAGCTGCTGGTTAAGTTCCTGTATAGTTGTATGATATCCTTGTCGATGCCATTCAATTAACATACCGAGAATAGCATTCGTCTGATAGCTGATAAAATAATCCAAATTTATGTCCTGTTCCGCTTCCAGGTCTTGTTCAACGATGGACTCCTTCATAAATAAACGTACTGTATCAAATAGTAAATAAAAGTACATCATCGGAATTCGTTCATCAAAGATAATTTGATAGAAACCTTGGTATTTCTTTACATGATGAAATATTTTAATCATGTTCGCTTCAATATTCTCAATATGAAAGTTCGTTTTATAATAAGGTTCCTTATAAGATTCCCGTAAATCCTCGACAATCACCTCAAAGTAATGTTTAAACACTTCATGGACATTTTTATAGTGCAGATAAAACGTTCCCCGGTTAATGTTTGCTGCACGACATAGTTCTGCGACGGTAATAGCTTCCAAGGGTTTCGATTTTAATAGGGATAATAAAGCATGGCGTAAGCTTTCCTGCGTTTTTATAATCCGCAGATCCTTTTTCAAATTTTTTCACTCCATTACTGAACACTTTCAAGAATAAATGTTGATTACTTAACACTTTTTGTATTTCCGTTGTTTGTAGTTCCTACCATCATCCAGTATAATTTTTAATGAACAGATGTTCAATAATTTTATCAATTATTTAGGAGGACAATGGGATGAAATTAAAAGACCAAGTAGCTATTGTGACCGGAGCAGCTTCAGGTATGGGAAAAGCAATTGCAGAATTGTACGCCAGGGAAGGTGCAAAAGTAATTGTCGCCGACCTTAACTTAGAAGGTGCCGAAACAGTCGTTAAAGAAATCGCACAACGTAATGGAATGGCTAAGGCAGTAGAAGTAAATGTTGCGAAACAAGAGGACATTGATAACATGATTGATACCGCTGTCAATGAATATGGAACGTTAGATATTTTAGTAAATAATGCTGGTATTATGGATGGATTTGAACCTGTTGGTAATATTGTTGACGAGCGATGGGACATGATTTTTGATGTTAATACCAAAGGTGTTATGCGAGCGATGCGCAAAGCAATGCCAATTTTCCTGGAAAAAGAAAGCGGGATTATCATCAACACTGCTTCGACTGGTGGTTTAAATGGAGCCCATGCAGGCGCAGTATACGGAGCATCTAAACATGCTGTCATTGGCCTGACCAAAAATACAGGTTATATGTATGCACAGAAAGGTATACGTTGTAATGCCATTGCACCAGGAGGCGTGGAAACAAATATTGGTTCGTCTATGAAAAGTCTTAATGAGTTTGGTGCCAGTCGTACAAAAGCTGCACAAGATGTGATGCCTCGAACAGGTAAGCCGGAGGAAATTGCACAGGTTGCATTATTCTTGGCATCTAGTGAATCAAGTTTTATAAATGGTACAGTGCTCACAGCAGATGGTGGATGGACCGCTGCGTTCTAGTAAATCTTCATATCCAAAAGGGGCTATCCCGGAAATTCGTCAATGGGGGGGATTTCCGGGATAGCTCTTTCCTGTGAGCTGTTAAACATTAGAAGCTGGATTTAACTGGACATTATGTAAGGATTTGTAGATATAGTGCAACAGATCCTATGATCCTTTTAAAACTCGATTTGTTAATGGGGAAATTACAAAAGAAGAATTTTCACGAATGAAACAGGAATTAGAACAAAATCGAAAAAGGCTTGTTAAGTAAAGTGTGTAAGTTCAGATATATTTAAGAACCCGATCCTTTAATCGATCATCAACTAATAGCTGGTTAATGGCTAAAGACCAATTCTGAATGTGGCCACCTTCCCATTTGGACTCTAATTCTTTTACACGTAAGAATAGAACTTTTAAGAGAGCGTTCTCGTACGGGAATGCTCCTTTTTTGTTACTTTGCGGAAGCTGGCATGTACACTTTCTACTGCATTGGTTGTGTACATGATTTTGCGTACTGCACTACCGTAATTAAAAAGCAGCTGAACGTGATCAATGTTCAGAACCCATACATCAACAGCACCAGGATAGGAAGACTATTTGTTTAAAGGATTTATTATTAAAGTTATAATCTATAAGTGCTAAGTCCACAACAATCTTATCCTAGACATTAGAAATAGGCACTAGTAAAGAAAGATTCCATTCCAACTTTTTATTTCTCGCTTTTATTTTCTAAAATTGAAAGAAATACTTCCAAATTTCTAGATATCCATTTATCTTTATGAATAGCAGTATATATCCCTAACGAATTATATCCTACATTAGCTTCCATTTCCTCAAGCTGATTTCTTTCTAACTCATCCTTAATAATGAAATGTGGTAGCATTGATTTACCTAGTCCACATAAAACGTATTTTTTAATAGCCTCTACACTTGGCAGTTCTACTTTTAAAATTGAATCCTTTCCCTGCTTATTTATATACGCTTCAACTGCTGGTCTCCAACTACATGAGTATTCCGTGATGAGCATTGTTCCTTCAATTTTTTTCTGGTTTTCTTTTTTTACAGACTTTACTAGAGAAAGATTTTCATTCTTTAATTTATTTTCAATTAGGTTTTTTCCCTTCCAATTAGATAATTCAATTAAAAGTGCAACATCAATATCACCATTCTTTAACTGATTAGAAAGATTGTCATAATCAAGTGATTTTATAACTAATTCAACTTTAGGATATTTTCCCATAAATTCCGATATGATATCAGGCAACCAATAAATCATTATGGATTCACTTGCCCCAATAGTGAGTTGACCAGAAGGCATATCGTCAGAGGAGTTCAATACTTCTTTAGCCTTAGAATAAAGCTGAATAATATCTTCAGCAAATGGAAGAAAGTCTTTACCTGCTTGGGTCAGTGTTATCTTTCTTCCTAATCGATCAAATAGTGGTTTCCCCAACTCTTCCTCCAATTCCTTAATGTGCCCAGTAACTGATGATTGAGCATATCCTAACTCATCCGCAGCTATTTTAAATCCACCCTTTTTAACAATTGTTATAAAGGTTATAAGGTGACGATGTTCCATTTTTCTTATCCTCCTTTAAATCAAATATCATTTTTATTGAATTAATTTATCAAATATATCTATTTTACTGAATTTAATTACTACTTTAAACTGAATATATAGCAAATTCAATAAAAAAATGAAAAGAGAGAGGGTTAAAACATGAGGATATTAACAGTTGTTACTCATCCAAGAGAAGATTCTTTAACTTTTAAAGTCGCTAAGCGATTTGTAGAGGGATTAAAGGATGCAGGTCATGAAACAGAGACATTAGATTTATATCGTAGTAATTTTGATCCCATGTTATGGGAGAAAGATGAGCCGAAATGGTCCTCTAACGAACAAAGTTTCTCTTCAGAAGTAGAAATAGAAATGGAAAGATTGAAAAAGGCTGATGCATTGGCATTTGTATTTCCACTTTGGTGGTGGAGTATGCCAGCAATGCTGAAGGGGTATATAGACCGTGTTTGGAACTACGGATTTGCATATGGACCAAATAAACTTGATCATCGACATGTATTATGGCTAAGTCTAGCTGGTGCACCCATTGAAAGGTTTACAAAAAGGAAATACGATGAAATGATGGAACATTACTTTAATGTAGGTTTAGCTGATTATTGTGGGATATCCAGTTCAAAATTTCAACTTTTATATGAGACAATTGATCCAAAACCGGGATACATGGAGGACTGGCTTAACCAGTCTTATCAGTTAGGACTGAATTATGCCAAAGAATAATAAAACCTCTTCCTTAGTCATGTGTAGAAGGGGTCTTATCAATACTCCTTCATTACCTACTAAATACTGTTTTCTTAATGAAGGAGTATAGTGTTTTTAAGACTTATGTTACTACGAAAAAGTTTTTAGTCTTGCAACGCCTATAATTATAAAGGATATACAAACTAATTTTGCTACACTTTTATTTTCATTAAAGAAATACATACCAATAATTACACTTCCTATCGAGCCAATACCCGTCCATATTCCATAAGCCACACCAATAGGGAGCAATTCAACTGCTTTTGCTAAAAATGAAAAACAAAGCGAAACCCCAACATTTATTTTAGAGCCTCTTTTTCTAACTTAACCTCAAAAAATGAAAAAACTCAAAAACGTTGGTATATCAACATTTTTGAGTCAATTAAAATCTTTAATCGAAACCTATTTTTACTTGGTAATACCGGTGGTCGGGGTCGAAATAGCAGGTAAAACGCTGATTTAATAATGTTTTCCAGATAAATTGTGTAAAAAATGTGTAAATTAACTATATTATTTTGTAGAGTAGGTTTTATTTATTACCTGCTCTTTTTTTAGGAAAATTAACTAAACTTCTTTAATATTCCTGTTCACTTAAATCATCAAAGCTGTTTACAATACTCCATAATTTCCCTGATTGTTAAATATGATTTTTCTATGTCATAGTATGGTTGTAATGTGCAGCAAATGGCTTCTTTTATTTATTAGTTGCAGGAACTATATGTTTTTAATTCAAAAACCGATTTTGGGGCAGTTGGATTCCGCCCCAGTGGCTTATATTGCATTGGCCATATTCATTATCACCAACAGCAACCACAGTACCATCCGATTTTAGACCGACGGAGTGGGTACACCCCGCAGCAATCGACACTATATCGCACCAATCATTTACATTACATTGACCATACTTATTCCAGCCCACAGCAACCACCGTTCCATCCGATTTTAGACCGATAGTATGTTTACTCCCCGCTGCTATTGACACAATACCGTGCCAACCGCTTACATCACATTGGCCCTGTTTATTCAAACCCATAGCAGTCACTTTTCCATCAGATTTAAGACCAATGGTATGAAGATAACCCGCTTTTACCATCACGATATCGCACCAATCATTTACATCACATTGGCCATACCGATTATTACCCACTGCCATTACCGTTCCGTCCAATTTAAGACCGATTGTATGCCAGTCACCAGCTGCTACAGAAACTATATCATTCCAGCCTCTTACATTGCATTGGCTTTCATGATCTCGACCCACAGCAACCACCGTTCCATCCGTTTTAAGCCCAATGGTAAAACGCCACCCCGCCGCTACCGCTACAATATCACGCCATTCATTTACATCGCATTGGCCATTATTATTCCACCCCACAGCCTTCACTGATCCGTCAGATAGAAGACCTATAGTATGAGCATTACCGGTGTTCGTAGCCAAATGAACATTACCAGCCGTAACTGCCACAATATCGCACCAATCGTTTACATCACATTGGCCATATTTATTATCACCCACTGCCATCGCCGTGCCATCAGATTTAAGCCCAGCGGTATGACGATGACCCGCTGCTATGGTATCTTTAAACCAATTTTTCACTTTTAACACCTTCTTTTGGTAAAATGTATCCATTTTTTTATCCGCTCGAAAAAAACCTATTTTTATTCTTTACTTTTCTAGCTATTTTAACTTGTTCCTTTTGTTCAATAAAAAGACCAATCTCTTCTTAAAATTCTTATAAAAACTTATTAATCGGTAATATCGTCGATCGCTTGAATAGCTAGTCCCAAAGCTTTAATTCTTCTATCTAAAAGCGTTCTTTGAGGACTACTACCTGTCTTTAACTTACCATAAACTCTCTCAATTGATGGATATAAACCAGTAAGAATGCTCCGAGCATCCGCTAGTTCTGTCTGAGTATAATTATGTTGCTTTTGATTCCAAACGTATTCTAATATGTCTAAACCAATCTTACAAGCTTTGAGTCGTTTCTTTACTAATGTGGTATTTGCACCTTTCTGAGTCATTTGAGATAAGGCATTTTTGAGTTTACCGATTGTTGACTGGAATGATTTAATTGATTCCAATTTAACTTCATTTGATACCTTTTCCATATTAAAAGTATCCTCTCTTTCCTTATATAATTATTTTTCTCAACTCAATTTTAAGTATATCAGTTTAAAGAAATATTCTATTTTTATATTCAAGAATCTCTCTCTATAAGTATTTATGTTAATATAAAGTGAACTAAGGACTTTAAACTTTTACTTGAAGGTTGTGCAGAATATGAAATATACAGTCAAACAAGTGACAGAAATAGTGGGTGTAAGCAATACAACGTTGAAAAGGTATGAAAAAAGTGGGCTAATTCCTCCTGTATTCTATACAAAGGGTCATCAGAGGAGATATGAAGAAATTCATTTGACAGCATTTAAAACGATTAGAAAACTCCTACAAGGATTTGGAACACCTATAGCTTATAAGTTAATGAGGTTAGCAAA
This sequence comes from Lentibacillus halodurans, assembly GCF_900112045.1. Classification (GTDB taxonomy): domain Bacteria; phylum Bacillota; class Bacilli; order Bacillales; family Amphibacillaceae; genus Lentibacillus; species Lentibacillus halodurans. The sequence goes on from NZ_FOJW01000013.1 coordinate 89,140, forward strand.
AGAGTTGAAATTCACTAAGGCACATTGGATTATTGCACAGGAGCAGAAGAAATTAGTAGAAGAAAGAGAGCAACTGAAGCAACACAAGGAATTACTATTAGCTTTACCCAACCAATCAATAAAAATTAATAGAATGCGTATAGGAGAACTTGCAAAATTCGTTAATGTTGAAACATCTACTATTAGATATTGGGAAGAAAGAAATTTAATAAGAGGTATAAGAGATGATTCCAATGGCTATCGCTACTTTGAAGAGCACGAAGTAAAAAAAACAATCATTATTTCACTTCTAAGAAAGACAGTCTATTATATTGATAAAATAAAAGAAATTATAGAGGGAACTCATGATGAAGATCTATCCAATATAAGAAAACATTATTCTCTCACGGAAAAGAAGAATGATATGTATTTGGCTAAACAATTAAATGCTATTTCTTTATATATGAGATATTGTACTGACTTAATGGAAATCAAAAATGATAATTAAAAATATCTTTGAAGAGTGAATATGCCTCGTGAGAGTTAATCATTTTTCTTGTCAAATTTGCGGCTTACTTTCATAAATGATCATATTTTCAATTTTGAGCTTTTCACAGCCTTCTATAAAAGCATTATCAACTATAAATACACATAGTTGTTTTATTTCACAAGTTTAAAAATAAGCTGTTGCGCAGTATAGGTCTATTATACATTATTGACATACGATTTTTTATCCACATTACTGGTCCAAGAAATTAATTATCGTAAAGAAAACTTTTATGGAACTTCTCCCAAAGTAAGTCTAATGATTACATTTTTTCAAGCATTCAATCAATTTGAAGGTAGCATAATTGTCTTAACAGAAACAAAAGTGATACAACAAATGGATGAAAGGTGAAGCTCAGGTGTGAAAAAAGTAAAAGTAACAAAGTGTGGAACCTTTACTTGATACATCTTACAGATGTAGTGGAAGTAACATGAGACAGTTTAGTCATAGGAATTAAATAAAGACCTATTTGAATTTAATAGATTTTTACGCAAAATAAAATTAAAACAACGCAATTTAAAATCCATCTTAATCTACTTGGAATCATACATAGTTGAAGTATAAATAAAGTAATGTTATATTGATTATTAATAAATGACTCTGGATAGGTTTACACTAAGTTAGACAGATTCGTTAAGGTCATATAAGCTTGATTCAAATAAATCTGAGGAGAATCAAAATGACCAAGCGAAAAAGAAGAACATTCTCACAAGCTTTTAAGGAACAAATCATTCAGCTACATGATGCCGGGAAACCAAGAGGTGAAATCATTAAAGAATATGATCTTACCCCTTCAGCCTTTGACAAGTGGGTTCGTCAACATCAATCCAGCGGCTCCTTTCAAGAAAAAGACAATCGTACACCAGAACAGGAAGAGTTGATCAAGCTTAGAAAAGAAAATCAAAAGCAGGCCATGGAGAATGATATTTTAAAGCAAGC
>NZ_FOJW01000009.1 GCF_900112045.1 Lentibacillus halodurans
CCCCTGATAAAGGAATGGTCATTTGGACAAAGCGAGAACGGGGGTTAACGACCAGTAAATGTCCGATTCTGTTCAACTAACATTCAGCGGGGGTAAGACATCCCGCTGAATGGAGTTTCACTTTATCCAATTGATTTGGAGTTTTCTGGAATGGCGAATGGATTTTCCTGATTAATGTGATCATAGAACATGACACCGTTCAGGTGATCAATTTCATGCTGAACCACGATTGCTGCATAATCTCTTAAACGCAATTTGAGTTCATTGCCATCCAATCCAATCGCCTTAACGGTAACCCGGGCATTGCGGGGCACATAGCCTTCCACGTCACGGTCGACGGAAAGACAGCCTTCTCCTGCTGACAGGTATGCTTGTTCAACCGAATGACTGACTATTTTCGGGTTAATGAATCCATAACTATAAAGTTTTCCGTTTAAATCCTCAAAGTGAACAGCGCACATTCGTTTATTAATGCCTAATTGCGGTGCGGCTACCCCTACTCCGGGTCTCAAGTTATAGTTATTTGCGATTTCTTCATCCTGACTGTTTTGAATAAAGGTCAACATATCGTTTAATAGTTGTATATCTTCTTCGGATGGAGGGATTGACACCTCCTTGGTTTTTTCACGTAATGATGGATGTCCTTCACGAACAATATCATCCATTGTTATCATAGTTTGACACTCCCTAGCTTATTCATAGTGGTATTTTAACATAATATGTTTTGTTGCAGCATAATTTTGCAGTGGGACAAGAAAAATCTTCAATAGAAAACCGTTTAAAGATGTTATATGTTATACTAAATTGTAAATTCTGCAACTACCTGAGGGGTGTTATGTTAAGTGGGATGGAAAAAGTCATCATTCATCATTCTATTTATCCTGATTATTTTTCTGTCAGCCTGTAATGGAACAGCGACATCTGAACAAATTTATAATCATTTGGAAAAAGCGGTTGAACTCGAGCAAACTTTTGAAGAACAGCAAAATCAAATTGTTGAATTAGAGCAGGAAGAGCAAGAAGTATACAGCCAGATTATTGACTTGAGCATGGAAGAATTCGATCAGATTGAGGAACTTTCCGGACAGGCACTTGATAACATTGAAACCAGAAAAGAAAAAATTGAGCTGGAAAAGGAAAGCATTGACGCTTCTAAGGAAGAATTTTCGAACATCGAGGGGCTGATTGCTGATTTAGAGGAGGAGACTGCAACTGAAAAAGCTGAACAGATGTACAATGTAATGATGGATCGGTATGACGCCTACGATCAGCTGCACGAATCATATTCCGAGTCGCTGGCACTTGAAGAGGCGTTATATACGATGCTGCGGGAGGAAGAACTGGAACAGGAAACACTGTCGGAACATATAAAGGAACTGAATGAAAGCTATCAGAAAGTCATTGAAGCCAATCAGGAATTCAACGATCTGACAACGGAATATAATGCTTTTAAAGAGGATTTTTATACGGCCGCCGGCATTGAAGTGGAATATGAAGAAGATCCAACGCCGGAAGAACAGGAAGGTAATCCTGACGAAGCAAATGAACCAGAAAAAGAAAAGGAATCAGGTGAATGAATCACCTGGTTCCTTTTTTATGATTCGTTCCCCTCTCTACTAATACAGTTGTATAGATTTGTTATAACAGATTATCAAGGCGAATCGCAAAACATTTATGTAAACGCTGTCATGACTGTGAAAAAAATGAAAAACTTAAACAAAATAATTGACCGAATAACTATATATGGGCTAAACTTTAAACTGAATCATGAATTGTACCAGTAATTTTTGCTTTCTAGGTGTAACAGTATTCCTGTTTTGTGTGCAATAGGATTAATGACAATTAAAAAAGGGAACAAGTTTTAAGGCAAATGGTACAGTTTTATTCATATTTCGGGAAGACTGGAAAAGAATATAAACAGTCAAACAGAAAGGAAGAGGTGAACAATTTTGAAAGACGTACTAGAAAATATTGAGAGTCAGTTCGAAATGTTCCAGGTTCTTGATGAAAATGGTGAAGTTGTTAATAAAGACTGGATGCCTGATCTTTCAGATGATGACCTGAAGGAACTTATGCGCCGGATGGTTTATACGAGAGTGCTGGACCAGCGTTCAATTGCCTTGAATCGTCAAGGACGGCTGGGATTTTATGCACCAACAGCAGGACAGGAAGCATCACAATTAGGAAGTCATTATGCACTGGAGCAAGATGATTATTTACTGCCGGCTTATCGTGATGTGCCGCAGCTTATCTGGCATGGTCTTCCGTTATATCAGGCTTTCCTGTTTTCAAGAGGACACTATCATGGCAATCAGTTCCCAGAGGGGGTTAATGGTTTAAGCCCACAGATCATCATTGGTGCACAGTACACCCAGGCAGCAGGTGTGGCACTCGGATTGAAAAAACGTGGCAAAAAATCTGTTGCTGTTACATATACCGGTGACGGAGGAACTTCACAAGGGGATTTTTATGAAGGTGTAAACTTTGCGGGTGCTTATGGTGCTCCAGCGATTTTCTTTGTTCAAAATAACCAGTTTGCCATTTCAGTTCCAGTTGAATTGCAAACGAATGCGAAAACCTTGGCACAAAAGGGGGTTGCTGCAGGAGTTGAAAGCTACCAAGTAGATGGTATGGACGTTTTAGCCGTTTATGCAGCTACTAAAATGGCTCGAGAACGTGCCGTTAACGGTGATGGTCCTACACTGATTGAAACGCTGACTTACCGTTATGGTCCGCATACCATGGCCGGGGATGATCCGACAAGGTACCGTACGGAGGATATGACAAATGAATGGGAGAAAAGAGACCCGCTAGTCCGACTCCGCAAGTTTCTTGAAGGAAAAGATCTATGGTCGGAAGATGACGAGAACAAAATGATTGAAGATGCCAAGGAAGATATTAAGAAGGCTATTAAACAAGCGGATGAGTATCCTAAACAAAAAGTCACCGATTTAATAGAAAATATGCATGAAGAACTTCCGAACAACCTGCAGGAGCAAATGGAAGAATACAAAGAAAAGGAGTCGAAGTAAATCATGGCACAAAAGACAATGATTCAAGCCATCACTGATGCCATGCATCATGAATTAAAAAATGACGAAAATGTGCTTGTTTTCGGAGAAGATGTTGGCCAAAATGGCGGCGTATTCCGTGCTACAGAAGGATTACAAGATGAATTCGGGGAAGATCGTGTATTTGATACGCCGCTTGCTGAATCGGGAATTGGCGGCCTTTCACTTGGTCTTGCACTGCAGGGATTCCGCCCGGTGCCGGAAATTCAGTTTATCGGCTTTATTTATGAAGCAATGGATGCGCTGAATGGTCAAATAGCCCGTATGCGTTACCGTTCAGGCGGCAGTAAATCTGCTCCGATTACCGTTCGTACCCCTTTTGGAGGCGGCGTCCATACACCGGAACTGCATGCGGATTCACTGGAAGGACTTATTGCCCAGCAGCCTGGTTTCAGAGTTGTTGTTCCTTCTACGCCATATGATGCAAAAGGGCTCTTAATTTCATCAATTCGCAACAATGATCCGGTATTTTTCATGGAGCATATGAAATTGTATCGTTCATTCCGCGATGAAGTACCTGATGAAGCATATACAGTAGAGCTAGATAAGGCGGATGTTAAACGCGAAGGAAGCGACGTAACGCTCATTGCATATGGCGCTATGGTGCATACCGCTTTGAAAGCTGCAGAAGAACTGGAAAAAGATAATGTCGAAGCAGAAGTGATTGACTTACGCACGATATCACCTGTCGATACTGACACAATTGTTGAATCTGTCCAGAAGACGAACCGCGTCGTGATGATACAAGAAGCGCAGCGTCAGGCGGGGGTTGCTTCACATGTGATTTCGGAAATTCAGGAGCGTGCCATTCTGCATCTTGAAGCACCAATTATGCGAGTAACGGCACCTGATACCGTTTATCCATTTTCACAGGCAGAAGAAGTATGGCTGCCGGATCATAAAGATGTGATCGATAAAGTAAATAAGGTTATGAACTTTTAATGAATGATTGGAGGTTGTCATAATGGCATATAATTTTAAACTGCCTGATATCGGTGAAGGTATACACGAAGGCGAAATTGCCAAATGGTTTGTTAAGGAAGGCACGGAGGTTAAAGAAGATGACGTGCTATGTGAAGTGCAGAATGATAAGGCCGTTGTTGAAATCCCTTCACCGGTTGAAGGCACAGTCACAAAAGTCCATGTTGATGAAGGAGAAGTAGCGGTTGTAGGTAATACACTTATCACATTTGATGCAGAAGGCTATGAATCCGAAGATGAAGATGAAGATGAGGAAGATGGCCAAGATGAACAAGCTGAAACAGAAAAGGACGAAGAAACTCCGGAATCAGCTAATGAAACGAAAACCAAAGAATCGTCTGATCAACCAAAATCCAGGGATACAGATCAGCAATCATCTGATGATAAACGTGTCATTGCTATGCCATCAGTACGGAAATACGCCCGCGACAATGAGGTGAACATTCATGATGTTCAAGGATCGGGTAAAAATGGCCGTATTTTAAAAGAAGATGTTGATCATTACTTAAGCGGTGATCGGCAGACTGAAGAGCCTGCTGAAGCAGAAGAGGATACACAACAGCCTAAAGCCGAACAGGCACCAAAAGGCGAATATCCTGAAAGCCGTGAGAAGATGAGCGGTATCCGGAAATCAATTGCGAATGCAATGGTTAATTCTAAAACAAAAGCTCCACATGTCACGCTTATGGACGAAGTGGATGTTACCGAACTCGTAGCTCACCGGAAGAAATTTAAAGAAGCTGCTGCTGAACAGGAAATTAAGCTGACTTATCTGCCATATGTAGCCAAAGCATTAATTTCCGCATCGAAAAAATATCCAATTTTAAATGCTGCAGTGGATGATGATACAAATGAAATTGTACACAAGCATTATTACAACATTGGTATTGCCGCAGATACGGATAAAGGCTTGCTGGTTCCAGTTGTGAAGGATGCAGACCGCAAATCGATTTTTACCATTTCACAAGAAATCAATGAATTGGCAGAAAAGGCCCGCAGTGGTAAACTGTCATCTGAGGAGATGAAAGGTGCATCCAATACGATTACCAACATTGGTTCTGCCGGCGGTCAATGGTTTACTCCGGTATTAAATTATCCGGAAGCGATTATTCTTGGAATCGGGCGCATTCAGGAAAAACCAATTGTCCGTGACGGAGAAATTGTTGTCGCTCCGGTATTAGCTGTATCACTCAGCTTTGATCATCGTATTGTAGATGGTGCTACTGCACAACTGGCACTAAATCAAATTAAGCGTCTGTTGAACGATCCACAATTAATTATGATGGAGGCGTAAACTATGGTAGTGGGAGATTTTCCAATTGAACTTGACACATTAGTGGTTGGAGCAGGACCTGGCGGTTATGTAGCTGCCATCCGTGCTGCTCAAACCGGTCAAAAGGTGACAATCGTTGAGAAAGGTGACTTGGGCGGTGTTTGTCTGAATGTTGGCTGTATCCCGTCAAAAGCTTTGATTGAAGCAGGTCACAAGACACAGAGTGCACATGGAAATGAGGAAATGGGAATCACGGCTGAAAATGTCTCGGTTGATTTTTCTAAAGTTCAGGAGTGGAAAGGCAAAGTTGTCAATAAACTAACCTCAGGTGTAGAGAGTCTGTTAAAAGGAAACAAGGTGGATATTGTCGAAGGTGAAGTCTACTTTGTTGACAAAAACACGGCAAAAGTAATGGATGAAAAGAACTCACAGACGTACACGTTCAATAATTGTATTATTGCAACCGGTTCGACACCGATTGAGATTCCGAATTTCAAATTCTCCGACCGTGTATTGGATTCCACGGGTGCCTTAAACCTTCAAGAGATTCCTGAAAAAATGGTTGTTGTCGGCGGTGGTTATATCGGTATTGAACTCGGTACAGCCTATGCAAACTTCGGTACAGAAGTAACCATCCTGGAAGGAACGAAGGAAATCCTTGGTACTTTTGAAAAACAGCTTAAACAGCCTGTCAAAAAAGGTTTGAAGAATAAAAATGTTAATGTGATTACAGAGGCCATGGCTAAGGGTGTTGAGGAATCTGATGATGGCGTCAAAGTAACCTATGAAGTCAATGATAAAGAAGAAACAGTAGAAGCGGATTATGTTCTGGTTACTGTCGGTCGCCGTCCAAATACAGATGAACTTGGACTTGAGCAAGTGGGCATTGAGGTAAATGATAAAGGACTTATTCAAATCGATAAGCAATGCCGTACAAATATAGACAATATTTATGCGATCGGTGATATTGTTGAAGGACCGCCACTTGCTCATAAAGCCTCCTATGAAGGAAAAGTGGCCGCAGAGGTTATCGGCGGTGAGAAATCAGAAATTGATTACCTTGCCATTCCTTCTGTTGTCTTCTCTGATCCCGAACTTGCCAGTGTCGGTTATACGGAGCAGGAAGCAAAAGATGCCGGTTACGAAGTGAAAGCATCCAAATTCCCATTTGGAGCAAATGGCCGTGCATTGTCATTGAATAACACGGAAGGCTTCATGAAACTGATTACGAGAAAAGAAGACGGATTGGTAATTGGTGCCCAGGTTGCCGGGCCAAATTCCAGTGATGTCATTGCAGAAATCGGGTTGGCAATCGAGGCCGGGATGACAGCTGAGGATATCGCGCTGACCATTCATGCACATCCAACGCTTGGTGAAGTTACAATGGAAGCAGCAGATGTTGCATTGGGAACACCTATTCATACAATGTAAAAAAACGAAAACATAACGCAGGTGAATGAAAACCCGATAAATAAGCCACGTCCAGTATTACGGACGTGGCTTATTTCTTTATCCCGCAGTAAAATCCCCGCTTCAAGACAATAAGGTAAAACCAAAGAGGATAAGTGGGGGGATCCAACTGCCAATAGATTTCTCGCGTGCCAATAAGGCATCCGGCTTAGTTAAGGGATATGTCTTCAGACCCTCGGATCGATACCTCAAAATTATCGCACTATCTTTTAGTTACTGCTTACCCGCTGTTCGAGTACAGTTCTGGACTTCCACCCTATAGCGCAGGTAGTCGTATTTTAGAAAAAGCTGTCCAGAATTGGAGACTCCTTTCTGGACAGCTTTGTGGGCATTAATATTCTCCTTCATCTTCAGCATCAGGAAGTGTTTTCTGAAATCCTTTACGACGTCTTCTAAGTTCTTTCCGCTGATTTTCTCGGAACTCCGGATCATGTTCACGCTGTTTGAGTTCCATTTGCAAAATGCCATGTTCGCTTTTCAGTGCTTTGAGGAGCGAAACACACATAAAAATCATTAAAATCGCAAATGGGAATGCAGCAATCAGCATGGCCATTTGGAGTGCCGATAGCCCGCCGGACCACAATAGAACAGCAGCAGTTGCGGCAAGGATAATTCCCCAGATAACTTTAACACCCATGCTTGGATTTAACTTTCCACCTGATGTCAGCATCCCAAGTACAAATGTACCGGAATCGGCAGAAGTAACGAAAAAGGAGGAAATCAAGAGCACTGCGATACCGATGACAACAGCTGCCATAGGTGTTGATTCAAGAAATGCAAATAATGCTACTTCATTTCCCATTTCATTCATTAACTGATGGATAATACCGCCTTCAGTAGAATCCATCTCCAATCCGGCAATACCAAAAACAGAGAACCAGAAGGCACTGAATACTACCGGTATGGCAGTTACCCCGATGACAAATTCACGAATAGTTCTTCCTCTGGAAACCCGGGCAATAAAAGTTCCAACAAATGGCGACCAGCCGATCCACCAAGCCCAGTAAAAGAGTGTCCACGCATTAAGAAACTCTCTGTCACCTTCAAATGTATTCATGCCGAATGTCATACTTGGAAGATTTTGCAAATAATTACCCATGGTTGTTGTAAAAGATTCGATCATCTGTACAGAAGACCCGAGAATAAACACAAATCCCATCAATGCTATGGCAAGGATAATATTTAACCAGCTCAGGTAGCGGATACCCCGGTTAATGCCTGTCGTAGCTGAAAGCATGAATAATACAGTGATAACTAAAATGACAATTAAATTGGTTACCAGTGTATTTGGAATTCCTTCAAAGGTGTAGCTTAAACCGGCCGTAATCTGTGTTGCGCCAAGTCCAAGAGATGTTGCAATACCAAACACGGTAGCAAAAACGGCCAGTGTATCAATGCCGATCCCCAAAGGTCCCTTAGCACGGTCACCAATCAGCGGCGCAAAAGCGGAACTGATCAAAGCAGGCGCCCGGTGGCGAAATTTAAAATAAGCAAGTGCCAATGCGAACACTGCGTATGTAGCCCATGGATGGAATCCCCAGTGGAATAAGGTGTATTGCATCGATTCTTCTGCAGCAGCCATTGTTTCTGGTTCAGCAGAAGGAGGTGAATAAAAATGTGTTATAGGTTCCGTCACGCCGTAGAATACGAGACCGACGCCCATACCAGCGGTGAACAGAAACGCAAACCAAGTAAAATAGCTATATTCCGGCTGATCATCAGACTTTCCAAGCTTGATTTTTCCATATGGACCAAAAATCAAAAACAGTGCAAACAAAACAAATCCTGTCGTAACTAACAAATAAAACCAGCCAAATGTCTTCGAAATAAAACCATCAACTAAGCCTAAAACATATTCAACATTTGATGGGAAAAAAGCTCCCCAGATGATAAATACAGATACTATTGCTATGGATACCCAAAAAACAGCTGTAATTGTTCTGGAATTAATAATAATACCTCCCTATATTTTTTTAAAAACTCTTATACCATAACATGAACAGACAACATGTCAATTTTTTCGACATTGACAACTCCGTAACATGAGCCTGCTACATTTAAGAGGCTTCTCGCAGGATAATGGTTTGAGATCAGACTCCAAATTGCCTTCCTCTTTATCCATTCTACTTTTGCATCGTTACTCAATTCCAGTTTTTCTTATAATATTAACCACGTTCTCGGGTGAAATATGCTGTCCGGACTACCATTTATTCTTTGTCAGCACTGTTTTTTACTCTAAATTTACGACCGTTACTTTTGGTTTCAACAATTTTCGATACAAGGTACGTTTAGTATGTCCCAGTTGGTAAAACATAACCACCACCTCTAAACGTTTGCATTGCCTCAAGACCGCTGGGCAAGCAAGAAATCTGCTTTCTCGGAAACCCGGGCAATGAACGTTCCGACAAATAATGTCCAATCATTAAACCAGGTATTTTCGGTATCAAATGGTTTCAGTCCGAAGCTCATTTCAGATGACGTGGGTAATATAAGGACGTCCGACTTCTCATCCGGTTTTCCAAATTTAATTTTTCATACCTTAGAAAACATGAGGTGGATGGAAAAAACGAACACTGCAGTACTGATGAGGTGAAACAAGCCAATTTTAACCATGATGTATCCTTGTACGGCTGTTATGACTTCATTTATATTGAAATTAGGCTATATTCACCCAAATGAAATGTTTAAAATCAGTACAATCACGGCCGAAATATTAAATACGCGTGTGACTTTTTTATATCGTCTACTCCTTTCCTTCTAATGTAACCGTAGTTCAATGACGAAATAGCACATTTAAGTATTTAAACATACGTTTCGACACAATTCAACCAAAACACTGTGATTTTATCCTTTCTTTAAAAAATCTGTCGTAATACTGTTTACGTATACCCAAATGGAAAATAAATAAACAAAAAAGTGTGGTCAGACTGACGAATTTTCGGCTATACTGTGAACAGAGTTTTTGATAGGGGGGAGCACAGCATTGAAACACATCGTATGGCTCATAATGGCAATGGCTTTATTCGTATCAGCCTGCGCGGAGGATAAAACAGGTGCCGAAGAAGAATCCGCACAAGAGATGAAGCAGGAGCAGACAGCGGATCATGACGAAACAGAACAACCACAGGAAGAGAATGAGGCATCTGCTGTTAGGCGGCAGGTGCAATCAGAACAAAATCAATCGACCGCCCCATTGTATCAGATTGACACAGAGACATCTTCCGTACTCCCGATTGATGATAAGGCCACTGAAAAGGCTGTATTGCCAACGATTGATGATGCACCCGACGAGTATGCGCTTGAAATGGCCAATACATTAGAATCGTTAGAAGCCAAGGCGATTTTTTTCGTGAATGGTCATTTTCTGAATAGCCCGGAAGAACAGGAGATATTGAAACAAATTCACGGCATGGGATTTGAAATTGGTAATCATACAAATAGTCACTCCTACTTGCCTGATCTTCCGGATAAAGAACAAAAAGAGGAAATCATCAGTCTGAATGATAAAGTTAAGAAGATCATTGGGGAACGTCCTCGTTTTTTTAGACCGCCAAATGGTGCAAATACAGATTTTACAAAGCAGTTTATCAAGGATGAGGGTATGGTGTCGATGAACTGGACATACGGTTATGACTGGGAAGAGGAATATCAAAGTAAAGAAGCTATCACTGAAGTCATGCTTGAAACAGAATATTTACGTAATGGGGCCAATTTATTAATGCATGACCGTGAATGGACAGCAGCAGCTTTAGAAGATATTGTAACCGGGCTTCGGGAACAAGGGTATAACATCGTTGATCCGGATTCCATCAAGACCATCGAATAATCGCTTATCTCATATAAATTGACAGTAAAACATACCCTATCGAGGCTGGGATAAAAGAACGTTTATAAAACAAAAATCCGAAAAAACAAAGCAAGGTATACCCCGCTGCGGAAATATACTCTGCTTCCAAGGCGACTAGTGAGCCCTGCGTGCATACGCATTGCGGGGTCTTGCCCAGGCCTTTCCTCCCGCTGGAGTCTACGTATATTCCCTCCGCTAAAACCGACTATTGGTCGTCTTTTAGCCCCTTACTTTTAGCTATGTCCCTGTCTCTGATAACATTCACAAAAACGTCGAAACGTTAATATGTTATACTAATATAAGTTGATTATACCAATGTGTCATATTATAATATGAATAGAATATATGATTTAAAAAGGAGCGGGAGCAGATGGGGACAATTGTATGTCAGGATTGTCAGAAAGTAATTGAATATTTTAATGATGAGAAAGTAACAACATACTACGGAAGATGCCCATCTTGCAACAGTTAATAAAGCGCTTACAACATGAAACAACTGTATCTGGTTCAGATGCAGTTGTTTTTATATGCAGGATTAGAATATCATCCCATAAAATGGTAAGATAAATAAAAAAGGGAGGATTATTGATGGAGTGGGAGACGGGGATAACGAATTTGTTACATATTGAATATCCGATTGTTCAAGGCGGACTTGCCTATTTGGCTTATGCGGATCTGGCCGCCGCTGTATCGAATGCAGGTGGTTTAGGGCAAATAACGGCGATGAGTCTTTCCGGTCCGGGAGAATTACGTGCAGAAATCCAAAAAGTGAAAACAATGACTGACAAGCCATTTGGCGTGAATTTTGCCATTGGACAGCACGGCAGAACTTTTGAGCATATGGTACAGGTGGCCATTGATGAAGGAGTACCGGTTGTTTCGGTAACAGGCGGTAATCCAAAAGGTGTTTTGGATATGGTGAAGGAGCATCCGATTAAAAAACTGGTACTGACTGCTGCCCGGAGACAAGCGGAAAAGGCAGAGGAATTGGGGGCAGACGCTGTCATGGTTGTCGGACAGGAAGGCGGAGGACACCTCGGGCGCAGTGATACTGGAACGTTCGTGTTAACACCACAGGTTGCCGATTCTGTATCTATTCCGGTGATCGCCTCAGGGGGTATTGTTGACGGCAGTGGTATGATGGCAGCATTCGCACTTGGAGCAGAAGGGATCGAAATGGGAACCCGGTTTATTGCCACGAAAGAGTGTGTTCATGCACACGCTAACTATAAACAGGCGCTGCTGGATGCTGATGAGAATGCAACGGTTGTCATTAAACATTCCCTCGGTACACCTGCAAGGGCATTAAAAAATCCATGGACTGAAGAAATATTGGAACTCGAAAAGCAATATGGTGACTATGAATCACTGAAGACACATATAAGTGGAGAAGCAAACAAAAATTATATTCATAGCGGGGAAGAAACAAAAGGTTTTGGCTGGGCCGGACAGGGTGCAGGAAGAATACATGCAATCCCAACGGTAGAAGAGCTCATTCATTCCATGATGAATGAAGCAGCTTCCATTAGAAGAAAATGGTGTTAAATGAGGTGGATGACAGCAATGAATTATCATTATCCATTGGATGAATCATGGTCGAAACAAGAGGTTATTGATGTCGTTAATTTCTTTGCATTCGTTGAACAGGCATATGAAAAGCAGGTTAACCGGGAGGATTTTCTGGCTGCATACCGGAAATTCAAGCAAGTTGTTCCAGCCAAAAGCGAAGAAAAGACCTATTTCAGGGAATTTGAACGAGCATCGGGATATGCCGGTTATCCTGTTGTAAAAAAAGCCAGGGAGAGTGATCAGCATACAATTCAAATGACATAAACAAAGAACTGATTCAAAGGCAATCTCAATCTGAAATGATCGAATCTCAAAAATAGTCCCGTACCCATAAAAAGTACGGGACCTCTTATTTCGTACGTTTGTACTTCCAAAAGTGAGACTTTAAAATTTAATCAGAATACCTTTTGGTTCATCCGCTTTCCCTTTCGATTATAAAAGTTCCTTCTCGGTTACTACCCTATGGATATTTTATATAGTGGTGTAAGCTTTTCAAATGTGTCTTTTGCTTCCTTTAAAAATGCTTGTCCATCCTGCAGCACGGGATCATTCGGACTAAAGTGCCTTCCGATCAGAAATTCAGCCTTTTTTACATTTTGAAAGCGTGTCAGTGCTTGTTCCAAATCGATCTCAGCAAGGCTTGTTGCATCTTTCTTAGTATGATCAAGGGAGATGACATAATCGTCAGGGATTGATTGTTGAATATCGTCCATATGATCCAGAAACGATTTGGCCATTTCCTGTTTATTCGGCAGTTCATAAATATAGGCGAGCCATATGAATAAATGATCATCGAACAGACCGATTTGAAAGTGTGGGTGCTTCTTATAGCCGCGTTTATCATGACAAAATGCCATCCATGTATCATTTGGCGGATTCTTTGTCCTTCTGGCATGCTGTGCGATATGGACATATATATCGTTTCCGGTCATATCAGAGATGGTTTGGGAAAGTTCCTCACCGATTGCTTTAAACTTTGGCTGAATGTTGCCCCGGATAGCTTCCATACGTTCTTCGAGGCCGCCAATAGTAAAGGTGTCGAAGTCGCTTTGAGCAAAACCTGTAAACTTCATTTATCTCATCCTTTCAGTATTTGCATCGTACAGATTATAATCATTATTATTAGTTAAAAAAACCGCTCAGTCAAGTTATAGCCTTCCATTCTAAATGTTTAAAATTTTAAAATAAGGGAAATGTATAAAAGAAATTACAGCTCACCTGCACACCGAAAAAAGGAAATCTTCAGTGGACCAAGCAAAAACACCATACACGATGTAAGTCGTATTTATGAACAATTTGCTTTTATAAGACATATAAATAATAAAAGTCATTTGAAAGGTTGGGGATGACATGAAATATGTCATAGAGGATCTGAGAAAAAAGAAGGATCAGGAAAAATTACCTGTTGTCCGGCTGGAAATTGATTATGAATTAATGACGCTATACGATGCCATGCAAGCAAATGATAAGGTGGAAATCATTAAGTCCAAAGAAAGGCTGAAGCAGTTGCGTTTGCGATTTCTGGAACTTCAGCGGGATTAAGAGTGGCTGTAATTGCAAATAATACCGGTAACCCGCTTGATCCCAAATTTACATATGTTTATTGGCTCAGTTTATGTACTTATTTGGGTGACCCATGTTATTCTTGACGCCGGGTATCATAAACCGCAAATATGAATCTTGCCTTCCAATTTGATATGATAGTATCAAATTGAAAAATGGAGGCTTAACAAATGGACCTGGAACTACGTGAGGCACTATATCTGCAGGCAAAAGAATGGGTTCTCGAAGCGGGAAAAACAATCAGAGAAAAAATCAACGATCCGTTAACGATTGATACGAAATCAGATCCGAATGACCTTGTTACAACAATGGATAAAGGAACGGAATATTTTTTAATAACCAATATAAAGGAGACATATCCCGAACACTTCATCATCAGTGAAGAAGGTTATGGTGATGAACTGCAATCACTTGACGGAACTGTCTGGATTATTGATCCAATTGATGGGACGATGAATTTTGTCCACCAAAAAAGAAACTTTGCCATATCCGTGGGAATTTACCATGACGGTGTCGGTGAAATTGGTCTTATATATGATGTGATGGCTGATCAATTATATAGTGCAAAGCGGGGAGGAGGAGCCTATAAGAATAAAACAGCGTTACCCCGGCTTTCTGAACAAAAAAGTTTTTATGAATCAATTTTGGGGTTAAATCATTTTTGGCTTTGTGAAAATCGACTGGTCGATGAAAAGGTTATACAAAATCTGGTTAAAACAATTAGGGGTTCAAGAACCTATGGATCGGCTGCTCTGGAGTTTGCCAGCGTTGCAGAAGGTATTATGGATGGATATATGACAATGGACTTGGCTCCATGGGATATTGCAGCAGGAATAGTCATTGTGGATGAGGTGGGGGGCAGAACGACGAATGCATTCGGTGAGCAAATCAACCTGCTCCAAAAAAATTCTGTCCTAACCTGCAACCCTGCAATACAGGAGCAATTAATCAACGACTATACGAAAAAAGGAAGAAAGTGACCTCATCATGGAGTCACTTTCTTTTATGCTTGCGGGATAACCCGAATCCCATAAAAGCGAATCCGAGTATGACAAATAATAAGACCAGCCAAATAGATCGGAAAGCAATCGCAATCCCGACAAAGACGAACATGAATATGACCAATGTTGCCAACAGCAGCATTGGTAGATTAAGATTTTTCATACCTAGCCCCCCAGTTTCCATGAACTAGTATAAACCAAATGATTTTTGTATTCAAAAGTTGTCGATTTTTAACTGGCGTGGTGGTTAAAGATTTAGTATGATAGATAAGGAAATGTTATAAATCTTGGTTTAATTTTTTATAGAATCGTGTCACGGGGGATATAAATGGATACAAGTTTCAGTGTGGTATACGAATTGATTATTAGTTATCGGGACAGTCTCAATGTTTTTTGGACGTTTTATGTCATTAACCTGATTCTTGCGGCGATTGCTTATAAACTTGGATTCGCCAAGCAGCTGCCAGTTTTAAAATCGGTTTTGGTTTATATTTTGCTTGCATTTGGTATGCTGATTTTGAATTTATTCAGTATTGTTGGATACCCAATCACAGACAGTTTGATTGTTATCTGTCTCGTTCTGGGCATTTATCGTTTCCGACTCCACCTGCAGCGGAAATCGCAGACATCCTGATGAAACTTCATTCAGTGTAATAAAGAACTCCCTTTGTCCGGGAGTTTTTTAAATCAGATCTTTTTTCTTTTTCTTCGTATCATCAAACAGCCGAAAGCTTCCTGTAGCATGTCTTTTTCGCGTATTATCATCAATACGGCCGTAACATTCCTGGCACAAATACATGTGGATTCTGCGGTTTCTCAGCCGTTTAGCCTGCAATGAGTCATCATCTATTTCGTGTACTGCATCACATAATACACATTGTACTTTCATCATTTTTCACCTCAAAAATTAGGCTATTTCACTATAACTATAACACGATATGCGATTGTATGAAAACGGATGTTTGACAGCAAAATAAATTGGGAATGGAATATTAAAAGTAAAGTGAAGTGGAAAGGACGATACGATGAAAAAACGATACATTGCTTCCGCAGCTGGAGCAATTGGAGCGGGAGCTGCTGGTTATATCCTCAGAAATGGAGAAAACCGGCATCAATTTAAAACAAAAGTAAAAACTGCTGCGAGAAAAATTAGAGACCGCTATAACGGCCATGAAGTTGATTCAACATTTGAAGATGCAGGTGCACCGGATCAGGCCGGGAAACAGGATGTGGCACAATTGGAAAACGCCAAAATGGTTTCGGAAGGGTCCCAATTTGGGGTGGAGTACTATAATCAAGTGAAGGAAGAGAAAAATGAAAAAATGAATATATAAAACAGAAGGTGCTTCTCCGGAAAATTCCAGGAAGCACCTTCTTGAACTGAAAAAGAAGACGGTGTATATTTTCCATTTGCGTTCTTATTCGTCGTTATGATGATTGGACTGTTCTTCCTCGACATCATCCAATTGCTGTTCTTCGTTCTCCGGGATTGATTCTTTATTTTGATCGCCTTCATCCGGCCGGTCTTCATTGATTGGAAAATCAGGCATATATCTTCCAACAATTGCGGATAGTTCATCTACAACACCTTGTACAGGGTATCCCTGTGCCACCTTGTCTCCCATTGACCGTATTCGTTCAACAGCATCACCATCAGCTACTACTACCGCCGTTTTTCCGTAGGGATCTTTTTGCAATGCTTCCAGAACAGAATATTTAATGGACCCGACACGTGAGCGATCCAAATCCTTATCAACATCTATCCCGACAACTGCATATGGTCCTGCAACAACCGAGGTTGCATCCTGCACATCGGGAACATCACTTGCAACATTGGCTAAGTGAGATGCAATTTCGTTATTTGTTAATTGCTGCTGTTCAACAGGATCAGAGTCTTCAACCTGAATAAAACGTTCATTATTATCCGTTTCTTCCGGCAATGATTGTTCTTCCTGATTTTGCTGGCACCCAATTAAAAGTGTGAAGCTCAAGAAAGACAGTATTCCTAAGCGTAACAGCATGTCTACTCCTCCTTTGTCATGAACACGGAATTACTGTCTTATTAGTGTGGTTCATCAATAACAGATTATACAAAAGAAAAGCCAGGCATGTTCAGAAGTCAGATTCCGAGATAAAACCAGAAATGGCCGATAACCAGCTTGTTTCATCATAAACAGCTATGTTCATTAAAAAAGCTGTTCACAATCATAATGAACAGCTTTTCCATCATTGAACGACTATTTTTTGGATGCCTTTAATCGGGTTTTCCCGGTTAGAACCATCCCTGTACAGCAAATGAACCGGACCGTCTTCTTTCAATGGTTTTCCGTCTAAGGCAAATAAAAGGAAGCTCTCTTCAAGTGCTTCTAGTGGAATATTTTCTTCACCACTTGCAGTTTTGAGTATGACACGATTGGCATCTTCATTCACTTTGGCATGGTTTAAAAATTCTGCTATAGGCATAACATAAGAGTTTTCCAGAAATTTTTGTCCTTCCATTCTGGAAATACTTTTGTTGACAGGCGGATTTATTTTTTGCTGATACACCGCCTGGTTCCAGCGTTCCGATGCTTTCTCAAGTTCGTCTTCCTCGTCCTGATTTTGATGAATGCCGGTAAATGCATCGTCCAGCAATATTTTACGGTCATCAAAGATCCATACAGTCGGATCCAATGTTATGGTGTATGTAACGTTGCCAGTGATTGGTACTATCATGTTTTACCACCTCATAAATGATGTATTCTTTACAAGGATAGCAGACATGAAGTGATTTTTCATCACAAATAAATACCGAATTGCTGAATTTCATTTGCATTTTCACGGTACAAACGATAATATAAAGTATAAGGAAGTCTTTTTAATGGAGGGATATTATTGATTCCAGAGGTGACTGAAACTCATCGTGAAAAAGCTTATGCCCTTCTGAAGGCTGATGCTGCCAAAATACACAAGCTTATAGAAGTGCAGATAGAGAATTTGACAATGCCACAATGCCCTCTATATGAAGAGGTTCTGGATACACAAATGTTTGGTCTTTCAAGAGAAATTGATTTTGCTGTACGCTTAAATTTAATTGATGAGCATGAAGGTAAAGCTCTTCTCGAAAATTTGGAAAGGCAGCTCAATAGATTGCATGAGGCAGCACAGAATTCTGTGTAATGATTTTGTTTGGTGCAGTAAAAACTTTGCCTGATTGGATAGCGGCAAGGTTTTTTTATTTAACCGCCTGTAACATTTAATGTAGCAGATGATTGGTGCAATGTGATATACTATTGTAAAAATTATGTTATACTAATCATTATTTTCTCCTTCATCTGCTATGAGTACATATTCTGGGGAGAAGTAAGATGATAAGGAAATTAAAGGATTATGATTTTACGCTAATGATTACACCAGTACTTTTAGCGGCGTTCGGGATTGTCATGATCTATAGTGCAAGTATGGTGTTAGCAGTGGTTGAGGGATATGAAAGCACCCATTATCTGGTGAGGCAAATCCAATGGTTTTTTCTGGCGATGGTGGGATTTACCCTGACAAGTGCTTTCCCGTATAAGTATTATCAAAAACTGATTAAGATCATGATTTTAATTATTGTTGTCTTGTTGATTGGCGTACTTTTTTTCGGCAGCACTGCCAACAATGCCAGATCGTGGTTCGACTTTGGACCGGTCAGTCTGCAGCCAGCAGAATTTGCTAAACTGGGACTGATTATTTACCTCGCTTCTGTTTATTCAAAAAAACAAGCTTATATTAACGAGTTTAATCGAGGCGTACTGCCCCCGTTAATACTGACTGCAGTTATTTTAGCTTTAATCGTACAGCAGCCTGATATTGGAACAGCTGCGATTATATTTTTAATTGCCTGTTCTGTCATATTCAGTTCGGGAGTCCGTTTTAAACATCTATTTATTCTCGTATTTGTCGGGCTGGCGCTGGTTGCATTCGCCATTCCCAGTATGATAACTGATGAACGGATCAGCCGTTTTGCCGGTGCTTTTCAACCCTTTGAAGATCCGGATGATGATGGTTATCATTTAATTCAATCTTATCTGGCGATTGGCAGTGGCGGCCTGACTGGAGAGGGACTCGGGCAGAGTATTCAGAAGCTTGGGTTTCTTCTGGAGCCGCATACCGACTTTATCATGGCAGTGATTGCTGAAGAGTTAGGGTTTATAGGTGTCGTAATTGTGGTGGGTATGTTATCCATTATTGTATTGCGGGGATTGTTTATCGCCAGGAAATGTTCCGACAGTTTTGGTTCATTACTGGCAATTGGCATTTCATCAATGGTGGGGATTCAAGCGTTTATTAATTTAGGCGCCATCAGCGGTATCCTTCCAATTACAGGTGTTCCGCTTCCATTTGTCAGTTACGGCGGTTCATCACTTCTGGTTATGATGGTCGCTATGGGAATCATGAATAACATAGCAAAATTTGTAAAACAGAAAGAGCAGGAACCTGTACCTGCAAATACAGAGGATTCCGAAATGAATATATACCGTACCAGAGGAGGAAAAACATGGGAGAGAGAAAACAGATCAATAAGGTTCTAGTTGCTAATCGCGGAGAAATTGCCATTCGAGTTTTTCGTGCATGCACCGAACTGAATATCCGCACAGTTGCCGTCTATTCAAAGGAAGATATCAGTTCCTACCATCGATATAAGGCTGATGAAGCGTATCTTATCGGTAAAGGTAAAAAGCCGATTGATGCTTACCTGGATATTGAAGGCATTATTGAACTTGCCAAGAATGTAGATGTTGATGCCATCCATCCGGGTTACGGATTTTTATCGGAGAACATTGAATTTGCGAGACGCTGTGAAGAAGAAGGCCTCATTTTTATTGGACCGACCAGTGAGCATTTAAATATGTTTGGTGATAAAGTGAAGGCGAGAACACAGGCCATCAACGCAGGATTACCTGTTATCCCGGGAAGTGATGGTCCTGTCTCCTCACTGGACGAGGTGAAGGCATTTGGGCAGCAGCATGGTTATCCGATCATCATTAAGGCATCATTGGGAGGCGGCGGCCGCGGCATGCGAATTGTCCGAAATGAACAGTCGCTTCATGAGGCTTATGACCGGGCAAAATCCGAAGCAAGAGCTGCATTTGGCAGTGAAGAAGTATATGTGGAAAAATTAATCGAAAATCCGAAACATATTGAAGTGCAAATGATTGGTGACAATCATGGGAATACCGTCCATTTATTTGAGCGTGACTGCTCGGTACAGCGCCGGCATCAAAAAGTGGTTGAGGCTGCCCCGAGTGTGTCGTTGCCGGAAAGTTTAAGATATGAAATCTGTCAGGCTGCAGTTGACCTGATGCAAAATGTAAGTTACGTGAATGCCGGAACCGTTGAATTTTTGGTAACAGAGGATACTTATTACTTTATTGAAGTCAACCCGCGCGTTCAGGTCGAACACACCATTACAGAAATGATTACCGGTGTTGATATCGTTCAGACACAAATTAAAATAGCAGCTGGTCGAAATATCCATGATGATTCCATCGGTATTCCGCAGCAGAAGGATATTACGACACTCGGCTACGCCATCCAGTCGAGGGTAACAACTGAAGATCCGCTGAATAACTTTATGCCGGATACCGGGAAGATGATGGCATACCGGACAGGCGGCGGCTTTGGTGTTCGTCTTGATGCAGGGAACGGCTTTCAGGGAGCAGTCATTTCACCGCACTATGATTCATTACTTGTCAAAGTTTCTACGTGGGCGCTGTCATTTGAACAGGCTGCACAAAAAATGGTCAGAAACTTAAAAGAATTCCGGATCCGCGGAATTAAAACGAATATACCGTTTTTGGAAAATGTTATTTCACATGAACAGTTTCTCTCGGGTGAGTACAGCACAACGTTTATTGACCAGTCGCCGGAGTTATTTGTGTTCCCGAAACGAAAAGACCGTGGGACCAAAATGCTGACATATATCGGGCATACAACCGTGAATGGCTTTGAGGGTATTCCGAAAAAAGAAAAGCCATCTTTGGTCCCGCCACCAATACCCAAGGTTAATCAACAGGAGAAAATACCTGCAGGGACAAAACAGATTCTTGATGAACATGGTCCGGAATATTTGGCAAATTGGCTGAAAGAACAACATAACGTATTGTATACCGATACAACATTCCGTGATGCTCATCAATCATTGCTTGCAACACGGATCAGAACAAAAGATTTAGTGCAGATTGCAGAACCGACTGCCCGATTATTGCCACAGCTGTTCTCTGTGGAAATGTGGGGAGGAGCGACATTTGACGTTGCATATCGTTTCCTCAAAGAAGATCCATGGCAGCGGCTGTTAAAACTGCGTGAAAAAATGCCAAATGTATTACTGCAAATGTTGCTGCGAGCAAGTAATGCCGTTGGATATAAAAACTATCCGGATAATCTGATTAAAGAATTTGTTGAAAAGAGTGCGACTGCTGGAATTGACCTGTTCCGGATTTTTGACAGTCTGAATTGGGTGGAAGGAATGAAACCGGCCATCCAGTTCGTACGGGAAAATGATAAAATAGCTGAGGCATCTATGTGTTATACAGGCGATATTCTTGATGTCGGACGTTCAAAATATGATCTAGATTATTACAAAAATCTGGCTAAAGAACTGGAACTATCAGGTGCGCATATTCTCGGTATTAAAGATATGGCAGGACTTTTAAAACCTGAAGCTGCCTACCAGCTTATTTCCACATTGAAGGAAACGGTTGATGTGCCGGTTCATCTGCATACACATGATACAAGCGGCAATGGTGTTCATATGTATGCACGGTCAATCGAAGCCGGGGTGGATGCGGTTGATGTTGCCAACGCTCCAATGGCCGGAATGACATCACAGCCAAGCGCTCAGTCATTATATTATGCACTAGAAGGAACGAGTCGTCAGCCGGAATTAAATATTGATGCCTATGAAAAATTGTCCCATTATTGGGAAGGTATCCGGGAACATTATCAGGATTTCGAAAGCGGTTTGAAAGCACCACATACCGAAATTTATTTTCACGAAATGCCTGGCGGTCAGTACAGTAATTTAAGGCAGCAGGCAAGAGCTGTTGGGCTGGAAGAACGCTGGAATGAAGTGAAGGCAATGTTCAGACGGGTTAACGATATGTTTGGTGATATTGTTAAAGTGACACCTTCTTCAAAAATTGTTGGCGACATGGCATTGTTCATGGTGCAAAACAATTTGACAGAAGATGATATATACGAACGGGGAGAATCAATTGATTTTCCGGAATCGGTCATTGAGTTTGCACAAGGGTACATTGGACAGCCTTATCAGGGATTTCCAAAAGACTTGCAGCGAATCATTTTAAAAGGGAAGGAATCTATTAACGTGCGTCCGGGCGAGTTACTTAATCCGATCGATTTCACCCAAATGCGTGATTCGCTGTTTAAATCACTTGATCGACAGATAACGGATTTTGATCTGATTTCCTATGCACTTTATCCAAAAGTGTTTATGGATCATCATAAGTTCCATGAATCCTATGGAGACATTTCCGTACTTGATACGTTAACTTTTTTCTATGGTATGAGATTAGATGAAGAGATTGAGGTGGAAATTGAACAGGGGAAAACCTTGTTTGTCAAATTGATGTCTATTTCCGAACCCCGATCAGATGGAACACGCGTCGTCTATTTCGAATTAAATGGCCAGGCACGGCAGGTTGTTGTAAAAGATGAAAGTGTCAAGTCGACAATTGAAACTAGACCCAAAGCTGATCAAAACAACGAAAAGCAAATAGGGGCCACGATGCCGGGAACAGTTGTAAAAGTTATTTGCAACAAAGGTGATGCAGTCCAAAAAGGTGATCACCTGTTAATCAATGAAGCCATGAAGATGGAAACAACAGTCCAGGCTCCGTTTACCGGTGTCATAAAAGACGTTTACGTCAAAAATGGAGATAGCATTGCAGTTAATGATCTGCTGATAGAATTTGAGTAAGGAAAAAGAGGCAGGGACAAAAGGATATTAGCCAAAGATAAATCCGAACGATGATTCCACTATGATTGGAACAGTTCGGATGTATCTTTTGAGGTATTTTTGAAAATTTGTTGCGAATGATCGATAAACGGAGAAGTCACTTGGTCTGCTTGCTTCCATGCTTTTGTTGGTGAGTGCATGATTGTCGCATTTTTCCGCAGCTTAGAATCGTGTTCAATGAATATGTTCTATAAGTTCTTTTCTTTCAGCAAACAGCACCCCAACATGAACGGAGGCAGCATACGGGGACTCCTAATGGGAACAACACGAGCCGAAAACCCCGCAGGAAAGAGGTTTTTGCTTTACGAGGACTCCCTGCCCTGTTGTTTGTTAAGTAAAAACGCCTGAGCTGATTCCGTCAATTTGACCTAATAACCTCCGACCTCTGGAAAGATGAGAACGAGCCTTGATTTTTTCTAATGATTGGCACTTCTGGTTGCCAATAAAACAAAATAACTGAGCATTGCAAAGTAAATGGATATGACAAGTGCATGCATTAAGGCAATTCCGAGGTTCAGCATGGTGAAAATAATCATCGCCCCGAAAAAAACTTGCAGTGTGATGAGTGATGCTGTTGTAATCCAGCCCCAATACATAACCCGATTATTCCAGTAGTATTTTACCATTCTAATAGCGAATACAATGGTCCATACAAACAGAATTGCTGCAGCTAACCTGTGTCCCATCTGAATCCATTGGGCAAAAGTGTAATCTGAGAATGAAAGCGGTGAAATATTGCTGCAGAATGGCCATCCGCCACACGCCATGCTCGCTTCAACATGACGTACCAATGCCCCTGTATAGACCACGAAAATGGTGTACAAAGTTATGGCATATATTTCGATTCGGTGTTTCTTTTGAATGGTCAATGTTGCTGCATCAAATTTTGTATCAATCTCAAAGATTAATAACATCAACAGAAACACTGCTGCAAACGAGATGAGTGAGATCCCGAAATGAGTTGCCATGATAAAATCGGACTGATTCCACATAACTGCTGCAGCCCCGATCAGCGCCTGCAAAAACAGGAAGAATGATGACATGAATGCAAGAAATTTCACTTCACGTATATGCCCGATAAATACCCATGACAGAATCGATAACCCTAAAACAACAAACCCCATTATGCCGGAGACCAGGCGGTGGCTTAGTTCAATAATAAGTTCGGGTGTTATCTCTGACGGGAAGAGCTGTCCCTCACAAAGCGGCCAGCTTGCCCCGCATCCCATACCGGAACCGGTCTTTGTGACAAGAGCACCCCCGATTAAAACAAATACCATTCCCAATGAAGCAACTACAGAGAGCCACTTTAACGTTTTAATCATAAGATTGCCTCACTTTATGTCAAGTAATGTTGGTACGCTTATATCATAATATGCCAAATCTAAACCAGCAACTGAAATTTCTGTGACGTTTCACATCTTACCACGATTTTCCCGCATTTTCACGATAGAGATATGAACAGCCATTACTTACCCCTTTATGGAACGTTGAAGTGGTGGATTGCTGCATATATCGGCCTTATAGTCGAAATTGATCAGGCTGCTTTCCTGCAAAAGTGAATTGGCGGAGATTCACATCTGTTGATAATAAAAAAACTCTTGCATTGTTTACCGTTGTTTGCTAGAAATATTGTAGGGGATATTTGCTTGGCTTCATACCTTTACAACTCGCCGTCATGGGAAAAATACATATATTGGATGTGATCTGTTAAAGGCTGTCTTAGCCTTTCATTTTATTTTAGGAAGCCATTTCACAAATTTGTCACATTTATACCCATGTGATGAATGCGATAATGAGTATAGCTAATAGATCGTATTCAGATTCCATGATACAATTAGGATAATCTCAAGGATATTTTTGGAATACTTAGGTATGATAAGTAATATGCCTGTCATTTATTAAGTGAGTGCCTTTTGTTGGGATGAAAAGGGGGGATAATGATAATGGACAAAGTGGAGACAACTTCTTCACCGATAATTGACAATTCAGCTGCTACAAAGAGGAAGGCTGCGACATTTTTTGCAGACTTTAAATCACTGACAAAAGTAGGGATTGTGAATTCAAATCTAATCACAACATTTGCCGGTTTCTGGCTGGCGATCTATTTCACAAATGCCTCTTTTATAGCTAATTGGGATGTTTTTCTGTTGACGATGGCGGGGAGTGCACTGGTAATTGCAGGCGGATGTATGATGAACAATTGGTATGATGCCGACATTGACCCTGTCATGTCGAGGACAAAAAAACGTCCGACGGTTACAGGCAGCATACCACTTAATCGTGTTCTCGCGATGGGGATTTTGTCTACCGTCCTGGGTCTCGTTCTGCTGATGCTTACGACCATCCAAGCAGCTTTGTTTGCTTTTGCAGGCTGGTTTATTTATGTGTTTTTGTATACGATGTGGTCCAAACGCAGGTACACGCTTAATACGGCGATTGGCAGTTTTTCAGGTGCAATGCCGCCGTTAATCGGGTGGGCAGCTGTTGACCCGGGACTTCACATGACAGCTTTCGTGTTATTTCTGATTATGTTTATTTGGCAGACGCCGCACTTTCTTGCGCTGGCCATGAAAAAATCGAAGGAATATAAAGCTGCTGCCGTACCAATGCTACCTGTAGTATATGGTTTTGAAATAACGAAACGTCAGATTTTCGTATATATTGCATGTTTATTGCCATTGCCGTTTTTGATGGCATCATTGGGTACAGCATTCATAATCATTGCTACAATACTGAATGTCGGATGGCTCGCTTTGGGCATCAGTGGGTTTTTTACGAAAAATGATTTGAAATGGGCGAATACGATTTTTATCTATTCCTTGAACTATTTAACGATTCTTTTTTTTATGATGGTTGTCGTAACACTTGAATTCCCCTTCAGTTAAGTTTGTTCATATGCGTACAACAACTATATAAAGCAGTAATAAGAAGAAAGAGAGGTATGAATACATGAAAGGTTGGATGGGAAAGCTCCGGGCGATTTGCCTGTTAGGGTTAACGGCACTTGTCCTTTCAGCATGTGGTAAAGAGAACTTGACTGCTCTTGATCCAAAAGGGTACGGATCAGATCAATCACTCTATTTAATTATCCTGACTACCATTGTTATGCTGTTTGTACTTGCGATCGTCATGCTTGTGTATGCAATCGTGCTCATACGCTACCGTAAAAAGAAAGGCCGGGAAGACTATGTTCCAAAACAAGTAGAAGGCAACAAAACATTGGAAACAATCTGGACGATTATTCCGATTGTTTTGCTGCTGATTATTGCAGTACCAACTGTAACAGCTACGTTTGATTTGGCCGATGATTCTGCAGCAAGCGACAATTTGAATATTGAAGTAACTGGTAACCAGTACTGGTGGCATTTTAATTATGAAGGACAGGAAATCCAAACGAGTCAGGATCTGTATATCCCGGTCGGTGAAAAAGTATACTTGAATATGATGTCTTCTGATGTGATACATTCTTTCTGGGTGCCTACTATTTCCGGTAAAATGGATGTGAACCCGGAAAACGAAAATACGATGTATATTGAAGCACAAGAAGAAGGTGTTTATTGGGGAAAATGTGCAGAATTTTGCGGTCCATCTCACTCACTCATGGACTTTAAAGTTGTAGCTGTGAGTCAGGATGAATTTGACCAGTGGGTAGAGGATATGCAGAATGTTGATCCGGAAGCACAGCCTGAAGATGCTGTTGCGCAGGAAGGTGAGGAATTATTCCAGGAAAATAACTGTATGTCCTGTCACTCGGTCGGCTCTTCACCTGCACAAATTGGTCCGAACCTGACGAATTTCGGAGATCGTTCCCAGCTTGCTGGTGTTGAAGATTTGACAAAAGATAATCTTGTCCAGTGGATTACGGATCCGGAGTCGATTAAACCAGGCAATAAAATGACTGGTCAATATCCGGAAGTATCAGAGGATGAGGCAGGAAAAATTGCAGAATATCTATTGCAATTGCAACCATCGGAGATCACACCTGAAAGCGCAGGTAATGAGTAAAAGGGATGGAAGATGTTAAAGGGAGGTAAAAGCTGTGAGTATAGCATCTGCACAAAAAAGGAGCTTCGGCGCTGTATTGTGGGATTATTTAACCACTGTCGACCATAAGAAAATTGCACACTTATATTTGTTCGGCGGCGGTTTTTTCTTCCTGCTCGGCGGTCTCGAAGCCATGGCTATCCGTATACAATTGATTCAACCTGAAAATGACTTTGTCAGTGCAGGTTTCTATAATGAACTTCTTACGATGCATGGAACAACGATGATTTTTCTGGCAGCCATGCCATTGATTTTTGCTTTGATGAATGCGGTCGTCCCGTTGCAAATAGGGGCACGGGATGTCGCTTTTCCTTTTCTGAATTCATTAGGGTTTTGGCTGTTTTTATTCGGCGGTCTCATATTGAACTGCAGCTGGTTTCTGGGGGGCGCCCCGGATGCAGGATGGACTTCATATACACCACTATCGGTTACTTCGCCGGGGCATGGTGTGGATTTCTATGTTCTTGGACTGCAGATTTCCGGAGCCGGTACACTGATGGCAGGGATTAATTTTCTGGTAACAATTATTAACATGCGAGCGCCCGGCATGACATATATGCGTATGCCATTATTCACATGGACGACATTCGTTACAAGTACATTAATTTTATTCGCTTTTCCGGCATTAACAGTAGGATTATTCCTACTGATGTTTGACCGTATGTTCGGTTCAGCGTTTTTCGATGTGACACTGGGTGGTAACTCCATTATTTGGCAGCATCTGTTTTGGATATTTGGGCATCCTGAAGTTTATATTCTGATATTGCCAGCATTCGGCGTATTCAGTGATGTGATTGCAACGTTTTCCAAAAAACGTCTGTTCGGTTATACTGCTATGGTGTTTGCAACAATTCTCATTGCCTTTTTAGGATTTATGGTATGGGCACACCATATGTTTACAGTCGGTTTAGGCCCTGTTGCAAACTCGATTTTCGCAATTGCTACGATGGCAATAGCAGTCCCAACAGGTATTAAAATATTTAACTGGCTTGCTACAATGTGGGGCGGACGCATCACCATCAACTCGCCTATGCTGTGGGCGTTAGGATTTATTCCTTCATTTACGATTGGCGGTATGACTGGTGTCATGGTGGCATCGGTTGTAGCTGACTATCAGTACCACGATACTTATTTCGTTGTTGCCCACTTCCACTACGTCATCGTTGGTGGTGTCGTATTTGGGATTTTGGCAGGACTTCATTACTGGTGGCCGAAAATGTTTGGACGTATCCTGCACGAGGGTATGGGTAAACTGACATTCTGGACCTTTTTTATCGGTTTCCATTTAACGTTCTTTATCCAGCATTTCCTTGGTTTAATGGGGATGCCGCGCCGTTACTGGGTATTCCTTGAAGATCAGGGGCTCGATACAGGAAACCTGATCAGTACAATAGGTGCTTTCTTTATGGCATTCGGTGTGATTGTCTTTGTGGTTAATGCCATTTACACAGCAGCTAAAGGCGAAAAAGCACCTGATGATCCATGGGACGGCCGTACGCTTGAATGGACGATAGCTTCACCGCCTGCTCACTATAACTTTAAACAGACACCACTTGTCCGCGGCCTGGATCCATTGTGGATAGAGAAGATGGAAGGAAAGGGTAATATGACACCTGCAGAACCATTAGGTGAAATTCATATGCCGAATTCATCATTCCTGCCGTTTATGATGTCACTGGGCTTATTTATAGCCGGTTTTGGTTTCATTTATCAGGTGAACTATAACTGGGCATATATTCTGTTGTTTGGTGGTATGGCGATCACATTAGGCTGCATGTTAATCAGATCATTAAAAGATGATCACGGTTACCATATACCAAAAGATGAACTTGAAAGGGAGGCTGACTAATTATGAGTCATGATCATTCCTTGAATCCTGAAACAATGCCGAATGAACCAGAAAAGGCCACGCTTGAAGGAAAAAATAAATTTCTTGGTTTTTGGTTTTTCCTTGGTGGTGAGACCGTCCTTTTTGCATGTCTGTTCGGTACGTATATTACACTGAGAAATTCAACAGCCGGCGGTCCTACATCTAATGAGTTATTTGGACTGGAACTTGTCTTCATTATGACGATTCTGCTTTTGTCAAGTTCGTTGACAAGTGTTTATGCCATGTATCATATGAAAAATAATGACTTTAAGAAAATGCAGTTATGGCTTGGTATTACGGCAATTTTGGGTTTTGGTTTTTTGGCATGTGAGATTTATGAGTTCACACATTATATCCATGAATATGAATTCACGTTCCGGTCATCTGCATTTGGGTCTGCTTTTTATGCATTGGTCGGTTTCCATGGAGGACACGTTACATTTGGCCTGTCATGGTTGATCGCCATCATGATCCGCAATGCTAAACGGGGATTGAACTTGTACAACGCGCCTAAGTTTTACACATTCAGTTTATACTGGCACTTTATTGACGTTGTATGGGTATTTATTTTTACAGTTGTATACCTGATGGGAAAGGTGGGTTAATCCATGACAGAGAACACCAATTCCAATGAGACAAATTCATTTCAAAAGCAGAAGCGTAAGGAAGAAATGCAAAAGCAGCTGATTTCGTTTGCGTTAATGATTGTGTTTACGATTATCGCCTTTGTTGTTGTCGCAACCGGTATGATGGACGGCATGTTTGTCATTCCTATACTGCTGATCCTGGCCATTATACAGGTAGCCTTTCAGTTATACTACTTTATGCACATGAAAGATAAAGACCATGAAATGCCTGCACTAATGATGTATGGGGGCATGTGGGCTGCCATTCTTACAGTGGCTGGATTGGGCGTCATCAGCTGGTGGTAATGCTTTTAAAAGATCGGGAATCATTCCCGATCTTTTTTGCACTTTAGCAATCAACAATCTTCAATGATTAAAAAGTGAGCGAAAAGTGTGACAAATGCTATAGACCCGGGCATGATGTTAGAATGTTTAAGAACATAATTGAACAGCCAATAAAAAAAACGAAATTTTGACGAGAGAAATCGGTTAATCCACGTGTCTATTTGTTTTTAAATTGTCACATTATAATTGTATGCCCTGCTGGCAAATACGTTATAATATACTATATGATATCCGTACATGGAGTGAACTTGTATGTGGCTGGAATTACAAATATTTGGTTTTCGCGCGTTGTGGAGTCCTTATTATCTTTTGTTTGTCGCCGGACTTGCCTTATTATATTACTTGATTACCGGTCCATATCGTCATAAGTTTGGCGGAATGGGGCAAGAAAAGCCGGCGGGAAAACAGCAGTTCTTTTTTTACGGAGGTCTGCTGTTGTTGTATGCTGTTAAAGGTGCGCCGGTTGATTTGTTGTCGCATATTATGCTGACGGCTCATATGATTCAAATGGCGATTTATTACATTGTATTCCCGATTTTTATTATAAAAGGAATCCCCGCATGGTTATGGGAAAAAATAGTGGATCAGCCGGTGGTTAAACCAGTTTTGAAGTTTTTATCCATACCGTTGATATCACTGTTATTATTTAACACATTGTTTTCGCTCTATCACTTGCCTGTTGTGTTCGATTTTGCGAAATCATCACAAATGGCGCATTCTTCCATATCGGTAGTTATTTTAGTTGCAGCTTTTATTGTCTGGTGGCCGATATTGAGTCCATTAAAGGAATTTGACCGTATGGCATCATTGGGTAAAATATTCTATATATTTGCCAACAGTGTATTAATAACACCTGCATGTGTATTAATTATTTTTGCAGATACACCGGTTTATGCTGCCTACACTCAAGACGGAGCATGGCTGCAGGCTCTGGCATTGTGTGTCCCGTCAGGTGTGCTGCAGGGATTAAATGCTGTCATTTCAGGTCCGGAAATGTTCTCACCTATGTCAACATTGGAAGACCAGCAGCTTGGCGGTATTATTATGAAAATAATGCAGGAAATCACATATGGAATTATTTTGGCAAGGGTCTTTTTCAAATGGTTTACTTCGGAAAGTCTGCGTGTTGATCCGTTGCCTGCGACTCCGAATGAATAGAGATAAACGTGTGAAAATAAAAACAACGGTTTTTTCTCATGATTGACTAATAGAAAATGAAGGCTTTTACGAATGATTCCTGTAATAGCCTGATTTTTTTCTGAACAGAGAAAGGGTTGTTCGTATATGCCGTTATTGCCTACATTAAGCACGGTGTTTATTGTAACGAGTGCTGTACTAGTTGCAGTTGGATGGCGTTTGATTGTGACAGGAAAGCCGAAAGCACATAAAAAAACAATGATTTCTGCTGCTGTCAGCGCATTATTATTTTTTATCATTTATGCATCCAGAACAGTTTTTATTGGAAACACGAGTTTTGGCGGACCGGAAGATATTGAGATTTACTATACGATCTTTCTAATTTTCCATATAACCCTTGCGACAACTGGTGCTGTATTTGGTATTGTTACACTTACACTGGCGTTTAAAAGAAAAATACGCATCCACAGGAAGATAGGTCCTGTAACAAGTGTTATTTGGTTTTTTAGTGCCGTTACAGGCGTAATGGTCTACTTGCTGTTATATATCATTTATGATGGCGGAGAAACGACCAGTATGATTAAAGCAATATTGGGTGGTTAAAAAAACTCGGGTTGTGCGCGTCTTTCCATAGGTCCGATTGGTGGGACGGGTGGTCAGCCATTTCTGTACTGAAAACTTCATCCAGGATTTAAAAAAGTGTGCAGGCAGCAGCCGCACACTTTAAATTTTAACATTCCATTTTATAATACCCGCTTCTCTTGCAGAATTGAATGCTATCAGCAATAACGGCCCGAGAATAAAGCCAAGCAAACCCAGCAATTTTATTCCCAAAAACATGGCAATTAAGGTTGCAAGCGGTGAAAGGCCAATATGCTGTCCCATT
The DNA here is from genome assembly GCF_900112045.1 of Lentibacillus halodurans. Lineage (GTDB taxonomy): Bacteria > Bacillota > Bacilli > Bacillales > Amphibacillaceae > Lentibacillus > Lentibacillus halodurans. The sequence goes on from NZ_FOJW01000009.1 coordinate 31,689, forward strand.
ACTTTAGGCTCAACAGTTCTTCGTATAGCCAGCAGGATAATCGCCAGAACTCCCAGCTGAATTCCGAGTAATACATCCCCCGCTATAAATGCAAATACTGCCCATGGTCCAAGTATGGCAATCGAGCCGATAATCGGGATAAAGTCAACCAGCCAAATAATTAATGACATAATGAAAGCTACTTCCGGTGTAATCAGAAGTAATCCGATCAATGTGACGACAAAAATTATAATACTGACAAGAAATTGCGCTTTAAAGAATCCCAATATAACATCTGAAAGTCTCCTGTTCATGAAGGAAACCTTTTCAGCAGTCTCTTTGGTCATGACATTATAAAGCCTGGATTTCAGTAATGGCAATTCGAGCATAAATAAAAATAATGCAATGATATACACAAGAAAACTGATCAAATATTGGGGAATATCAGCAACAAGCTGTGAAATCCGCTCGATGGTAATGGTTTCTTTTAACGTTTCACTCATAGATGCAAGCTGTGATTCGATTGTATTTGTAACCTGATCATAAAATTCCTCTGGCAGATTCTCTGTATATTGTTCAAATCCTGATTCCCATGTTTCATAAATATCGTTTAACTCCGTAACATAGGAGGGGATATCCTCCACAAAATTGACTACTTGTGTTACCGCTTTTGTGACAACAAATGTTCCGCTTAGTCCCAGGAAAACCAAAAACAGAAGAAAAACGATGATGACAGATGTCTTTCTGCTTATTTTTATTTTTTTTTGCATAAACCGGACGAGCGGATTAAGGATCAATGCTGTAACTAATGCAATGACTAAAGGGATGGATATTGGTAATATAAAGAAAAAAATGAGCAGTAGGAAAATGGCCAAGAAAATCAGTGTCCATTGGCGCTTAGTGATTGATCCAAACAAGATAACTGGATGTCTCCTTTCATTCTATACGTCAGTAAAAAGTACGTACATAAAAAATAGAATATGTATGATCTTATGATATGTTTTTTAATTGTTCCGGCTATTACATCTTAATATTTGGGACAGCAGCCGCATGACTGGTATACCCTTTTGATGAAAAAACCAACCGCTTACGCTTTTGATGAAGCAGTTGGTTTGGTAAGGAACAGCGTTTATTTATGCTGATCGATATCTTCCTTAACTTTTGTTACAAGATTCGTTGCACGATCTACAAGATTTTCCGGAAAATTTTCCTGTTCACCGTATTCAACACCATGTGGATAATAATGTTTGCCAAGCAGTGGTGTCATTAGCTGAATAACTGCATTTCCCCGGTCTACGTCGCCTTCGATGGCATATCCTTGTATACGAATATAATATGTAATGTTTTCTTCTTTGGATCCAATTTTATAATCATATGTCACTCGCTCATAATCCCATTGTCCTGCACGAATGAAAGCATGCTTTCCCATCAAGCGGTCTAATGGTTTTATATCGACCACTGCTTCTTCAATTCCTGTATTTTCCAGTTTCATGTTATCCACCTCACAAAATTATCCTAACATCTTAATCATAGTAAAAAAGTATTCAACTTGCAATCGAAAAGGATTTCAAAGAATCACGCAAGATATTTTGTTATTTGGGAATAGTTAAGAATGTGTATATCTTTATAAGGAGGTAATTGAGTGAAAAATGTAAAGGATGTCATGAGTACAGATATCGTGGTCTGTCGAAAAGAGGATACGTTACATGAGGCAGCATCAAAAATGAAAGAAAGAAATGTAGGTGTTATTCCGGTATGTTCAGAAAATAAAGAGTTAATGGGCGTTATTACCGATCGCGATTTGGTGTTAAGAGGCTACGCTGAGAAAAAACCTGACACAACAACAGTGCAGGAGGTCATGAGCAATCAGCTGTATCATACATCACAGGACACTTCAGTGCAGGAGGCAGCTGATCTGATGGCACAAAAACAAATACGCCGGCTGCCAATCGTTGAGGAAGGGAAACTGATTGGTGTTGTTTCGCTCGGGGACCTGTCGCTTGAGGATAAATCAAACGAAGCAGCGGGAAGTGCACTTGAAGAAATTTCGGAGAGACCAGAGCTCCATTAATATTGTATAATAGAAGCAACCGTAACTGAATACGGTTGCTTTTATATGAAGGAATGCATGTAATCACTTTACACCACATACAAATAGTTTATATAGCATTCAAATTGTTTTAATAGAGAAGGGGAAACATATCATGCGGTTACTTCGAATAATGGCTGTATTATTACTGGCCTTTTCCGGTATATATTATCTATTGGATAGGACTGATTTTCTGCAGGAAGGTTCGATAGATAATCCCGGTCATATTTTAGAACAAAAAGATAGCAAGCTGGAATCCAAGGAGATACCGGAAAATCGCTCTGTAGTTCCTTTAGAAGGCGATACGTATCAGTGGATGAACAAATCAGTAAATGAGTTGGAGGAAAGTTTCGGTGAACCATCGAGAAAAGATTCGAGTGCGTATGGCTATGAGTGGTGGGTATATACGGATGAACAAGAACAATATATCCAATTTGGAATTCAAGACAATCAGGTGAAATCAATTTATGCGCTTGGCAATGATTTATCCATTCAACCTGCTGAAATTGGACAAGCCTATGATTCTTCTGATGCAGCATTTTCGTTTTCAAATGAAGTTACCTACAGCAAAGCTTTATCTTCTTACACATTCCGACTGAGTGATGAAGAATTACAGGAACGTCCTATAGTCAAGGTTACGGACGATATTTTTTTACAGTTATATTTTGATACATTCACGGATGAGTTATCTGCCGTTCGGATGTTATCTGCTGATCTATTGTTGCTGCATCAGCCATATGAAATACAATATCGGGGCGAATTGCCGGAAAAACCGGATTTCTCTGATGAACAATGGGCAGAAATTGAAGAAGGAGCAGAACAGCAAATTTTTCATATAACCAATGTTATCCGCGATCAGCATGAAAAAACAGCTCTTGAGTGGGATGAAGATGTCAGCAATGTTGCCTATTTACACAGTGAGGATATGGCGGAAAATAATTACTTCTCGCATTACGCTCAAAATGGTGATGGATTAAAAGAGCGATTGGCTGCACAAGAAGTGTTTTATCAGGCTGCCGGTGAAAACATTGCTGCCCAATATCCTGATGCACAAGCCGCTATCCATGGCTGGCTGAATAGTGAAGGTCATCGTGAAGCGTTGCTGAAGGATGATTTTACACATTTAGGGGTGGGCGTTTATCAATTTTATTATACACAAAACTTTGTTAAAAAACAGTAAAGGTCATCTGATCATCATTGCGGCTTTTACCTCCATTGATTGTAAGCAGGATAAAAACTACAAGGCGCATTAAAAACGTATAGAGCCCTCTATGCGTTTTCTTTTGCTTTTTATAAAAGATACCAGGTATATACGCACAGTGTCCGCCTCTTTCTCATAAATTAATTAGTAACAGAAAAGATACCGTAACCGAGGTGAGTGATCATGAGCAATAAACTCCACCCAAGTGTCAGGGAATTCAAGGCGTTTTTACAAAAGCACCCCAGACTGGTGGAAGAAGCGAGGAAAAGTGGCAGGGGCTTTCAGGAGTACTATGAGAAGTGGGCGCTGCTCGGTGAGCATGACCAATTCTGGGAGCAATACAAAGAAAAAAGAACCGGTGAAGCTGACAGCAAACCGAAGCAGGGGAAAGCGGAATTGATGGAACGGCTTGTTCAAATGTCGGAAAATATAGATTTAGATAAGCTGCAAAAACAAGTAGATAACGTGAATAACACGATTACCACCATCCAGGGCTTGCTGGGTCAATTCCAATCATCCCAAAACCCTTCACATCAGCCGTTTAGAAATCAGAATCTGTTTAACGGATTCAAGGATTAGAGGTGAAGTGATGCAGGCTAACGCATATCAATATTTAAAGGAAAACCCCAAACTTGCTCATTTCGTCCGGCTTAACCCTGTATGGTATCGCTATCTTTCAAGGGATCCGGACAGGGTACAGGAGTTGGAAAAGGCATCAAAACAATTTTATGGCAAAACGCTCTTTCAACAAGTCGACAAGATTGGAAATCATGTGCAGATGGTCAATATGCTGATCAACTTTGCTGATGTTATGAAAGACTAGCTGTGTTCCTGTTTTAATCTTGGGCATGACATGATAAGATGAATGTGGAGGTGAAATCATGATAGGAACACTCGAATATGCAGACATTCTGGATCACTCTGAGTTAGTCGGTGAAATGGTTCTGAAGTCGGATGTCGTGGAATCCTATGAAAATGCCCGGCAGGCGCTTATTGAAGACTCGAAGGCACAACAGCTGATTAAGGCTTTTAACGATATAAAGGAACAACATGATGAAGTTCAGCGATTTGGCAGCTATCACCCTGATTTTAACGAAATCATGAAAAAGGTGCGGTCTGCGAAACGTGAAATGGACATGAATGAAAAAGTGGCAGCTTTTAAAGTAGCAGAGCGTAATTTACAGAAAATGCTCGATGATATAAGTGAGTATATTGCTTTTAGTGTCAGTGATGAGATTAAAGCACCTAGAGATGGTGCGGTGTTAACAGACACAGGGTGCGGTCATGGCGGAGGCTGTGGCTGCAACGCATCTTGATGCTCAACCCTTATTCTGATACACTGACTAAAAAGAATCGATAGTGAGGATCGTTTATGAGAATGAAGCGTCAAGGGCTGATTGTCTGGTTTCAGCATATGAAAAACATAAGACATATAAAACGCTACGGGCACTTGCTCTATTCGTCCAAAAAACTTAAATATGCTGTTATCTATGTAGATCAGGAAAGTGTTCATCATGTAGAATCCAAACTGCTGAAACTGCCATTTGTGTCAAAAGTGGAGCATTCCTGTAAGCCTTTTTTACGCACAAACTTTGAAAATGCCAAACCGGATAAGGCTAAACAATATGATTACAAAATGGGCATTTGACCTTGCAGCAGTACATAACGGAGCTGCAAGGGTTTTTTCTGTTTGTTTTGGATCAGCCCCGTTCGAGAACTTCCCGTTGTTTAGCTTGCAAGGACGCTCCGTTTTTCTAAAAATCGTTTATAGTATAGATTGTTATTTTTACACGAAGAGTACATAGGGAAAATATACTCGCTGAACCATTCCTCGCTGGTGTCTTGATTGGCTCGTTTTTCCACAGCAGTCTCGCATATTTCCCTCTGTTGTTCATCCTTATAACCAAAATTTAAAAAACAGCCAAACTAAAATCAACATTAGAGATGAACAGCCTTCTAAAAAGAAAAAACCTGCAGAAATTTTTCTGCAGGTCCCTTTGTTTTCTTGTCAGAAAACAAAAAGGCAAAGGGAGAGGAGAAACCGGAGGAAGAACTTATGGGGAAGTGTAAGTCTTCTCCGTGTTTTTGAAACAGCCAAGCAATTTTGCGCTGTTTCATTATGTTATTATGTACAGGAGTAATTATTCTATACATATTTTTGTAAAAAAAGATGTTTCGTGTAAAATAATGAAACCATTATTTTTAGACGCTTGCGAATTAGTATAGATAGGATTATGATGAAATAATGAGGTGGTTGTATGCGTGTGGTTGCAGGTTTCCACAAGGGACGGCAGCTGGAAGCAGTACCGGGCAGCATAACGAGGCCGACTGCTGATAAAGTGAAAGAGGCAGTTTTTCAAATGATGGGGCCCTTTTTTGAACGTGGTATTTGTCTTGATTTATTCGCCGGCAGTGGCGGGTTGGGGATTGAGGCCTTAAGCAGGGGCATGGACAAAGGAATATTTGTAGATAAATTTTCAAAAGCTATACATACGATTCATCAGAATGTCCGGATGCTTAAACTGGAAGACAAAGTTGAAATATTCCGTACTGATGCTTTTCGGGCATTGAAGGCTGCGGCCAAAAGAGGTCTACAGTTTGACTTGATTTTGCTGGATCCCCCTTATCAAAAGGCAGGATACGGAAAATTACTGAATGTGATTGAAAGTCTTGGATTGTTGAAGGAGGACGGCATGATTTATTGTGAACATGAAAGCTCTGAACAATTACCCGTTCAAACCGATGATTTAGTTGTCATGAAACAGGAAATTTATAACGACACGACAGGAATAACCATCTATCGAAATAAATAAAAGGGGGTATTTCGGTTGAACCGATTAGCTATCTGTCCAGGGAGCTTTGATCCGGTCACATATGGGCACCTTGATATTATAGAACGCGGTGCAAAAGTTTTTGATCAATTGATTGTTGCAGTTTTTAATAATCAATCCAAGGCACCATTGTTTTCCGTTGATGAAAGGGTAGCCTTATTGGAAGAAAGTACAGGCTATTTACCGAATGTTTCGGTTGATACGAGCAAAGGACTATTAATTGATTATGCCAGAAAACATAATGCGGATGCCATTTTGCGCGGATTACGAGCAGTCAGTGATTTTGAATATGAAATGCAAATAACGGCAATGAACAGGAAACTGGATGAAAACATTGAAACATTTTTTATGATGACGAACAATCAGTATTCGTTTTTAAGTTCAAGTATTGTCAAAGAGGTTGCCAAATATAAGGCGAGTGTCTCTGATTTAGTGCCAGAGCCCGTTGAAAAAGCATTACAGAAAAAATATAATAAAAAATCATAGGCGAAGAGGCTAACTATATAAAGTCAACAAGTTTTACTACAAAATTTTAATATTTCTTTGTTATAATTTTGTGCTTGACAAATAAGCTTGATGATTTACAAATTTTTAAATTTATCATCAAGCTTATTTCTTCTATCCTGTTAAATTTTATTACGTATTAACCTCTTTATATGATTCCCCAGTTTGCAGTAAATGGAATATTACTCTTATTAATTTCTTCGCTACATGACTTAATACTACATTATAGTGCTTACCCTCTAATAGCTTCTTCTCATAATACTTCTTAAATGTTGGTGAATGGATAGACACCAACCTTGACTAGAATAGGATTATAACGATACACTTGATAATTCTTACTCCGGAAAAATTGTAAGATAGGAGCGTTATAGTGACCTGTATCTTCCATTGCCAACCTAGATTCTTGGTTTGTTTTGGTTTGAATACGACAAATGATGTTATCGAGCTTTTGAAAATCTGATCGATTGTTTAATATTATTAAGTCGTCTTCATAGATTTCCCCCTGTTTTTTGGTAATCCTTCTCATTGTCTAAGGCTGCTTGCACAATTTCTATATGTTCCTGCCACGTCGTTTTTCTCCCTTTGGTCATAGCGTTTCTCCTTCCTCCCGATCCTTGTATTTCTTTATGACCATTATAATCTCTTATCCACTTTCGCAAAACAGATGTACTGGATATGCCGTATTTTTCGATCACATCTTTAAGTGAGTAGTGTTTGGATAGATAATCAGAAATAGCTGCCAACTTCACTTTTTTGTATACACTTTCTTCTTAGAAGAGGTTCTCTTTAAACCTTCTCATCCATATTTGGTTACGGATTTCTTCCAATCCATAAGCGCTGTATGATGTACACCATACTTTTGATAAATACCTTTTAAGCTAAAACCTTTATGTTCATATGCATCCAATACTATTTGTTTAAATTCAATCGTATAATTCTTTCTTGGCATAAAAATAACTCCCCTCAAAGTAGCAGATTTTTTTTTTCATCTGTCTACTTAGAAGGGAGCATATCACATCGTTCGGATTTATCTTTGGCTAATATACTTTTGTCTCAGCCTCTTTTATGCGTTTCGCAGCCGTCTTAATAAGATAAGCATGGCAGTTAATAGAGCGGCAAATGTGATGACTGGTCCAATTTCGGCAAATCGGAAAAGGAAATCCAGCCACGATTCCTCTTGAACGTTATTGGAGACCGGTACACCTTTAAAGTCAAATGATGTCCGATTTAAATATAAAGGTGTATAAAAGAAAACAGTCAAGACAGCGGCAAATACACCATGAAGGATCCGTGCGAAAAAGTAAGGTGCAAACCGGATATCTGTCGGTGCGATAATGCTTGCGACTTGTGCCTGAACGGAAAGACCGTTAAAACCCAATATAAAGCTGACAACAATGACTTTTTCCATTAAGTTAGCTGCTTCTTCTTGTGAAATCAGGCTTGCCCCAAGTGTAATTTCAAATAATCCTGATAACAAAGGCAATGCTAAGTCAGCCGGTATCGTGAGCAAGTGCAGTATATACTGGAAAAACGAAGCAATAATCGGTGAGATACCAGCTATATAAATCAGCTTTGTAAAAACAGAAAACAGGATAATGAACCCACCGACCATCACTAATGTCTGAATAGAATTCAGCACGGCATCACCGACAATTTTTCCAAAAGGACGTGGATCGTTAAGTCTTGTCCGATGCATTTCCCGGAAGGCACGGATAATCGATGCTTTTTGTTTCTCTTTTTTAACGGAATTCATTTCGGCTCGTCGTCCGTAAAATCGCATGCATATTCCGACCATTGCATTGCCGATGTAATGCGATGAGGCCAGTATGACACCAAGCTTCACATCATAAAAGAAACCGACTGAAACAGCACCAAATATGAATAACGGGCTGGAGGCATTCGTAAAAGATACAAGACGTTCAGCTTCAATTTGCGTCAGCTGTCCTTCCTCACGAAGACGTGCAGATATTTTTGCGCCTGTTGGATAACCACTGGCCATCCCCATTGCCCATGCAAAGCTTCCCGATCCAGGCACATTAAATAAAGGACGCATAATCGGTTCACACAGTACACCGATAAATTTAACGAACCCGAAACCGATTAATAGTTCAGCTGTTATAAAAAAGGGTAAAAGAGAGGGGAATACGATTTCCCACCACATGTTTAATCCCCGTATGCTGGCTTCCAATGATTGATCCGGGTATTTAATAAGGGAAAAAGCAATAAAAGCAGTGATTCCGGAAAGTAATATCGTTTTAATTTTTTGTTTCAATGTTAAGCCCCCTATAAATTGAAACTTTCATTAGTGGGAATTCGGGCGCACAGGACGTTTCGGTGCAGCTACTGGCGATTGTTATTCCCGCTGATAGTTCGTTAAGCCAAGCGGCGTGTTAGTGTCCATTATCTCCACCTGAATATATTCGTTTCATTTAATCTCTTTATGGTGGGAGCTATGGACGATCATACCGGGACAGAATGGGTGATCCCTGTACTTCTTTTTTTGTTAGTAGTAAAATGATGCTAGCTTTATTTTATATATATGGATTTGGCAGAGGTTGCTCAATAAGAACGGATGATCTTAATTTGACCATATACTGGCAATGAACAATTGGTACAAGTCTATACCAATATACGCACATACATCTTGTTTTTATGACATACACTTTTACACGTCCCGGAATGAAAGGAGCTTTAACGTGGCATTTACAAAGAAGCATATTATTTATTTAATCTTAGTAATTGGAATTGCATTTTTTATTTCAGCATATAAACTTCCATATTATATATATAAGCCGGGTGGCGCTGATGCCCTTAATCCAATTGTGGAAGTGGAAGATGGCTATCAAAGTGAAGGGGACATGCACCTCGTGACAGTTCGCGGGGGACAGGCAACACCCGTTCAATATTTATGGGCACAAGTCATGCCCAATCAGGAGGTTTTACCGCTTCAGGAAGTCAGACCAGAGGGCGTATCAGAGGATGAGTATTTTCATGCTCAGCTGCAAATGATGGAAAGTTCCCAGGAAGCATCAACGGTTGTTGCTTATGAAGCGGCTGACGAAGATATTACGATTGAATATAATGGGGTCTATGTCGTTTCCGTTGTCGAAGAAATGCCTGCGGATGATATTTTAAAAACAGGTGATCGGATTACGGGGATTGATGGGAATACGATAGATGAATCCAACGATTTAATTGAATATGTGGAAAATAAACAGCCTGGAGATACGATTACAGTCCAGGTTGTGCGTGATGAAGATCAGCTCGAAAAAGAAATCACGCTGGAAAGGTTCCCAGATATGGATAACAAAGTCGGGATCGGCATCCAGCTTGTTACCGATCGAAGTGTGGAAGTTGATCCTGAAGTGGACTTTTCCAGTGGAAGTATCGGTGGCCCGAGTGCAGGACTTATGTTTTCACTGGAAATATATGATCAGCTGACGGAAGAAGATTTGACAAAGGGATATCAGATCGCTGGTACTGGTGAGGTGGATTACCAGGGGAATGTACGCCGAATTGGCGGTGTTGATAAAAAAGTTATTGCAGCCGACCGGGAGGGTTGTGATATCTTTTTTGCCGCAAATGACAATGGTGCAGATGATTCAAACTATGAAGTGGCTTTAAAAGCGGCTGAAGAAATGGACACCGATATGAAAATTGTTCCCGTTGATACATTTGACGATGCGCTGAATTATCTGCAAAATCTTGAACCCGCCTGATAAAAGTTGCGTTTTAACACCAACGAAATGATATTCAGCGGGTGCTTCGATGAACAGGACTCTAGTGTCGATAATGCGCCAAGCCATCGCGTCATTATCGGCCAGGCAGTTAGTCCCCACAGTTTTACAACTGTGAATATGCGTATGGCTTTTTATACCATGACAGGCGGCTGAAGTTCCTGGTGGTGGAACGGTTTTTTCTTTTGAGCGGGAAGAATGCTGTAATAGGCACGGCTTGCTTTTTCTTCAATCGACAACGTTGGATTTGTAATTCCTATGATCGATGAGATTAACGGAACGTCCATTTCTTTTTTACAGGAATTCAAATACTTTTGCCCGGTTTTCGTCATACCAAGCAATCTTACATACGGAACTGATGAGGCATTTTTAATATAGTCTGCATCAGTCTTTTTTGTGTTAGTTAAAACATGTGTGAATATGCGCTGCAATCTTGTCCATGTATACCGTTTTGTTTTAATGCTGTTCATCCACTCATGGAATGACGAAACGTCCTGTGCTGATTTTTTGATGCGGTATTCTAGACCTTCATCGACCCCGTGGATATCAGCAAGTTCTTCCTGGGACATCGTCATTACCCGATAATGGAGCAGGTTAAAGTAATGTTCCCATGAATGCCAAAGTGCAGCCTGCTGCTGATAGGCCTTCAACTGGTTGACCGTTACTTCCGGGAGGGCACTGTCGGCTGTATCAGATATGCTTTGTTCTTTTATCAGTTCATTTCGGATGCTTGTGGCACTTGCGATGGAATCAGTGATTCTTTTATCGTGGTAGCCGCTCTTTGTCCGGGTAATAGTTAAGGGATCGATTGGCAGCTTATGATCCAGGATTGTTTTAACGTAACTGAACCCGAGAATATTATTGGGTTTTGCTAAATTCATTTCAGATGTCGTTAAACCTATGCTCTGATAGGCCAGGCGGCTTGCTTCCGGAAAGGCCAATCCTTGGTTCAATTTTTCATGAAGTGTTGTTTTGTAGACGGACTGTTCTTGCTTAAATATATCATAACTTTTGGTGAAATGGGATATATTTCCAGATTCACTTCCAAAGCAAATGCTTGAAACACCTACCGCATTCAGAGTGTGGACAGAGCCCCGGGCAAATAAGTCACTGCTTTGGACAGCATAGAGATAGGGAAGTTCCAGCACGATATCGACCCCGGCTGACAAAGCTGCTTTTGCCCGATGAAATTTATCAATGATAGCTGGTTCCCCGCGTTGCAGGAATGATCCGCTCATGACAGCGATCAAACAATCAGCACCGGATGCCTCTCTGGATGCCTGTATATGATATACATGTCCATTATGAAATGGATTATATTCAACAATTAAGCCGCAAGCCTGCATATTTTCAGCCTCCATACTTTCATTGATATTCATTGTATCAAAAAAAGTATCCGGGTGCATGGTTTGGAGTAAGTTAAAAGGGAATACTGAAGATAGATTATTGTGTAAAGATCATATGTTGACAAAACATCAATTTCCTTTTAAAATAACTCATGTTGCCTTGAGGTGATCGTATGAAATTTTCATTAGGTCAAATTAAAAAAAATGCGGGTCATGAACCCTTTACGTTTGATGATCATGTCGATGTTTCCGAACTGGAATCAATGAATAATGATATCCGGAAAATCGGTTCTGTTCATGTTCATGGAACGGCCGTGGATGAGGGTGATGAGATCATATTTACATTTACCATTGATGGCAGGATGATTTTACCATGTGCCCGAACATTGGTTGATGTACCCTATCCGTTCAAAATCGATGCAGTTGAAATTTTTTCGGAATCACCCTATGAAAAGGATGATTCAGATCATGATATTCATCCAATTAGTGGGGAAGTACTTGACTTGAGCCCATTAATAAAGGAAAATATTTTATTGGAAGTTCCTTACCGTGTATTTTCCGAGGATGAAAACGCCATAAGCAGGGCTCCATTTGAAGGAGATGGCTGGGAATTTATTTCAGAAAACAAAAATGAACAAAAGACAGATCCACGTTTAAAAAAATTGGGATCTTTACTGAACGACAAAGAGGAAGAGGAATAGGAATATGTATTTCCTTTACTTCTCCTGATTTGAAGGAGGTGTAAGCATGGCAGTACCAAAAAGAAGAACATCCAAAAAGGTGAAAAACCAGCGCCGCACGCATAAAAAATTACACGTTCCAGGCATGGTGGAATGCTCAAATTGCGGTGAACTGATGAAACCCCATCATGTATGCAAATCATGCGGACATTATGATGGAAAAGAAGTCGTAGCAAATGACTAAGTTGAACTGATAGGTTACCCCGAGCAGATCACTGAAGGAAGTGATCTGTTTTTATTTACATATAGGTATGCGGGGCTATTTACAATTTGTTAATGAGGGCGGGTGCAAACATGACAGAACTGATCCAATACAGAACAGATGAACAGGGTTATGGTGAAATTATGCTGAACCGTCCTGAAAAAATGAATGCCATATCAAACGAGATGGTTAGATTGTTCAGAAATGCATTAGAAGATGCTAAACACCAGCCGATTAAGTTTTTAGTTATTACAGCTGCAAGTGACCGAATGTTTTGTTCCGGAGGGGATTTGCAGGATTTACACGGGGATATGAATTCGGACGAAGCGTTTCATATGTTGTATCCGATGAAAGAAGTGCTTTATGAAATAGCATCCTTCCCGGTTCCAACGATTTGCTTATTAAACGGAAATGCAGTTGGCGGTGGATGTGAAATTGCAACAGCGTGTGATTTTCGAATCGCCAGGGCAAACACAACATTTGGATTTGTTCAGACAAATCTGGGAATCACACCAGGTTGGGGAGGCGGGACGCTTTTGTATAAAAAAGTTCATCCTGTTTTTGCATTCCAGTGGCTGATGGAAGGAGAAACACACGAAGGAGCGTATTTACATAGACAGGGCTGGATTCAAAAAAATGTTTCCGCAGACGAATGGAATAACCAGGAAACTTTGCTAAAGCTATATTTGACAAAATCAATGGAGCAAATGAAAATATTAAAGAAACAATACAAGAAGAAAATATCTATTTTATCACTCTCCGCGCAAATGGATGACGAAGTGCGAAACTGTGCTGAACTTTGGGAGACAAAGAAGCACCAATATGCTGTCAGTCAATTTTTGTCACGGTAAGGTTTCATCATTCTTTCATAACGTCAAATAATTCTTTACGCATATAACTGGCAACAATCTTTGTAAGAAAAATGAAGCCTTTCACTATAAAAGCAGTGAGGCAAGTTTTTCTGAAATTTTGGGTGTGAACGATTCTATCAGACCTACCTTTTGCATACATTGATAGCAAATGCGTAAGGAGGGATGTTATGAATGCAACACGACAGGATGCATGGACGAAAGATGAAGATATACTATTAGCAGAGACTGTTCTTCGTCATATAAGAGAGGGGAAGACACAGCTTGAGGCGTTTAAAGAGGTAGCCAAACAATTATCGCGGACATCAGCAGCATGTGGTTTTCGCTGGAATGCCTCTATCCGGAAACAATACGAAAATGCCATTGAAAGTGCCAAAGAAGACCGAAAAAAAAACAATCGGAAGAATACAATGGTTCACTACGAATCAAAAAATATGCATGATGAAGATCCGATTGCTACCGCCATTTCCTTACTTGAAAAGATGCGGAATCATTCCCACGGAGATAGTCAATTATTCCTGTATGAGCAGGAAAACATACGGAACAAGCTGATGAAAGAAAATGAAGCATTGAAGGAACAGTTAAGGCGGTATGAACAGGCATGGGAAGAAATGGGAAAATTATGGAATTGGGTTAATGAACAAGGGGAATGAAGAAACAAGACATGAATGTTGAAAATTCGCCATTCATGTCTTTATTTTTTGTAAACTATAACGTTAAGGAGATTTCAATAACGTAATCGATATTTGTTCGATAGTCTATTCTGGCTCGGTCTTTGGCATATAATATCTGAATTACACGTCCTTTTCTCTAACGCCTGCAGGCATCCAGATGAGGGGATTTTCGCCAAGGTCTCTTTCCATTTCGTATTTGGCCTTTTGAAAGCCCATCTTTTCCCAAAAGCCATGTGAATTGATCCGGGGATTAGTTTTGATCGGCAACTGAAAGCTTTTGGCAAAATCAACCAGTGCCTTTCCGTAATTTCTTCCACGGTAATCAGGTAACACTTCCAGCTTCCAAAGTTCCAGATAGTCTTGAGGAGGCTCGAAATAAGCATCATATTTTGCTCTGACTCTGTATAAGCTCATGCGGGCAATAAGGGTATGCCCGATATGAATACCGTAAAATGGTGATTCGCTGTCATTCTCAATAATATTGTTTTGTAAATCTTCCAGCATGGAAAGTTCCTGATTTCCGTATTCTTTAAAACGTTTAAATTGCTCCAATGTTTTATAATTGATTAGAAGTTTCTCAACCCTTATGTCGTTCATCATAAATCCGTCCCCCTTAAAACAAAAGTATTTAGAATTTCTCTATAATTAATTATAATATAAAAAAGTCCGGAATGGAATGACAGAAAGTAAGATTCATGTCTGTTCAGCATATTTCCATTGTTGTTGTTAACATTGGATTTATGAAAAGCTTATTTGGACTGCAAGGGAGGATCAGGACTGGAAATGATAATGAATTTATTTGCTTATTTTGCAGGAACGATCATTACCATGCCAATCCTCGCAACCATAGTTGTTTATTTGGCAGGCGTAAAAGTATTCCGGCATAAATGGAAGGCAGTGCATACTGCGGTAAATTGGACAACGTTTCTTTACATCATTGCTGTTGGGACAATGCTTAAAATCATGTTCGGGAACTCATTTTCTGGCATAATCCTCGCAATATTGCTTGCGATGTTTGCGGTTATTGCTACCGTACAGTGGAAAATGTATACGGAAGTTGTATTTGCTAAAGTGTTTAAAGTATTTTGGCGTGTTTGCTTTTTGTTGTTTTTATTATTGTACTGTTTACTTGTTTTGACTGGAATCGTTCTTCATTGATTTTAAAAATATCATAGCCACTGTGGTTGGTGTCTCTTTTTATGAACAGAATGGGTGCAATCAGCTGATGTTTTATGTACAATGTGTCTTGGATAGATTTGACTAAGGTTAAAGGAGCATGCGATCTATGCAGATCACGCCAATTACATTACAGAAACAGAATCCACTTATTGATGATTATCGTAAACAGCACCCAAGTATCATGGAGCATTTTGATTATGATCCATATTTGGCAACAACCTATCGTACAAGAGCGCAAGCATTACAGAACAAACCAATCGATCGTGAACACCTGACGGAAACATTAATCTCGATGAATAAACGGTGGGATGCTCCTGAAGCCACTTATGGTAATATTAAGCGGTTAAAAAATGATGAGAGTGTTGTTGTTATCGGGGGTCAGCAGGCAGGTCTCCTGACAGGTCCGATGTATACAATTAACAAAATGATTTCAATCATACAATTTGCAAGAAAGCAGGAATCCGAACTCCAGATACCCGTTGTACCGGTTTTTTGGATGGCCGGTGAAGACCATGACTTTGATGAAATTAATCATATTTATTTACCGGAAAAGAGCAGGATAAAAAAACACAAATTGCCGCAGCAGGTAACAGATAAACGTTCTGTGTCAGATATTTTAATTGATAAATCCGCTGCTTGTCGATGGGTGGACACATTATTTGAGCAGCTGACTGAAACAGAGCATACGAAAGGCTTGTACCGGACAATACAGGATTGTTTGCATTACGCTTCTACATATGTGGATTTTTTCGCAAGGGTTATTTATCAATTGTTTGATGATGAAGGCATTGTTCTTGTTGATTCTGCTGATTCGGGGCTGCGTGAGGTAGAACGTGAGCATTTTACCACCCTGATCGAGAAACAGGAAGAAATCAGTTCAGGTGTCCATGCTGCATTACAGCGGCTGAATCAAAAAGGGTATGCAGTCTCACTTGATACGGAACCTGATGATGCGCACCTTTTTTATCATGATGGAAACAGCAGAATATTATTGAGCAGGGATGATGAAGGAAATTGGATCGGCAAGCAGCGAGAAGTTCTTTTGACAACCGGGGAATTAATGAAGATCGCCCAAAATAATCCGGCACTTCTGAGCAACAATGTTGTCACCCGACCGGTTATGCAGGAATGTTTATTCCCGACACTGGCATTTATCGGCGGTCCCGGCGAGGTTGGCTATTGGTCAGCATTAAAACCTGCTTTTCAGGCAGCTAATATGGAAATGCCGCCAGTACTCCCGCGTTTATCATTTACGTTTATTGAACGTCATGTGGAAAAATTAATGCATAAGTATGGTATCAAAGGTGAGGATGCGATTAATCATGGTGCGGAAGCCATTAAAATTCGCTGGCTTGCTTCCCAAAGCGCTCCACCAGTAAAACAGATTGCTTCTGAAATCAGACAGGCTGTTGACAATGCGCACCAGCCATTGCGCGATATCGCAAGGGAAACACGTTCGGATTTAGGTGAATTGGCTGATAAAAACCTGTACTATTTGAATGAACAAATTGAATATCTGGAAGACCGCATCACCAAAACATTAAAAGAAAACAATGACAGTCAGCTTCGTGAATTTGACCTGATTCATAACACCGTCTGTCCGAAAAACGGATTGCAGGAAAGGATATGGAACCCATTACATTGGATTAATGATTATGGTTTATATTTTATTAAAGCGTTAGCTAGTCAAACGTGTTCTTTTGAGGAAGATCATTACGTTGTGTATTTATAGGAGAACGGAGCATGTTGTTATGCTATAGAGCAAATGCCGTTAAACTGACATTAGAATATCCTCCACCTTCTCCCACTTACTTTAGAAAAGTGGGAGAAGGTGGGGTTTTTTTATGTCAATTTGTCAAGAATCACTGTTGTCACAGTGTTTCAAGTGATGGATTATATCATCCTGATGCTGGTTTTCTGCGTCATTTGATAGAGTGTTATCCCTATTTCAGAAAATCACAGAAAAAATTTTAAAAATAGAGTGGTGATTTGTGGGGGAATGTGGTACCATGTGTGTAAGAAGGTGGGGCGTACACTATGTTCATGGGTGAATTCCAGCATAATATTGATACAAAAGGACGGATTATTGTGCCTGCCAAGTTTCGTGAAGGGCTTGGTGATAACTTTGTTGTTACCCGTGGATTGGATCAATGTTTATTCGCTTACCCCATGGACGAATGGAAATTGCTTGAAGAAAAGCTAAAAAAACTCCCACTAACGAAAAAAGACGCCCGTGCTTTTACAAGGTTTTTCTTCTCTGGAGCAGTTGAATGTGAGGTTGATAAACAGGGAAGAATAAACATTCCACAACCATTGCGCAGCTATGCTGAATTGGATAAGGAATGTGTTGTCATAGGTGTATCCAACCGGGTTGAATTCTGGGCTAATGAAAACTGGGAAGATTATTTCAATGACTCAGAAGAATCATTCGGTGAAATTGCCGAAAACCTGATGGATTTTGATATTTAGCATAAAAGCAGGAACCGGGTGTAATCCATGTTTAATCATTACAGTGTTTTAGAAGAAGAAGTACTGAAAGGGCTGTCCATTAATCAGGACGGCACATATATTGACTGCACTGTTGGCGGCGGCGGTCATGCAGAACGAATAGTTTCCCGTTTGAGCGAAAAGGGGCTGCTGATTGCCTTTGATCAGGATTTGGAAGCACTGGAAGCAGCCAGCGATCGTCTGCAGCCGTATAAAGACCGAATTCTTTTGATTCATGCCAACTTCAGGGAGTTGGAGGAGCAGTTAGCCAGTCACCAAATCGGACATGTTGATGGTATTTTGTTTGATCTTGGTGTTTCCTCTCCACAGTTGGACCGCGGAAAAAGAGGCTTCAGTTATCAGCATGATGCTCAATTGGATATGCGTATGAATCAAAACCAGCAGCTGAGTGCATATGAAATTATTAATGAATGGACCTATAACCATTTAGTCAACATATTTTTCAGTTATGGAGAAGAGAAATTTTCCAAACAAATCGCAAGAAAAATTGAGACTGTCAGACAGGAAAAGCCGATTGAAACGACACATGAGCTGGCAGAAATTATTAAAGATGCCATACCGGCACCAGCCCGAAGAAAAGGAGGGCATCCGGCGAAACGAATTTTTCAGGCTTTGCGGATTGCTGTCAATGATGAATTAGCAGCCTTTAATGATGCGCTTCATCAAGCGGCAAGGTCTATCGGTGTTAATGGCAGAATTGCCGTCATTACGTTTCATTCGTTGGAGGACAGGCTGTGTAAACAGGCATTTAAAAAATGGACAACGCCAAAACCGGTGCCAAGGAACTTGCCGGTTATACCGGAAGGCCATCAGCCACCTTTTACATTAGTCAATAAAAAACCAATTGTCCCCGGTGAAGATGAGCTTGATAAAAATCGCCGATCTCGCTCAGCCAAATTACGAATAACTGAAAAAATAGAGCCGTGGAATGAAGATTTTACATATGAAGAAGGGTGGAAAAAATCATGAATGAAAATCTTGCCCGCAGCTGGGAGAAGTCTTACCAGTCAACTGCACCAAAACATGACAAACAAACGGTCGTTAAAGTCCAGAAAAAGAGCTGGATCACGAAAGGTGAAAAAGCTTTGTACTCAGTGGTCGCTGTTATGCTGATTGCTGCCAGCATTTATGTTGTGTCATTTTCTTCCTCGACGGATACGTTGAATCGAAAGATGGAATCACTTGAACAACACGTACAGCATCAGAAAGTTACCAATGAAGGACTGGTTTATGAAAAAAAGCAATTAAGCAGACCTGAACGGATTACACGGATTGCGAAAGAAAATGGATTGAAAATACAGGATGCCGAGGTCAAACAAGCAACAGCTTATAACAATAACTAGGCAAGGCGGATGAGTTATGAAGAAAAACAAAAAAACTCACTTCATGTCCGGGATTCTGATTGTCCTGTTTGTCGGGATATTTTTGCTCGTATCCGGAAGATTTCTGTATATTCAGGCTACCGGAGAAATCGATGGTGTTTCTCTGAAAAAATTAGCCGAGGAAAAACGTACTGCATCCTACACCCTTGGTGCGGAACGTGGGAAAATTTATGACCGGAATGGTATGACATTAGCATACGATCGTCCTACATATCGAATTCAGGCGATTATAGAAGAATCATATACGCAAGACGAAGAGGAGCCGATGCATGTTGACAATCCGGAAGAAACAGCGGAAATGCTGGCTCCTTTATTAGATGCTGATGAAGCTTATCTGCTGGAGCAATTAAAGGAAGGCATTCAGGAAGACCAGTTTCAGGTGGAGTTCGGTAATGCGGGAAAAGAACTTTCACAGGAAACAAAGGAAAAGATTGAGGAACTTGATATTCCCGGTATCGAATTTGTGGAAGAGCCAATCCGGTATTATCCGAATGGCATGTTTGCATCACAAATTATCGGTTTTGCGCAAAAAGAAGACGATGTCATTAACGGCGTAGCAGGAATTGAAAATGAAATGAATAAATTGCTGAGCGGCAAGGACGGGCATATTTCATATGAACGTGACCACTATAATACGAAATTATTAAATCCGAATGAAGTCATCAAACAGCCCGAAAATGGTGAAGATGTTTACTTGACAATTGACCAGAAAGTACAGACCCTGCTGGAGGATGCTATGACGCAAATGGACAACGAATATAATCCTGAGCGTATGACGGCCATTGTGATGAACCCGAAAACCGGGGAGGTTCTCGCCATGAGTAACCGTCCAAGCTATAACCCGAATAATCCGGAAGATGTACAAAACTGGTACAATGATGCAATTGCAACACCGGTTGCACCAGGATCAACCATGAAGTTGTTTACATGGTCAGCGGCAATTGAAGAAGGTGTCTATAACGGTGATGAATGGTTTGAATCGGGTACTTATAAAATCAGTGACCGGGTGGAAGCGGTAAGAGATCATAACGGCGGAGAAGGCTGGGGATCGATCACTTATGACGAAGGATTCGCCCGCTCTTCAAATGTTGCAGCGGCTAAACTTGTCTGGGAAAAGATTGGAACGGAGGAATTCCTGGATTATTGGAATGCGTTTGATTTTGATGAAAAGACGGGAATTGATTTACCTGGTGAGGAAGCAGGACAACTAGTTTATAACTACCCGCGCGATAAAATCTCGACAGCATTCGGACAGGCCAGTATCCTAACGCCAATCCAGCAAATGAAGGCTGCCACAGCCATAGCAAATGGCGGCAAAATGGTCAAACCGTATGTCATCTCTAAAACAGTGGATCCAACTACCGGGCAGACACTTGATGAAAAGTCCACTGAAGTTGTATCTGAACCGATTTCCAAAGAAACCTCCGAACAAATGAGGGATTTAATGGAATCAGTTGTTTCATCTGAACATGGAACAGGAAATGAATATAAGCTTGATGATTATTCCGTTGCAGGGAAAACCGGCACAGCCCAAATATACGAAAACGGCAAGCGTTTAACAGGACATGGGAACAATACGTTTTCATTTCTAGGCATAGCGCCAAAAGAAGACCCTGAACTGATGATGTATGTATCGGTTAAACAACCCGATATTGATGTGGACGAAACCGGATCAGAACCTATATCATTCATTTTTAAGAATGTTATGCAGAACAGCCTGCATTACTTGGATATTGAGCCTGACAAAGAAACATCAGACCAAATACAGCCAGTTAAGCTTCCGGAAATAATTGATCAGAAAACGTCCGAAGTCAAAAATAAACTGACTGATAGCGGTCTTAACGTGGCGGTCGTTGGCTCAGGCAATACCATTGAAAAAGCGAGTGCGGTTAAAGGTGATGAATTGCTGGCGGGCGACAGAATTATTCTGGTAACGGACAAACCGAAAATGCCGGATATTACAGGCTGGTCATTGCGGGATGTACTGCAATTAGCCGATTTGACCGAATTGGATCTTGAGCCGATTGGCAATGGATATGCCGTTACGCAAAGTATCAAGGAAGGAAAAACGATTAAGAAGAATGATTATTTAGGAGTTGAATTCGAGCCGCCCGCAACTGATACGGAAGAAACAGAAGAATCAAATGATACAAGTGAATCATAAAGTGAATGAAAGGAGCGCCACGTCCGATTATTTTGGGGGACGTGGTTTGCTGTTTCAGCTTGACAAACAGTGTTCTATTCCTTTTTTGGTATTCATATAGTGGATACAAGCCTACTTATGAATATGAAAAGGGGATAGAATATGAAACGTGTATCTTCTGTGACTGTAAGAAAGCGAATCATTGCTGTTTTTCTTATCGGGCTGTTATTTTTTACAGTTATTGACGTCCGGCTTGGATACGTTCAATTTGTTATAGGTGATGAGCTGATGGACCTTGCCGATGAGTCTTGGAGCAGAGATATTACCTTTGAACCTGAGCGCGGGAAAATTTTGGACAAGCGCGGGGAAGTTTTAGCGGAAAATGTTTCGGCACCATCTGTTATCGTTGTACCAAAACAGGTGGAAAATCCCCAGGACACAGCAAGCAAAATAGCTGACATATTGAACATTTCCGAACATGATGCATATGACTACGTTACGAAAGATGCTGTTTATACAAGAGTACACCCCGAAGGAAGGAAGATTTCGGAAGAACAGGAAGAAGCATTCAGAACATTAAACCTTGAAGGGATATATTTGGCGAAGGATTCTAAGCGTCATTACCCATTTGATGACTATTTATCCCATGTTCTGGGATTTGCTGGTATTGACAACCAGGGTTTAATGGGGCTTGAGCACTTTTACAATGACCAATTGAGTGGCGAGGAAGGGAATTTATCGTTTTATTCGGATGCCAAAGGAAAAGAGCTTGAACAAATAGCAGACGATTATACAGCACCGGAAGACGGGTTGAATTTGAAAACAACGATCGATTCCAAGGTTCAGACAATCATGGAACGGGAATTGGATCTTGCTGTATCGCAATATAATCCTGATGGTGCAATGGCTATTGCGGTTGATCCCGACACTGGCGGGGTTCTTGGAATGGCTACCAGACCTAATTTTGATCCCGAAAATTACCAGAATGTGGATCCGGAAATATATGACCGCAATTTACCGATATGGAGCACATATGAGCCAGGTTCTACTTTTAAAATCATTACATTGGCAGCTGCCCTGGAAGAAAATCAGGTAGATCTGGAGGAAGACGAATTCCATGATGACGGGGACATTTCAGTAGGCGGTACAGAACTGCATTGCTGGAAGAGCGGCGGACATGGGCATCAAACGTATTTGGAAGTTGTCCAAAACTCATGTAACCCGGGATTTGTACAACTGGGAACAGAATTAGGCGAGGAAAAATTGTTCAGTTATATTGATGATTTCGGATTTGGAAAGAAAACGGGCATAGATTTGCGTGGTGAAGGAAATGGGATTTTATTTGAACCGGAAAATATAGGTCCAGTTGAACTGGCAACGACTTCATTCGGTCAAGGTGTTTCCGTAACACCAATCCAGCAGGTCATGGCTGTCTCAGCGGCTGTTAATGGCGGTAAATTATACGAACCTTATATTGCCAAAGAGTGGGTTAATCCGAAGACAGATAAGGTGGTTGAAGAGATAGAGCCGACATTAAAAGAAAATATTATTTCCGAGTCAACCTCGGAGGAGATTCGCTATGCACTCGAAAGTGTTGTTGCTGAAGGTACCGGACGCCCGGCATATGTTGACGGTTATCGAGTCGGCGGTAAAACAGGTACAGCTCAGAAAGTCGGTCCGGATGGTAATTATATGGCGGATAATTATGTGGTATCATTTATGGGGTTTGCTCCGGCAGATGATCCGGAAATTGTTGTTTATGTTGCCGTGGATAATCCGAAGAACACGGTGCAGTTTGGCGGTGTTGTTACAGCTCCAATCGTCGGAACCATTATCGGTGACAGTTTGCGTGCGATGGGCGTGGAGCCGAGAGAAGGTGGTCCCGAGAAGGAATATACCTGGCCGGAACAGCCAAAAGTTGAAGTGCCGGATCTGATTGGACTGAGAAAGAACGAATTAACCGAATACCAGACAAACCTGTCAATCGAAACAAGTGGCTCGGGGGATTATATTATTGATCAGGCACCAAGTCCGGGGACAAAAGTCGAACAAGGGGAAAAAATAAGAATTTATCTATCTGAAGAAAATTCATCGTGAACAAGTCATATTTTTGCTATAATAAAGTGAGACTTCATTCAGCGGATGCATTTCCCGCTGAATGCTAGCCGAACCGAATCGGACCTTTACAGGCAGTTAATCACTATATGTTGAATGGGTTGATTATATCTTCAAAAGTGGTGATTTTACTGCCTGTTAAGGCGGGATAAAGTGAGACTTCATTCAGCGGATGCATTTCCCGCTGAATGCTAGCCGAACCGAATCGGGGTGCTAGCGTCCGTTAACTGCCGTTCGATCACATTACTTGCACTTCATGATTTGAAAGCGGGAGTCTACGGACGGTTGCACCGGGGAAAAGTGAGACTTCATTCAGCGGATGCATTTCCCGTTGATATAAAGGAACAAAGGCTAAGAACGCAATGTCTTATTGCTGCGCCTTTGTGTCAGCTGGCCGGAACTGGCTGAATAAGCCAATTCCGCTCGATCAATTTATGATATTATGGTTTGAAAATGTACAGTTATTGCAGAATAGGGTGTTTGAAATGAAATTATCAGAATTGATTTCTGTTTTACCATTTTATGATGTGTCAACCTCGTTGGATGATATAGAAATCAGCAGTGTTCAGGCTGACTCCCGAAACGTTGATAGCGGATGCCTGTTTATCTGTATTGAAGGCTTTACGGTTGACGGCCATGATTTTATTGAGCAGGCAGTTAACCATGGTGCACAGGCTATATTGGCAGAAAAAGATGTGAAAGCTTCCGTTCCGGTCATTCGTGTTGCGGATACGACGAAAGCAATGGCAATTGTTGCTTCCAAGTTTTACGAGTATCCGACACGACAATTGCCGCTTATTGGTGTGACCGGTACAAATGGCAAAACGACAATTACGTATTTGCTGGAATCGATTTTCAATCAGTTTAAAAAGAAGACGGGTGTTATCGGAACCATTCAAATGAAGATAGGACACGATAGTTATCCGGTACATAATACAACGCCTGATGCTTTGTATTTACAAAAGACATTTCAGCAGATGAAAAGCAAAAAAGTGAATACAGCCATTATGGAAGTGTCGTCCCATGCACTGGATATGGGACGTGTTCACGGATGTGATTTTGATATCGCAGTTTTTACGAATTTATCACAGGATCATCTGGACTATCATCAGGACATGAAAGATTATCTGCATGCAAAAAGTCTTTTGTTTGCGCAGTTGGGGAATACCTATAGTGAAGAGCGGAAAAAATTTGCAGTGATCAATGAAGACGATCCGCACTTTTCCGTACTGCAAAAAAGTACGGCACAGCATGTTGTGACATACGGGTATCAGCATGATGCACAGGTTAAGGCAGAAGACATTCACCTGGAAGTGACGAAAACGAGATTCACAATGCATACACCCGTCGGATCCACCCGGATTAGAAGCAATCTCATTGGCAAATTCAATGTATATAATATGCTGGCTGCAAGTGCGGCTGCGATATGTGCCAATGTACCGCTTGCAGTCATTAAGGACGCACTGGAAAATGTGCAAGGTGTAGACGGGCGGTTTCAGCCTGTTGACGGTAATCAGGATTTTGCAGCTGTTGTTGACTATGCCCATACTCCGGATTCATTGGAAAATGTGTTGCAAACAATAAAAGGGTTTGCTGCGCATAATGTCTATGTTGTAGTTGGCTGCGGTGGTGACCGTGACAAAACAAAACGTCCGCTGATGGCTTCAATTGCGCTGGAATATGCAGATCAGGCAATTTTCACTTCTGATAACCCCCGTACAGAGGATCCGAAAGCGATTCTGACTGATATGACGGATGGACTTCATGCTGATCATTTTACAGTTATCGAAAACCGCCGGGATGCCATATTTCATGCAGTCAATATAGCCGAGACAGGTGATATCGTATTAATTGCCGGAAAAGGGCATGAAACATATCAGGAAATCGGCCATACCCGGTACCACTTTGATGATCGTGAAGTGGCAGAAGAAGCCATTCAAGCTAAGGAGTACTGATTGGATGAAGTTATTTACTACACAATGGCTTACAGCTGTTTTTCCTGATTATAAGGGAGCAGCACATAAGTCAATTGAGGTTGCTGAAGTGTCGACGGACAGCCGCAAAAAAACAAATCATTCTTTATTTATACCGTTAGTCGGTGAAAACTTTGACGGTCATCATTATATGAAAGAAGCTTTTAATCAGGGGGCTGTTGCTGCACTTTGGCAAAATAAAAAGGAACTGCCTGCTTTTTTGCCTGCTGATTTTCCGGTGTTTTTTGTTGAGGACACATTATCAGCACTGCAGGATCTGGCAATAGCATATCGTGAAAAGGTGAATCCGGCTGTCATTGGCGTAACCGGATCAAATGGCAAGACGACAACTAAAGACTTGATTGCCTCTATCGTTGGTTCATCTCTTAAAACGCATCATACAATAGGTAATTTAAATAATCAGATCGGTGTTCCAATTACGATTTTATCAATGCCCCCGGATACAGAGGCATTGGTTGTGGAAATGGGCATGAACCACTTTGGTGAAATTGAAACGTTGTCCAATATAGCAAAACCTGACTATGCCGTGATTACGAATATCGGTGAATCCCATATTGAATATTTGGGTTCAAGAGAAGGAATTGCCAAAGCAAAGCTGGAGATTACCAAGGGAATGAATAAGGATGGACACTTATTGATTGACGGTGACGAAGCACTGTTAAGGCAAGTTCATCAGCGTCGTCATGTCATCACATGCGGATTTGATCCCGGCAACGATGTCTATATCAAAAACGTAAATCTTTTTACGAATCGTACCCAATTTGAATTATCGGACGGTGAGGTATATACGATTCCATTGCTCGGAAGCCATCATGCATTGAATGCAGCATTTGCGGTAATCATTGCAAAATTGCTCGATGTCGCGAAGGATAAGGTGAAACAGGGACTCGCTGCATTGAAACAAACATCGATGCGGTTTGAGTTATTAAGCGGGAAAAATGGTTCTTCCATCATCAATGATGCATATAATGCTTCACCTACATCCATGAAGGCAAGTATTAACGTCGTGAAACAGTTGGAAGGTTTCAGGCAAAAAGTGCTTGTATTAGGTGATATATTTGAGCTGGGTGAACAATCGAAGTCTCTTCACCAATCGGTTGCAGATAGCATCGATGATTCAGCAGATGCCGTATTTTCGCTGGGTGATGATGCAGGGGATATCACATCGATTGTGGAAAAACGATATCAAACAATCGATTGCAGGCATTTTGCATCTAAAGAAGAATTATCCGCTGCCCTTGAGGAATATGTATCAAAGGATACGTTAATCTTATTCAAAGCTTCCCGGGGTATGCAGTTTGAGTCACTCGTTAAACAAGTTATTGATCCATCATAATAGGTATGGACGGTTGCTGCAAGAGGAGGAGAAACAGTGAATATATATGTTTTAATGATGACAATCGCAATAGCATTTCTGATTACCGTCCTTCTATCACCGATTTTTATACCATTTTTACGACGTCTGAAGTTTGGGCAAAGCATCCGGGAAGAAGGGCCGCAATCACATATTAAGAAAACCGGGACGCCGACAATGGGCGGTATCATGATCGTTATCAGCGTCACGATTACGACAATTATCATGGTAAGCAAATATAATCTGGGCTCCATCGGTTATGAAATGTGGCTGCTCATTTTTGTTCTGGTCGGATACGGTTTTTTGGGATTTTTGGATGATTTTATTAAGGTTGCGATGAAGCGGAATCTCGGCCTGACGTCCAAACAAAAAATGCTGGGACAATTGGTGATTGCACTTGTCTTTTATTTTATTTTAGAGTACAACGATTATGCAACTTATATTCAAATTCCTGGTACATCGATCCAATGGGAGCTTGGCTGGGGATACGCGCTGCTGATTGTTTTTATGCTTGTCGGTGCATCCAATGCGGTGAATCTGACAGACGGATTGGATGGACTGCTTGCCGGCACTGCAGCCATAGCATTTGGCGCATTTGGCATTTTGGCCTGGTATGGGTTCCCGCAAAATGAGGTCACGATTTTTTCGTTGGCAGTAGTTGGCGCCCTGTTAGGCTTTTTAGTTTTTAACGCACACCCTGCCAAAGTATTTATGGGAGATACTGGCTCACTGGCATTGGGTGGAAGTATTGCTGCTATCGCTATTTTAACAAAATTGGAAATCATTCTGGTCATTATTGGCGGTGTTTTTGTTATTGAAACACTTTCAGTTATCATTCAGGTGATTTCGTTTAAGACAACAGGTAAAAGAGTATTCAAAATGAGCCCGTTGCATCATCATTATGAGTTGCTTGGGTGGTCAGAATGGCGTGTTGTGACCACTTTCTGGCTTATAGGTCTGATATTTGCAGCGCTCGGTGTTTATATTGAGGTGTGGATAGCTTGAACGAACTGACAAACTTCCCTTATGACCATGTACTCGTGTTAGGATTGGCCAAAAGCGGTACTGCTGCCGCCAGGCTTTTACTGCAAAACGGAAAAAACGTTCGTGTGAATGATAAACAAGCGAATGATGCAGATGTAATTGTTAATGATTTGAAAGCACGGGGAGCAGAAATAATAACTGGTTCTCATCCATTATCTGTATTGGACGGGATGGAAATCATCATTAAAAATCCGGGTATTCCTTATGATAACCCGCTGCTGCAGGAAGCCTGCAGACGGGATATCCCTATTATTACCGAAATAGAACTTGCGGGAAATCTTTCGGAAACAGCGATGATCGGTATTACCGGATCTAATGGAAAAACAACAACAACAACGTTAACAACTGAAATGCTGAAGAAAAGCAGTCAGCCAGCAAAAATCGCAGGGAATATTGGTTATGTTGCAACAGAGGTTGCCCAATCATTGAAAAAAGATGAAAGAATGGTGTTGGAGTTATCCTCATTTCAATTGATGGGTGTCAAAACGTTTAAACCCAAAATTGCTGTTCTCTTAAATATATTTCAGGCGCATCTTGACTATCATAAGACATTTGAGAATTATAAAAATGCTAAATGCAATATATTTGCTAACCAGGGAGCTGGCGACTATCTGGTTTATAATGCAGACGATCCGATCGTTGCGGAAGCTGTTGTTTCTGCAAAATCAGTCAAAATCCCATTCTCATTAAAAAAGCGGCTCGAACATGGGGCGTGGACAGATGATACGAGCATCTATTTTAAGAACGAAAAACTGATGGATAAACAAGATGTCGTGCTGGCAGGGGACCATAATTTGGAGAACATCCTTGCTGCCATATGTGCAGCCAAGCTGAGCGGTGCGACCAATGAAGCGATCTATCATGTGCTGACCACTTTTACAGGTGTGAGGCACCGGCTTCAATTTGTGCAGAACATTAAAGATCGTTTATTTTACAATGATTCAAAAGCTACGAATATGCTTGCGACTCAGAAAGCATTGTCTTCTTTTAAACAGCCTGTTATCCTGCTTGCCGGCGGTCTTGACCGTGGGAATGAATTTGATGATTTAAAACCATTTTTGGAAAATGTAAAGGGAATTGTTCTGATTGGTGAAACGAAGAATAAATTGAGGCGTGTTGCTCTTGAAGCAGAAATCCCTTTTATAAAAATGGCTGATCATATGAAAGATGCCGTTAAGCAAGCATACAATCTGTCCGAAAGCCATGATGTGATTTTATTGTCCCCTGCCTGTGCAAGCTGGGATCAGTATCAAACTTTTGAAGAAAGAGGTGACATGTTTATACAAGCCGTGCATACATTATTGTAGGGGCTTGTTTAAGCAGAGCCGGAAGTCAGACGTCGGAGGCTAGATATGCTAATAGCCCCTGTTCCAATCAATCTGGAAACGGGGTGTTTTTTTGTTTCGAAGGATGTTTAAAACCAGGTATGCACCTGACTATACGCTGTTGGCGATCATTTTGTCTTTGCTTTTGATCGGTGCCGTTATGGTTTACAGTTCTTCCTATGTGTGGGCTGAATATAAATATGCGGATCAATTTTTTTACCTTAAACGCCAATTACTCTTTTGCGGTATCGGTATTGTGGGGATGTTGTCTTTTATGGCAATTCCGTACAGCACGTGGAAAAAATACAGTAACATCATTTTACTTGCCTGTTTCCTGTTATTGCTCGCTGTGCTCATTCCGGGTATTGGTATGGAGCGCGGTGGGGCCCAGAGCTGGATTGGTGTCGGTGCATTCAGTATCCAGCCCTCTGAATTTATGAAACTAGGATTAATCATTTTTCTGGCCGTTTACTTGTCTGTTCGGCAAAAGTATATCACATCGTTTAAAAAGGGATTTTTCCCATCGCTTATTCTGGTTTTCACTGCATTCGGGCTTATTATGCTGCAGCCGGATCTCGGGACAGGTGTTGTGCTTGTAGGCACATGTATGGTTATGATTTATATTGCAGGTGCCAGACTGCTGCATTTTTTTGGACTAGCTGCCATTGGTGTTATCGGTTTTCTTTTGCTAATATTATCGGCGCCTTATCGAATAAGCCGAATTACTGCATTTATCAATCCGTGGGAGGATCCGTTGGGAGATGGATTTCAAATTATTCAGTCATTATATGCGATTGGTCCCGGGGGATTAATGGGACTTGGTTTAGGAGAAAGTATTCAAAAATATTTTTACTTGCCTGAGCCCCAAAACGATTTTATATTTTCCATAATCGGGGAGGAACTGGGATTTTTAGGCGGTACCTTTGTGATTGGTTTGTTTGCATTGCTGTTTTGGCGCGGTATTAAAGCTGCCTTGGAGGCTCCGGATGCTTATGGAAGGTTTTTGGCGCTTGGCATTGTATCTATGCTGACCATTCAGGTTATGATTAACATCAGCGTTGTTATCGGATTGATTCCGGTAACAGGTATTACCTTGCCATTCTTAAGCTATGGCGGTTCATCGTTAACACTGACGCTTTGCTCCGTGGGAATTTTATTAAATATCAGCAGGTATTCAAAGCTATAAGATTGACATATCAAATTTTTATTGAATCTGGCGTAAGTTTACTACGTGTTCAATTGTAATATATGATATAATTTAATCAGTAGAGATAGAACGGCATTGTATGATGCCGTTTTACTATTTCACTAACAATGATCAGAAAAGGGAAGAAATAGAAATGGGGAAAAAAAATGTAGTTTCAATTGAAGATCGGATCCCTACGCTGAAACAGGAGCGTAGAAAGAAGGCAAACCGCCGGCTTATATTTTATCTTTCTATTTTTTTCTTTTTAATTTCCATCATTGTTTATCTTCAGTCACCGTTAAGTCATGTACGAACGATAGAGATTTCCGGGAATTCGTTTGTTGAGGATGAAGAAGTGATTGAGGAAAGCAGTATTGAAAAGGGTATGAATATATGGACCGTCAATGAGTCAGGTACAGGAAACGCCATCAGCAAAAATCCGGTCATTCAGCAGGCCGAGGTAAAACGGAAGCTGCCCTGGACAGTCCAAATCAGTATAACCGAATTCGATCACGTCGGCTATGTCCATGATGATGAACATCACTACCCAGTTTTGGGAAATGGCAAGGTTCTTGATGAACTGGAGCAAACAAACGTCAACGGTAATGGACCTTTACTGCTCGGATTTTCTGATGAAGATTTTTTACAACAAATGGCAGGAGAGCTGGCAAATCTTTCAGAAAGCATTTTGCAACTGATATCAGAAATACATTGGCAGCCAAGTGATGATAATCAGTATAAAATTATACTTTATATGAATGATGGTTATATGGTTGATAGTACCATCAGAAATTTTGCTGATAATATGAGTGTTTATCCTTCAATCGTTTCACAACTGGAATCGGGAAGTAAGGGGATTATACATATTGGTGCTGGTGCCTATTTTGAGGAGTTTAACCAGGCAGCAGAAGAGGTTTCTGATGAGACCGAAAACGGGGATGGTAATGACCATTGAGGCAAATTTCCTGAATAAAAATTATGAAAATAAGAGGATTTTGCTGTTTTTTTGTAGAATTAACCAATATATATTTTCTTTTTATGTATATTCCTTTAAAATAATAGATTATAGGCTTATATAATCGAATAGAAAATTCATCTGATTAAATAAAAGGCAATATATCAGATGCTTCTGAATCAGGAGGTGCCTTTCTTTGAACAACAGTGAAATACTAGTGAGTCTTGATATAGGTACATCAAACATTAAAGTGATTATTGGGGAAGTTTTAAATGATTCCCTGAATATTATTGGGGTTGGCACAGCTCAATCGAATGGCATGAAAAAAGGTGCAATTGTTGATATTGATCAAACCGTACAGTCCATACGAAATGCTGTTGAACAGGCAGAGCGAATGGTCGGTATGCAAATTGACAGTGTTGTAGTAGGTGTGAACGGGAATCATATACAACTGCAGCCATGTCACGGTGTTGTTGCCGTTCAAAGTGAAAATCGTGAAATTGGCAATGAAGATATCCAGCGGGTGATTGATGGTGCACAAGTCATCTCCATACCACCGGAACGTGAAATTATTGATGTCATTCCGAAACAGTTTATCGTTGATGGTTTGGACGAAATAACTGATCCACGAGGAATGATTGGTGTCAGGCTGGAGATGGAAGGGACCATCATAACATGTTCCAAAACCATTTTACATAACCTGCTCAAATGCGTAGAACGTGCAAACCTGCATATTTCAGATATTTGTTTGCAGCCTCTTGCAAGTGGTACAGTTGCTCTATCAAAAGATGAGAAGAATCTTGGTGTTACACTAATCGATGTTGGTGGAGGCTCCACGACTGTTTCCATCTTTGAAAACGACCATTTAGTCGGTACAAGTGTTATTCCTTTAGGCGGAGATAACATCACCAAGGATTTATCAATTGGACTGAGAACTTCTACGGAAGAGGCAGAGGATATCATGTTGAACTATGGACATGCATTTTTCAATGATGCCCAGGAGGATGAAACATTTAACGTATCAATCATAGGCAGTAATCATAAAGAAACGTATAATCAACTGCAAACTTCTGACATGATAGAAGCTAGATTAGAAGAAATCTATGCTTATGCAGAACGGGAAATCAGGCGAATGGGCTATCAGCAATTACCTGGAGGTTATGTTCTGACCGGCGGTATTATGAAAATGCCGGGTGTGATGGAACTCGCGCAAGATTTATTCCAGTCTAATGTGCGGATTGCTATTCCTGACTACATAGGTGTAAGAGAACCACAATTTACTGCTGGAATTGGTATCTTGCAATTTGCTTATCGTAATGCGAAAATACAAGGAAAAGAGCTTTTACCTTCTGTCGTCGTAAATCAGGATGAACCGAAACCAAAACGTACCAAAAACGCAGGAAATTCGGATGCCCCAGCTAAAACAAAGAAAAAGGAATCAGGGATCGCCAATTTGTTTAAATATTTCTTTGATTAAACAGAAAGAAAATTGCTGGAGGTTTGCGTCAGAGTGTTTTCGGGTATGTCCGACCATCATCAGAAGATCAACATTTAAAGCGTTGTAATTCAGCATATTAGGAGGAACAGATGTATGTTAGAGTTTGAAACGAATATGGATCAACTGGCAACGATAAAAGTAATTGGTGTAGGCGGTGGTGGCAGCAATGCAGTCAACCGCATGATTGAACATGGTGTTGAAGGTGTTGAATTTATTGCTGTCAACACGGATGCACAAGCCTTGAATCTGGCAAAAGCAGAAACGAAACTGCAAATCGGCGGTAAATTGACACGTGGTTTAGGTGCCGGTGCGAATCCGGAAGTAGGCAGAAAAGCTGCTGAAGAGAATAAAGAACAATTGGAAGAGGCATTGCAGGGTGCCGATATGATATTTGTGACAGCTGGAATGGGAGGGGGAACTGGTACAGGTGCCGCACCGGTTATTGCTCAAATTGCCAAAGAAATCGGTGCTCTGACAGTAGGTGTTGTGACCCGTCCATTCACATTTGAAGGCAAAAGAAGATCAACACAGGCCGTTTCGGGAATTGATTCACTGAAAACAAATGTGGATACGTTGATTGTTATTCCGAATGATCGTCTCCTGGAGATTGTTGATAAAAATACGCCAATGTTAGAAGCATTCCGTGAAGCGGACAATGTACTGCGTCAAGGTGTACAAGGTATTTCCGACTTAATTGCCAAGCCCGGATTAATCAATGTGGACTTTGCCGATGTGAAAACAATTATGTTTGATAAAGGTTCCGCTTTAATGGGAATTGGGATTGCAACTGGTGAAAACCGTGCAACGGAAGCCGCTAAAAAAGCCATTTCCTCACCACTCCTGGAAACGTCGATCGATGGAGCACATGGTATCCTGATGAATATTACGGGCGGTACCAATCTGAGCCTCTATGAAGTTCAGGAAGCGGCGGATCTCGTAACTTCAGCCGCTGATAATGAAGTTAATGTTATCTTTGGTTCGGTTATTAACGAAAACCTGAAGGATGAAATTATTGTAACGGTGATTGCAACCGGTTTTGATGAAAGTCAAAAAGAGGACAATCAGCCCCGTCAGCGACCGGTTATTAATCATAATCAGCATGCAGCGTCAAAGTCAACAGATGAGACACCGCGTGAGCAGACCCAAAATCAGCAAAACCGTCCTAATACACAGGAAGACGAATTAGATATTCCAACCTTTTTACGGAATCGAAACCGTAATCGGTAAAGTGAAACTTCATTCAGCGGGTGTACTACCCCGCTGAATGTTAGTTGAATAGAATCGGACATTTACGGGCAGCAGATCTTCACTTTGCCATTTCCAGTATCAGACCAAATATTGAAGTGGGATCTTGCTGCCCGTTATATGCGGGATAAAGTGAAACTTCATTCAGCGGGTGTACTACCCCGCTGAATGTTAGTTGAACAGAATCGGACATTTACGGGCAGCAGATCTTCACTTTGCCATTTCCAGTATCAGACCAAATATTGAAGTGGGATCTTGCTGCCCGTTACATGCGGGATAAAGTGAAACTTCATTCAGCGGGTGTACTACCCCGCTGAATGTTAGTTGAACAGAATCGGACATTTACGGGCAGCAGATCTTCACTTTGCCATTTCCAGTATCAGACCAAATATTGAAGTGGGATCTTGCTGCCCGTTACATGCGGGATAAAGTGAAACTTCATTCAGCGGGTGTACTACCCCGCTGAATGTTAGTTGAACAGAATCGGACATTTACGGGCAGCAGATCTTCACATTCTTTAGAGGGTATATCTATAACAGTTGAAGTAAGGAGCTTACTGCCTGTAAGGCGGAATCATAGTGAATAACGTATAGGAAGGCAATCAGATTTAATCTGGTTGCCTTTTTTAGGTAAGAGAATATACCTTTTAGCATAAAAATGTTAATTTGAAATCGGCTGATCCATCGATTTTCTCCATTCTGACCTCTGGAAAAAACCGAGTTACATCCGGATTTTTCTTATACGACAAGTTATTCGATAAGTAGTTAAAATTAGTCCCATTAAGCCTACATGAAGTGACAGACTTTGCTGTCCAATACTACTATACTTTCTTATAGCGGGCGTTTAAAAAGCAGCATATAATCAAGCGTATATTTACCGTACTCTTGAAGGATCCGCTGTAAAGGGATTATGACAGGAAAGGAAGAACAATGTGTGACCATTTATCTTGATGCTGTCTGGCTATTAAACTTTTTTCTGGATTTGATGTTACTCATGCTGACACAGGCACTGGCAAAAGACAGCACAAGAAAACGCAGAATCATGTTTGGAGCGTTCATCGCTTCATTATTGGTGCCACTGTCCATTTATTATCCTGATTCATTTTTTACGAGTCTGATAGGCAAGCTGATGTATTCGATACTGATCATTTTATGCAGTTTTCGAATTTATTCAATCTATCAGATGATCAAATTGCTGCTCTTATTTTACTTTACAACATTTGCTATAGGGGGTGGATTGATCGCAATACACTTTCTATTCCAAAATCCGGTTGGTCTGTCTGCAAATGGGGTGCTTACATTTAATAGCGGCTATGGTGATCCAATCAGCTGGCTGTTCGTCGTTATTGGCTTCCCGTTGATCTGGTATTTTACTAAATTGCGTATGGACAAGCATGCAGTGGAAAAAATCCGATATGACCAGTTATGTTCCGTCACTATTCACATTCAACAGATCAGTAAATCAACAATGGGATATATTGATAGCGGCAACCAGCTGACAGATCCATTAACTAAAAAACCGGTGATGATTTGTGATGAGTATTTTTTAAAACAATGGTTTACGGAGCATGAATGGGAAATGCTGAAGGCTGCTCATGACAGCCTGGACTTTGATAAGCTGCCAAATGATTGGGAAAAGCGACTTCAAATCGTCCCGTTTCAAGGTGTTGAAGGTAATCGTACATTCATGATGGCGATCAAACCGGATAATGTGACGGTTATTTATAACGGCGAGCATATCGTGACACGTAAAGTGCTGATCGGTATTCAATTTGCAGAACTGGCCAAAGACAGATCCTATCATTGTTTGTTACATCCCAAAATTATAAAAATGGCTGCACCAGCTTCAGCTTAAACGATGCCATACCGACAATGGTGGCTTATACTGCCATTGGCTGCAAAAAAAGCGAAAAAGGAGCGACTTAATTTGAAACTTATAAGACTTCGGATGCGTTTATGGTGGTATAAAATACTATTTAAACTGGGTCTCAAGACGGATGAGATATATTACATAGGTGGCAGTGAAGCCCTTCCGCCGCCATTATCCAAAGAAGAAGAGAAACGCTTGCTGGAATTACTTCCTGAAGGGGACAAATCCGCCAGGGCGATGCTGATTGAGCGAAATCTGCGTTTAGTCGTTTACATTGCACGAAAATTTGAAAACACCGGTATTAATATTGAAGATCTGATCAGTATTGGTACGATCGGGCTGATTAAAGCTGTCAATACATTTAACCCTGAAAAGAAAATTAAGCTTGCAACTTACGCTTCAAGATGTATCGAAAATGAAATATTAATGTACTTAAGAAGGAATAATAAACTAAAATCCGAAATTTCCTTTGATGAACCGCTGAATATTGATTGGGACGGCAATGAATTGCTGCTGTCAGATGTTCTCGGCACAGACGAGGATGTGATCACAAGGGATATTGAAACCAATGTGGATAAACATTTACTGAAAAATGCACTATCACAGCTGAATGCACGCGAAAAACAAATTATGGAACTTCGCTTTGGTCTGGTTGGCAAGGAAGAAAAGACTCAAAAGGATGTCGCCGATATGTTAGGTATTTCACAATCATATATATCCCGCTTGGAGAAAAAAATTATACGGCGTCTGCAAAAAGAATTTAATAAAATGGTTTGACTTATGCGCGACGTGATTTAAAGTGTTTTAGCATGTCTTATTTACCATTCAGGTTTGCATAAAAAACCTTCTATGGGGAGATACTTTTCATGAACAGCATCTCCACCGGGAGGGTAGAATATGACAAAACATAAAGTAGAAATTTGCGGAGTTGATACATCAAAATTACCTGTACTAAAAAACAATGAAATGCGTGAATTGTTTAAACGAATGAAAGACGGTGATTTAACAGCTAGGGAAGAATTGGTGAACGGGAATCTGCGCCTTGTATTAAGTGTTATTCAGCGCTTTAATAACCGCGGTGAATATGGTGATGATTTATTCCAGGTTGGCTGTATTGGACTCATGAAATCAATTGATAATTTTGACTTAGGACATAATGTAAAGTTTTCCACTTATGCTGTACCGATGATTATCGGTGAAATAAGGCGATATCTGCGGGATAACAATCCAATCAGGGTTTCAAGGTCATTGCGGGATACGGCTTACAAAGCACTTCAAGTCAGGGAAAAATTAATCAGTAAAACCTCCAAAGAGCCAACAGCCATGGAAATAGCCGAAGAAATGGATGTCGACCATTCAGATATTGTATTTGCAATGGATGCCATCCAGGATCCAGTCTCGCTATTTGAACCTATTTATAATGATGGCGGTGACCCGATCTATGTTATGGACCAGCTGAGCGATGATAAAGATAAAGATTCGCTGTGGGTTGATAAGCTTTCACTGAAAGAAGGGATGTATCAGCTCAATGATCGTGAAAAAATGATCCTGAACAAACGCTTCTTCCAAGGAAAGACGCAAATGGAAGTGGCTGATGAAATTGGTATATCCCAGGCACAGGTCTCCCGACTTGAAAAAGCAGCCATTGACCAAATGAACAAAGAAATGTTCGAGTAGGTATGACTAGGTTGATACAAGTCGTGCCGGATGTCAGATGACTTTGATTGGGAGGGAATCAGCGAAAGAGTTACATTAAACCCTAATAAAGGAGGATTCCAGTAAAGACATAACTGCATATCTCTTCTAATTGCAATCGGCGCCAAATGCTATTTGGGGTCGTTTTTTTGCGATCATTTTTTAATCGTCCATGCATGAATTTTTAGCTGCAGATCGTATCAACGGAGGCCTAAACCAACAACAGGCTGCTTAATCAGGATTTTGTATAAAAGATCGTCTCCATTTGATAAGAAGCATGCGTTAAGCAATCCGAATACGTGTAGACACCTGCGGGACATGCAATCGCCTGCGGAAAGCGACGAGTTGCACTTCCACCGAATAAGCTGCGCGTTGCGAGGAGCGGATGCTTCGTCAAAATGGCTTGCAACGCGACAAGCACGTGTGTTCGGACTATGGCTGGATAACAACAACCATTATGAAAAAAGTTAAAAAATCCCTGTAAAAACACTGAAGTTGCACTATTATGAAATTGATTCGTCCATATCACTTTTTTGAGGACAAATTCGATTGTATTAAACAAGAGGGATCATAATATTTTGAACATCTATCTGCATATAATCTGTAGTAAGGCAGGTGAATCTCAGTGGTAACATTATCCGATTTGCAAATAAAAGAAGTGATTGTAATGAGTGACGGCAAGAGGCTAGGACATATTTCTGATCTGGAAATTGACGGGGATAACGGGAAGATTACAGCATTGGTGATTTTCGCTAAAGATAAAAAATCGAGCCTTTTCGGGAAATCCGATGAGCTGATTATACCCTGGAACCACATTGAGGTGATCGGCACAGATGTCATTTTGGTCAGGGAGGTAACATCACCTTCTCTTTATCCGGATCAACAATTGCTCGAATAATGACTGAAATATGGTAAAATGGTACAAGCACATAACGTTGATTAGGGGGAATAACCAAATGACGGAACCATTTCAGCAGGTGACAGAGACCAATTTAACCATCGAAAAATGGCAACAGCTGAACCCTGATCTGAAGGCGGGTTTTACAACGCGAAATGGCGGATACAGTAAAGTTCCTTATGATACAATGAACCTTGGTTTACACGTACCGGATAAATCAGAAAACGTCCTCGCCAATCGACGGAGACTGGCAGAGATACTCCATGCGCCATTAGCATCATGGGTATCCGGCGAACAGACCCATCAGACAAACGTTCATGTTGTAAATGATCAGGACAGTGGAAAAGGAGCAACAGCCTATGATACGTCATTAAAAGATATTGATGGTATCATCACGAACCGCAATGGTATACTGTGTACGGCGTTTTTTGCTGATTGTGTTCCCATTTATTTCTTCGATCCCGTTTCAGGATATATTGGTATTGCACATGCGGGATGGAAAGGAACCGTCCATCGTATCGGTCAAGAAATGGTTGAAACACTGCAATTGGCTGGTGCTGAACCGGCTGATGTTTTAGTTGCCATAGGTCCAAGTATATCTGGTAATGTATACGAGGTAGATGAGCGAATTGTCCGTCATATTCCGGATGAGCTGTTCGGAAAAACGGTGACTAAACTGGAGAATGACCGCTTTTTGCTTGATTTGAAACAATTAAACATAGAAATTCTTTTACAGCAAGGTATTTTACGTCATAATATAGACGTAACAAATTATTGCACATTTTTCGATGAATCACTATTTTTCTCGCACCGGCGTGATCAGGGGAAAACAGGAAGAATGCTGGGCTACATTGGTTATGAAAAATGATAAAACGGGGAGGACGAAGGCTATAATGGATGTAGCAACAAATTTGCGCCATATTAAACAAAACATTGAACAAGCTTGTGCAAAAAGTAATCGAAATCCTGAGGAAATTACCATAATTGGTGTCACGAAATATGTTACAATAGAACGAACAGAAGAAGCGATTAATGCCGGAATCAAAAATCTTGGTGAAAATAGGCTGGAAGGCTTTCTAGAAAAACACGACTGCATACAGGATAAAGCGTCATGGCATTTTATCGGTACATTACAGTCAAGAAAGGTCAAAGAAGTTGTCGATAAGGTTGATGCTATTCATTCATTGGACCGGATGTCACTGGCCCAAGAAATTAATAAGCGGACGGAAACCCCTGTTGATTGTTTTGTACAGGTGAATGTCAGCGGTGAGGAATCGAAACATGGCCTTGCCCCTGACGACACACTTTCATTTATTAAAGAGCTGGAAGTGTTTGAAAACGTCCGAGTAGTTGGGCTGATGACGATGGCACCACATATTGACGATAAGGCTCATCTACGGAGCATTTTCAGACACCTGGTTTCACTGAGGGATAACATAAAGGCAGAACAATTGACATATGCGCCATGTGAATACTTATCGATGGGCATGAGCAATGACTATCAGCTTGCTGTAGAAGAGGGTGCAACACATATCCGAATCGGATCCAAACTGGTCGGATCCTAAAAACGGGGTGAAATGATGAGCTTTAAGAACAAAATCAAGACGTTTTTCACGATGGAAGACGATTATGAGTATGTGGAACAGCAGGAGGAAGTAAACAGTTACGAATCTGCGGGGACTCAACGGAGCAAAAATGGAAATGTTGTGAATTTAACAACGATGCAGGGGCCAACATCAAAAGTCGTTTTACATGAACCGCGCAATTATAGCGAAGCACAGGAAATTGCCGATAATGTCGTGAATAAACGGGCAATTGTGATAAATATGCAGCGGGTTGATCATGAGCAGGCAAAACGTATTGTTGATTTTCTAAGTGGTACGGTGTATGCCATTAACGGAGATATTCAAAAGCTTGGTGCCGAAACATTTCTTTGTACACCCGATAACGTTGATGTTTCGGGTTCCATAACAGAATCAATTGTCGAAGAAGACGAATATAGTAAAGGATGGTAACCAATTATGCAATCACTACTCAGTTTATTATATCTGGCATTGGAGCTTTATAGCTTTGCCCTAATTATTTATATATTCATGTCCTGGTTTCCCGGGGCGCGTGAATCTTCATTTGGTGTTTTTCTGGCCAAAATATGCGAACCATATCTTGAACCATTCCGGCGCATTATACCGCCGATTGGTATGATTGATATCTCCCCGATCGTTGCTATTTTTGTTCTCTATTTTGCCAGAGCGTTTGGTTTGCCAGTCCTGTTCAGCTGGTTTTAGAGGTTTATGATAATGGAAATTTACCAGCATTTCAGAAAAGATGAACACCCTTTTATTGATCAGACACTATCATGGATAGATCATGTGGAAAAAACATATCAGAAGAAGGTAACTGATTTCCTTGATCCGAGAGAACAGCAAATTGTTGATATGCTCACAGGAACAAGCATGGAAGAATTGAAAGTGCATCAACATGGCGGCAGCAATAATGCTGAACGAAAACGAGTTATTATTGCACCAATGTATGAAGAAATGACAGAAGCTGATTTTCACCTGACCTTAATGCAAGGATCCTATCATGAAAAATTTGTATCACTAGGTCATCGCGATGTTATGGGTGCATTTTTGTCTTTGGGGATTAAACGTCAAAAACTCGGCGATATCCTGGTTGAAGACGGGCTGATTCAAATGATTATGGCCGAAGAAATTGCACCATATGTGCTCACTAATTTGAGGGCTATCAAAAAAACAAGCATTAAACTAGAGGAACAGCCGCTTTCATCCGTTGTAGAAAAGGAAGTCAATTGGGTCGAATCCAGTCAGATTGTATCTTCGCTTCGTTTGGATACTGTGATAAAAGCGATTTACAATTTGTCCCGAAAAAATGCATCCGAATTGGTCACAAAAGGACTTGTGAAAGTAAACTATAAAGTGACTGTTGATCCGAAGCTGGTTTTGGAAGCAGGCGACATGCTTTCATTAAGGGGAAAAGGAAGAAGTAAACTGATCGGGATCAATGGCCGTACCAAAAAAGACAACATCAGCATTACAACAGCTCGCTTAAAATAATTTTGATCAGATGGCAGGATTTTTGGACTTTATGTCGAAAATACTTATAATATGGACTTATATACTTTAATATAATTGGTTAAACCACTTAAGGAGGTGGCCTGTGTGTCATTAACACCCCTGGACATTCACAATAAGGAATTTACGAGAAGTTTTCGCGGCTACGATGAGGATGAGGTCAATGAATTTCTCGATCAGGTAATTAAAGATTATGAAATGAGCATCCGTGATAAAAAAGATTTACAGGAAAAAGTCGACCAATTAAATGAAAAGCTTGGACATTTTACGAATATCGAAAGTACTTTAAATAACTCCATTCTGATTGCACAGGAAACGGCTGAAGAATTAAAAGGAAATGCGCAGAAAGAATCCAAATTAATCATTAAAGAAGCCGAGAAAAATGCAGATCGGATTGTGAATGAAGCATTAAACAAATCCCGCAGAATTGAAATGGAAGTTGAGGAACTGAAAAAACAGGCAAAAGTGTTCCGTACTCGTCTGAAAATGCTCGTGGAAGCTCAGCTTGATGTCATTGATGCGGGTGACTGGGACGAATTATTTGATGAGGAAATGGACGGCGAATCGGATGAGACGCCTGACTATGCTGAAACTAAGGCATAGGCCTTGACGTCTGCCTGTATTTTACATATAATGACTTCTATATTAATACGTAATATGATGACGGAGACAGTATGAATGGTTACCTGTCCAGCGAATCAGGAACTGGTGTAAGCCTGATACAGTGATACATTCAGAACATCACTCCCGAGTATCCATTCTGAACCGAGTAGGAGTAGGAAAGGACGGTTGATTCACGTTACGGATCTCGAGTGAATTTAAAATGGACTGATGAATGATTTTAAATTTATAAGGGTGGTACCGCGAGTCTTCTCGTCCCTTTTGGGAATGAGAAGGCTTTTTTATGATACTTTTTAAGGTTGATTGCAGCGGAAGATACTCGTCTTCTCCGGGCTTGCGTCAAGCCTCCATCCACATAATTTTTTGGGATGACCACTGAGTCAGTAATTGACATAAAGGAGCCTCAGAGCCCTCGCAGTGCGTACAAAGAACAAAGGCTAAGAACGCCACCGTCCTAGAAAAAGGGAAAGCTCTTTTTCTTCGTGCGATGCATCGCTGTCTCAGCTTTCCTTGTCCCCAACGCCTTTGTGACTAACATCGTGTTGGCCTGAGATACTCGTGGGGAGCTCGCGGAAAGCGGAATGTATGTCAACTGCGTGGTGGATAACACAAAGAATATGAAAAGTTACATTACATTTTAAACAAAACAAGGAGGAAAACATATTGGATTATAAAGATACATTACTAATGCCAAAGACGAAATTTCCGATGCGTGGGAATTTGCCGAATAAAGAGCCTGAGCGACAGAAAAAGTGGGATGAGGAACAGATTTACGAAAAAGGGCTTGAGCGGACAAAGGGACGCCCGCTGTTCATTTTGCATGACGGGCCTCCGTATGCAAATGGTGACTTGCATATCGGGCATGCGCTTAATAAAATACTGAAGGATTTTATCACACGGTATAAATCAATGAGCGGCTATCATGCGCCATATGTTCCTGGTTGGGACACACACGGCCTTCCGGTAGAAACGGCGTTGACCAAAAAGAAAAAGGTTGACCGCAAAAAAATGAGCGTTGCCGAGTTCAGGCAAAAATGTGCCGAATATGCGATGGGGCAGCTTGATAATCAGCGAACACAATTTAAAAAGTTTGGTATCCGCGGCGATTGGGATAACCCTTATATCACACTGACCAAAGATTATGAAGCAGCACAGATCAGGGTGTTTGGCGAGATGGCCAAAAAAGAATATATCTATAAAGGGCTGAAGCCTGTTTATTGGTCTCCTTCCTCAGAGTCGGCATTGGCAGAAGCCGAAATCGAATACTATGATAAACGGTCACCATCCATCTATGTTGCTTTTGACGTGACAGACGGCAAAGATGTGCTTGATGGTGACGAAAAAATCATCATTTGGACAACCACGCCATGGACCATTCCAGCAAATCTTGGTATTGCACTGAATCCCGAACTGGAGTATGCCGTTGTTGCCGTTAATGGTGAAAAATATGTGATTGCTCATGAGTTATTGGAGACATTGACAGATGAACTGGAATGGGACGATCCGGAAGTTGTCAAAACGTTTAAAGGGGAGGAAGCGGACAAAGTCACTGCCAAACACCCGTTTTATGACCGTGATTCACTTGTCATGCTTGGAGACCATGTTACAACAGACGCAGGTACCGGCTGTGTTCACACGTCACCAGGGCACGGGGAAGATGACTTTTACATGTCAAGAAGATATGGCCTGGAACCATTGTCCCCGGTTGATGAAAAAGGCTATTTCACCGATGAAGCACCAGGATTTGAAGGATTGTTTTACGATCAGGCCAACAAAATGATCACCGAAAAACTGGAAGAAGTTGGTTCGTTGCTGAAACTGACATTCATCACACACTCGTATCCGCATGACTGGCGTACGAAAAAGCCGACCATTTTCCGGGCAACATCCCAATGGTTTGCATCCATCAAGGATTTCCGCCAGAACATTCTGGATGAAATCAATCGGATCAGCTGGTATCCTGCCTGGGGCGAAACACGGCTCTATAATATGGTGCGTGACCGTGAAGACTGGTGTATTTCCCGGCAGCGGACATGGGGAGTGCCAATTCCGGTGTTCTATGCAGAAGATCATACACCAATTA
Source organism: Lentibacillus halodurans (assembly GCF_900112045.1). GTDB lineage: Bacteria > Bacillota > Bacilli > Bacillales > Amphibacillaceae > Lentibacillus > Lentibacillus halodurans. The sequence continues at coordinate 76,047 of NZ_FOJW01000009.1, forward strand.
TTACTGATGAAACCATTGAACATGTATCCAAATTATTTGCCGAGCACGGATCGAACGTCTGGTTTGAACGCGAAGCCGAAGATCTCTTGCCGGAAGGATTCACTTCTGAGCATAGTCCGAATGGTAAATTCACCAAAGAAACGGATATTATGGATGTCTGGTTTGATTCTGGATCTTCCCATGAAGCTGTCTTAATGGGACGCGCAGATCACAGACGTCCAGCCGATGTTTACTTGGAAGGGAGTGACCAGTATCGCGGCTGGTTTAATTCATCCATTTCGACAGCAGTGGCTGTAACAGGCAGAGCGCCATATGAAACAATTATCAGCCATGGTTTTACATTGGATGGCGACGGCCGGAAAATGAGTAAATCACTCGGCAATGTGATGGATCCGTTAAAAATTCAAAAACAGCTTGGCATTGATATTTTGCGTCTGTGGGTATCATCGGTTGATTATCAGGCAGATGTGCGGATATCCCAGGAGATTCTGAAACAGATTTCTGAGGCTTATCGTAAAATCCGTAACACAGTCCGGTTCATGCTCGGGAATTTAGCTGATTTTGATCCGGCGAAAGATGCAGTGCCTGAAGCGGAAATGGAAGAAGTCGACCGTTACATGCTGCACCGCCTGCAGAACTTATTGAAGAACGTCCGAGACAGCTATGATGTTTATGAATACTCACCAATCTATTCATACATTCATAATTTCTGTACGGTTGATTTAAGTTCATTCTATCTTGATTTTGCCAAAGATATTTTGTATATCGAGGCAGCGGATAACCACCGCCGCAGAAGCATTCAGACAGCCTATTTTGAGATTGTCACAACATTGGTGAAACTGCTGACACCGATTATTCCGCATACGGCTGATGAAATGTGGGAGTACATCCCAGGTATCGAGGAAGAAAGTGTTCAACTGACTGATATTCCGGAACCAAGGGGAATCACCGGCTTTGACACACTGCATGAAAAATGGGATCACTTTATGCAAGTAAGAGATGATGTCCTGAAGGCATTGGAAGAAGCACGGGAAGATAAAGTTATCGGAAAATCACTGGAAGCAAAGATTACCGTCGTTCCGAAAGATAGTGAAACAAAGGAAGTGCTTGCCGGCATTTCCAATCTGCATCAGCTTTTCATCGTTTCAGAAGCCGATGTAACAAACAATGCATCCGATGCGAACGAATACCGGTATGTCGATGTTGAAGTTGAGAAGCACTCAGGTGAAAAATGTGCGCGCTGCTGGACGTCCGCTGAAACGGTTGGTCAGGATCAGGACCATCCGGATCTATGTTCACGATGTGCGGATATTGTGAAAGAGCATTATAATGCATAAAATCAATACGTAAAAGACGCCTATCCTTTTGAATGGATGATTCAGAAGGATAGGCGCTTTTATTATATTTATGGTAAAATGCTAAAGGAACCCTTAAAATGTAAAAGGGATATGACAAATGGAGGAACTGGAATGTACTTGTATTACATATTGGCATTACTAGTCATTGCGATCGATCAGCTGACCAAGTGGGTGATCGTTAAAACAATGGAACTTGGGGAACAGTTGACGGTCATCGGGAATTTTTTCCATTTAACGTCACATCGTAATAGTGGGGCTGCATGGGGGATACTGCAGGGCCAAATGGGTTTTTTTTATATCATTACAATCATTGTGATGATAGGTGTCATTTATTTCATGCAAAAATATGCGAAAGAAAACAAGCTGGCTGCGATTGCTTTGAGCTTAATTCTTGGCGGTGCGATCGGGAATTTTATTGACCGGCTGTTCCGGAAAGAAGTGGTCGATTTTTTTGATTTCACGATTTTCGGGTATGATTATCCGATATTTAATATAGCGGATTCAGCACTGGTAGCTGGCGTTATATTGGTGATCATAGTAACCATCATTGATGAACGAAAGGAAAAGCGACAAAATGACAAAACAGCACACGGTAACGGAAACTGAACAGAATATACGAATCGATAAACTGTTGTCAGACATGATTAATGATGTATCACGTTCACAGATTCAATCTTGGATAGCGGACGATTATGTAAGTGTTAATGCACAGCGTGTAAAGGCAAATTATAAGTGTCAGACCGGCGATGTCATTGAATGGATATTGCCTGAACCGGAATCATTAACGATCGAGCCGGAGAACATCCCATTATCGATTGTTTATGAGGATTCCGATCTGCTTGTTGTCAACAAACCAAGAGGAATGGTTGTCCATCCGTCTGCAGGTCATCAAAAGGGGACACTTGTGAATGCACTGATGTATCATTGTGATAGTTTGTCGCATGTGAATGGTGGCGAGCGGCCGGGCATTGTCCACCGCATTGATAAAGATACGAGCGGACTATTGGTTGTCGCCAAAAATGATCCGGTACATATCAGTCTTGCTGAACAGCTGTCTGCAAAAGATATCGACCGTCAATATGAGGCAATTGTTCATGGTGTGATTGATCATGAAACAGGCCTGATTGATGCACCAATTGGCCGGGACCCAAATGACCGGAAGAAGATGGGTGTTGTTGACAACGGAAAGTCTGCTGTAACGCATTTTCGTGTTGTGAACCGGTTCGCTGATTTTACCCATGTAGTATGTCAGCTGGAGACAGGCCGCACCCATCAAATTCGTGTCCATATGAAATATATTGGCTTTCCGATTGCCGGTGATCCAAAATACGGGCAGCGGAAAACACTGGATATCGGCGGCCAGGCCCTTCACGCAAAATCTCTTGAATTTAAGCACCCATCAACAAATGAACAGCTCCATTTTGAAGTGGAAGCACCATGTTATTTTCAGGGTTTGTTAGCGCAATTTGAAAAAAGCAATTGACAAGTGACAGGAAGTCTGCCATAATGAATTGAAATAAATATGAACCTTTAACATAGTCCAGTGAGGCTAAAAAGGTAGTGGAACGTTAGCATATGTGAGTATGTATGTCCAAGTCCCTTTTTGCTTCATTGGCGAAAAGGGACTTTTCAATTTCAGGGGGTGATAAGTTGCAGAAGAAAACAACGCTTCTGGATCAGGCAGCAATGGGGAGAGCATTAACGCGGATTGCCCATGAAATTGTCGAGAAAAATAAGGGCGGTGAAGATCTTGTGCTCGTTGGCGTTAAAACACGAGGCATACCGCTGACGAAGCGTCTGCAGGAGAAAATCCTGCAGATTGAAGGGATAACCGTGCCAACCGGCGAGCTTGATATCACTTTATACCGGGATGACCTGGAAAAGGTAACGTTTAATGAGGATCCTGAATTGAAAGCAACGAAAATTGATGTTGAATTAAAAAATAAAAAAGTCATTTTAGTTGATGATGTTCTCTACACAGGAAGAACGGTCAGAGCAGCGATGGATGCGGTTATGGACATTGAGCGTCCGTCACAGATTCAGCTAGGTGTGCTAGTTGACCGGGGACATCGTGAATTGCCAATCAGGGCAGATTACGTGGGGAAAAACATCCCTACGTCTGATCAGGAAATCATTGTTGTTCAGCTGTATGAAGTGGATGAACAGGATGAAGTGAGCATTTACGAAAAATAATAGAAGGACCTTTAATTAGATCCAGAGAGATTTAAAAGGTCGCCTTAGAAAACGTGTATTCACAGGACACGTGTACCTCTTTGCGGCCTTTTGCAAAGAGGTTTTTTAATGCATTTTTGGATTCGCAATATAAACGACGAATTGGAGGAAATCGAAATGAACAAACAAGCAATGGTCATGGACGTTCAGGAAGTACCAAAACTGCAAAAATGGATAGTCCTCAGTCTGCAGCATTTATTTGCGATGTTCGGATCAACTATTTTAGTTCCATTTTTGACAGGATTGTCACCGGCAGTAGCACTCGTATCGAGTGGCTTTGGGACACTTGCCTATCTATTGATTACGAAAGGAAACATTCCAGCATACTTAGGTTCAAGTTTTGCCTTTATTGCACCGATTATTGGTGCCAGTGCAGCAAGTGGTCCAGCCGGGGCAATGGTCGGCAGTTTCCTGGCAGGGGTCGTGTACGGCATTGTGGCACTGTTCATCCGATTGTCAGGTCTGAATTGGTTAATGCGTATATTACCGCCGATTGTTGTCGGTCCTGTGATCATTGTAATTGGGCTGGGTCTCGCTTCAACGGCCATTGACATGTCTATGTATGTACCGGGATTAGATGAGAATGTATACAGTGGCATGTACTTTAGTGTCGCACTGTTCACATTGGCTGTCACCATCATAGCATCCATTTTTTTCAGGGGATTCTTTGGCTTGATTCCAATCTTGATTGGCATTTTTTCAGGCTACACATTCGCGCTTTTTCAGGGCGTTGTGGATACAGCAGAAATAAGAGCAGAATGGGCGGGGATAACTTCGGCAGGGTCACCCGGTGAATTGTTTACAGCAATCTTTAAATCACCTGACTTTATTGTACCGTTTTTAGATTATTCCCCGCTCGGCATCATCAGTGGTGAAATTGTGCTGCTCATGGTACCTGTTGCACTTGTGACCATAGCTGAACACATTGGCGATCAGATGGTGCTCTCAAAAGTTGTGGGCAGAAATTTCATTCAAAAGCCCGGTCTGCACAGGTCGATTTTGGGTGATGGTGCGGCAACTGTGCTCGCTTCTTTTCTTGGCGGACCGCCGAACACAACGTACGGTGAAAATATCGGTGTTTTGTCCATTACGAGGGTGTTTAGTGTGTTTGTCATCGGCGGTGCTGCCGTTTTCGCCATTTGCTTTGGCTTTGTCGGCATTGTAACTGCAACCATCAGTTCGATTCCGTCAGCGGTGATGGGTGGTGTCTCGATTCTGTTGTTCGGGATCATTGCCTCAAATGGGCTGCGGATGCTGATTGATAACCAGGTTGATTTGAGTGATAAACGAAATCTTGTTATAGCTTCTGTCATCCTGGTCATTGGCGTTGGTGGAGCATTTATCCAGCTGTCTGATAACCTGCAAATCGCCGGCATGGCCCTGTCAGCCATCATTGGCGTATTGCTGAACCTTGTATTGCCTGGCAAAGAAAGCGGCTATGGCAATGGCGCCATGTTTGACGACAATGAAGGCAAACACCATGATGACGCGGCCTAGATAGTAATTGGAAAGGATGAAGTATGATGCGGCATTTTATTTCAACACGGGAGCTTTCGGCTGCTTCGATTTATGACATTCTAAATACAGCTGAAAAGTTGCGGGACTCATCGGAATCTTTTTCTCAGCAGTACTTTGCTGCCAATTTGTTTTTTGAACCGAGTACACGGACCAAAATGAGTTTTCTTGTTGCTGAGAAGAAATTGGGAATGGCGCCATTGGACTTTCAGCCGGAAAGTTCCAGTATGTCCAAAGGTGAGTCCTTGTATGATACAGCACGAACGTATGAAGCTATCGGGGCAGACCTTCTGATTGTCCGACATTTGTCTGATCGCTGGTATGATGAACTCATTGGAAAGACATCAATCCCGATTATTAATGCGGGTGCTGGAAAGGGAGAGCATCCGACACAATCAATGCTTGATCTTCTCACAATCTATCAGGAGTTTGGATCATTTGAAAACTTGGAAGTTGTCATAGCAGGAGACATTAAGCATAGCCGGGTGGCACGGTCCAATGCTTATGCATTGACCACCTTGGGTGCGAAGGTTTACTTTACTGCAGCACCGGGATTTGAAGATGATTCATTGGATTTCCCTTACGTTGCAATCGAGGAGGCTTGCGCCATGTGTGATGTGCTGATGCTGCTCAGAATCCAGCATGAACGTCACGTAACACAAACGTGTGATACCTTTTCATACTTAGCCAACTACGGTCTTACGATGGAACGTGAACAAAAAATGACGGATCATGCCATTATCTTGCATCCGGCACCTGTGAACCGTGACGTAGAAATCGATACAAGACTGGTAGAGTGCACACGTTCGAGGATTTTCAAACAAATGGAAAATGGCGTTTATGCACGCATGGCCGTCATATCAATTTTGCTAAAGGAGTGGGGGGTCAATCATGAGAACGTTGCTGAAAAATGCCAGACAATTACGTTATGAAAACGAAACGGAGTACTGTAACATTTTAATAGAAGAAGGGAAAATCAAGGAAATCGCTTCGGACATCCATGAACATGCCGATGACATAATAGATTGCAAGAATCAAATGGTGTTTCCCGGTTTCATCGATGCCCATGTTCATTTGCGTGAACCGGGCGGTGAACATAAGGAAACCATCAAAACCGGTACAAAAGCGGCAGCGCGGGGCGGGTTTTCAACTGTATGTGCCATGCCGAATACAAATCCTGTCCCGGATCATAAAGGTACACTTCATGAGCATCTGGTGAATATGGACCAGGACGCCTGTATACGTGTGCTGCCATACGCATCCATTACAAAGGGGCTAAGGGGTGAAGAACTGACAAACATAACGGAACTTGCCCAATCCGGTGCTTTGGCCTTTACCGATGATGGTGTGGGGGTGCAGACGGCTGACGTCATGCTCCGGGCAATGGAGGAGGCAGCTGCTAATGAAAAGCCCGTTGTCGCTCATTGCGAGGATAACTCACTTGTATATGGCGGGGTTATTCACCAGGGACAGGTCAGTGAGCGTCTTGACCTGCCTGGAATCCCTTCACTGAGTGAATCAGTGCAAATTGCCCGGGATGTGCTACTGGCTGAAGCAGCGGGCTGTCATTACCATGTATGCCATGTCAGTACGAAGGAATCAGTAAGGGTCATTCGTGATGCCAAACGGGCAGGTATTCATGTAACAGCTGAAGTAACCCCGCACCATTTGTTATTAAATGAACAAGCAGTCAAAGTAGATGACGCCAATTTCAAAATGAATCCACCATTGCGCAGTAAAGCAGACCAGAAAGCGTTGCTGGATGGATTGCTTGATGGAACAATCGATTTTATCGCAACAGACCATGCCCCACATACGGAAGCAGAGAAAGTACCAGGCTTTCGTCAAGCGCCATTCGGCATTGTTGGCCTGGAGACCGCCTTTCCGCTTTTATACACGTACTTGGTTCAAACGGAAAAGGTAACACTGGAACAATTAATAGGTTGGCTGACAGTTAAACCGGCGAACACATTTCGTTTACCCTATGGCGTATTACAAGAGGGGGCAGCAGCTGACTTAACCATCGTTAATCTGGACAAAACAATAGTTTTGGATAAAAACACGTTTTATTCAAAAGGAAAAAATACGCCATTTCATGGTTGGCGGGTCCAAGGTATTCCGGAAGCAACCATTGTGGACGGAAAAATTGTTTACAAGGAGGATTCATATGATTGAACGTCAGCTGATTCTGGAAGATGGGACGGTTTTTACCGGTAAAGGGTTTGGCGCTGAAACGAGCGCAGCAGGTGAAGTGGTTTTCAATACTGGCATGACTGGATACCAGGAGGTCATAACTGATCCGTCATACTGTGGTCAGATTGTCGCCATGACTTATCCCCTCATCGGTAACTATGGCATTAACCGGGATGATTTTGAAACAGTTACGCCATTTATCCATGGGTTGATCGTCAAAGAATCAAGCGAATTCCCGTCTAATTTTCGCAGTGATGAAACATTGCACGATTATTTGAAAGCCAACGGGGTTCCCGGGATCTATGGCATTGATACACGAAAACTGACGAAAATCATCCGCAAGCATGGAACAATGAAGGCGATAATCATAGACGTCGGCAAGCCAGTAGATGAACTGATTGAAAATGTCAAAAAACTGCCTGACCAAATGGACCAGGTCAAGCAAACATCAACTGTTAACCCCTATGTTGTACCAGGACGGGGCATGCGTATAGTGCTGGTGGATTTTGGCATGAAGCATGGTATTTTGCGTGAATTAACGAAACGGGATTGCCATGTAACGGTTGTTCCGTACAATTATAGTGCAGAGAAGCTATTACGGTTAAAGCCTGATGGGATCATGCTGACGAACGGTCCTGGTGATCCGAAAAATGTCCCGGAGTCCATTGAGATGGTCAAAACGGTGCTTGGACAAATTCCGCTGTTCGGCATTTGTCTCGGGCATCAGCTACTGGCACTTGCCTGCGATGCGGATACAGAAAAAATGACATTCGGTCATCGCGGTGTCAATCACCCGGTTAAAGACCTGGAAAAAAATAAAACCTTTATGACATCGCAGAACCACAGCTATGCGGTGACTCACAAATCATTAAGAAGGACAGATCTGGCGTTAACACAGTTTGCCTTAAACGATAATACGGTGGAAGGAATCAGGCATAAAACACATCCGGCATTTTCTGTGCAATATCATCCGGAAAGTTCGCCAGGTCCGGAAGATACGCCGCAGTTATTTGATGAATTTTTACAGATGATCTTAGAAACCAGACAGAAGGAGAATGTATATGCCTAAGAAAATGACCATTGAGAGAATTCTCGTCATCGGTTCAGGTCCCATAGTGATCGGACAGGCAGCAGAATTTGACTATTCCGGATCACAGGCATGCCAGGCGCTGAAGGAGGAAGGCTATACGGTTATTCTGGCCAACTCCAATCCGGCAACAATTATGACCGACAAAACAATGGCAGATAAAATTTATATGGAACCGTTGACGGCTGAGTTCTTAATGAAAATTGTGCGTAAAGAACAGCCTGACGCGATACTCCCTACACTGGGAGGTCAAACGGCGTTGAACCTGGCGGTGGAATTGGAGAAATCAGGTATATTGCGTAAATACCAGGTTGAATTGCTTGGGACTCCCCTGAATGCGATTGAAAAGGCGGAAGATCGTGAAAAATTCAGGGCTTTAATGCATCAACTGGATGAACCTGTCCCAGACAGTCAAATCGTCCATTCAGTTGAAGAGGCGATGGACTTTGCCAGTGAAATTGGTTATCCGGTTATCGTACGCCCTGCTTACACACTGGGCGGAACCGGGGGCGGCATGTGTCATGACGAATCAGAACTGAAGGAAATTGCCCGCAACGGTTTGGCACTTTCTCCCGTCAACCAATGTTTGATCGAAAAAAACATTGCTGGATTCAAGGAAATCGAATATGAAGTCATGCGTGATCGACATGATCAGGCCATTGTCGTGTGCAATATGGAAAATATTGATCCGGTCGGCATTCATACGGGTGACTCTGCAGTTGTTGCTCCATCGCAAACGCTCAGTGACCGGGAATATCAGCTTCTGAGGAACGCCTCATTAAAAATCATACGTTCATTGGATATCGAAGGCGGATGCAACGTACAGCTGGCTCTTGACCCAGATAGTTTCAGCTATTATGTGATTGAAGTGAACCCGCGTGTGAGCAGATCCTCAGCGCTTGCATCCAAAGCAACAGGCTATCCGATTGCCAAAGTGGCAGCGAAAATTGCAGTCGGACTGACGCTCGATGAAATCGTCAATCCCATTACAGGTACAACATACGCCTGTTTCGAACCGGCACTTGACTATGTCGTCACGAAAATCCCGCGTTTTCCGTTCGATAAATTTGTTAACGGTAATCGGTATCTTGGTACACAAATGAAGGCAACCGGTGAAGTGATGGCAATTGGACGAAGCTTTGAAGAGTCATTGCTGAAAGGTATCCGCTCACTGGATGTAGGAACTGAGGATGTATGGCTTCCGGGTTTGGCTGATGCAACCGTTGATGAACTCAAATCCCGCCTGCAAAAGTGCGATGATGAACGGTTATTTGTTCTGGCAGAAGTTTTTCGACGAGGCATGACGGTAGAAGACGTTTTCCAGTTGACGAAAATAGATCGTTTCTTTCTGGTAAAATTACAACAGATCATTGATATAGAAGTGTGGCTAAGCGAGAACAAATTTAACCCTGAAGTATTAAAGGAAGCAAAAGGATTAGGACTGTCCGACGTCCACATAGCACGGGTCTGGGAAACATCGGCTGATGACGTCTATACATTACGCCTCAAACACGCCATCACGCCAGTTTACAAAATGGTTGATACGTGTGCAGCAGAATTTGCATCCGAAACCCCTTATTTTTACAGTACGTATGAGGATGAACAGGAGTCCGTTCAATCTGACCGAAAAAAAATACTTGTCCTGGGATCAGGTCCGATCCGAATTGGACAGGGGATTGAATTTGATTATGCGACTGTCCATTCGGTCCTCGCTATTAAAGAAATGGGGTATGAAGCCATCATTATGAATAACAACCCGGAAACGGTCTCAACTGATTTCAGCATTTCGGATAAGCTTTATTTTGAACCGCTTACCCTGGAAGATGTCATGCATGTCACCAATCTTGAGCAGCCTGAGGGTGTGATCGTCCAGTTTGGCGGTCAGACAGCGATTAACTTGGCGGAAGGGCTTGAGCGTCGAGGTGTAAACATTTTAGGAACCGATTTGGAGGCAATTGACAAGGCGGAAAATCGTGATCAATTTGAACAGCTTTTAAATAATTTGAACTTGTTGCGTCCTAAAGGAAAAACCGTATTGAAACTTGAGCAGGCAGAGGAAGCAGCTCATCAAATTGGTTATCCTGTACTGGTAAGGCCATCCTATGTCATTGGAGGCAGCCGGATGGAAATCGTTTATGATGATGATGAGCTGCATAACTATCTGGCCAAGTCCAATGGGGCAGATAGTGCACATCCGATTCTGGTTGATCAGTATATGACCGGCATTGAGGTGGAGATTGATGCCATCAGTGACGGGGAAACAGTTATTGTACCGGGAATTATGGAACATATCGAACGTTCGGGAGTCCATTCGGGAGATTCCATTGCCGTTTATCCACCAAAGCGACTCAGCGATTTGATAAAACAGAAATGTATGGACGCAACATACAAGATTAGTCGTAAATTAAACGTTAAAGGACTCATTAATATACAATTTATCATTCGCCATGACGATGTTTACGTGCTGGAAGTCAATCCGCGGGCAAGCAGAACAATTCCTTTTCTGAGCAAAATAACCGGTATGACGATGGCTAATCTGGCCACCAGATGCATTTTAGGAGAGACATTAAAAGACATGGGCTATGAGTCGGGGATTTTGCCTGAAGTGGATACCGTTTCCGTCAAAGTGCCTGTCTTCTCATTTGAAAAATTGCGCAGTGTCGATACGATTCTCGGGCCTGAAATGAAATCGACCGGTGAAGCAATCGGTCATGACAAAACATTGGAAAAAGCATTGTATAAAGGATTAACAGCCGCCGGATTATCAGTGCCGCAGAAAGGTGCAGTGCTCTTGACGGTGGCGGATAAGGATAAACAAGAAACAGTGGAGGTTGCTGAACGCTTTCATCAACTCGGATTTCAGCTGTATGCAACGGAAGGAACAGCAGCTTTTATGGATAAAGCAGGCATACCTGTAACAGCTGTCGCCAAGATCGGATCATTTGAACGAAACGTCCTGACAATTATTGAAAACGGCGACGTTCAATTTGTGGTAAATACGCTGACATCCGGCAGAAAACCTCGTTCTGACGGGTTTAGAATCCGCCGTGAAGCGGTTGAGCATGGCATCGCATGTGTAACGAACCTGGATACAGCGAAGGCCATTCTAAATGTCATTGATTCAACAACATTCAGCGCAAAACCAATGATTAAAAGAAGAGCGATTTTATCATGAAAAAGCGTGTTGACATGATCGTTCAATCAGTCAGAGAGATTGCTCTGGATACATTTGAGATGACATTGCAGAATGCCGAAACTGCTAATACAGCCAAACCGGGTCAATTTCTGTATCTGTCGGTGGAAGGTCATACACTGAGAAGGCCCATTTCCATTGCAGATGCTGATCCGGAAAGCGGAACTGTAACCATTTTGTTTAAAACGACCGGTGATGGCACGAAGCACTTATCTATGTTTTGTTCCGGGATGAATCTGGACGTAATAGGGCCGACAGGGAATGGATTTTACTGCGATGCCGGGACAGTGAAAACAGCATTGTTGATTGGGGGCGGTATTGGCGTACCCCCTTTATATTACCTTGGAAAAGAACTAAGAAAAAATGGCATTGGGGTTATAACTGTTCTTGGTTTCCAATCAAAGGAATATGTGTTTTATGAAGAAATGTTTCAGGAGTTTGGGAAAGCGTATGTGGCAACGAACGATGGCAGTTATGGCTATCAAGGATATGTAACGGATATATTGGATCAAGTCGGGCACTTTGACCATTATTATTCTTGTGGGCCGATTTCGATGTTGCGGGCTATCACAAGTAAACTACGTACTCATTCAGGCTCCATTTCATTGGAAGAGCGAATGGGCTGTGGTATCGGCGCCTGTTTTGCCTGTGTCATTCCAGCTGATAATGAGGGCGGATACCGGAAAATATGCACGGATGGTCCGGTATTTGCAGCAGGCGAGGTGAGGCTATGATTGATTTATCCGTTGATCTGCCCGGGCTAAAACTGAAAAATCCGGTCATGCCTGCATCGGGCTGTTTCGGCTTTGGCAGGGAATACAGTGAATTTTACAATTTGCGCCAGCTTGGTGGAGTGATTATGAAAGCTGCGACAGGTGAGCACCGATTGGGTAATGATACACCTCGTGTTGCAGAAACAGCATCGGGTATGCTTAATGCAATCGGTCTGCAAAACCCGGGCGTGGAAAAAATTATAGCCAATGAAGTGCCGTTCCTTGCCAAGTATGATATACCGATCCTTGCCAATGTAGCCGGCAGTACAGTTGAGGAATATGTGGCGATTGCTGAAAGATTTAACAGATCTGAATCAGTCAATGCGCTGGAACTGAATATCTCCTGCCCAAATGTAAAAGAAGGAGGAATTCAGTTTGGAACCGATCCTTCCATGGCTCGTGATGTAACTGAAAAGGTAAAAGCTGCCAGTGATCTGCCAGTCTATGTCAAACTTTCTCCAAACGTTTCGGATATCGTGGAGATGGCAAAGGCGGTTGAACAAGCAGGAGCGGATGGATTGTCCATGATCAATACACTGACTGGCATGCAAATTGATCTATCCAGGAGGAAGCCATTATTGGCCAATCAAACCGGTGGACTGTCCGGTCAGGCGATTAAACCGATTGCTATTCGCATGATTTATGAGGTTAAGCAGCATGTCGCGATCCCGATAATGGGGATGGGTGGTATTCTGACTGCAGAAGATGTGCTGGAATTTTTGCTGGCAGGGGCCAGTACCGTGGCTGTTGGAACAGCCAATTTTCAGAATCCTTATGTCTGTCCGGAAATCATTGAAGTTTTGCCGAACGTTTTGCAAAAATACGGATTCGATTCGGTAAAGGCTGCTATTGGAAAGGGGCATGAAGCATGATTGAAAATATCTATCTGGCATTGGATTTTCCGACGTGGGAGGAAGCGAACGATTTTATTGAATGGAACGAATTTCATGGCATTCCCGTCAAAGTGGGAATGGAACTATACTACCGTGAAGGGCCGCGGCTGATTGAATCGTTGAAAGAAAATGGCCATGCTATTTTTCTTGATTTAAAACTTCATGATATCCCGACAACTGTTATGAAGGCCATGAAAAATATAGCAGGCCTCGGTGTTGACATGGTAAATGTTCATGCACTTGGCGGAAGCGACATGATCCGGCGGGCAAAGGAAGGGTTAATGGCTGGTTCTCCGACAAATCATGAACCAAAGTTGATTGCTGTTACCATTATGACGTCAATGGATAACGCAGCTATGAACGATGAACTGAAGATACAGGGTAATCTGCAGAATAATGTCATCCATTTTGCCGATTTCGCCCGTGAAAATGGGGCGGATGGCGTTGTCTGCTCGGTTCATGAAGCGAATAGGATTAAGGATGTTTGCGGTGCTTCATTCTTGACTGTTACACCAGGGATCCGGCTGCAAGAATCTGCGGATGATGATCAAAAACGTATTGCCACCCCGGCATTTGCTCGTGAAAATGGTGCAGATATACTCGTTGCAGGGCGAACCATAACTAATTCCAGAAATCCAAAGTCAGCCTATGAAAATGTTCAAAAGGAGTGGTTATATGGGGTTGAATGATGAAATAGCAAAGGATTTACTAAGTATCAAAGCTGTTCAGATCAGGCCTGATGATTATTTCACGTGGACATCCGGTATTAAATCACCGATCTATTGTGATAACCGATTGACGATGTCGTATCCTGAAATTCGGAATAAAATTGCGAATGCATTTGTTCAGCTGATTAAACAGATGGATCAGTTGCCGGACATCATCGCTGGCTGTGCTACAGCAGGAATTCCGCATGCAGCCTGGGTTGCTGATAAACTTGGTCTGCCTTTGGTCTATGTTCGATCTGAGCCAAAAAGCCACGGGAAAGCAAATCAAATTGAAGGTAAATTTGAAACGGGACAGCGCGTCATTGTCATCGAGGATCTAATCTCTACAGGAGGGTCTGCACTTGAAACGGCCGATGTATTGAAACGGGAGGGTGCAGATGTAATCGGGGTCCTGGCGATTTTTACATATGGTCTGGAAAAAGCTAAACAGCAATTTTCTGAGGCCAAATGCGAGTACCGGACAATCACGAATTACGATGAGATCCTGGAATTGCTAGTTGAGGATAGATCGATAACTTCTGCTGAGCGTCAACAACTGGAAACGTGGCGTTATAGCCTTTAATCATCCGCAACGGGTGACCGGTTCTGGCCGGTCATTATTTTTTTCTTCTTTATCAGGTTATAACCCTTTAAACTTCCCCGAACTTTCTTCCAATTAATTAATATATGAGCATAATTCTCTTCATAGAACGATACGTTCTTAAAAAAGTATAATATTGTACGAAATAACGAGTAAACAGGAGCTAATAAGCGTAAATCGTTCTTTATAACGCATAAACGGCCAATTTTGACGTTTTGCAAAGCATAGATAGAGGTTTATACTCATACATATCATTCTTAATAAAGAACAAATAGTGAATGGATTTTTGATGGAACAAGTATATCTAACCATTTTTTGATCTTTTTGTTCTTTATAAGTAACAAATGGTCATTTTGATTTTGTCTCTCTATGCAGAGTTCAAAATAAAAAATTCTATTTTTAGGAGGAAGTCATATGAGTTTTAAAAAGAAGCTCGGTCTTGGCGTAGCATCAGCGGTACTCGGAATTTCACTAGTGGGAGGAGGGACATTTGCGTATTTTAATGATGTTGAAACAACGAATAATACATTCGCATCCGGTACTTTGGATTTAACAGTCGATCCAACTACGATTATTGATGTCGAAAATATGAAGCCAGGAGATAAAATGAATCGTCATTTTGAATTAGTGAATGATGGCACTCTTGATATTTCAGAAGTACTTCTGACGACTGATTATTCTGTTGAAGATGCTGTGGGTGATAATGGTGATGAGGACTTCGGTGATCACATTCGTGTTAATTTCCTGAAGAACGAAGACAAAAACGGTCTGATCCAGGAACCGGAAAATGTGATTACTTCTGCTGCTTTATCCGACCTTAAAGGCGAAATGCCTGATGCTGTTAAAAATCAAATTGAGGCATGGTTCGGCTGGGGAGATGAAGAAAGTGGTCTGAAAGCTGGCGACTCGGATGATTTGTATGTGCAATTTGAATTTGTGGATAGTGGAGAGCCGCAAAATGAATTTCAGGGCGACGCATTAACGCTGGAATGGTCATTTGATGCGCAACAAACAGATGGTGAATTAAAATAATCGTTTCCTTTTTAACATAATGGCATAAATAGAGTAAGGAGGCTGTGCAATGGGTATAAAAAAGAAATTAGGGATCGGTCTTGCTTCGGCGGTGTTAGGTATTAGTTTGATCGGCGGCGGAACTTTTGCATATTTCAATGATGTCGAAGAAACCAACAATACATTTGCTGCAGGCACGCTGGATTTAAATTTAAAAGGTGTAGATGATAAAGAAGATGTGGATCTTCATTTGGAAAACATGAAACCTGGTGACTGGAAAGTCCATCAAGTTCGTTTATATAACGACGGCTCACTGACCTTTAAAGACGTGAAGTTAAATACAGCGTATGAAATCAACGATGTTACGGGTGATAACGCAAATGAAGATTTTGCAGATCACATTCTCGTAACCATCATGGATACAGGTACAAACGAAGTATATGAACGGGATGTGCCCGTAAGTGAACTTGATGAAGTTGTCGTATCCAACAATCAAAGTCCGGGAGATCGAAAAATACTTAGAATGGATTTTAAATTCCATGACAATGGAGAAGATCAGAACAAATTCCAGGGTGATTCATTAAATTTGGATTTGACATTTGAGGCAAGTCAGGAAGACGGAGAACTTCAATAAGAATAAATAGAGGCTGGAACATAACGAAAGTAAAGTGGCTTAAAAGACAACCAATCGTCCGTTTTAGCGGAGGAAATATACGTAGATTCCAGCGGGAGGAAAGGCCTGAGTGAGACCACGAGTGTGAATGCTCGCGGAGGCTCACCAGCCGCCCGCGGAAAGCAACGAGCGAAACATCCACCGAGTAAACTACGAGTTGCGAGGAGTGCTGCTTCTCCGAAATCTCATTCAATACGACGAGCACCAAGTAGATTTCCGCAGCGGGGTATACTTTTCTTTGTTTGTTCGAATTTTTGTTTTATAAACGTTCTTTTGTCCCAGCCTCTTCCCCCTATATATATTTATAAGTATGAAACACGGGTTCTGTATTTATAAATGTATAATTTTCCTTCAATAAAAATTCAAGGAGGGATCACGTTTGCGTATGAGCCGACTTCGGAAATTTAATAGGAATAAGAAAATGATAGTGGCATGCAAAATATTAGTCATTTGTTATTTGTTAATTTTTACACTTGGATATCTGACGTCCGGAACCGGTGCTTATTTTAATTCATCGGAGGAAGATCAACAAGTCATTCAGGCCGGAACCTGGTGGGATGGAAGTGAACTTGTTTTTGTGGGGAACAATACGCAAAATATCAAAGCGTGCCCTCCTGAAGAAATAACTGTAGACATTAAAAATAGGGGATTCAGCATGATTGATTCCACTGAATATGGCGTTTATTACGTTGAAAATGGAAACCCGAAAAATAATGGGGAAAAAATAGCGGACGGAATGATTGAATCAATGGAGGAAGGCGAAACCAAATCCCTCACATTTGAAGCTGAACAAAAGGGATCTTATATGTTCACCATTTCCCAGCATCCCGAGTATGACGGGGATAACCAGAACCCCTGGAGCAAAAAAATGATGGTGAAGTGCATTGAAAATAATGAAAAAACGGAACAAGAAGAAGATAAGCAAAATGCCAAATCAGAAGAAGCAGAGAATAAAAATGATCAGGAACATGATGGGAATAATAACGAGGACACTGACAATAAAACGGACGAACAAGCAAATGATGACCAGGGTGAAAAAACGGATAACAAAGATAATCAGGTAACAGACAAACAGCAGCCAGATGATCAATCACATCAGGAAAATAAAGAAGAGGATACACCAAAAGATGGATCCAAGCAAATTGATAAGACAAATGACCATAACGCGGAAAGTGAAGCTCGGGACAAAGCTATAAACGATACATCAGAAAAGAAAGGCAGCGGGGAGGGTGAAACTGATGAGCAAAATGAATAGCAAAAAAATATTAAAATGGTTGAATAACATAGCCACCATCCTATTATTTGCCGTTTTAACCGGAATGCTGTTCGTTGTCGTATCCGCCAAAGCATCCGGCGGAGAACCCGAAATCTTTGGGTATCAATTAAAAACTGTCCTTTCCGGATCGATGGAGCCCGATATACAGACCGGTTCGATCATTGCCGTAAATCCTGACGGCGATATGACACGTTTTCAAAAAGGTGATGTGATCACGTACATGGAGGAGGAAGGAAAGTTAGTTACCCACCGTGTTGTGGAAGTTATAAACAGCGGTGAACATGTCATGTACCGCACGAAAGGGGATAATAATGATGCCTTTGATATCAGCCCTGTTCTTTCTGAAAATGTTGTAGCGGAGTATACCGGTTTTACAATTCCGTATCTTGGTTATTTGGTAAACCTTTCTCAGTCACAGAATGGCGCATTTTTATTGCTGATACCTGGTTTACTGCTTCTTGGTTACTCCGGGTTTATGATTTGGAAAGCACTGAAAGAAATTGAATCTGACAACATGGCGAAACAGCATCAAGATGAAGAACACGAAAGCCTGTCATCTTAAATAACGGCCTTGACCTGATGGAGGGATATAGGAATGAAAAAAATTGGATGTGTAATCATTTTGCTGGCTGTTATTAGTCTGGCAGCTTTGCCGGCAGGAAGTTCAGTGGCAGCAGTTAAAACAGATTCCGGAATTGATATCAGTATTACTCCTGAAGAATATCTATTTGAGATTCCGAGTATGAAACCTGGTGACTGGGCGCCCAGGACCATTCAAATCCAAAATAACGGTATCCATGAATTCGAGTACGTTACAACACTTCAAAACAATGGCGGTTCCGATAAATTGTTTCATGAACTTTTACTCGAGATAGGCGATGCCCACGGAGAATTATATGATGGGAAACTAGCGGATTTCAGCGGTTTTCCGCCAAGAAGTCTGGCACCTTCAAGTGAAGAAGAATTAACGTTTACCATAAAGTTTCCGGAATATCTGGGAAATGAATTCCAAGGACTCAGTACGCACTTTACACTTACCTTTCAAGCTGAGGAGGACAACAATACCGATCAGGCGATCAGTGGAGGAATAGTCGGAGGCGGGGGTTTACCATTACCTGACACAGCGACAGATATCTTCACGTATATCCTAATTGGAGCTACCCTTGTTGCTGCTGGAGGGATCATCTATTTTCTCAATCGGATCAGACAAAGCACGGAAAAATTTGGCTGACCTTGATCTATAATGATACAAGGTTGGCTTATTATTTGGATAAGAAACGGTTTATATCATTTTTACATGCAATAAGCTCAGTATTGCGTTATAATAAAAAACAATCATGATTACTTATCAAATGAGGTATCCGTTTATGAAAATCGATGACTATAAATTACTGTTGAAACTGAATGAAATTGGCACTATCCGCGGTGCTGCCAAGGCGATCCTAATTTCCCAGCCTGCTGTAACCCAGCGCCTGAAATATATTGAGGAATATTTTGGCGAGCCGATCTTTATCCGTACGTCAAAAAATCTGGTGCTTACTCCTGCAGGCGAAATGATATTGGACCATGCCAATAAAATAATCACTGAAGAAAAGACGATCAAAAATGCCCTCGCCCAGTCGAGCGGCGAAGTACAGGGTTCTTTATCGATTGCTTGTTCATCGCTTGTCAGTCAGCGGTTTTTGCCTTCGATTCTGGGAGAATACACGAATGCATTTCCAAAAGTTACGATTGATCTGGTAACTGGCATCAGTGAAGATATTAAGCGGGAGCATAAAAATTATCATGTATGTATTATCCGGGGAGAAAAACTGAAGGAAACTGTTAGTGAACTGTTGTTTGAAGATCCATTATATATTTTCGATACAGAACCGTTTCCGTCAAACAAATTAAAGGAACGTCCGCTGATTTCATTCAAGAGCGATGACAGTATGCATGAACTAGTTGATAACTGGCTTTATCATCATCAGCAGCGAATAAAGCCGATTAAAATGCTGCGTGTCGACCAGATCGAAACGTGTAAGCAATTTATGGAACAAGGGCTTGGTATGGCTGTACTCCCAAAAAGTGTTTCCGAAACCATGATGGATGAATATCCGCACATTCCCCTGCAATTAGATGGCAACCCTGTTACCCGGGATACATGGGTTTGCTATCAGGAAGGCGTACGAAACCTACCCCAAGTCGATCAATTTTTGTCAGCCGTTTTAAATGAAAAATTCCTTTGAATGTTTAATACTTATACAAAAAAGGAAAACATGATATAAGAGATACTTAAAGAGGTGATAGCATATGAGTGACGTTATTTTTACATCTAAAGCTACTGCTAAAAACGGTCGTGATGGACGAGTGAAGTCAGATGACGGATTAATCGATCTGAAATTGGTCAATCCGGCAAATAATAAGGAGGACAAAGGCTCTAATCCAGAACAGCTTTTTGCGGCTGCATATTCTGCATGTTTTGACGGTGCCCTTAACCTGGTTGCATCAAAACAAAATAAAAAAATTAATTCGGTAACGACCGCAGAAGTTAGTTTTTTAAAGGATCCGGAAGATGGTGGTTTTAAGATAGCTGCCACCCTGAATATCCAGATTCAAGGGGTTAACCGGGAAGAAGCGGAAGAACTCACGCAGGAAGCACATCAGGCATGTCCATATTCGAAGGCGACCCGCGGTAATATTGATGTAACGCTAAACCCTAAAGCAGTTGAAGAGCCCAGCTAATACGGACTAAAAGACGGATGATCCTTGTAGAAAGGTCATCCGTCTTTTAACTTTTCTGCCGTATCTTTTTCGGGCGTTACAAATAATGTTTTCTGGTTGTCGTATGTGACATAACCGGGCTTTGTACCATTTGGCTTTTTCACATGTCTTATTGTCGTGTAATCCACAGGTACGGACGATGACTGGTGTGACTTACTGAAAAAGGCGGCCAGTTGTGCAGCTTCCAGTAATGTCTCCTCACTCGGATCTTTAGAACGTATGATGACGTGGGATCCTGGAATATCTTTCGTATGCAGCCAAATGTCATCGCGGTGTGCCAGTTTCATCGTCAAGTATTCATTCTGTTTATTATTTTTGCCGACTAAGATGACAGTGCCATCGGACGCCATAAATTTTTCCGGGCTCGGTTTTGCCGGTTTTTTCTTATTTTTTCCCTGCTTTTGTTTTTTCAGATATCCTTCTTCCCTCAGTTCATCCCGAATTTCATCTATGTCAGCTTCACGTGCTGTATCGATTTGCTGGAGTAGCTGTTCCAGATAGGTAATTTCACGATGGGCCTTGGCTATTTCGTTTTGAACTTTCTCTTTCGATGTTTTTAATTTTTGATACGTTTTGAAAAATGCTTGTGCATTTTCACTTGGTGTTTTATTCGGGTTTAGTTCGATGGTGATTTCGTTTTGTACGGGATCATAATAATCGATGACTTTTGCCGTCCTATCTCCTTGTTGGACCTGGTGCATGCTGGCTGTCAAAAGTTCACCGAGACGCTGATAGGTTACGGCGTTGTCCGCTTTTTGCAGCGTTTTTTCGTGTTTCTTCAGTTTGCGCGTATTCTTGTCTTTTTCATTCTTAATAAATTGATACAAATCCTTTGCCTGTTGTTGAACCCGATCACGTTCGGCTTTTCCGGAATAGAACGCATCAAGCATAGTGTTTGTATCAGCGAACGTTTTCGATTCCCCATTTGTATGTGTGATCGGCAGTACATGAAAATCTTCTT
The DNA here is from genome assembly GCF_900112045.1 of Lentibacillus halodurans. Classification (GTDB taxonomy): domain Bacteria; phylum Bacillota; class Bacilli; order Bacillales; family Amphibacillaceae; genus Lentibacillus; species Lentibacillus halodurans. Next base: position 97,283 of record NZ_FOJW01000009.1, read on the forward strand.
TGTCATTCCGGTAAATGCCCGGTGTGTAACTGTCATCTTTCATTAGTTCCTGGATGTTTTCAAACATTTCCTGATACGTTTTAATTGATCCAAGCTTGGCCCGGTGAACGATTTCGCTGGCAATGAAGGGGGAGAAGCCAACTAATGTCCGGACGATCTGCATGGTCATTTTTCCACTGTTAAAGTCGAGTTTGCGGATCAATGTTTCACTGTCTATCTGCAATGGATCCAGTTTGTTCTGACTTGGCGGTAGTTTATATTCATGAGCAGGCAAAATGGTCCTGTGCCGGTTTTGTGACATGGGAACATGTTTCAGACTGTCAAGAATATGCTCTTTTTCTCCGTCGACGAGCATCACATTGCTATGTTTGCCCATCAGTTCGATGATCAGTTTTTTAGTCGTTGCATCCCCGATTTCATTGTATGACTGGACATTAATCGTGACGATCCGTTCCATCCCGTATTGTTCAATTGAATCGATGACTGCCCCTGACAGATATTTCCGCAGCAGCATGCAAAACATCGGTGGTTCCTTTGGATTTTGATAGGAATCTTCTGTTAAGTGCATGCGTGCATACACTGGATGTATAGATAGCAGAAGTGAGTGATTCTGTCCCCGGCTGCGTATCGTGAAAACCAATTCTGTATCTGTCGGCTGATATATCTTGGCAATTTTTCCTGGTATAATTTTTTCATTCAGTTCGGATGTTACAGCGCGGGTAACAATTCCATCAAATGGCATACGATCACTTCTCCTTGTATTCTCCTAGGTATCGATGCTAGTGCAGGCGTTGTCACAGAACCAGGAAAGCTTCGGCAACGATAAATCGTACGAAGTGTTAATCCTTTTCGGGGATGAACTGTTTTTAGCCTGCTTTCCTTTTTCGTCCTCATTATAGCATTTTTTCGGACAAGTCTGCATAGGTATTGGTATATGGAATGACGTTCAAAAAGCTTTTCCTGCAGATAGGATAGTTTTATACTTTCCGATCTGCATAATGTAACGAAGCTTTCGCCACAAGACTGGTGATAAGCCAAGTTTTCTAAGGAATCTGGAGGGAATGCAGGATGAAATGGTATCAGATGGACGCAGATGTAGTCGAGCAAAAATTACATGTAACGACAAAACATGGCCTGACAGATAGACAGGTTGAACAGCGCCGAAAACAGTATGGGCCAAACCGACTGGAAACGGAAAAAAACACATCGAAGTGGCTGATTTTTTTGAAACAATTCCAGGATTTTATGGTGCTAATTCTGTTGGCTGCAACGCTAATCGCCGGTATGCTGGGTGAATACGTAGATGCTATAGCTATTATGATTATTGTCCTGGTGAATGGTTTCCTTGGTTATTTCCAAGAACAAAAAGCAGAAAAATCACTTGCGAAATTAAAAGAAATGTCTGCACCGGTTGCCGTTGTGCTGCGCGATGGTACGTGGGAAAAAGTTCCATCAACAGAAGTGGTTGTAGGAGATGTCGTACGGATAAATAGTGGTGACCGGATTCCTGCAGATATCCGAATAACCCAAGCAAATAGTCTGGAAACCGAAGAATCGGCATTAACCGGAGAATCACTCCCGGTAATGAAACACGCGACAAGCATTTCGCAGGACAGGCTTGATGCCCAGGATCAAGTGAACATGGGGTTTATGAATACATTAGTCACACGCGGTTCCGGGACAGGAATTGTTGTCGGTACTGGTATGAATACTGTAATGGGGCAGATCGCCTCGTTAATGGTGAAAACGGAGAAAACAACCACCCCGCTTGAACATAAACTTGCCGAATTGGGAAAAATTTTAATTGCCGTTGCACTGCTTTTGACCGCTTTAGTTGTACTGGTCGGTGTATACCAGGGTCATCCGGTATACAATATGTTTCTTGCAGGCGTCTCGCTGGCAGTTGCTGCCATACCAGAGGGACTGCCAGCTATTGTAACCGTTGCTCTGTCACTTGGTGTTCAGCGTATGATCAAAAAGAAGGCCATCGTCAGGAAACTGTCGGCAGTCGAAACCTTGGGATGTGCCTCGGTTATTTGTTCGGACAAGACGGGAACAATGACCGAAAATCAGATGACAGTAAAAGAAGTGTTTCTGAATGGAAAGTTTTTATATGTAACCGGTGACGGCTATGATGTGAAGGGGAACGTGTTTTTAAATAAAAATAAGGTGGACAGGGATTTTCCCAATCTGGAACCGATGTTTTTGTATGGAATGCTGTGTAATCATGCATCTTTAATGGTCAAAAAAGGGAAGAATTATGTTGATGGAGATCCTACAGATGGAGCACTGCTTGTGGCAGCGCGAAAACTGGGGCTATCGCATCAGCTGCATGACAATTACCGTATTATTAAGGAACTGCCATTTGATTCCGATCGAAAGCGGATGAGCATGGTTGTGGAAGATGAAAATAAAATGCGTTTTTTGATTACAAAAGGGGCACCGGATGTTCTGTTGCCGCGCTCCAATTACGTTATGAAAGAACATGGCAGGAAACTGATGCGATCTGAGGATAAACAGGCGTTTGATCAGGCTATTGACAATATGGCGGACAAAGCATTGCGGACACTGGCGATAGCTATGAAACCTCTGGCAAAAGATGAATCATTGAATGCTGCAACTTTAGAAAAAGACTTATCACTCATAGGTTTATACGGGATGATGGATCCACCGAGAAAAGAAGTGAAAACAGCTATTGAGGAATCTCGTGATGCTGGCATCAAATCGGTTATGATAACCGGTGATCATGAAAAAACCGCCCGTGCAATCGCAACAGAGCTGAACCTCCTCCCTGAAAACGGAAGGGTATTGAATGGATACCAGTTGAATAATATGCCGATTGCAGAGCTTCGGGATATCATCGATCAAGTCTATGTTTTTGCCAGGGTAACACCTGAACATAAATTGAAAATTGTGAAGGCATTTCAGGAAGAAGGTCATATTGTAGCCATGACCGGTGATGGTGTGAACGATGCTCCGGCGATTAAAGCAAGTGATATCGGCATCAGTATGGGTGAAAGTGGAACAGATGTGACAAAAGAAGCCGCTTCACTCGTTTTAATGGATGATAATTTTGCGACTATTAAATCGGCTATTATTGAAGGTCGCAACATCTATGAAAATATCAGGAAATTTATCCGTTATTTACTGGCCTCCAATGTCGGTGAAATCTTGGTGATGCTGCTGGCGATGCTAATGGCTATGCCGCTGCCGCTTGTGCCGGTGCAAATATTGTGGGTGAATCTGGTGACAGACGGACTGCCTGCCATGGCGCTTGGGTTGGATAAGTCAGAAGAAGATGTCATGAAACGGGGGCCAAGGAATCCGAAAGAAGGTATTTTTGCCAGGGGGCTGGGGTTTAAAGTCGTCAGCCGCGGTATTCTGATTGGTGTTGTGGCACTAATTGCTTTTATGCTGGCATACGAGGGGAATCCGGATAACTTGATTTACGCCCAGACCATTGCATTTACGACATTGGTCATGGCACAGTTGATTCATGTATTTGACTGCCGGAGTGAACAGTCCATTTTCGCACGGAACCCGTTTGAAAATAAATACCTTGTTCTGGCAGTCCTGTCATCGGTTTTATTGCTTTTAGTTGTTATTTATTGGGAACCTTTACAACCTATATTTCATACGACAGCCTTAGGATTAAGGGATTGGATGCTGATTCTTATCTTTAGCTTTCTGCCAAGCGTTTTCTTCGGTTTTTCCAAAAAGTAAACCTGACTTGAGGCCCGACACAATGAAAACGTTCCACGCTAAAGACGAACACTACAGGGCAGGAAGTGCAGCATTTTACTTTGAACGAGTGACAATTGTTGAAAGAAAAGCACACACGGAACAATATTCATTGAACTTGCTGTCACCTTGAGAACACGATTCTAAGCTGCGGAAAAATGCGACACGCCTGGGAGAACAGCGCGAGCCGAAGATCCACTTTGCCAAGTGGTTTTCTTGGCAAAGTTAGCTGAGGCCGTGCCCCCGGAAAGGGCGTATTTTTCCGCAGCGACCATCATGCACTCACCAACAAAAGCATGGAAGCAAGCAAATCTAAGAGCAAGTTACTTCTCCGTTGATGGATCATGCGCAACAAATGTTCAACAATACCTCAAAAGATACATCCGAACTGTTCCCATCATAGTGGAATCATCGTTCGTATGTATCTTTGGCTAATATCCTTTTGTCTCAGCCTCTTTCATTTTCAGCTTAAGTTGCTATAATGAGGGGAGGCTGATTTAAATAGCCGTATTGGATCGGACACTTCATTGCAATTACTGTCTACAAATCTGGATAATGGGAACAAAAAGCCGAGAAAAACAAAGAATAAGCCCAAAACAAACAGTAAATGGTTGTATTTTGGCATATATTTACCCTATAATAGATGTACTATACATAGAATAATAGCAGACAGACTTTCTAAGGGGGAGCAATGTTGAGTTTACGATTAATTAATATTGGTTTCGGGAATGTTGTTTCAGCAAACAGGGTTATTTCGATTGTGTCACCGGAATCAGCTCCGATCAAGCGAATTATTACAGTAGCACGTGATAATAATAAATTAGTGGATGCCACTTATGGACGGCGGACACGTGCTGTTATCATTACGGACAGTGATCATGTTGTACTGTCAGCTGTCCAGCCGGAAACTGTCGGACAACGTGTGATCAGTCACGAGGAAGTTATAGATGAGAATAACTAGGAGGAGACGTTTTGATTGATGAAAATGGCATTTTATTCATTTTATCCGGGCCTTCAGGTGTCGGTAAGGGTACCGTCAGAAAGGAACTTTTCAACCGGGCAAATGACCTGGCCTATTCCATTTCCATGACCACCAGAGAAAAACGTCCTGGTGAAGCTGAAGGTGCTGATTATTTTTATAAAACCAATGAGGAATTTGAAAAACTGATAGAAGCCGGTCAGCTTTTGGAATACGCCCGTTTTGTCAATAATTATTATGGTACACCGCGAAAATATGTAGAAGACACATTACAGGACGGCAAGGACGTGTTTCTAGAAATAGAGGTACAGGGTGCTATGCAGGTGAAAGAGAATTTTCCGGAAGGGGTGTTCATCTTTTTATTCCCGCCCAGCCTGGAAGAATTGAAAAACCGGATTATCGAGAGGGGTACAGAATCACAGGAATTAGTGCTGAAGCGGCTGAAAGAAGCTCAGAACGAAATTGACATGATGGATGCCTATGATTATGTCGTTGTCAATGATGATGTGGATGCAGCCGTTACCAAAATTCAATCAATCATACAAAGTGAACATTGCAAGCGTGAGCGAATTGCAAAACAATATAAACAATTATTGAAGGAGGAATAATATGACGATGCTGGAACCGTCTATCGACGATCTACAGACAAAAATAAAATCCAAGTATACACTTGTCACAATAGCTTCCAAACGTGCTCGTCAAATCCGGGAAACGAATAAAGTGCTGGTTGAAAACCCGAAATCAAATAAGTATGTTGGGCAGGCACTCGAAGAAATTATGGCGGATAAACTGTTTGTAAAAGAAGATAGTAACTGATCCTGATGACCCTCGCTGTTTCTTCATTTGCGGGGGTTTACGTTTTGAAGAAAATGCTGTTATGTAAAGGAAGGGACGACCTATGAACCGGAATAAAAATATCCTGTTGGGTGTTACAGGTGGCATCGCTGCATATAAGGCGTGTGCGTTAACAAGCAAGTTAACCCAGCAAGGTGCAAATGTGCAAGTGATCATGACCGAAAATGCTGCAAAATTCGTATCCCCGCTGACATTTCAGGCTTTATCAAGGAACCCCGTTTATACCGATACGTTTGATGAAAAAGACCCGGCCAGCATCGCACATATTGACCTGGCTGACTGGGCTGATGTAACCGTACTGGCACCGGCCACGGCGAATATAATCGGAAAATTGGCGGGAGGCATTGCTGATGATATGCTTTCAACTGTATTGCTTGCCACACAGTCTGCTGTTTATATTGCACCTGCTATGAATGTACATATGTATGCACACCCAGCTGTAATGGATAATATGAAAAAGCTGGAATCCTGGGGGTACCATTTTATCGAACCAGGCGAGGGATATCTTGCATGCGGATATGTCGGCAAGGGGCGTTTGGAGGAACCGGAAAGCATTATTACCGCAATCGAACAGCATCAAGCAAAAAAAGCTTTATTTTCCGGAAAAAAAATGCTGGTTTCGGCAGGGCCTACACAGGAAAAGGTGGACCCAGTCCGGTTTTTTACGAATCGATCCTCAGGAAAAATGGGTTTCGCGCTGGCTGAAGCGGCGGCAAAATTGGGTGCAGAGGTCGTATTAGTTACCGGTCCGGTCAGTCTGGAGACGTCGAATAAACAAATTAAACGAATCGATGTCGTCACAGCTGAGGAAATGTATCAGACGATGCATGATCATTTCCCAGCAAGTGATATTGTGGTCAAAGCAGCTGCTGTTGCTGATTACCGACCGAAACAAGTTTATGAGGAAAAGCTGAAAAAACAGCCTGATGATTGGTATGTTGAGATGGAACGGACAAAAGATATCCTGCAATCACTCGGTGAAAAAAAAGAGCACCAGTTTTTGGCAGGGTTTGCGGCTGAAACAACCAACCCGATTGAATATGGCATGGCCAAATTAGATCAAAAAAATCTGGATGCGATCATCGTCAATAATGTAGCAGCTGATGGAGCCGGATTTGGCGGTGACACGAATATCGTCACGTATGTGAATAAATTTCAGCAAAAAAAAGAGATTTCACTGGCTTCTAAACAGGATATTGCTGATAAACTGCTATTATTAATTTCTCATGATATGAAGGATGAACCAAATTGAATATTGCAAAAGTGATTGTTGATGTCCCGGCCAGTTCTATCAATCAAACATTCGATTACCAGATACCGGAACGTTTTCAGGAAATGTTGAAGCCGGGAATGCGTGTCATGGTTCCATTTGGTCCCAGAAAAATAATGGGGTATGTTGTCGGGAGAACGAATGAGTCTTCTTTTGATCAACTAAAGGAAATCATCGACGTATTTGATTTAACGCCAATCCTGACGACGGAATTACTAGATCTAGGCAAATGGCTGGCAGAAGAGACGCTGAGTTTATATATCACCACTTTCCAGGCAATGCTCCCCCAGGTGCTGAAAGCCAATTATAAAAAAGAGCTGGAACGGTTAACATCCGCCTCTCTTTCAGATCAGCTTGAGGCATTTTTTGACCGCAGGGATGTTGTTCCTTACGAAGAGGTGGAGAATAGTGGAGTCAGTTTTTATCAGATCCAAAAGGCGATACAGGATGGCGATATAGCTGTTCATTATCTTGTCAAATCAAGGGTAACAAAAAAGCATGTTACATTTCTGAAACCTGCACGCGACATTCATTTGCTGGAGGAAGCACTCCGGGACATGCCAAACAGAGCCAGGAAACAACAGGAAATGCTTACTTTTTTTATTGATCACCCACAGGAGATTGAATTGAACAAGCTCATAAAAGAGTTTGGAACAACAAGATCTACTGTCAACGCGTTACTGAAAAAAGAATTGATTACCTCATTCAGGAAAGAGGTTTTCCGTAATCCGTATGATGATAGTGTGTTTGAACAGACAACTTCTTTGGAATTGACCGAACAACAGCGGGAAGCAATTGAACCGATCAAACAGCATATTCAGGAGAACCGGCATGATGTGTTCCTGATCCACGGTGTGACAGGCAGCGGGAAAACGGAAATCTACTTGCAGGCCATTCAAGACGTGATTGATAAAGGAAAAGAGGCAATTGTACTTGTTCCGGAAATTTCTCTAACCCCCCAAATGGTCAAACGGTTCAAGGGACGGTTTGGATCCAATGTAGCTGTATTACATAGTGCATTATCATACGGGGAAAAATACGATGAGTGGCGACGGATTCATCGTAAAGAGGTACAAGTTGTCGTCGGTGCCCGGTCAGCTGTCTTTGCTCCGTTTGAAAATCTTGGGATCATCATTATTGATGAGGAACACGAAAACAGCTATAAACAAGAGGACCAGCCACGCTATCATGCGCGTGATGTTGCCATCCACCGAGGAGAGTACCATCGATGTCCGGTCATCCTCGGCAGTGCCACACCGACGCTGGAGTCCTATGCCAGGGCACAAAAAGGCGTCTACAAACTGGCCACCTTGACGAAACGAACCAATGAAAAGGCAATGCCTGAGGTCAATATTGTTGATATGCGGGATGAACTGCATGCAGGTAATCGTTCGATGTTTTCACGGAATCTGAAGGAGAACATGGAACAACGGATTCGCCGCGGTGAACAAATTGTTCTCTTATTAAACAGGCGGGGCTATTCAACCTTTGTCATGTGCAGGGAATGCGGCTATGTTAAGGAATGTCCGCACTGTGATATTGCCCTTACATTCCACAAGCATCAAAATCAATTAAAATGCCATTATTGCTCGTATGAAGAATCAATGCCAATGTATTGCCCTTCCTGCAGCAGTGATTTAATCCGTTTTTTTGGAACTGGAACACAGCGAATAGAGGAAGCACTGACCCAGCTGATTCCTGAGGCAAGAGTGCTGAGAATGGATGTGGATACAACACGAAGGAAAGGAGCTCATGAAAAGCTGCTGAACCAGTTTGCCAACAAGGAAGCAGATATATTGCTGGGCACTCAAATGATCGCGAAAGGGCTTGATTTTGAAAATGTAACGCTTGTCGGTGTACTGACAGCTGATTCTATGCTCCACTTACCGGATTTCCGCTCATCGGAAAAAACATTTCAGCTTCTGACACAGGTGAGTGGACGGGCGGGAAGACATGATTTGCCAGGTGAAGTGATTGTCCAGACATATACACCGGAGCATTACAGTATAGAACTGGCAAGCCGCTACAATTATTTACGATTTTATCAACAGGAAATGCAAACACGGAAAAAATTTCAATATCCGCCATATGTATTTTTGACATTAATAACGGTATCCCATCAAAATCATGTAACGGCAGTACAAACGACACAGCAGATTGTCAAAAATCTATGGAAACATGTCCAGTCGGATACAGTCATTTTAGGACCAACGCCGTCACCGATACCTCGGATGAAAGATAGATTTCGCTATCAATGCATGATAAAATACAAGCACGAATCCGATCTGCAGAGATTAATCCAAAAAATGATCCATCAATTTGATGATGAGGTACGTAAAAATGATTTACAAATTACAGTGGACATGCAACCTTATCAGTTAATGTAGCCAATGTCGCTTTATATAGAAAGGAGCACCGGCGATGAAACGAATTGTTTTTATGGGTACACCAGATTTTGCTGTGCCAATCCTGGAAGCACTTATCCAGATGGAATATAACATTGATCTTGTCGTAACGCAGCCGGACCGTCCCAAAGGCAGGAAAAAAATCATCACACCGCCTCCTGTTAAAAAAATGGCTGTTAAACATGATATTCCTGTACTGCAGCCGGAAAAATTAAAAGACGAATATAAGAAAATTCTCGCCTATGAACCTGATATCATTGTAACAGCGGCCTATGGACAAATATTGCCGAAAGAATTGCTCGAAACGCCTGAATTCGGCTGCATTAATGTACATGCATCATTACTTCCTGAACTCAGAGGCGGCGCTCCGATCCATTATGCCATTTTACAGGGGAAACAGGAAACAGGAATCACGATCATGTATATGGTTGAGAAGCTTGATGCCGGTGATATTATCGCACAGCAGACCGTACCGATTACGCCCGGTGACCATGTCGGGACATTGCACGATAAATTATCCGAAACAGGTGCACGGCTATTAACGGGTACGTTGCCCAGATTGTTCGCCCGGGAAATAACGCCTGTCAGTCAGGATGAGAATCTTGCAACCTTCGCTTATAATATCAAGCGTGATCAGGAAAAAATAGACTGGCACAAGCCCCATGAAGTTATCTATAATCATATCAGGGGACTGCACCCTTGGCCGGTCGCATTTACAACGTATGACGGTGATGTCATAAAGATCTGGTGGGGTGAAAAGGATGACGCTGTCTATGAAGGAATCCCCGGTGAAATTGTTCACGTTACAGATAAAGAATCCTTTGTGGTCGTTTGCGGCAATCAAAAGGGAATCCGGGTTACGGAGATACAGCCTGCAGGGAAAAAACGCATGACTGTTAAACAATATTTGCAAGGGTCTCCCGATCGGATTAAAACAGGGGTTGTAATGGGTGATTAAATGCAAAATTTTCTAGTGAGGGAAACAATCGTTGATCTGCTCTTGCGTATTGAACAGGACAGCGGTTTCAGTCATTTACTGATAGATCATGAGATAAAATCCCGAAACATACCGCCCAAAGATGAGGCACTTATGACAGAGATCGTCTATGGCACTATCCAGCGCAAATTAACAGTGGATTACTATTTGAAGCCGTTTATCCATTCAGCAAAAAAATTGCAGCAATGGGTACGTATGCTGCTGCGGATGTCTGTTTATCAAATGAAATTTCTTGACAAGGTTCCGGATCATGCCATCATTCATGAAGCGGTTGAAATCGCTAAACACCGCGGTCATAAAGGGATCGCTTCATTTGTAAATGGTGTGCTTCGAAGCATGCAGCGAAGAGGCGTCCCGGACACAGCTGAGATTGAAGATGAGGCAGAGCGGCTTGCCATTGAAACCAGCCATCCGCAGTGGCTCGTTAAACGCTGGATAGATATGTATGGCTATGAAATGACGAGGGATATGTGCCATGCCAATCTTGAACGAAAACCGGCATCCATTCGTATTCAACCATTAAAGATCACCCGTGAAACAGCGATGGACGAGCTTCAGGAACTTGGATTTGAATTAAGGAAGTCCCATTTTTCGAATCAAGGCATTTTGATTGATCAAGGCAATATTTTACGGACAAGACTTTTTGAACAAGGTTATGTCACCATCCAGGATCAAAGCTCGATGCTGGTAACGGAAATGTTGAATGCCAAGCCTGGCATGACTGTCCTGGATGCCTGCAGTGCACCCGGCGGCAAAGTGACACACACCGCTGAAAAAATGCAAAATGAAGGCCTGATTGCTGCTTACGATCTTCATGCCAAAAAGGCAAAACAAATTCGCAAAAAAGCTGCGGAACTGGATTTAACGATAATCGATGCCAAACCTGGGGATGCCCGGAAATTGCAAGAACAGCATGAAAAGGAGAGCTTTGACCGCATATTGGTTGATGCCCCGTGTACAGGCTTTGGTGTGATCCGCGGAAAACCGGATATTAAATATCATAAGGAAAAAGAGGATATTGACCGGTTAGCCAGGATTCAGCTTGATATACTGGAACATGTTGCACCATTATTGAAAAAAGACGGACGATTGATATACAGTACCTGCACCGTCGATAGAGCGGAGAATAACGAAGTGGCAGAAAACTTTTTAGCACGCAACCCTGATTTTCATGTAGACCCAGACTTTTTTGAACAATTGCCGGCCATGATTCAAGATTCACCAGGATGTTCTGAAATCGGTTTGCAGTTATTTCCACAAACGTTTTCGACTGACGGGTTTTTTCTGACAAGGATCAAACGCGTGTAACCAGCTTTACACGTTAAAAAGCGGATGGTTTACCGTTGAGGGGTGAAAAAGATGAAAGCACATTTTCAGACAGACCAGGGACAAATCAGACATCACAATGAAGATGCCGGGGGAGTATTTTATAACGAGTCTGGCCAGCTGCTCGCAGTTATTGCCGATGGTATGGGCGGCCATCAGGCGGGAGATGTAGCCAGTCAGATAGCAACCTCCTTTATCCGGGATCAATGGGAGCAGACTGATGAGTTCGATCAACCTGAAGAAACAGAAGTATGGTTAAAAGAAAATATCCAGGAAATGAACCGTTCTATACTGGAGCATGCTCAGGATCATGAGGAGTGTGCAGGTATGGGGACAACTGTTGTTGCTGCTATTTGCACAGAAGCGTTTATTGCTGTCGGACATATCGGTGACAGCCGGTGTTATATTCTGAGCGAGGACGAGTTCAGGCAAATAACAGAGGACCACTCGCTGGTGAATGAGTTGGTTCGTTCCGGACAGATCAGTAAAGATGATGCCGAACAACATCCCCGCAAAAATGTTTTACTGAAGGCACTTGGAACAGAAGCGGATATAACCGCCGATGTCCAGTCAATCGAATGGAACTTCGAAAACCAGCTTCTGTTATGTTCTGATGGATTGACCAATAAGCTATCAGATGATGAACTCTTATCACTCATTCAAAAAGATCAAGATCTTGAAACAACGTGTAATGAGATGGTTGATTTTGCCAATGAACGGGGCGGCGAGGATAACATATCTCTTATTATTGTACATCATGATGGCGCTATGGAAGAGGGTGATGCATAATGTTGGATGGTCACCTGCTGAATGAGCGTTACAAGATAAAAGAAGCGATTGGTGGGGGTGGTATGGCCGATGTATATCTGGCAAAAGATACCATTCTCGATCGTGACGTGGCTATTAAGGTTTTGCGCATGGACTATGCCAATGATGAGGAGTTCATTGCCCGCTTTGACCGGGAGGCACAATCAGCAGCAAGTCTGGCCCATCCGAATATTGTCAACATTTATGATGTAGGGGAAGAAGACCGAATTTTATTTATGGCAATGGAGTATGTGGATGGGATGACCTTGAAAGAATACATACAACGTTATGCTCCGCTTGACGTACAGGAAGCACTTGACATCATGAAACAAATCGCATCAGCTATAGCTCATGCCCATGCCAACGACATTATTCACCGGGATATCAAACCACAAAACATTTTGATTGATACATATGGTCAGGTAAAAGTGACGGATTTTGGAATTGCAATGGCCTTAAGTGCGACGGCATTGACACAAACCAATTCCATCCTTGGATCTGTGCATTATTTATCCCCTGAACAGGCCCGCGGTGGTACAGCAACCAAAAATTCAGACATATATTCCCTCGGAATTGTTCTGTTTGAATTATTGACAGGTCGGCTTCCTTTTTCGGGTCAGTCACCTGTGTCAATCGCCCTAAAACACCTGCAGCATGATACACCGTCTGTAAAACGGTTTAACCCGGATATTCCGCAAAGTGTTGAAAATATAGTATTACAGGCAACTGCTAAGGATGCGTTTCACCGGTACGACACGGTATATGATATGGAAGATGATTTGGGAACAGCACTTGACCCAGGCAGGATGGACGAAGAAAAATTTATGCCGCCAGCCGAAGAGGGAGAAGAGACGAAAGCCATTCCGATTATAACCGACAACCAAGTACAGCAAAATACGAATAACGATACGATTGTCGGCCAGCCTGACGAGGATACGAAAACATATGCGAATGAAGAGAAAAGTAAGAATGAAAAGGGAACAAAAAAGGGTAAAAGTAAAAAGGGAGCGAAGACCGGTAAACAGAAACGCCGAAAAAAATGGCTGATCATACTTGGTTTCTTATTGATATTGCTGGCTGCATGTGTCGCCGCATTCTTTATAATGCAGCCCAAAGATGTTGATGTCCCTGACGTGAGCGACATGGAGTATGAGGAAGCAGTAGATGAATTACGCGCATTAAATTTGAATACCGAGCGGGAAGTAGAGAATTCCGACGATGTAGCGGAAAATATCGTAATCGGTACCGATCCGGAAGCTGGCAGTACTGTGAGCGAAGGGGATACGGTAACGTTGATTGTCAGTCAGGGAAAAGAGACAGTCGCATTTGAGGACTATGTTGGTGAAAACTTTGACCAAGTTAGACGCATATTGGAAAATAAAGGATTTGAGAATATTACCGCAGACGAGGAATATTCAAGCGAGTATAGCGCAGGTGAAATCATAGCACAGGTTTATCCTTCTCCTGGTACAGAGGTCATTCCAGATGAGACAGAAGTGATCTTTGACATCAGTATGGGACCTGCTCCCATTAGTTTGAACAATCTGGCAGGCATGAGTGAACAACAGGCTATTGATACGTTGGAAGCTCAAGGATTGAATGCGTCCATCAGAGAAGAAAGTTCAGAAAACACAACTGAAGGCAACGTTATTCGACAGGATCCCGAAGCCGGTACCGAATTGGAGGCAGGCGATACAGTCGATGTATATATTTCTACAGGACCTGAGGAAAAACCGCCAGTCAATTATGAGGAAACATTCACGGTTTCCCATAATCCGAGTGGGGAAGCAGAAGACTCAGATGAACCGATTGAACAGACTGTTTCCATTTATATCGGGGATAATAACCGTTCGATTTCGGAAGTATATGATGAATATACTATTACGGAGGATAGAGAGTTTACGATTACGCTAAACATAGCGCCAGGTAATGTTGCAAATTACAGGGTTATCCGTGATGATGAAGTGATTATCGATAAATCGATCCCATATGAAGAAGCGGCAGGTGAATAAATGGCTGAAGGCAGAATTACTAAAGCAGTAAGCGGATTTTATTATGTGCAATCAGGGGACAACGTGTTCCAGTGCCGGGGAAGGGGGGTATTCCGCAAACAAAACATTACCCCGCTTGTCGGTGATTTTGTGGAATTTGATGGTGATAATCCCGAGGAAGGATATATTCGTTCCATCAAGCCAAGAGAAAATCAACTGATTCGCCCACCGGTAGCGAATGTTGATCAGGCAATCATCGTCAGTTCTGCTGCCATGCCTGATTTTAACCCGCTATTGATGGACCGATTTCTTGTGATGATTGAATCGAAGGACATCGAACCGATTATATTCATTACGAAGAGCGATTTGATCAACCAAACAGAACTGAAATCCATTATTCGTTATCAAACGTTATATGAGCAAATCGGTTATAAGATCAAACTGATTTCCGTCCGACAACCAAAAGATTTAGAGGGGTTAAGCCATTATCTGTCTGATCAGGTATCTGTCATTGCCGGTCAGTCCGGTGTCGGCAAATCATCGTTATTGAATGGACTGAACCCGTCACTACAACTAAAAACGGATGATATTTCCACAAGTTTGGGCAGAGGAAAGCACACAACCAGACACGTCGAACTGGTAGAAGCAGGTGGAGGGCTGGTTGCGGACACTCCAGGATTCAGCACACTTGATTTTCAAGATATTACCGCTGATGAATTGGCCGATTGTTTTCCGGAGATCAGTGAGCGGCAGGGAGATTGCAAGTTTCGTGGCTGTTTTCATAACAAAGAACCGAAATGTGCTGTGAAACAAGCAGTAGAAGAAGGAGAAGTTGCTAAGATTCGCTATGAACATTATCTTCGTTTTTTAGACGAAATCAATTCAAGAAAGCCGAGGTATTGATATGACTAAAATCGCACCTTCCATTTTATCAGCAGATTTTTCCAGATTGGGTATTGAAATTCAGGATGTTGAAAGAGGTGGCGCAGATTATATACATGTTGATGTGATGGACGGCCATTTTGTTCCGAACATCACGATTGGCCCACTCATTGTCGAATCGATCAGACCACATACCGAGTTGCCATTGGATGTGCATTTGATGATAGAAAATCCCGACCATTATATTCCGGCCTTCGCTGAGGCGGGCGCATCATTCATCACGGTTCATCAGGAAACCTGCCCTCATCTGCACCGGACTATCCAGCTGATCAAGGATAACGGGGCCAAAGCCGGAGTGGTGATTAATCCGGCAACACCTGCAGAAATGATCAGGGATATTCTAAACGAAGTCGATCTTGTATTGCTCATGACCGTTAACCCGGGATTCGGCGGTCAAACATTTATCAGTGAAGTTGTTAAAAAAATAGAGCAGGTTGCTGAGTGGCGTGAGAAACGTCAATTATTATTTGAGATTGAAGTTGACGGCGGCATAAATGGTGACACAGCAAAACTATGTACAAATGCCGGTGCCGATGTCCTTGTTGCCGGAAGTGCTGTTTTTAAACAGGCCGACCGGAAGCAGGCAATCCGTGAAATTGTCCAGGCAGCAGGAAAGGCGGATTAATGCCTTGTCATATGTGGCCATAATGGGAAACGGACCGCAAGAACTCATTCCTGACCTTTCCCGCTACGAAGCTGTGATAGACGTTTGGATCGGTGCCGATCGGGGTTCCTTGACATTAGTGAAACATAACATGACGCCACACTATGCCGTGGGTGATTTTGATTCGCTGGATGAAGCAGAAAGAGAAACTGTACGAAATCGCGCAACAGTATTTGATCAGTATCCCTCTGAAAAGGATGAGACTGATCTCGAAATTGCGATCAAAACAGCATATGCTCTCAATCCTGAAAAAATTTATTTATTCGGCGTGACAGGCGGGCGTCTTGACCATGCCCTCATCAATATTCAGCTGCTTTATTCAATGATGGAACAAAATATTCAAGGGATCATCGCCGATCAACAAAACCAGCTTCAATTAACAGAACCGGGACAGCATGAAATCAGCCATGATTCACATTATCCAATGATTTCGTTTATTCCGTATACCAAGGTTGTGAAAAGGCTAACGCTCGAGGGTTTTTATTATCCACTGATCGATGAAATCATTTCTTGGGGTTCGACACGCTGTATTTCAAACAAGCTGATTTCAAATTTTGGTACTTTTTCGTACAAAGAAGGCATACTATTAGTAATAAAGAGTCGTGAAGCTTAGTCCATACGATTTTATTGAAAGCTTTGTTTGTAAACAGAGGAGGCGGGGAACTCATGAAATTTTATACTATTAAACTCCCAAGGTTTATCGGCGGATTTATCCGGGTTGTTGCAGGCGTTTTTAAAAAAGATAAATGAACATGATCAATCGGCTTTTGTCATTTAATTGACAGAAGCTTATTTTTTCAAAATATGAAAAAAAGCATCCTGAATACGGGATGCTTTTTTCGTTATTCGCGAATGCTCGTTATCTATACGCGCTGCACTTTGCCTGATTTCAGGGCACGAGCAGACACATAAACTTTTTTTGGTTTGCCGTCTACCATAATACGAACTTTTTGCACATTAGCTTTCCAGTTACGTTTATTTGCATTCATAGCGTGGGAACGATTATTTCCGCTGCGGGTTTGTCGTCCGGTCACGGTACATTTTCTGGCCATGGTAATCCCTCCTGTTAACACTTATATCCTATAATCACTTATTCAATTTATCATAAATGGACTGGTAATGCAATTGTTTCCGGGCAAATGCAAAGAAAAATAACTTGACACAACAATGTAAATCATTCATTGTAATAAGGGATTATCATCCAATGATTCAGTAATGCTTTTATTAAGTGTATGAGTATAGTAAAATGTTCTTATAATTCGGGTGTCAAAGGAGGATACTCATGTCCATAGAACTGAACACAAACGATGGTCAGGTGACGATCACAAATGAAGTAATATCCACAATTGCTGGTGGTGCAGCCGTTGAATGCTACGGGATTGTCGGAATGGCATCAAAAAGTCAAATAAGGGATGGAATTGCGGAAATTCTCAGGAGAGAGAACTTTTCAAAAGGTGTTATTGTCAGACAAGAAGAAAACCACCTCCATATTGATATGTATATCATTGTCAGTTACGGCACGAAAATATCGGAAGTTGCACATAACGTACAATCACAGGTGAAATACACGTTAAGTAAGTCATTAGGCCTTGAGATTGATTCGGTGAATATTTATATTCAAGGTGTCCGGGTAGCCAAGGACTAATCACAAATACCCGGTTTAATTGCTTTTGTCTATTGTTGTTATGAAGGAGGAAAGTATTGTGGCGTCAGAAAAATTAAATGGCACGATGTTTAGCCAAATGGTGCTGTCAGGTGCACATCATTTGAAAAACAATGCCGAAAAAATAGATGCATTAAACGTTTTCCCTGTTCCGGACGGGGATACCGGTACGAACATGAATTTATCGATCACGTCTGGAGCAGATGAAGTCAAAAAGCTGAGCAGTGACAATATTTCGGAAGTGGCGGGTGCTTTTTCAAAAGGATTACTGATGGGCGCACGAGGCAATTCCGGTGTCATATTATCCCAGCTTTTCCGTGGGTTTGCAAAAGGGATGGAAAAGAAAGAAACATTATCAGCCGAAGATTTGGCCAACGCATTTGACAGTGGCGTGAACACAGCTTATAAAGCGGTTATGAAGCCTGTTGAAGGCACCATTTTAACGGTTGCCAAAGATGCTGCAGAAACTGCGATCATTGAATCGGAGGCAGAGAATGATGTAACCGCTTTAATGGAAAGGGTTGTCAAGGAAGCAAAGGCTTCATTGAAGCGTACACCGGATCTTTTGCCTGTATTGAAGGAAGTAGGTGTAGTTGATTCAGGTGGACAAGGCCTTGTAACGATTTATGAAGGTTTTCTGGCGGCGCTGAAAGGTGAAGAGGTACCGGAACAGGATACAGACAAAATTGAAATGGAAGAAATGGTCAATGCCGAGCACCATAAGATTGCCCAGGATTTTATGGATACGTCGGAAATCGAATATGGCTATTGCACGGAATTCATGGTCAGATTTGAAGCAGACAAGCTAAAAGATCATCCATTTGATGAGGAAGCCTTCCGTCAAGAATTAAGCGAACATGGCGACTCACTGTTGGTAGTTTCAGATGATGATCTCGTTAAAGTTCACGTCCATGCGGAATACCCTGGTGAAGTCATGACGCTGGGGCAACGGTTTGGCAGCCTTACCAACATGAAAATTGAAAACATGCGTGATCAGCATACAGCGATTGTCGGAGAAAATGATAACAAGGAAGCATCAAAAGAAAAAGCTGATTACGCGATTGTGACAGTAGCAATGGGTGGTGGCATAAAGGAATTGTTTGAAAGCCTGGGGGCAACGGTTGTTATTGAAGGCGGACAGACGATGAACCCAAGCACACAGGACATTGCCGAAGCTATCAAGGAAGCGAATGCAAATAATGTACTGATCCTGCCGAACAATAAAAATATTGTCATGGCAGCAGAACAGGCGGCAAAGCTGGCTGAAGTAAGTACGGCAGTTGTCCCGACTAAAACAATTCCACAAGGGATCGGTGCACTGCTGGCATTTCATCCGGCGGCAGCAATTGACGCGAACCGTGAAGCAATGGAAGCTGCAGGCAAAGAGGTCAAAACCGGACAAGTTACATATGCGGTCCGTGATACACAAATTAATGGCATGACCATCGAAAAAGATCAATTTATGGGCATAGCCGATGGAAAAATCAAATCTTCAAATAAAGATTTACTGGAAACTGTTAAATCACTGCTCAATGACATGATTGTCGAGGACGATGAGATTCTTACCATTTTACAGGGCGAAAGTGCCAGTGATGAGGATGTGAAAGCCATTGAGCAATATGTGGAAGAAAAATTTGAAGACGTTGAAATAGAAGTTCATAAAGGTAATCAGCCGATTTATTCGTTTATTTTTTCAGTGGAATAAAGTTAAAAAATAAGGCTGAGACACATTAAAACGTTTCACGCTAAAGGCGACGATTACAGGGCAGGAAGTGCAGCATTTTACTTTGAACGAGTGACAATTGTTGAAAGAAAAGCACGCACGGAACAATATTCATTGAACTTGCAGTCACCTTGAGAACACGATTCTAAGCTGCGGAAAAATGCGACACGCCTGGGGGAACAGCGCGAGCCGAAGATCCACTTTGCCAAGTGGTTTTCTTGGCAAAGTTAGCTGAGGCCGTGCCCCCAGAAAGGGCGTATTTTTCCGAAGCGACCATCATGCACTCACCAACAAAAGCATGGAAGCAAGCAAATCTAAGAGCAAGTGACTTCTTCGTTGATGGATCATTCGCAACCAATTTTCAAACATACCTCAAAAGATAAATCCGAACCGTTTGAACTGCCCCCTGTTAAGTAGACAGTGGAAATAATAAAAAGGATTTACGCGGCCTTCTTCCCTATACTCCATAGGACTGAGGCCGTTTAATCTTTGTTGGTATCGCTCAAAATTATAGAAATGGATGTATTCCTCAATTGCTTGAACTAATTGCTTATATGTTTGATACTCGTTCTGATGCAAATAATACTTCTCACATTTTAATGTTCCCCAAAACGATTCTATTGGTCATTATCAATGCATCTTCCTACTCTCGACATACTGTGTTTCATATGGGTTACCGCTGTTTTTTAGGTAATCCTTCTCATTGTCTAAGGCTGCTTGCACAATTTCTATATGTTCCTACCACGTTGTTTTTCTCCCTTTGTTCATAGCGTTTCTCCTTCCTCCCGATCCTTGTATTTCTTTATGACCATTATAATCTCTTATCCACTTTCGCAAAACAGATGTACTGGATATGCCGTATTTTTCGATCACATCTTTAAGTGAGTAGTGTTTGGATAGATAATCAGAAATAGCTGCCAACTTCACTTTTTTGTATACACTTTCTTCTTAGAAGAGGTTCTCTTTAAACCTTCTCATCCATATTTGGTTACGGATTTCTTCCAATCCATAAGCGCTGTATGATGTACACCATACTTTTGATAAATACCTTTTAAGCTAAAACCTTTATGTTCATATGCATCCAATACTATTTGTTTAAATTCAATCGTATAATTCTTTCTTGGCATAAAAATAGCTCCCCTCAAAGTAGCAGATTTTATTTTTTCATCTGTCTACTTAGAAGGGAGCATATCACATCGTTGGGATTTATCTTTAGCTAATATACTTTTGTCTCAGCCTCTTTATTAAATTCCGGCGATTTTCATGATAAAGTAAAACAAAAACAAGGCTGAAATCATGATGAGTACAACAGGTAAGTCTTTTTGTTTACCCATTGCAATTTTTACAACCGGATATGCAATAAACCCGAACGCCATGCCATCAGCAATGCTGTAAGTGAATGGGATCATGGCGACAATCATAAAAGCCGGCAATGCTTCAGACAGATCATTCAGCGGTACATTCCGAAGATTTTGTGCCATTAATACACCAACGATAATCAGGATCGGACTGATCGCTGTATTCGGGATCATGGAAATCCATGGAATGATAAACAGCGTTGCCAGAAACAACAATCCTGCTGTCACAGCAGCTTTGCCCGTTTTGCCGCCGGAGGTAATGACAGCAGCATTTTCTGCAGCTGAGACAGTCGGCGATGTGCCGAAAAACGCACTCATCAATGATGAAAAAGCTGTAGCCTGATAGGCTCTATTGTAGCTGTTCTGTCGTTTAAGCATATGAAGCTGACCGTGCAGCAGACCCATGTTTTCGAAAATAAGAATAATGGCCAGCGGAAAAACAGCGAGCCAAAACTCAAAATCACCTGCTGCTGCGAATGAAGGGGTGAAAATCATATCGCCCGCATTGATATGGATGGAACGCTTGGTTGTGTCCATCACTCCAAACAGATAAGCGAGCATCGTTCCGGCTGCCATTGTCACAAGGAAGTTGGCCGGGATATTTTTCATAAATAAAAATATCGCCATAAATAACGTCAGCAGACTGGTGATAAATACAGGCGATGTAAAGTCACCGACAGCGATGATTGTTTGTTCGCCACTGACGACAAGACCGCTTTTTTCCAGACCGATCAGGATCAGGAAAAAGCCAAGTCCTACGGTAATCGCATGTTTCAATGATTCAGGGATGGCCTCTTTTAATACAGCTCCCAATTTCGTGAAAGCTGTCATCAGAAACAGTACTGATGCGACCAGAATAACCGCCAGGCCTTCCTGAAATGAAAGCCCAGTATTTTCGACGATTGAATAGGCAAACAGTGCATTGATACCCATACCAGGAATCAGGATCAATGGCAATCTGGCAAACAATCCCATCACGATGGTTCCAGCAAAACTAGCAAGGATAGTAGCGATCATCCCAGCCTCCAGTGCAAGGCCGGCCTCACTCAAGATGGATCCGTTCACTGCCACAATATAGACTGTTGTCAGGTAGCCAATTAACCCGGCTGTCATGTCAGTAAGCCATGTTCCTTTGGTATTTTGCGAAGTCATATTGCCTTGATCGGACATGTGTATTCACCAAATATTTCTGTCCCTCTCCCGCCCGATCATACATCAATAATGTACAATCCACGAGTGATTATTATAGCGTTTTTTGTTATAATTAGCAAAGGAAGAATACTTATAATATAGGCGGTGTTGTGTTGTGAAGTATCATTCGGTATTTGACATTATCGGACCGGTCATGATTGGTCCGTCAAGTTCACATACAGCAGGAGCAACAAGAATCGGAAAAGCAGCACGTAATCTATTTGGTCAAGAACCAAAATGGGCGCATATCCATTTATATGAATCATTTGCCAAAACATATAAAGGTCACGGAACGGATTTTGCTTTGGCTGGCGGTCTGCTTGGATTTGAAACGGATGATCCAAGAATGAATCAAGCGCTGGAGATTGCCAAAGAAAGAAACCTTGACATTGAATTTATTGAAGACAGTGCCGGTGTTGACCACCCGAACACTGCAAGGCTGATTATTGGTGATGATACAGATCAGATCGAACTGGTCGGTATTTCCATTGGCGGCGGTAAAATTGAAATTACGGAATTGAATGGATTCGAATTAAGGCTGTCCGGAAATCACCCAGCCATTTTGATTATGCACAATGACCGGTTCGGAGCGATTGCATCTGTTACGAAAATTTTAGCCAAACACGAGATCAATATCGGTCATATGGAAGTGAATCGGAAAGATGTCGGGAAGGAAGCACTGATGGTCATTGAAGTGGATCAGAATGTGGATGACAATGTTTTGAAGGAAATGGAAATTGCAGATCATATTGATCAGGTTGCCAAGATTGTCAGTTAGCGAGTCGATGATCAAGAAATGCGCTGCGAACGGTTGAATTCCATGTGATAGGCAGATGAATCGTACGATAAACTGGATAAATCGCATGAGAAATGGAAACAACACACAACAGCCATCAAATCGTTATCGTATACGGTTGAATGGGTGCACTTAAATTCGAGCAGTTCCAAACTTAAGAAGGCGCACCAAATTTATGCCCGATAGCGTGCACAATCAATAATGCCTGCCCGTGATCAGGAGAGGAGTTTTCATATGTTTCGCACAGTTGCTGAATTAGTGGAAATAGCTGAAAAGGATCATATATTAATCTCGGAAGTTATGATACAACAGGAAATGGAAATGAAGGAGAAATCACGGGAAGAGATATTTTCCGAAATGGAAAAGAACCTTGATGTGATGGAGAAGGCGGTGGAAGATAGTCTGAAAGGTGTTGAGTCTGTCACCGGGCTGACCGGTGGCGACGCTGTCAAAGTCCAGGAATACATGAAAGAAAACACGCCATTGTCCGGCCATGTTGTCATGGATGCTGTCAGTAAAGCGATGGGCACTAACGAGGTCAATGCTGCGATGGGAACGATCTGTGCTACACCGACAGCAGGCAGTGCGGGCTGTGTTCCCGGTACACTATTCGCTGTTAAAAATCAGCTGAATCCGACGCGTGAACAGATGGTGCATTACTTATTCACTTCAGGAGCATTCGGGTTTGTCGTTGCCAATAATTCATTTATTTCCGGAGCTGCTGGCGGTTGCCAGGCTGAGGTGGGTTCAGCAGGGGCCATGGCATCGGCTGCAATCGTGGAAATGGCCGGCGGAACACCACAGCAATCAGCCGATGCATTTGCCATGACACTGAAAAATATGCTTGGGCTCGTCTGTGATCCGGTTGCCGGTCTTGTCGAAGTGCCATGTGTCAAACGGAACGCAGGGGGATCGACACTTGCGATCGTATCAGCCGACATGGCGCTTGCCGGTGTAACAAGCACAATCCCGTGTGATGAAGTAATTGGTGCCATGTACCGGATTGGCAAACAGATGCCTTCCAGCCTGCGTGAAACAGGAGAGGGCGGTCTGGCCGATACACCAACAGGACGCCTCTTAAAGGAGAAAATATTTGGAATGTCGGTTTAGGAAAGAGTGATCTGAATAATGTTGAGCGACCCAGTAACAGTAATTAAAGGTATTGGAGAAAAATTTGCTGAAGATTTGGGGGAAATGGGCATCCATACCGTGGAAGATCTGCTTTATTATTTCCCCTCCCGCTATGATGTATTTGAAATCAAACCGCTTAATGAATTAATTCATGAGGATAAGGTCACCATCGAGGGAAGGATTGTCCATGAGCCTTCCCTTACTTTTTATGGAAAGAAAAAATCAAGGCTTTCATTTAATGTAGAAGTGGAGCATGTTGCAGTTAAGGCAGTCATGTTCAATCGGGCATTTGCCAAAAAGCAGCTGAGTTCCGGAGACACTGTAACATTAACGGGAAAATGGGATGCGCACCGACTGCAAATAACGGTAAGCAATTATAAAAAAGGCCCGGCAAATGAACTGGCAGCCATCCAGCCGATGTATTCACTGAAAGGTGATGTGACCAATTACAAGCTGAAGAAAGCAGTCGGAAACGCCCTCAAAACATATCAGCATGAAATAGATGAGCTTCTCCCGGATCGCTACTTGGAGTCCTATAAATTGCCGGATCGTTCCACTGCAGTCAGCACTATGCATTTTCCTGAAAGCAGAATGGATCTGAAACATGCCAGACGGCGATTTACATATGAGGAGTTTTTACTGTTCCAGCTTAAAATGCAGTTATTAAGGAAAATTAAACGGGAATCAACCAGTGGGAATGCCCAGCATTATGAATCGGCGACCCTTAACGAATTTGTGAACAGCTTTCCTTTTTCCTTCACAACTGCTCAGCAGAAGGCACTGAACCAGATATTGGCCGATATGAAATCACCATACAGGATGAGCCGCTTGCTGCAGGGAGATGTAGGATCAGGTAAGACAGCCGTTGCAGAGGTATGCCTTTATGCCTCTATTACAGCAGGCAAGCAGGGAGCTTTGATGGTGCCGACCGAAATATTGGCTGAACAACATTTTCAATCATTGCAGGAAACATTCGGTGAAAGAGCCATGATCGTTTTGTTGACCGGATCCGTTAAAGGAAAAAAGCGGAAAGAGACACTTGCCACTATTGAAAATCATGAAGCAGATATTGTGGTAGGCACGCATGCACTCATCCAGGACGATGTATTTTTTGATGATCTCGGCTTTGTAATTGTTGATGAGCAGCACCGATTCGGGGTTGAACAACGCCGGGTATTAAGGGAAAAAGGGCTTCACCCTGATGTATTGTTCATGACAGCAACTCCGATCCCGAGAACTTTGGCGATTACCGCATTTGGTGACATGGACGTATCCGTCATCGATGAAATGCCATCAGGCCGAAAAGCAATTGAAACATATTGGGCGAAGGAAAATACATTCGATCGTATCCTGCAATTTATTGGTAAACATGTCCGGCAAGGTGAACAGGCTTATGTAATCTGTCCGCTGATCGAGGAGTCGGATAAGCTCGATATCCAGAATGCGGTTGATTTGTATCATCAGCTGGAACATTTTTATCAGGGTTCCGTAAAAATAGGACTTTTGCATGGACGGCTTTCAACTGATGAAAAGGATCAGGTTATGAAACAGTTTGCCGAAGGAGTTATGGATGTCCTCGTATCAACGACCGTTGTTGAGGTCGGTGTGAATGTAACCAATGCAACCATTATGGTCATTTATGATGCAGAGCGTTTCGGCCTTTCTCAGTTGCATCAGCTCAGAGGCCGGGTTGGCCGCGGTGAAAAACAAAGCTACTGTATTTTGATTGCTGATCCAAAGGGTGAAACAGGGAAAGAGCGGATGCGGATTATGACCGAAACAAATAACGGCTTTGCGTTATCTGAACAGGATCTTAAATTGCGTGGGCCAGGGGATTTTTTCGGAAAAAAACAGAGTGGAATGCCTGAATTTAAGGTAGCAGATATGATCCATGATTACCGGGCACTGGAAACCGCTCGTCAGGATGCAGAGGAAATCATTGAACATAATATGCTGGAAAATGATCCGGCTTTTCAGCATTTACAGATGGATTTGGAAAATAATTCGGTTTTTTATGAGAAATTAGACTAAAGAAAATGTTCAAACGTCCGATATAATTTGTGATAACTTGCATATTCAGACTTGGTATTATATATTACTATTAGTACCAAGTCATAGGAATACGATATACCATTAATTAACTAAGGGAAAACAATGTTGCCGCCACCATAACTTGGCAAATACCGTGCTTTTCCTATTGGACGGTGCTGTATATGAAAATCAGTAAAGTGGAACGACAGCGATTATTAAAAGAAACCATTGAAGCGACACCATTTATAACCGACGAGAAATTAGCGGAAAAATTCAATGTCAGTATACAGACGATCAGGCTTGACCGGATGGAACTTTCCATACCGGAACTCCGTGAGCGAATTAAATCTGTAGCCGCATATCAGTGGAACGAGACTGTAAAAGCACTCTCCCTGGATGAGGTGATCGGAGAAATTATCGATCTGGATCTCGACAGGCGAGCCATTTCGATACTGGAAATTAAAAAAGAACACGTTTTTTCACGGAATAAAATTGCCCGCGGGCACCATTTATTTGCGCAGGCAAATTCATTGGCTGTAGCAGTCATTAATGATGAACTTGCGTTGACGGCCAAATCAGAAATTAAGTTTACCAGACAGGTTAAAGCCGGTGAGCGAGTTGTTGCCAAGGCATTGGTTAAAGATGTGGATGATAAAGGAATGACAGTGGTTCAAGTGAACAGTTTTGTCGACAACGAGAAAGTGTTTACCGGATTATTTCATATGTATCGTTCGAACGATCCAAAAGGGGATATTGGAAATGAAGATAGCAATTGATGCAATGGGAGGCGATCATGCACCAGAGGCGATTGTAAAAGGTGCTGAACAAGCTGTACCCGAGATTGACAATTTGAACATAGCGCTGGTCGGTGATGAAAGTAAAATCAAACCCTATTTAAACGACCATGATCAGATTGATATAATCCATACAGATGACATCATTACCGCTGATGACGAACCCGTGCGTGCAGTGAGAAGCAAGAAGAATTCGTCACTAGTAAGGATGGCCAGGGAAGTAAAAGAGAATCGTGCTGATGCCTGTATTTCAGCAGGAAATACCGGTGCCTTGATGAGCGCAGGCTTATTTGTCGTCGGAAGAATTCGTGGGATCGATCGTCCGGCACTGAGTCCGACACTCCCAACGGTTGACGGAAAAGGCTTTTTGCTGCTGGATGTCGGAGCGAATGTTGATGCGAAGGCCCACAACCTTGTTCAATACGCTATCATGGGGTCCATTTATACGAAAAAGGTGCGGTTGGTTGAAAATCCGACTGTAGGACTCCTGAATGTTGGAACTGAAGAAGGAAAAGGAAATGACCTCACCAAAAAAACATACAATCAATTAAAAGAAGCCCCGGTCAATTTTGTTGGCAATGTGGAAGCACGTGATATTTTGACCGGTCCTGCAGATGTAGTCATTACTGATGGGTTCAGTGGAAATATCGCACTGAAAACGATTGAAGGAACAGCAATGACCATGTTTTCGATGCTAAAAGAAACATTTATGTCATCGGTCAAAACAAAGATTGCTGCCGGCATGGTAAAGTCTGATTTAAAAGGGTTGCAAAGCCAACTGGATTACTCGGAGTATGGCGGAGCAGGTCTGTTCGGTCTTGCGGCTCCTGTCATTAAAGCACATGGATCATCGAATAGTCGCGCCGTATTCAATGCCATCAAACAAGCATCGCATATGGTTGAAAACGATGTGACTGGCACGATTAAAACAACGGTTGAATCGATAGATTGGAATAAGGGGGACTGAACATGGCACGTGTCGTATTTTTATTTCCCGGCCAGGGCTCACAAGCAGTCGGTATGGGAAAAGTATTGTACGATGAATACCCGGAAGTACGGGAATTATTCCGGCGGGCAGATCAGCTTCTGGGAAAAGAATTGACTAACCTGATGTTTGAAGGTCCGAAAGAAGAGCTTACCGAAACAGAGAATGCACAGCCGGCATTATTATTGTCTGGAATTGCTGTGCAAAGGCTTCTCGAAAAGGAAAATATTAAGCCCGTGATGGCTGCAGGCCATAGCCTCGGAGAATACAGTGCACTTGTTGCTGCAGGGGCTATTTCGTTTGAGGATGCCATACCGCTCGTTGCTACCCGTGGAAGGTTAATGGAAGAAGCTTTTCCTAAAGGGAAGGGTTCTATGGCAGCGGTGCTGGGCATGTCGCAAGCTGATATCGAACAGACACTGGATCAGTTAAATGATGATGAAATTGTTGATATCGCCAATCTGAACTGCCCAGGACAGATTGTTATTTCTGGTTCAAAAGAAGGCATTGATGCAGCTGCGGGTCTTTTAAAAGAAAATGGTGCCAAACGGGTTTTACCTTTGAATGTGAGCGGTCCTTTCCATTCCAGATTGATGAAACCGGCTAATGAGGAATTTGCACAAGAACTGGACGGGGTAACATTCAATAGTAACGACTTCCCGGTTTATGCCAACGTGACGGCTGAACCTGTAACGGATAAGAATGACGCAAAAGATTTGTTAATCCGACAGCTGTACTCACCAGTCCGGTTTGAGGAATCTATCCGTCATATGCTGAATGAAGGTGTTGATGCCTTCGTCGAGCTCGGAACAGGAAAAGTATTGAGCGGCCTTGTGCGGAAAATTGATCGCAAAGCCAAAACATTTGCTGTACAGGATTTGGATTCATTGAATGAGTTTTTAACATGGTATAGGGAGGAATCCTAATGCTCAAAGGAAAAAATGCACTCGTAACCGGTGCCTCTCGCGGAATCGGCCGTGCGATAGCCCTGGAACTTGCAAAGCAGGGAGCAAATGTCGCGGTCAATTATTCGGGCAGTGAAGACAGGGCACAATCCGTTGTTGAAGAAGTCAGGCAAAAAGGTGTAGAATCGTTTAAGATCCAGGCCAATGTTGCAGATGAACAAGAATCGAAAGCAATGGTCAAACAAGTTGTCAGCGATTTTGGCAGCTTGGATATTTTAGTGAATAATGCGGGTATCAATCGGGATAACTTATTAATGCGGATGAAAGAAGATGAATTCGATCAGGTGATTGATACGAATCTTAAAGGGGTCTTTCAATGCACGAAAGCCGTCTCCAGGCAGATGATGAAACAGAAAGGCGGACGGATCGTCAATGTTTCATCGGTTGTCGGCGTCAGCGGCAACGCCGGACAGGCTAACTATACGGCTGCCAAAGCAGGTGTCATTGGGCTGACAAAATCGACAGCAAAGGAATTCGCATCACGTAACATACTGGTCAATGCCGTTGCACCCGGTTTTATCTCAACTGATATGACGGATGCCCTGACAGAGGAACAAAAAGAGGGCATGCTGTCACTGATACCGTTGGAAAAATTGGGTGAACCAGAAGATGTAGCACGCGTTGTCCGTTTTCTGGCTTCCGATGATGCAAATTATATTACTGGACAGACAATCCATATCGACGGTGGCATGGTGATGTAGAACAGAAATGGGGCGGAAGATCGATTTTTGATGAAATCGGTGACTCAACCGGTTCAAATCATATTATACTAATTGAAAGGGGGTGACGAATCATGGCAGACGTTTTCGATAAAGTAAAAGAAATTATTGTAGATAAACTTGAAGTGGAAGAACCACAAGTGACCATGGAAGCATCTTTCAAAGATGACCTTGAGGCTGATTCACTTGATGTGGTTGAACTTGTTATGGAACTTGAAGATGAATTTGACATGGAAATCGCTGATGAGGAAGCCGAAAAAATCAACACGGTTGGTGATGCTGTTAATTACATAAACAGCAATCAATCCTGACTTTATATAGCTGAAGTCCCGCACCATGCGGGGCTTTCTGTTATTTCAGCGTCTGCAAAATAAATCTATCTTCGTTTGAGTGGTGATCATCGACATGAATATTTCACAGCTGGAAAAACAGTTAGGCATAACATTTAATGATCAAGACTTGCTTAAGCAAGCTTTCACACATTCATCTTATGTGAATGAGCATCGGGATAAACATTTTTCGGATAATGAACGGTTGGAATTTTTGGGTGATGCCGTTTTGGAACTGGGGGTATCCCAATATTTATACAAGCAAAAGGAACGATTGGCAGAAGGGGATTTGACCAAATTACGCGCTTCAATTGTATGTGAACCGTCTCTTGTTGAATTTTCGCGGGAGCTGAATTTTGGTGCCTATCTATTGCTTGGCAGAGGTGAGGAACAGTCAGGCGGCCGCGAACGTCCTGCGATACTGGCAGATGTGTTTGAAGCGTTCCTGGGCGCATTGTATTTGGATCAGGGATACGATGTCGTCATTCAATTCCTGAAAAAATATGTCTATCCGAAAATAACGACAGGTGCTTTTTCGCATGCGATGGATTATAAAAGCAAATTGCAGGAACATGTCCAGCAGCACCGCAATCACAGTATTGACTATGTGATTGCAGATGAAAAAGGCCCGTCTCACGACAAAGAATTCGTTGCCAGGGTGATTATCAATGGCAATATCTCTGGCGAGGGAACAGGCCATACTAAAAAAGAAGCTGAACAGCGTGCTGCCAAGCATGCGCTGGATTCGTTGGGTGATTAACATTGAAAAGGCTGTATGCTTGTGGAATGAGCACCAGCCTTTTTCAGATGTTGTTCATGATAAATTTTCTTATATTTTCCCACTTTTAATGGCTAGTCACATATTATCCTCATTAATCTCTAATTCAAAGAGATATCTTGTTTGGACACCAAAATCTGTTAAGTTGACAATCGCTTAATATTTCATTAAACGTTGTCAGATATTTGGTATAAAATTTATGTAATAGACCAATATTATGTATTTTCTTGATTACACCGCGATTGTATTAACGAACAAAATAAAGAACCTATGGCAAGAAATGGAATTTTAGGGAAGATGCAAATATTTTCATATATACATAGAAAATAATAAAATTGTACATCAATTAAAATTGGGTAGTAGAACTGATAAAGTTGAAGAATTCCTAAAGGTATAGGTGTAAAAAGTGCAGGTTCGCTTATCCATTCACAGTTTTACGCAAATAGCCGCTAATAGGAATAAGTGTTAACGCTCAAACGGCTTATTTCTTGAAATAACTTATTGTAAAGATAACCCAAATTCGAGATGATTAGTGTAATGTTTTAATCTAGAGTGTATAGTCCGGGGATTCTTATGAATGAAATTTTGTGGGGCGATGTTATATTTCAGCTAGTGTTTCTTATTGTTTTTATAGTGATTGCTGCATTAATTGTGTTAGCCATACGTACACATTCAAAACGGTCTAAACAAATGGATAGGTCTGTTACAAATATAATTACCACTATAGTGATTTTATTGGCACTTTTGTTTGTTCTTGAATTTATAGGAGTAAATATATCATACTTAGTTCCAAAATTAATAGAATGGGCTACGAAATTCATTCTTCCTTGGGTACTATTATATTGGTTTATAAGACTTATTAAAAGTCTGGAGAAAAGATAAGTCGTATTCTATTGGCGCTTATCTCGAAAATACATATGAGAGGGAATTATTGATGGATTTGATAGAAGTTCTGAATTTAATAATCATTGCAGTAGTTATTATGGCAATATTCACCATTTTTTTGCTCGTTTTTTCCTTGAGGTTCGCTAAGTCATCAAATAACATGCGAAAGAAAATCTGGAAATACAAAAAGAAATGCTAAACGAAATTAAGGTGCTAAGAAGAAATTCGAATTCCAAAGGTTAAAGGTACACAAACAGGTGCACTTCAGGAGTAAAGATTGCGCTCTATAATTATAAATCTGGTCAAATTGTGTTGTAACAAATCGGGTTTTTGTTAAATTCCTGAAAGGGGCTAGTAAGATGGATATATTTATCCCCGTTGGCTTAGGCTTTATCATAAATTTACTGATTTTTATTATCGCTAAGAGTCTAAAACGAACAAATGATACATCATTATTAATTTGCATAATTGCTTTTTTCATTGTGCTTATTACATCTCTTGTTATTGGGAGATGGAAGGGTCTGGGTATAGGTGTACTCAGTATTGGTATGCTCATATCCATATTTATTATCAAAATCTCTATGATAATAAATCCTCGCAAAGGCTAATATTTGGTATTCAATCAACGGCGCTATTAAAGGGGGGGATTGGATGACACCTTGGACTGCTGGTGTTTGCTGTAGGGTTAGTAGTGGGTGGATTAGCCTATGCAATTTATAGTATGTTTGCCAAAAAGCCGATAGGTCTATATATCTCCACAGTTGTCCATATTGTTTTGGGAATTTTATCACTTCCTTCAAATTGGGTTATATGTATTGGGGTTAGTCGTCCTTGAATTAATCGTAGGAATTATAATAAACGAAAGTGGAATTATTAGATTAGAAAAGCAATTCATATAACAAATATTATATTACTTTTTGGTTTATTAGTATTTAACTTTTTTTGCTTATCTTGGTATGCATTTTACTCCACCAAATGAGCCTTATACGGCAGAATATATCTTTTTAGCTAGTTTTTATCTAATTTGGGGAGTTTTTTTATTATCTACAATTAAAACTAAATTCTTTTAAAAATTTTCTGATCTTCATTATCCTAGAATTGCTTTTCTTTTTAGCCTGGGGTTCATGTGGGCATACAATACTAGAAACTTTGATTGAGTAAGCTATGTTATAACTTATTAAAGTAAATATAAAAGTTAATCCTCAATTAACGGGGCGCTAATCAAGAATGAGTATTAGTCCATAAATTAAACGTAAGATCACACTGCAGGGTAAAAAAGGAGAATTATAAAGTTAAGTAGAAATTATTATTTGTATCAAACATTAATCAAATGGAGGGCGTAACATTAAGTAAATTCGGGTTGTACAACAAGTTTACTGCTGTTGAAGGTAGACGTGATTCCTTAGCAAAACTGTTGTCCGAAGCTTCAAAGTCAATGGAGAAATTGGATGAGTGCGAATTATATGTTGTAAGCCTAGCTGATGAGTGATGCCATTTATGTTTATGAGGTTTGGTCCAGCGAGGAAGCTCATCAAGCTTCTTTATCAATGGAAGCAAGTCAACGACTAATTCAAAATGCGAAACCGATATTTGCAGTATTGGAATTTCATACCTATAGGTGGAAAAGAAGGCATTTCAACCTCACAAAATTATAGCGATTGAGACAAACTGAAAAAGATGTTTCAACTTCTTCAACTAAAGGGTGCTTTTCTTGAATAAGAAGGTACCCATTCATTATATTGATGGAAATTTGTTTATCGAAAATCCCTTATTCCACTTTTTCGAGGGGATGGCCAGAGACACCCAATATAAAAATTGTGAATTCCAAACACTTGGAATTCACAATTTGCTACTTTTTGTTTAGCTTTCCAGTGCTTTGATGACTTTTTCAGCTGTGCTTTGGCTAGACATTGGATTTTGCCCGGTAGCCAAATGACCGTCACGAACTGAAAAATCTGTCCAATCATCACCACGGACAAACTCAGCACCTTTTTCTCGTAGTTTAGATTCAAGTAAAAATGGCATATGTTGATCTAAACTCATATCTTTTTCTTCGCTATCAGTAAAAGCGCTCACCTTTTTGCCTTCCACAAGTGGTGTACCGTCTTTATAGGTAACGTTGACGAGTCCTGCTGGTCCGTGGCAGACAGAGCCGATTACACGGTTATCTTCGGCAAACTGTTGGAGAACATATTGCAGTGTTTCGCTGGTTGGAAAATCAAACATTGTACCATGTCCGCCAGGAAGAAAGATAGCGTCAAAACCATGTGCATCATCTTTACTTAGTTTCACTGTATTTTTTAATTCTTCCTCGGCCGCCTGCCATTCTTCGTTTTTCTCTTCCGGTATGCTGTTTGGATCTAGTGCAACCTCACCGCCATCGATACTGGTTAGTTTAATGTCATAGCCGTTGGCTTTAAAAACGTTATAAGGAACTGCGAACTCTTCTAGCCAAAGGCCTGTTTTGTGATCATCCGTTATTTTTGTATGATTCGTGACGACCATAAGAATTTGTTTATGTGCCATCTTGCAATCCTCCTTATGCATTAGCTTGCTTAATAAAGATAAATGACATTTACTGCTATTATCAAAGTATATGCTCATTAATAGTATTTCTGTTCAGATTAACAAAGTATACAAACAGTGTAACCGTCAAGTAGTTTTGAACACTTTTTGCTGATTAATTTTGAACATTTTTCGATTGAAATACAGTTTGCCTGTGTTTAATACGGTGACTGGAACCGTTTAAATGAATTACTTCAGCTCGGTGAAGGAGTCGGTCCAGAATGGCTGTTGTGATTCCCTGATCGCCCATTAATTCTCCCCAATCCTCAGGTCCTTTATTGGATGTTAGTATAATGGAACTTCGTTCATACAAATGATTAATTAAATGAAAAAACAGGTTTGCTTCATGTTGGTCCATTGCCATATACATCAGGTCGTCAATGATAACTAAGTCTGCGTCTCTAATACGTTTGAGACGTAATTGTGCTTTTCGGATATTCTCCTCAGTTTTTAAAAGAGACACCAGTTCCCCCATGGAAATGAAGGCTACACGTTGTCCATGTTGAATGGCTTCTAAACCGAGACCTATTGCCAGATGTGTTTTTCCTACCCCGGGCGGTCCAAGAAATATTAAATTAAATACTTGGTCTAGCCAAGAGAGCTCCTGGAGCTGTTTGAGCTGCCGATTGTTTATCGATGGTTGCTCTCCTAAATCAAACTCATCAAGACTTTTCTCGTATGGAAACTTGGCCCATTTCAAATGTTTTTCAATCATCTTCTCCTCTCGACGTTTCTCTTCGTAAGTAAGAGGTTCATGTAATAATTCTTGGTATGTCCAGGATTTTAGTTCTGCCTTTCTTAAGAAAGATGGAAGCTCCTTGGATGTTTCTGACATTCTTAACTGATGAAATTGAGCTTGTAGTTGCTCTACCGATCCTCCCATATTACACACCTCCCAAGATTTTGATATAACTATCTATATCGCGGAGTGCAGCTTTTTGTTTCAATAGATCCGTAGGAATATTGGCGGTTGTAAGTTCATCCGTGAGAATTTGATCTTTAACTCCATTGATCCTGGAAAGGTGCTTTACGACATCGTGAAAGTCGTTCGCACTCCACAATTTTTCCTGAAGACAAGTATCCAATGCTTGCTGAATGAATGGTTCATAATCTTTAACTGCCTTCTGAAGAATCTGCAGCTGATCCCGTATATAGCGAGGGTACCGTTGATACAGTTCGTCGAGGAAAACCTGAATGTTTCCTTCATCTTGAAATGACTTTTTTATGGTATCCATGTAAGCAGCTATTCCTTTTGACTTGTCTCTAGAATGATTAGTATTCTTAATAAGCTTCCCTTTCCCGGTGGAATTAGACAATTTCTTCTGTGATTCCTTCGTAATATTCAAAAGCATTTTCATGACATCGCAAAACATCCCTTGTCGTGAATGGAGTTTCTTGCCACTCCACATACTTATATCGAGAATGTGAAAGAACAAAGGCTATCGCATAAATTTTAATGAATTTCCCATCAGTGTTCTTTACTCTTAACTCTCCGAAATCAACCTGCATCTGTTTCCTTTCGGTAACTCCTATAAAGCTTCAAAGTGTCGTTTGTTTAAAGCCTTAGGGATATGATATTTCTCCCGCAGTTCCTTTATGTAAGTCCTCACAGTGCTCTCCCCAATTTCCCGGTATCCACATCGCTCCTCCAGCCAATCAGATATTTGGGAGGCTGAAAGGTCTGGGTGCTCTTTGAGCCAATCCAATATAGTTTCTTGATAATCATCCAATTTTCTCTTTCTAGTCTTTAACGTTTCTGCCCATTCCACAGCTGTTTCAAAATCCATTTCCAGATAAGCCTATACAGTGTTTTTCGATATCCCGCATTTTCGCGCTATTGCTGATATGTTAAAACCTTCTTTTTGTAACTGATGTACTAAAACAATTACCTCCAACTTTTTCACTTCTCCTTACTCCCTCCATCGGATTAACGTATTAAGTCTACATGATAAAGGGCCTTAGTGGTGAAAAAGTGTTCAATTCTATCAAGCAGAGATTGTTTATTCTAATCTAGCAGTTACAACAGTTTCACCATTAGATGATTCACGGTTTGATGAACCAGCAGATTGATGAAGGAACTCCACTTAAGGTTGTTCTGGGAGACATGGCTATACATGATTCGATCACATTAGACAGATTTTATATATTTGAAAGCTTCAAGGGATCTCAAGGGATCAGTAAATTGGTTTATCACTTTGTTCCAGAAAAGGGCGCGATTCTGAAGTAGTGAATTGCGCTCTTTATTGATTTATAGGGCCATTATGTTGAATAAGAAGATTTTTAGCAATCGAGAAGAAGTCCTTTGTATTTATGTTTGATAAACTATCAAGTGTGTAGGTAAACAATAGCGAAAGGAGATATTTGCATGAATCAAAATTATAAAACCTCTGTTCTGCCAACGGTGGTCGACCGGACTACTTGGCAGGCCAAACTGGATGAGTTGCGGATCCGGGAGAAGGCACACACCCGAGAAGGTGACGCGATCGCAGCGGCCCGACGGCGGCTGCCGATGGTCGAGGTGGACTCGACCATCCCGCTGATCGGCCCGGATGGCCCGGTCACGCTACTGGAGACGTTCGAGGGCCGCCACCAGCTGGTCGCGTACTACCACATGTGGCACACCGGCAGGCCCGCCGCGGAGCAGTGCGAGGGCTGCACCTTCTCCACGACCCACATCAACGAGCTGTCCTATCTGAACTCGCGGGACGTGAGCTACGCGACTTTCTGTCAGGGGCCGTACGAGGAGAGCTCGCGGTATCGCGACTTCATGGGCTGGACGGTTCCCTGGTACTCGGTGCCCCAGGACGCCGTGGATCGGTTGATCGCAGACCGGCACTTCGGCATCCTGGTCAGTTATCTCCGGGACGGTGACAAGGTCTACGAGACCTACTGGACCACCGGCCGCGGCAACGAACTGATGGCACCGTCGTACGGACTGCTGGACCTGACTGTCTACGGCCGGCAGGAGTTCTGGGAGGATTCGCCCGAGGGCTGGCCGCAGCATTGGGGCTCCAAAGGTGGTCAGTTTCGGCTGGACGGCCGCCCGACCGCCCAATGGTCTCGGCTTGAGGCCGGACACTCCGACGACCTTGGCACCAGGGCCACCGCCACCGATCGACACTACTGCCAAGACAAGCCGTGACCTAGGGGTTCCTCCGGGAAAATAAAATATAGCGTGATGAAAGCCCTCCAGATGGTTGTTTCAGGCACAATAAGCTATACAACACGATTGAATTCAAAAGCAACCTACTTAATTTTCCTTTATTCAATCATCGGGCGCAAATCAGGAATAAGTATTAGCGCCAAATTGAATACGAAGGACCATTTAATGGAACAGTATTTTACAGATAGATATAGGGAGGGCGCTTTTGTGGCAAGTAAACCTAAAATTAAAATTGTTGATGATACGGAATTGCGACAAGAAATTGAGAAGAACACTGATCTTATTAGTCAAGTCAACCTAGCCAAATGGGCAATTAATGTTGCAAAACACGTGCTTCCGTATCTTGAAAAGGAATTTTCGGACAACGAAAAAATAGCAAATGGATTTAAATTTAACGAGTTATGGCAAAAAGGAGAAGCAACCGTTCATCAAGTTAGACAAGCGGGTTATAAAGTCCATGAAGCAGCCAGGGAATATAAAAGTGAAACGGCAAAAGCAGCTGCAAGATCTGTTGGACAGGCTGTTGGTGTTGATCATATGAGAGGTCATGCAATGATGGCTACAGATTATGCAATTATTACAATTAATCTCGCTTTTAATAATGACATGTATAAGATAACAAAAGAAAGAGAATGGCAATTGCAAGAACTGAATAAGTACGACAAAGGCGAAATCTCCAGATGATTTCCCTGTTCCGGTATACCAGCTAATATCAGAAAAGACTGGCTGACCTCATAATACGAACTGGCGCAAGAATGGAATAAGTATAAATGTTAAAGGTAAATTGAGGCATAAAGTTAAAAAAAAGATCTATTGTATATGGACTTAATCCAACTAAATGTCCTGGTATTTTCTTTCCCATAAATGTCCCCTCTTACAACTACTATCGAAAGAGGTTGTGAAAAGGGGGGCATGGAAAATAAATTTTTGATTTTTTCTTTAGGAACATTTCAAAAGATTCATGTTAGAAAGAGTTTATAGAAGAATTATGCTTGCATTAACAGGTATTTATTAGTGTTCAACTAACGGGTAGTAGGTTTGAACAAGAATATTATAAAATATAATTAACAAATAGTGTTATATACAGAGTGGAAGTGGTTTTCTATATCTAAAACATTTAAACTTGTTTTAGTAGTTGGGCTGTCTTACTTCGGCATATTTTGTGAAATTCTTATATTACTAATAAACGGAGGGGCATGATGGATATTAAAATTGATAATTTAACTGGACCTGAAATCATTGAATTGATAAAGGAGCATCATTTAGATATGGCATTAAATTCTCCACCCGAAAGCATACACGCACTAAATTTTGATCAATTGCGAAGACCGGAGATCACCTTCTGGAGTGTATGGGAAGGAAGTGAATTACTCGGTTGTGGTGCGCTTAAAGAGCTTAATAAGCAACACGGTGAAATAAAGTCAATGCGAACTGCTACTAAACATCTAAGAAAAGGTGTTGCAAAACGAATGCTCGAGCACATAATTGAGGAAGGAAAAATACGCGGGTATTCTAGGTTGAGTTTAGAAACAGGCTCAATGAATGCTTTTGAACCTGCTAGAAGGTTATATGGCAGTTTTGGGTTTGAATATTGTCATCCATTTTCAGATTACAAAAAAGACCCTAATAGTGTCTTTATGACGAAGGTATTATAAAGTCAATATCTTATTTTTTACTAAGGGTGCATTAGTGGAATAACGATCTTACGCAATTGGCCGCTTCTGTGGTAATGATCAACAACTTTACTTCCGCAAATCACAGTGCAATACTTCGTGATCATTGTGAAATTTTTTTGCTAAAGCCGCATTCAACGTAAGAATACGGCTTCACATCGTTAAAAGGGAAAAGACTTTATTTTCATCTTACATAAATGGCAAACTAGTTTTTTACGTGACACAACATATTATGATTTCCTCACAGACCTCAGCTCAGCAATGAATGCCTGTGTTTCAGATGCGCTAAGCTGTCCTTTTTGTTTCACCATATCATACATAAATTTGATGTCTTCGTACTTGTCAATATCATAGTCTTCCGCATCCATCAATTCGGGATTGACAACACTTAACTGTTCTGTCAGTTCGTCAAGCATAAATTTCAGGTTTTCCTGTGTCGGATTTTCCAGATTCATATGAACACCCCCTTGAAATAGTTCCATAAAAGCCCATAAAAGCTTATGTATTGGATTAAGTCTTCTTTTGTGCTTCTCTTTATGATAAAATAAATGCGTTAAAATGCCAACCGGGAAAGAATAAGTGTTCAAAAAGAAGATAACAATGATCTGCCGCCTACGTTCGCGACGTCCTCGAAAAAGGATAGCACTTTTTCTTCGTGCGATGTATCGTTGCCGGAGTTTTCCTTGTCCTGTCGTAACGCCGGCACTGGTACATCCTGTAGTCGAAAGTTCGAGGCGGTGTAGCTTTGCGTAGCGGGGCGGGCTTTCAAACGATGTGGTTACTTCCGCGTTGTCCACAGGATGTGGGCGGCTTTAGCAGAAGATCCTCCATCGACGTGTCATTTTTACCGGATTTTTTGAACAACCTTCTTAATGTACATATTTTGGACAATCCCTGAAAGACACTAGGAGAATGTTTATGTATTTGAAACGATTGGAAAGTGTGGGCTTTAAATCATTTGCTGAACGGATCAATGTTGATTTTGTTCCAGGTGTAACAGCTGTGGTTGGCCCGAATGGAAGCGGAAAAAGCAATATTACCGATGCGATTAGATGGGTGCTTGGTGAACAGTCTGCACGGTCATTGCGCGGTTCGAAAATGGAAGACGTCATTTTCCAGGGCAGTGACACGAGGCGGGCACTCAATGTTGCGGAGGTTACGCTGGTATTGGAGAACAATGACAAAGCATTGCCGCTTGACTATGAGGAAGTCAGTGTCACCAGACGTGTTTATCGCTCCGGTGAAAGTGAATTTTATATCAATAAACAATCCTGTCGCCTGAAAGACATTGTCGATCTTTTTATGG
Source organism: Lentibacillus halodurans (assembly GCF_900112045.1). Lineage (GTDB taxonomy): Bacteria > Bacillota > Bacilli > Bacillales > Amphibacillaceae > Lentibacillus > Lentibacillus halodurans. The sequence goes on from NZ_FOJW01000009.1 coordinate 137,315, forward strand.
ACTCGGGACTTGGGCGTGAAGCATTCTCGATTATCAGTCAGGGAAAAGTCGAGGAGATACTCAGTTCCAAAGCGGATGAACGGCGCACTATTTTTGAAGAAGCTGCCGGTGTTTTAAAGTATAAGCAGCGCAAGAAGAAGGCCGAGTATAAATTAGCGGAAACACAAGAAAACTTAAATCGTGTGGAAGATATCATCCACGAAATTGAACAGCAAATCGAACCGCTTAAAGAGCAGGCGGAAACAGCACGCAAATATTTGGATAAAAAAGAACAATTAAAACAGCAGGAAATTTCTTTGCTTATTACTGAGATTGAACAGCTTCATGGCGAATGGCAGGCATTGCTGGATGAATTGGAAAAAGAAAAAACGGATGAATGGAATCAGAAAACAGCCATTCAAACAAAACAAGCCGAGCTGGAACAGGAACGGCAGAAACTGCAGAAATTGGATGAAGAAATTGAACAGCTGCAGGCGAATCTGCTGTCAACCACACAAGAGCTTGAGCAATACGAAGGGAAAAAGCAAGTATTCAATGAACGGACGAAACACTTTTCTGAGAACAAAGAAAAATTGGAAGGGCAGAAAAAAGAAACGGCAGAACGGATCGAGATGCTCGAATATGAACTCAGTCAGGAAAATGAAAAGCTCACATCACTGCAGAAAAGCCGCGATGAAACAAAAGAGCAAGTGAAGAGCCTGGAAACAAAGCTAACAACGGAGAAAGAAAATATTGCCGAACAAATCGAGGAGCTGAAGTCAGATTATATTGAGTATTTGAATGAACAGGCCGCCAAACGGAATGAAAAGCAATCGATTCATCAGCAGCTTCAGCAAATTTCCGGCAAAAAGGAAAAGCAGGCGGAAAAATTTGAAGATCTGCTTGAGGAACGGAAAGAACTCAGCACCAAAACGGAAAAGCTGCAATCTGATTACGATCAGCAAGAAGAGATGTATCAAGCGAAGTCTCAGGCAGTACAACAGATGAAAGATGACCTGACAAATAAACGCAGTGCTTTTCAGGAAGCACAGACAAAACTGTATCAGGGTTATCAGTATATTGAAAAGCTGAAGTCGAAAAAAGAAATGCTGGAAGATATGAAAGAAGATTTTCAAGGTTTTTTCTACGGGGTGAAAGCAGTTCTCAAAGCCCGGGAGGAAAAGAAACTTGACGGTATCCACGGAGCTGTAATTGAGCTAATTGATGTCCCGAAACAATATATTACCGCCATCGAGACGGTATTGGGCGGTCAGGCACAGCATGTCGTGGTCAATGATGATCAGGCAGCACGTCAAGCGATTAGCTGGTTGAAAAAGACAAACAGCGGCAGAGCCACCTTTTTGCCGCTCAGTTCCATCCAGACAAGGTTTGTTCCGAATGATATGCTTGCGAAAGCGAAGAACCATTCCGGCTTTGTCGGTGTTGCCGGTGACCTTGTGTCGGCACCATCTGAATTTCAAAAAGCGGTTAGCCATTTAATGGGACACGTTCTTATTACCAAAACAATAAAAGATGCCAATGAAGTTGCAGGAATCCTCAAGCGAAAACACCGTGTGGTCACACTTGAGGGTGATGTGGTCAACCCAGGCGGCTCCATGTCCGGCGGGGCACAGAAAAAATCAAAGCAATCGTTATTTACAAGGGAAAAAGATTTACAGGAAGTGACCGAAAAACTCGAGGATTTCCAGCAAAAAGCAAACGCCTTTGAACAGCAGGTTAAGGATCAAAAGCAGCAGATCAGCCAGCTTGAGCAGGGGATTGCGGCTGAAGAAGAAGAAATCAACAAGGAACAGGAAAAACTGCAGGAAATTCGCGCATCCTTCAAAGAAGCCGAAATGAAACTCACATCATTGAATGATAATCTTGCAATATACGATCAGGATAAACAGCAGTTTGATCAGGATAAAAGCGACCTGCAATCACGCGACGAACAACTGACAAAAGAACTCGATACCATTTCTGGGCAGCTGGAAACAACGCAGCAGCAAATCGATAAGCTGTCTGAGCAAGAGAAAACTTTCCAGGAGAATCAGGATCAGCTGAAAAAAGAGTTCCAGAAGGCACAAGTTGCTTTGGCCGAACAGGAAGAACGCCTGAAGAACCAGCGTGAAAAGACAAATAGCTTACAGACACAGTTAAGTGATTATCAGGAGCAATACGAGATTTATGCCAATGACCTGAACGAGCTGTTGGATATGCAGCATTCAGAAGACTCCGAAGAGGAAATTGAAGCCAATATTTCCGCAGCAAAAGAGCATAAAGATACGATTACAGCGAAAATTCAGGAAATGCGCGCCAATCGGTCCGAACGCACACAGTTCATGCAGGATCAGGATCGTGAACTCAAGGAAGAAAACAAGAAACATCAGGCATTTAAGGAAGCGATACAGGAAAAAGAAGTCAAAACAAACCGTCTTGATGTCGAGCTGGAGAACCGCCTGTCCAAACTGCAGACTGATTACACCATGACATTTGAAAAGGCTAAACAAGACTATGATAAGACGGATAATATTGAAGAAACGCAACAAATGGTGGAGCAAATCAAACAGGCCATCGACCAATTGGGCACGGTTAATCTCGGGGCAATCGACGAGTATGACCGTATTTCCGAGCGATATGATTTTCTGTCCGAGCAGCAAAACGACCTTGTCGAGGCAAAACAGACGTTGCATTCGGTTATTGCGGAAATGGATGAAGAAATGGAAAAACGCTTTGGCGACACGTTCGGACAGATTAAAGAAGAATTTGCCGTTGTCTTCAAACAATTATTCGGAGGCGGCAAGGCTGAACTGAAACTGACCGATCCAAAAAATCTGCTTGATACCGGTGTGGAAATCATCGCTCAGCCCCCAGGCAAAAAACTGCAGCATCTTGGATTGCTATCAGGCGGTGAGCGGGCATTGACGGCGATAGCCTTGCTCTTTGCGATACTGCGCGTCCGTCCGGTGCCATTCTGTGTACTGGATGAGGTTGAAGCAGCCCTTGATGAAGCAAATGTTGTCCGGTTTGCCAAATATTTGAAAACATACAGTGAAAATACACAATTTATTGTTATTACGCATCGCAAGGGAACGATGGAAGAGTCGGATGTCCTGTATGGTGTCACGATGCAGGAGTCCGGTGTGTCACGTCTAGTTTCAGTCCGCCTGGAGGAAACCGAAGAGCTGATCAACGCGTAAGGAGGTATTCGTTTATATGGGATTCATGGATAAACTGAAAGGTAAATTCAGACAGAACGAAGAAGAAACAGAAGACGTTTCTAAAAAATATAAACAAGGCATGGAGAAAACACGCCATTCTTTTTCAGGCAAAATCAATGATCTGATCGCCCGTTACCGCAAAGTGGATGAAGATTTTTTTGAAGAACTGGAAGAAGTGCTGATATCGGCGGATGTCGGTGTCAATACGGTGATGAGTTTAGTTGATGAACTGAAAATGGAAGTGAAGCGACAAAATATCAAGGACACGAAGGAAATGAAAGATGTCATTTCCGAAAAACTGGTCGAGATCTACTATGGAGATGACGATGAAGAAGTGGAAGAGTTGAATTTGCAGGAAGACGGATTGTCTGTCATTCTCGTCGTGGGTGTGAATGGTGTCGGCAAAACAACTTCAATCGGCAAGCTTGCGCATCAATTAAAACGGGAAGGCAAAAACGTTGTGCTCGCTGCTGGTGATACATTCCGTGCCGGAGCTATTGAACAACTGGATATCTGGGGCGAACGGGCCGATGCTGACGTCATTAAACAAAGTGAAGGCAGTGATCCGGCCGCTGTTATTTTCGATGGAATCAAGTCGGCAAAATCGCGTAATGCTGATGTGCTGATCTGTGACACTGCCGGCAGACTGCAAAATAAGGTGAATTTAATGAATGAGCTTGCCAAAGTAAAACGGGTTATTGAACGGGAAATACCGGGTGCACCGCATGAGGTATTGATGGTGCTGGATGCGACAACCGGCCAGAATGCCTTGAGCCAGGCGAAGACATTTTCCGAGGCAACCGATGTTTCCGGGATTGTCTTGACGAAATTGGATGGTACAGCTAAAGGCGGGATTGTATTGGCAATCCGAAATGAGCTGCAAATCCCAGTCAAATTCGCCGGTCTGGGTGAAAAAATCGAAGACCTGCAAAAGTTTGACGCGCACGCATTTGTCTATGGGTTATTTGCGGATCTGCTTGAAGATGATGCTGAATGATGGTAAACTTTTTGTAAAGAGATTTCACTTAACAAGATGCTGAATTCCTATCTGCTAAAGGGGTGAATGAATTGCTGGAAAAAACAACACGAGTCAATTACTTATTTGACTTTTATCAGTCACTGCTGACCCCTAAACAACGGAATTATATGGATATGTACTATCGTGAAGACTACTCACTTGGTGAAATTTCCGATCTGTTGCAGGTTTCACGGCAGGCCGTTTATGATAACATCAGGAGAACCGAAAAGATGCTCGAATCCTATGAAACAAAATTAGGGTTATATGACAAATTTCAAAAGCGCGCCGCTATCTTGGACAGGATGGATAGTGCGGCTGGAAATAGTGAAATGCAGGCTTTTATCCATCAACTAAAAGAATTAGAGTAGGGGGACACCTTCTTATGGCATTTGAAGGATTGGCCGACCGTTTACAGCGTACGATGAAAAAAATCACCGGTAAAGGAAAGGTTTCCGAGCAGGATGTAAAGGAAATGACGCGTGAAGTCCGTCTGGCCCTGCTGGAAGCAGATGTTAACTTCAAGGTTGTCAAAGATTTGATTAAACGTATTAAAGAACGTGCCATCGGCCAGGAAGTAATGGAAAGCCTAACACCTGGACAGCAAGTCATTAAAGTTGTGAAAGAGGAATTGTCCGAACTGATGGGCGGAGAACAAAGCAAGATCGCTGTCGCTGATCGCCCGCCAACCGTCATCATGATGGCCGGTCTGCAAGGTGCCGGTAAAACGACAACAAGCGGCAAATTGGCCAACCATTTACGGAAGAAACATAATCGATCACCGCTATTGGTTGCAGCCGACGTTTACCGCCCGGCAGCGATCGACCAGCTGGAAACAGTTGGTGAGCAGCTTGGCATGCCTGTCTTTTCCAAAGGTACGGACGCAAACCCGGTTGATATAGCACAGGAAGCACTTGAAAAGGCAAAGGAAGAACACAATGATTATGTCATCATTGATACTGCAGGCCGGCTGCATGTTGATGAAAACCTGATGGACGAACTGGATCAGATTAAAGCAGCGGTCAAACCCGATGAAGTTTTCCTTGTTGTCGACGCCATGACCGGTCAGGATGCCGTCAATGTTGCCGAAAGTTTTAATGATCAGCTCGAAATCTCCGGAGTCGTCCTGACAAAACTTGACGGTGACACACGCGGGGGTGCGGCACTGTCCATTAAAGCGGTCACCGACAAACCGATCAAGTTTGCCGGCATGGGTGAAAAGCTTGATCAGCTGGAACCGTTCCACCCGGAAGGCATGGCATCACGGATCCTTGGCATGGGTGACGTATTAAGTCTGATTGAAAAAGCCGAAACGAACGTCAATGAAAAACAGGCTAAAGAGCTCGAAGAAAAAATGCGTACGATGTCATTCACGTTTGATGATTTTCTGGAACAAATGGGCCAGGTGAAACAAATGGGGCCGCTGGAAGATCTGATGAACATGATTCCTGGCGCCAATAAGATGAAAGGCCTGAAAAATGCACAGATTGATGAAAAACAGCTTGTTTATATAGAGGCAATCATTCAGTCAATGACTAAAGACGAACGGCAGGACCCAAGCTTGATGAACGCCAGCCGAAAGAAACGGATCGCTAAAGGTTCCGGAACGTCTGTATCTCAGGTGAACCGATTATTAAAACAATTTAATGAAATGAAGAAAATGATGAAGCAAATGACGAACATGCCAAAAGGCAAAAAAGGAAAAGGCATGAACCTGCCGTTTATGTAAATTGGAAAATCAGGCATTCACTCCGTCTTTCTGGGAAATGCCAAAATTAGAGGAAATCAGCGAAATAGCCAATTTCAGGTAACTATTAATTTCATCTGGTCTGTAATGGAAAAACACTTTACAGACATTAATCTTTCTGTTAGAATCTAAAACTGTGAAACAAAAGGTATTGGAGGTGACATCATGGCAGTAAAAATCCGTATGAAGCGTATGGGGGCAAAACGTAATCCATATTACCGTATTGTCGTGGCTGATTCACGGTCACCGAGAGATGGGCGTTTTATTGAACAAATTGGAACGTATAATCCTGTTGTAAATCCGGTGGAAGTTTCGATCAATGAAGAAAAAGCACTGGACTGGATGACAAAAGGTGCCAAACCGAGTGACACAGTCCGTAATCTTTTCTCCAAACAAGGCATCATGAAAAAATTTCACAAACAGAAAAATTAATCGTAAAGTAGTGTGATATCATGAAAGCCCTGATTGAAACCATTGTAACACCATTAGTTGATTATCCTGATGACATCGTTGTGACGGAGACAGAAGAAGATTCAAAAATTGTCTATCATCTGACCGTCAACCAGAACTATGTCGGTAAGGTGATCGGGAAAAACGGACGGATTGCCAAGGCGATACGTACGGTTGTCTATGCAGCCAAAACCGAAACAAATAAACGTATTTATTTAGATATTATGTAAAGGGAGAGGACATACCTTTCCCTTTTTACAAATTGAATAGATTTATCTCTATACCAAGATCGTTTAGAGAGCGGGGAACCATTATGCAAATCATTAAAAAGGTCCTTATCAAACAAATCGTTACAGAGAAAAGCAAGGAAAAATTACGGAACAGTTTTAATGACCATAAAATGCGGCTTGAACAAGAGTGTCAACAATTAAGGTTTGAACAGCGCAAACTGGAAAATAAACGAAGCATGTCAAAGCAGGAGCTGTCCCAGCGATTTCAGCAGGAAATTAAAAATCGCAGAGAAAAGATCAAGCTCATTGACTTTAAAATGGAACAGCTCGATATCATGGAGATTGGCAGTGACATTACTGAAAAAGAAGTTGAGGCTCTTGTTGAGGTCAAAGAAGGTTCGCATTGGAATGAAATTATGGAAGAAACGGCGATTGTCATAAAAGATGATGTCGTCGTCCGCATTGATGAATAGCAGGTGATGGCAGTATGACAGAAATGTTTAACGTAGGCAAAATCGTAAATACACATGGTGTAAAAGGCGAGGTGAAAGTACACCGGATCACTGATTTTGATGACCGGTTTGAGAAAGGTAACAGGTTGATCCTGCAAAAGGAAAACGGTCAAGAGCTGGAACTGGAAATTGATGGTCACCGCATTCATAAGGGATTCGACCTGGTTCACTTTAAAGACTATGACAATATCAACGATGTCGAGCATTTTAAAGGACGTTACCTGACAATCAGTAAACACCAACTGACCGAATTAGACGAAAATGAATTCTATTATCATGAAATCATCGGCAGTCATGTTTATCTGACAAATGGTGAATATATCGGCGCTATCAAGGAAATCCTGGCTCCAGGTGCAAATGATGTGTGGGTCGTACAACGGGAAAAAGGAAAAGATGTGCTGGTCCCTTATATTGAAGATGTGGTGAAACAAGTCGACGTTTCCGCTGAAAAAGTGGTTATCGAACCAATGGAAGGACTGCTTGACTGATGCATATCGATGTTCTGACGTTATTTCCGGAAATGATATCAGGTGTTTTCAATGCTTCGATTTTAAAAAAGGCACAGGAAAAAGAAAAATTCAGTTATAACCTGGTCAATTTCCGTGACTACTCGGAAAACAAACATATGAAAGTGGACGATTATCCGTATGGCGGCGGTGCAGGCATGGTCCTGACACCGCAGCCGGTATTTGATGCAGTGGATGCTGTCGCAAATGATAAACAGACAGACCCGCGGGTGATTTTAATGTGTCCCCAGGGAGAGACGTATAACCAGCAGAAAGCACAAGAATTGGCTGAAGAAGATCACTTGGTTTTCATTTGCGGCCATTATGAAGGCTATGATGAACGGATCAGGGAACATCTCGTGACGGATGAGATATCAATCGGTGATTATGTCCTGACCGGCGGTGAGCTTGGTGCGATGGTTGTGATTGATAGTGTAGTGAGACTGTTGCCGGATGTACTTGGCAACGAAGAATCTGCACCGGAAGATTCCTTTTCCACTGGGCTTCTGGAACATCCGCACTACACACGCCCTGCTGACTTCCGCGGCATGAAAGTCCCGGACATACTGTTATCAGGTGATCATGCCAAAATTGCCGAATGGCGCAGGAGAGAGTCGCTGAAACGGACGTATGAACGGCGGAAGGATTTATTTGATGAGAAGTGCCTATCTGAAGCGGATAAAAAAATACTGGGTAAAAAATAGTATTGAACTCACTGTGTTATTATGATATATTTATGATTGTGCTTAAGTACGTTTTGAGCGCGTAAAAACGATGTTCCGCTGTCCGTAGTGAGATAAGAGCATTGGTTTGGAAGGAGTGAAGCAGGATGCAAAACATTATCGAAGAAGTGACAAAAGATCAGCTTCGTACAGATCATCCTGATTTCCGCCCGGGTGACACTGTGAAAGTTCACGTTAAAGTTGTTGAAGGCACCCGTGAACGTATTCAGGTGTTTGAAGGTGTTGTTATCAAACGTCAGGGCGGTGGAATCAGTGAAACATTTACAGTAAGAAAGCTTTCTTACGGTATTGGTGTTGAGCGTACATTCCCGCTGCATTCACCACGCATTGCGAAAATTGAAGTTTCCCGTCGTGGTATTGTTCGCCGTGCGAAACTGTACTATCTTCGTAATCTGCGCGGAAAAGCAGCACGTATTAAAGAACGTCGCTAATCCGGCCATTAAACCTGTTATTGGAAAGGGGCTTGTTGTATTCATGCAAGCTCCTTTTTGCTTTTGAAGGTTGTTTCAATATTTACCGGAACGGCATGGTATACTAAAGATATACAGTTAAGATAAGCTATACATATATTGTTGCAGGCGGTGGGAATATATGGAGAAACTGAAAAGTGAATGGTTTGACTGGATAAAGGCGTTATTAATCGCATTTGGTCTGTTTTTTGTCATCCGGACTTTCTTTTTTGCCCCGATTGTGGTCGACGGCCCATCCATGATGCCAACACTGCATGATGGTGATCAAATGATTGTCAATAAATTTCTTTATCAAATGAAGGAGCCTGAACGATTTGACATTGTCGTATTCCATGCTTCTGATCGCAAGGATTTCATTAAACGGGTTGTTGGTCTGCCGGGCGAACATGTTGCAGTGGAGAATGATACGTTATATATTGATGGCGAAAAGGTGGAGGAGCCTTTTTTGCAGGAACAAAAGGAAAAAATGTCATCCTACCAGACAATGACAGGCGATTTTCAGCTTGAGAACCTTCCGGGGGAATATGAAACAATTCCCGAAAACCACGTGCTGGTGCTGGGAGATAATCGGAAAAATTCAACGGACAGTCGGATACTGGGGCTTGTTTCGATGGATCAAATGGTCGGAAAAACAAGTCTGATCTATTGGCCGTTTGATCGGATTCAGATATTACATGATTAGGATGATTCAGAAATGACGATACAATGGTTTCCGGGACATATGGCAAAAGCAAAACGTGAAGTGGAAGAGAAATTGAAATTGGCTGATTTCGTTATGGAACTTGTGGATGCGAGGGCGCCGCTATCAGCTCAAAACCCAATACTGCAGGATGTTTTGCAGCAGAAACCCAAAATGATCGTCATGATGAAAAAAGACCTTGCCGATGATAAGATTTCAGCAGAATGGCTTGCTTATTTTAATGATCAGGGAATTTCTGCTATGGCGATCAATGTCAATGACAAAGCTGACATAAAACGTGTTGTCCAAAAAGGTAAAGAGCTTGGTCAAGCTAAAATGGACAAACTGAAGGAAAAGGGTGTTAATCCTCGTCCTGTGCGTGCCATGATTCTCGGTATTCCGAATGTCGGAAAATCGACATTGATCAACCGCCTGGCAAATAAGAAAATTGCACAAATCGGGGATAAACCGGGTGTCACCAAGAAGCAGCAATGGATTAAAGTGAAAAATGATTTTGAACTGCTTGATACACCGGGAATACTATGGCCTAAGTTTGACGATGAATTGGTCGGTTACCGGCTGGCGGCTATTGGTACCATTAAAGATCAGCTGTTGCCGCTGGATGATGTTGTTGCATTTGTCATTCGGTATATGCAGCAACATTATCCGGAGCAATTGGAGGAACGTTACGGAATTGAAGATGAGAGCGCAGATATGTGGGATATATTCGTTTTCATCGGCAAACAGCGTGGAGCACTGGAAAGTGGCGGGAACGTCAATTTTGATAAAGTAGCCGATCTGGTCATCCGTGATCTTCGGACAGGAAAATTGGGTGATATTACGCTTGAGACACCCCCGGATCATGCTTGAAATTACGGGAGTGTCTTTTTTTCTAACAGTACACCCGCTGCATTGATTATACCTTTACTGGCTCTTCTAGTTTCTTCAATTCGCTGCCTAAAAATTTGGCAACTTCAAGCATTCCATATTTCCCGTGTTTCGCTTCGGCGTCACTATTATAGTTCGTATTCGTATTCATATCATACGTATACATGTTGCCATCCTTATCCTCAATAAATTCGATTCCTGCAATTTGAATATCATTCGCCGCAAGCACACGCTTATATTTTTGCAGAATAGGATGATCAAATCCGTCAATGATTTGAAACTTGGAATCACTTGATGCTTCCTCACCTGCCGGACAGAATAAATCGTCAATGGTACATGCATCGGCCGGACATAGCTCAAAGCCTTCTGATGTATCGACACGGACGGCATAAACAAACTTGCCGCCGACAAATTCACAGCGTGTAATGAAAGACTGAGGGGATTGTATATATTCCTGAATTAATGTGACCCCATCCACTGGCTCCTCAAAACGCTCGCTTTCCACATAATCCTTAAGGGCATCTGCGGACTGGAATAGCTGCACACCAAGTCCCTTTCCAGCACGGTTATGCTTTGTAATAAACTGCTTGCCTTCAAATGCTTTCGCAGCTTCCAGTAATTCGTTTTTTCCAACTGCTGCAATCGTTTTGGGTGTTTGAATGCCGTATTTCTCAAGCTCTAAATATTGCAGCACTTTACTGACTTCCAGCTGCAGTGCATGACTGCCATTAATCACCTTTCTGCCATGATGCTCAAGCCATGCCAATACAGCATTTGTCAATTCCGCAGAAAAGCGATTTCCCCTAGTGTGAGAAGATGCACTCATCCGATTATAGAATATGCCCTCTGGCGGTTTTGAGTAAAGGTCGACTGTTCCGTTCGTCAGCAGCCAATTTTCATAGGGAAGATTAAGCTCTTCCAATCGTTTGATTAAATGATCCGTCCATTCATGATTTTCGTGTAACACATATATTTTCTGCATTTCAATCCCTCCGAATTAATGGTTGGTATATGCTGCTCGTAATTCTTCCACTTTAGGCATGACATCTTGTGAAAAACGTTCTAATTCCTCCAGTTGTGGGGAACATTGCAATAATAGCAAGTCAACACCTGCATTTTCGAATTCCAGGACTTGTTTGGCAATTTGTTCAGCAGTGCCAACAAGGTTTGGACGTAAGCCTCTGTTGGATACCGAATAATCCTGCAGTTGAATTTGTTGCTCCAGTTGTGATTTGGACGTGAAATCCTTAAATCCGGCATAACCGCTTGTATCTTTTACGGTTGTAATCCTTTCGAGTTCTGACTGTGCTTCCGCTTCTGTATCACGACAGATAACGTATGCTGCCATACCAAACGATTTTAGCGGCGCGTTACCAGCCTCCCCTCTTCGTTCTTTCATATCAGCAATTTTTTCTCTGGCTTCTTCTACTGTGTGCCCGTGCAGGACATAGGCATCACAAAGAGAAGTTATGACCTGTTTTCCTTTTTCGCTCTCTCCGCCTGCATACAAAATCGGATTAGGACGCTGAACGGGTTTTGGTGATAATTTTGTGTTTTCAATTTGATAAAATTTACCATCATATGAAAACGTTTCTTCCTCCCATAGTCCCTTCAAAATTTCCAGGAATTCCGTTGTCCGGTCATAGCGCTCATCGTGTTCCGTAAATTCTCCGCCATACTGTTTCGCCTCTTCTGCCCACCAGCCGGAAACAATATTCAAGGTGAATCGGCCATTACTAATGTGGTCGATATTGGCTGCCATTTTTGCTGTAACGGCTGGATTATGGAACACGGGGCGCACCGCTGTCATAATTTCAATGTTTTCCGTTACAGCCGCAAGTCCTGCTGCAGTTGACCATGCTTCCAGTGCATCAGCATCTGTTCCTTTAATATCGTTTAGGTATAGTTCAGCAATCAATGATGTATCATAGCCCCATTTTTCGGCAGACTGAATCACATTTTTTGCATAATCAAATGTTGGCGGCATTCCCTCATCCTCCACATTCCTAAGCCATCCTCCAAAAATGGGCAGCCAAAAGCCGTATCTCATAAGTTCTACGCTCCTTTTAAGTTATCGTTGGATAAAAAACAAAAAACTCTTTTCTGAATAAGAAAAGAGTTTATGATGCATATCATCTTTTCTTATCTTCCAAGCAAACAACGCTTGATGGAATTGGCACAGTATTCCCATATAAGAACCTGTTGCCGAGGGTTCAGCGGGCCATATCCCTCCACCTCTCTGGATAAGAAACTAATCCTATTGATTTAATTGTATTTATATTATGATAAATAATTCGATCTGTCAATTATTTGCCGCAGCAAATTTCCCTCATATTTTTTGAATAAGCGTGAAAGCCCAAGAAATATATCTGAGGATGGATTTTAAAAAATAGCAGAATATTTATGTATAAAGTACTTATAGCAAAAAACCTGAAACGATTTTGTTCACTTTCTTGACAGGAGAGCAAAATACGTATTGTTTTTAAGAATTGTGTGTCATTTAGTGTCTCTGAAATGATCACTGCATATATGGTAAAATAGATTATAATTCTGCCATATTCAGGCTTAGTAGCTATGAAAATAAAACTTGGAAAAGCAATTGAAGTGGGCAAATGGACTGAATAGATTTTCCTATTCACTCTTACATAATCGAGCCGATATAAATACTATAGAATGCAGGTGATCAATTTGGAACAACAATCGATAGCAGTTCTGAAACAATTATTTGAAGCAGATAAATTGGATGAAACGTACATAAATAAACTGAAATCGGATGAGCGAAAAGGCGTACAACAGCTGATTGAACGATATGAAAGACAACAGTTAAAAGAAAAAGCATTGGAAGAAAATTTTATTCGAATGTCCCAATATGAACAAAAGCGTTATGCTGAAGGGTGTCATTATATCGCCGGGATGGATGAGGCAGGTCGCGTTATATGACTTTAGAAAAGAGTGTCTAACTTAAAGATATATTACCACAAATTTGTTTGACTAACTATGGGTTATTGTCTAGAATGAATATAGATATATGTCACCTAAAAGGGTGATTTTTTTTTATTAATTGGGTGGTGCTTTGAGGTTTGTGGGGAGCAAAGGTAAGTAATATATTATTGAAAGGTAAGACTCTATCCCTATTGGAGTTAATTTATCGTGTAGAACTTGCAGCAATGTTGTCCCATAAGATATGTGAATTTGTTTTAGTAAAGGTTGAAAGCAATACTGGAAAAATCTGATACTTTATATATAATTGTGTCAGAAGGCTACATAGAATATAACCTAAAATTCATATTGATATAAAGCAGGTTAAGGTACTAAGTAATTAAAAGGGGAGTTATGTGTAATGTTTGTATGTGGAGTGGATGAAACAGGGAGGGGTTCGGCAATTTCAGGGGTATGGGTTTCAGCGTGTATTCTTGATCCCGACAAATCTATTGAGGGTTTAAAAGATTCAAAGAAACTTTCTGCTAAACGACGGGAAGAGCTGGCTGAAGAAATTAAAGATAAAGCTCTTAGCTGGAGTATAGAAGTAGCTTCCCTTGAAGAAGTAGAAACTCTTAATGTCTTGAATGCAACACTTCTTGCAATGAGAAGGGCTGTAGAAGGGTTATATATTAAGCCTAATAAAGTGTTTGTCGATGGGAATCAATTACCTGACATTGATATTCCAGCTGAGGCTATTGTTAAGGGGGACGATTTGGTTCCTGCCATAAGTGCAGCTTCTATTTTAGCTAAAGTCGAACGGGATAAAGTAATGAAGGAATTGCACCAGATATACCCCCAATATGGTATTGATAAACACAAAGGTTATTTAACAAAAAATCATATGTTGGCGTTACAGGAATATGGACCTTGTCCTGCCCATCGAAAAACATATGCTCCTGTTCGCAGGTTATTAGAGAAACAATTGGAGTTGTTCTGATGGCAAAAAAAGCGAATCTAAAGAAAACTGTAGTAAAACCTGCTGATAAACCTTCAAAGGCCGATTCTCTAACGCTGGATGTTTCCAAGAAGTCCATTCTTTCAAGGGCTGCTACAAGAGAGTATTTGCCTTCTGTATCATATGTAAATGATTATCTGGTAAAGGATAGAGGAAAAGCATCTACCAAAACAGTTGATTTCTCTGAATTAGTCCATAAATATCCAAAATATAAGTCCTTAATTGAGCAGCTTATCGCAGGCATGAACGAAACAATAGTACCGAATTGTAGCCTAACAACTATTGAGGATACAACTCAAGGAATAAGGATTTTTCTTGAGTTTCTTAACAGTGACAAGAATTTGAGTAATAATTATGTAACAAATCTAAATGACATTAACATAATAGTAGCTAAATCATTCTCTAACTACTTACGGAGTACCTACCCGAAGGACACTCGTTCCCGCAAATGGTTTGCAGCAATTAGACGAATTGTTCAACGATTACAAGAGCTATTTCCAAAGGACCCATCAATAGGGTTGAGTTTTTCTTGGCCTACTGGTCCGGGAAAAAATGATGGTACAGTTGAAGGCTATCATCCCAGAGAAATGAAAGAGCTTATTGATGCTTGCATAGAGGATATAAAGATTATCAAGAGTTTTCATAAGGCGTATTTAAGACTTGATGAAGAGCTTGTGACTGAAGATTGGAATTTAGAGAACCTTATGTGTTTTCTTCATGATGGCTTGATAAGAAATGAAGAAAGTCGTTTAAAGCAAAAGCAATCTAAAAAAGCTTGGATTAAAAAGCTTATACGTAGCGCTCCAAATGCTCAGAAAGTAATTGCGGAACTAGGATACACAATTGAACAGATACAAGATTTATACATACAAAGAGGATTGGAACTAGCTTCCCGTGGGCGTTCCCCATTTGCGACTCGAATCTCTCAACGCCCTGATCAAGAAAGAGCTATAGCACAATTCAATTTAGGTCTAGGGACGTTAAAGAAACGGTTCCCACTATTCCCTTATTATTTGCCTATTAATGAGGCTAAGGGTTTGTTAAATAGCAACAATGTTGATAACTCTACAATTTTAAAAGCTAAAGATCCTTTGGCATACATGGTTAACCGTGCTATATTCAATAGTTGTCGTAAGATTAAATTCATGGACGGAACTTTAGGGAAAATGGCAGTCCACGCCGCAAAACACTTTGTAAGTGATACTTTATATCCATTTTTCCTTCTTGCTTTAATAAATACGGGGTGGAATGTTGAAAGTTTACTCTCTATAAGTGATGATGTGGATGCGCATGTAACGCCAGATTTAATTGATCCCGAAAATTATGTGATAATTCACGGAAGGAAAATACGCGGTTCAAATGATAGGAAATTTTCAAAAGTTACACGTCGCTCGAACAAAAACAAAATGTTAGACACTTATCAGCTGCTCAAATATGTTGAAAGCATAATTACCAAATATAAGGATAGTCCTTATTACAGACCGGGGTTTTTATGGCAATTTACTATACCTGAATCTCAAAAAGATATTATTTCATCATTCAATGAACAACCATATTTTACATTAGTTAGTAAAAGATTTACCGAGCGTCATAACTTTAAATATTTTTCAGATACAACCGGTATTTCTCATCCCAAGGTAAGATCTGGGTATGTATCAATTAAACAACTTATGGGTGAAACTGAACGGGAACTCGGTGAAGATCTAAGTCAAAAAGACAAAGGTTCTATAGAACATTATATATCTGATGAAAGTACTAATTTTGTACTTGATTTAGCAATAAAAGAGATTCAAAAGCAATTTGTTAAAGATCTGACTAATTATAAAGTTCGGTTAGTGGAGTCAACATCCCTTAGATCCCTTCGTAGCGCCATCAATGATGCAAAGACGGAGCAAGAGAAGTTGAAACTAATAAAAAAAGAATCAGTAAAACATCACTTGGATGAAAATACGATAATACACCTACTAGATGCAGGTTCGCAAAAATATATTCTTGCTTGTGAAGACGCTACGAACCCATCGTGGCCGGGCTGGGAAGATTATGTTGGTGAAGGTAAAAAATGTAGATATTTTAACAAGTGCGCCCTTTGTAGACAAGCTATTGTATTCCCAGAGGCCTTGCCATATATTGCACGACGGATTTTAGATTTGGATAAATTAAAAAAGTCACATAGTTCTTCTGAATGGGTACTTAAATACGGTGATGAGTATGACGCATGGAATCAAATTTTGGAATATTGGAACAACAAGGAACAAGTAAAAAATGCATGGGAATTGGCTAGGATGGGTTTTGTCGTATTGCCACAGATAATGAGAGGTGTATAGAATGGGGAAGAATCTGTATGAACTAGCTATTGACCATATAGCAGAAAAATATAAAACAGAGCTAATGGCTGAAGAGATAGACGATGTTAATTCTCAAATCGAGGAAGAAAAAATAGATGAAATTCCTGTTAATTTCTATAGCCTATCAGAAATCCCATTTGATAAAATACAAGATTTTAATGTTAGTAAACTAAATACCTTTAAAGATATTATTTGGGATTGGAGGCAAGAAGGAAGCCAAATTTATAAAGATGATTGTTTTTTTTCTTGGGACAAAGAAGTATCAGAGGGCGTTTCGCTGCTTGCAAATGAAAATAAATACCTATGTCGTTTGCTCAAAATGATAGCGTTTTATTCTTTACCTCAAAATGCTTGTCTACAAAATGTAAAATCTTTTAATACATCGAAAGCAATTTTAAAGCATCTTCAAAGTTTAGGAAAGTTTCTTTATAAACATAAGCTTTTTGTTGATATTCAAGGAAATGGGTCTTTTACTAATACTATTTACTTAACAAAAGAACATTTTACAGAATTCATTAAAAATGATTTGAAAGATTCTGGTGCTATCTATGACTTTGCTAAACAAATTAAACACTGGGTGGGATTATCTAAAAGCAAGTTGATTCCTATGGATTATCGACTGAATTTTGAACCATTCGATGCTGATATGTATTCAAAACTGGCTAAAAATGCGGAGGATAATAAGGGCGAGTATTTACCTATATCAATTGATACGCTTTCAGAGTTAGTGCCTTTTTGCATAGATAATATTGAAAAAAATTCTGCCGAAATTTTGAAATTCTACAGTGTCCTTTGGCCTGTTATTGCTGGTGGAGATATTGCTAAAACCCAACCCTTTGAATGGGGGAAGGCTATTTACGAATTGTTAAGTATGGATTTGAAGGTAATAGATCTTCAAATGTATAAATTCAAGGACTATAGTCAAGTTAAAATGAGTAAAGACTTAAATACCAAACTTAGATATGCCGTTAAGAATCACCCTGAGTGGAATAAGAATAATCCATTTTACTTATCTAATATTTGGAAAATAAAGCAAAGTGAAATATTAAATATAGCTTTGGAACTAGGGATCGAATTAGAGAGTATTGACTTAGCTATTGTTTATGATGTATCGAAGATTAAGATGAAGGTTATGGAACTCGTAACGGAGTTAAGAAATTCATGCGTTGTCATTCTCTTTTTGGTTACTGGAATGCGTAATAGTGAAATGTATCTTCTAGAAGCCGGTAATTGCTGGCAGCTTAAAGGGTCTGAAGATGATTTTCGAATTAGCATAACAGTTCCTAAAACATCCGAAGGTTCTACAGGCGATCCGGTAGTCCTTCCAGTACCGGAAATAGCGTACAAAGCGTTTAAATGCTTAGAAGCTTTAACAGATAAAGCTCGGGTATGGGGGGGATCAAAGAAACTGATGGTTAGTTCTACTTCAAACTTCGGAAAGGAGATTGTTGCCCGAAGTATCAATCAGTTTCTTAAACGTTGGTTTGAAGACCTTGGAATAGAACACATTCATCCTCATCAGTTTCGTAAAACAATTGCAATGTTTGCGATTTACCAAAATCCGAATAACATTAGTGTTATAAGGAGACTATTTTCTCACCAAAGTCTAGCGATGACGCTTTCATATATCGTGAAAATGCCCGGTATGGCTGAAGAAATCAAACTAGCTGTTATAGAAAGAAATAAAGAGTTACTTAGTGAATTACTTGAGGCTATAGACAAAAAATGTATTGGCGGTAAAGCAGGAAGTAGGATTAAGAGACTAGTTGATGAATCAACGATATTTAAGGCCAAATTGAACGACGATGGTTGGGAGGGTCTTGAACAGTATATTCAAATCTTACTACAGGATGGTTTAAGCATTTTGCATCGAACATCATTCGGAGCAATTTGTACAAATACTCATTCTGGATTAGTTCATTTAGCGCCGGAATCTTGTAATTGCAATGTTACGGACTGCAATTGGTCTGTATTCACCGCCAACTCTATAGAAGACCTTGAAAATACCATCAAATTTCATGACAATTTTTTGAAAGATGATTTTTGTAGTGAGAAACAGAAGCGTTTTTCGCATAAAACTATCAGAGATTGCGTTGAAAGGTTGTATGAATTAAAAGGAATTGATTATGTGAAAAGTTGTTTTCCTAAACTCATAAAAGAAAATTTCCTGACTTTGGAGGCAGGGGGACGTAATTATGGCAAACAAGATACTAAAGCATGATGAAGCACTTAAACTAGTTTATTCCGTGATTGCATCGCTACGAGAAAGTGGAAAGGATAAAATTACGATTACAGAGGTAGCTGAAATCTCTGAAGTTAGTCGTGCAACCATTTACTCTAAACACCCTGACTGGGTTGAGGTGCGTAATGTCATAAAAAACAATAAGCCCTCTTCATGGCTTAAATTAGCTTCGACAAAAAATAATGAACAAACCAAATGGCAAATAGATGCTCAACGACTTGAAAATGAATTAAGAACTTGCCAAGAAGAATTGGATTTCATAAGTGGACAGGCTGACAATGTATTCAAGAAACTTCTTGATGAACTTCATAAATATATGTATCTAGCAAAAAAAACACCTGAACAAATAGAAAGAGAAGCCAATACTCTTATAGAGTTAAACGAACTAAAAGATCGTTGTGAATTCTATGAAGCAGAAATTAAAAGACTAAAAATTGATTCGGGTCGTAATACCAAGATGGTTCCTTTTGTAAAAAAGGAAATAATTGACGTTTACTCAGAAACTCAAAGAGCAAATATTAGTAAGTTGGATTTACTTGAGTTAACATACGAAGCTTTATTGAATTTTAATAATTTATTTCGTAAAAGTTATCCACCTAAAGTCGTTTATGTATTATGCGGAAACTTCGCAAGTGGAAAATCCTCTTGGATTGCAGACCACAAAACACAGAATGTAGGTTCTGTAGTGTACTTTGATGGAACAAACCATACTCAATCATTAAGGAGAATGATCTTGAAGTATATAAGAAATCTAAATTCTGATTGTAAAATAGTTTGTGTGAGAGTTTTGTGTGATACGAGCGAGTGTTTAGAAAGAAATGTGAACGAGAGCAGGATTAGAGTTAATACTACTATTCCTAGAGATATAATTATTAGGTTTGCTGAGATATTTGAAGAGGTTACGGTTAAAGAAGGATTTGATGAAATCATCATCGAGGGGGGCGCGTAATGTCTGAATCGGGAAGGATTAAAGGAGCTAACAATGTAAAGGCATTTAAGGAATTTATTGAGTTACATAATCAACAAGACGATTGGATCAATTACCTTAACCCTAGTAAAGTAAAGTTAAGAAGATCAGATATATGTGAAGAGTGTGGCTTTAGTAAAAGTGCATTGAGACAAAATCCATTGCTTAAAGATATGTTAAAAAATCTTGAGAGGGAGTTACTGCAAAAAGGAGTGTTACGAAATAAATGCTTGCAGGAAGAAGGTTTTAAATATCCTGACCAAGACGAGTTTGTTAAGTCATACGATGAAAAGTTGACAAGACTGAGAGATAGTATGGATCTGGTTGACAAGATGATTGCTTTATATCAATCGGAATTGGAAAGATTAGATTGATAGATTTATTCGGCTGACATCTTCTCAAAAAGGCATAATTGTTAGAAAAGGTAGTGGAGATAATATGCATCTATTTAATACTGATGGCTTGAAAAATACTGATGTATTTCCTAAAGATACTGTTCCCATTTTTTTAGATGATGACTTTCGAGTTATAGAAGGCCCAAGTTATTGGGCAATAGCATTGGCGCAAAAAAGGTCTAGAAGCATAGATACTCTTAAACAATACACAACAGTTTTAGCAAGATTCCTTCAATGGCGAGATGATAAAGGAGTCAAAGCAACGAATTGGCAAATGACAGATGAGGATGTAATAAACGCTTATATCGGCTATTTAATAAATAATAGGGACATTAAGGGAAGGCCAAGTAACAAAACTATTGAGGATTATATAGCTACATTGAGTTACTTTTTTAAATGGGCAACAAAGAAAGGATATAAACATTATTGGAAAATGGATTTAAAGAAAGTAACCATTCAAATTAAGGGTAGCTCATCTATGGTTAAAACGGAAAAACAAGTAGAAAAACGATTTCAAATAGATAATGGGTCAACCATGCATGTTGACCGTGAGCAAGATAAGTTTATTCACAGGGAAAACATTCCCCAAATTATGGAATTATTTGATGATGTTGTATATGCCTTCATTGTGCTTGTTTTATGGAAAACAGCACTAAGACCTAAAGAGTTATTCCAGTTACCATATAAGGGTGCAGGGTTAAATGCCGGATTGAAACGGTATCGAGAAGAAGAGTTATCAGTTCTTAAAGAAATCTTGTTTCGGTTTGAATCAAAAGGAAAAGATAGGGATATCAAGTTTCCACCCGATGTTTGGACTGTAATATGCAGGAAATGGATGCCCGAACGGGTTAAACGTGCTGTAAGATATCAAGAAAGAAATAACGGTAAAATGCCGCCAAATAATGCGTTGTTTTTATCAGAGGATGGAAGGGTTGTTACACCAAAAATGCTTCGGGACAACTTTAACAAAGTAGCCCAAGATCCAAGGTGTCCTGAGAAGAAAATTACTCCATATATGTTTAGACATGCTTTTGCAACATACTTTATTTTGGATAGATTAAAACATTTCAATTTACTAGGAAAAGCTTATGTTTATAATGCAGTAATCGATGCTGAATTGCGTGAGTGGATGGGGCATGAGAATATTGAAACTACATATAAACACTATGTCCATTTGGTAAATCGTTATTTTCATAATGGGTTATTGGATGTTATGGACGATCCAGTCAACAAAGAAATACTTAATGCCTTTGAAAAGTAATAATGTTTTTAGGTCAGGGACTCATCTATAAGAATTTCGCATGATTGTTGCCCCAAAAGGTGTACAAAGAAGAGGTTTTATTACCAAGACATTAAGTTTTATCAAACTGTATATAAACATTCTGGAGAAAAATTGTTTTGGGAATCAAAAAACGCGTAATGGATAGTAAATTAGTTCAAAATAGAATGGAGAAACAATTAAGCGATAGTTTATAAGAACGTAATTGGGAGAATTCATAAATATACTGTCCCAAAATGATAAATTGGCGGAGAAATATTTAAGTATATTTGTTGAAAGTGAGATTTTTCTTTGATTGCATCTAATTATATAGAGCATGTGGGGAAAATTACCGAAGCAAATAATAACTCATCAAATCACTTATTTCAACTATTTAAAGCAACGCGAACAGGCTTGCAAACATTTCTAGATAACAATACTAAAGAGCTAACACCGGAAGAAAGAATGATTGTCGGAAACCAGAACCTTGAGATAAATAGAATGGCTATCAAATTAGATGCAGACAATAAATCATACCTCTTAAAGATAGTAGGAGCAATAGGGACTCCATTGGCACTATTGGGGGTAGCAGTTCTTGCTGGAATTGCAAACAATAATCAACAAGAATTGTCAAGCAATGAAGTATTTGGTGAAGATACGGATGAAGATTCCAATGATTAATGTAGGAGCTGTGAAAAGGTTTGTATTATGTGTTAGTTGAAGTTGGTTTATAGCATAAAAACAAATGATGTGGGGGTTAATCATTTGATTGGTTTCTTATGTTTTTTAATAGTACTTTTAATTATTGGTGGAATTAGGTTATATGAATATACACAAAAGAAAAATCAAGGGTATTTGTTAAAAATCTTCTCAAAGGTTAGTTATATAGAAGGATTTGATCAAAAGGCAGAGGTAACAATTAAAGTTTATGCAGATAAAATTACATTTAACGATACTGCAACAATCCCAATGGATAAAATTAATAAAGTAAGTAGCGTTCATCAGTTTGTTCGTGCAGAGCGTGGTAAAAGGTATTTTTCACAACCATACTTTCATGACATAGAAATTTACTTTAATTCTATAGACGGTTATAAAAAATCCATTCGACTTGAACGGATAGGTAAAATATCAAATCAATTTTTAATTCTGAGGGAAACCATTCATAAATTAACAGGAATTGAAGGGAGGCATGATTCACCTCCTTCAAAACCTTTTAATCTATAAGTTTATATAATCACAGATTCCCTTAATGAATAGGATTTTCATCTAGATACGATACAGATTGGGAAGTGAGAGCAATATAAAAATTCTCTCAATGCCTAGTTATCTTGTCATAATGTTTATAAATGGATAATAACCTACGTAAATTAAATCATTTGAGTAGAAGGTGAACATTCGAAAAAGATATTTCTCTGGAACACGGGGACGGTTTTCGCATTTCATTGACAGGAAAGCTCGTAGAAAGTAAAATCTCTGCAGGGCGTTTCCTTTTCTTTCATTCCCAAAAATGTACAATTAGTAAAGTTTACTTTGCCATTTTCACTATACTATCGAAGTGCAGAATAATAATTTCAATGCTAACTAGCAATGTAAGCTATTCATTCCGTATTGTTCTAAAACAACTATCCCTCTCTGTAATGTGGGGGAATTTATGTATCTATGGGAATAGGAGTTGTCAAAGGTGAATATATTTCTAGATTCAAATGTTGTTTTTACCGATCCATTTATGAATAAAAATATATATAATAAACTTCTATTAGAACTTGCTGAAAAAGACTTCGTTACAATTTATATATCTGAAGTTGTAAAGAAAGAAATCATAAACAACTTCGAAAAGGAATTATCCAAGTATTATAAGGAAATTGAAAAAAGTGAAGTCAAAATTAAGAAAATATTAAGGGAAAATGAGCGATTACCGTTCGACTGGAAAGTAACGGTTGGAGAGTATGTATTAAAATTAAAAGAGCATTACGAAGAATTAGAGGACTATGGCCTGATTAATGTGTTGGATTTTGATAATAATATCTTACCTGAACTTGTTGAGCGCTCGATTAAACGTAAGAAACCATTTACCGATAAAAAGCAGGAATTTCGTGATGGAATCATCTGGCTTACTTATGCTAATTTCACGAAAGCAAGAGAACGTTTTATTGGTACTTGCTACTTTATCACTAATAATACGAGCGATTTTACCTTAAATGGTGAAATCCATCCTGACTTGCAAGAAGATTCTACCGCTTTTATTTTTTATAAAAATACACAGGAGTTCTTTCAAAACACCGATCAGGTAAAACAACTGCAAAAGACATTGAATTTAGTTAATTGGGTCGAAGGTGAAGACTTTGAGAATAGTCCACAAGTAGTTTTGGACTTATTAGAAGAGCAATGTTGCGATGAAATATTTGAGGAAGTATGGGATTATTTACATATGTATTCTGATCGCATATTTACCAAGTACCATTATGAAATGAAACCCGATTATGTTGATTTTGAACTTGATGCAACTAGCATTGAGTTAATTGATGTTGGTGACATTAATGTCGAAGTTGTACTTGATACAGTTGTCATTACCGGATTTTTAGATGCTAATATTGAGTTTAATGTAGGTTTTCTTAACCCTACTTGGGCTATTGAAGAAGATGAAATCCAAAATGTTGGATCTGATTCAAAACCAATTTCAATGGATTTCACCCTTACTATTAACCAAGATAAAAAAATCAATGACTTAGATTTAGATAATATTGACCTCGGTTAATAACTTTTATTCTTTAATGTTGCCAAGTGTTAATTTTACAGAAGTATTGGGGTAGCAATAAAAAGATAAATAGGCATCAGTACAGAAAGGTTAATATACGGGGGTTTAACATTTTACAGTATTATACTTGACGTGCTAGATCAAAAATTAAGACTACTTAGTTTTAATATTAGCATGTGATCTTGAGTTTGCTACCGTAATAGTAAAAGAAGTAAATGCATCCGAAATAGAGGTGATTTTATGGGGAACAATTACGATTATTTATATCTTGATTATCAAAAACAAGAAGTAGTTAACCAATTATTCAATAAGCTTTTACATAGAAAGTCTCATTATAAACCAGTAGATAAGGATGCTGATCAAGTGCAATCGAAGTGGGGATTGGATATTCTACTTCTCCGTTTGATACAAAAAGGTGAAGTTGAAAAGGACCCACGCAGTTATGACAAATTAGTCGACATATGGGAAGAATTTTGCGTGGATTATCCTAATATAGATTTTACACTTGATGAGGTGATTCAAAATGGGTGGGTCCGAGTAGTATGGGATAGATGGTATCTTCCTCAAGAATTTATTTATTCCAGAAAAAAATCTTCTAATAATCCATTAGTTATTTTTATGCAGTTACTAAGTCAAGTTCCTTATCCAGATGAAAGGAAGTTAAAACTTAATTCTGTTTCAAAAGAATTGGATTTGCATCGGGAACACTATCCGAAACTACCAGAATTAGATTGGTTTTTATCAGAAGAAATTATTTTTGAAAATGAAAATGACTTATTTTTAAATTGTCGCCATAATTTTGTTGCCCATTATTCATCATTTCTTCTAGCGAAGTTATGGGAGGAAGAAGTTGTTGGACCGTTAAACATTACAGAACGATTAACATGGTGGAAAAATTATTTTGAGGTTTTCGGAACGGGATTGTCTTTCTTTAAATATATAAATAACAATAGTAAAAGTAACTTTCTAGATGCTGCCGTTGAAAGACTCCTTTCTGAAGAGGATTGTATTGGCTGGGAAGAGGAAATGGTAAAGTTATCAGTCGAGGGTTTATCAAGATATCCTGAAAAAATGACTATTTTGCCAGATCTCTCATATTATTACTCTCCTTCATCGCAGAAAGAATTAGATAGAATGGATTGGCTTACTTCTATTGGGAGTTTTGATGCGGGTATTTTAATGGATCGGCCAAGGCAAATGTTAGACGTGATTTTTTCAATCGTTCTCCGATATGATGATGGAGGAAAATTACGTGTGAAGAGTTTAATAAACAATAGAAAAGATAGACCTTACTTTTATAAAATGCTATCAAGAGACAAATATCAATCTCATATAATACCATATCTACTGCTTGAAGATGGTGCTTCCTTAATTGGTATGTATGCACTTATTCACTATGAGGCAGAAAATATGGGTATTCTAAGTGGAAGTGAATCAAAAATACGAGAGGATAAAACTAAGGAGATTTGGGATGAAGGTCTTTCATTTCTTGCATATAAGCTTCACAAGCAAACTCCTAAAAAGGCGACAAATTTTATTTTAGAGCTAGTCGAGTGGTTTTATCGTGAAATACGAAAACCTAGCATCCATTCTTCTAAAAATCATTTTAGAAGGAAAAGTCAATTAAATAGTATTTTACAATTATTACTGGAAATGCCTCGACACTCAAGAACGGATGATTTATTCCTAGAGGACTTATTGCCAGAGTTGATAAAAAAATTAAATATTATTTACAACAACAGCGATTGTCCGTTAAAGGAAGAACTATGGCCATTTGGACTGTGGCTATTTGAGCAAGCTCATAAAGGGCATCTAGAGGATAAGAATAATATACTTAATATGTTTGCCGAAAAAATAGCTGGGTATTATATTCAATCTTTTTCTAATCGAGAGCCATATGATCGCTGGATTGAAGTAATAGAAAAGGAAGTTGAATCAGAAGGTTGGATGTTTATAGCCGACAAAATTTATGTTATGGAAAGGGAACATTGGGGGAAATTTCTTTTTCCTACTGAATTTGAAAACTTAGTTGATCAAGATAATGAAAAATATAGTAAAGAGCGAAGAGAGACTATAGGAAAAATTAGAACCCACATAAGATTACTATCTTATCTATCTTTACATTTGAAAAATGAAGAATTACTAAACGTTATTAACCCGATGCTTTCTAGACTTCTGCTGCATTTTCAATTTGATAAACCTGAAGATGGTAAAGTTGATGTATTTGATTCCCATTATGAATATAATCCATTTATTGGTAATATAAATTCTTATTTATTTGAAAAAGTGTCATTAGCCATTAATAACTTTGCTGATAACACGAGAAAAGATACTCTTCGTGAATTTAAGGATAATCAAGTTAATATTAATCGATTAAGTACATTATATAATGCAATGGATAGACAGAAGGATAAGGCATTTATTATTCAATCTATTACTCCTAGTTTGGTTGATAAGAGTTTAGAGTCGATTGGTATGCTGCCAGATGTACAAAATATGGTAAGGGAAATGTTGAATACTGAAAATGAAGAGTTAGCAAGAATGGCCATTGATATTATGGACCGTTACGCAGAGTTGGTCAAGAAAAGAAATCTTATAGATTGGATGGAGTGGGAGTTTGGCGAGAGACTGCGTGCCAACTTTATTTTAGGAAATGGTGAAGAGATATTAAGTGCCATAATTCCGGAGAACCTAGAAAACAGGAAAAAGACCAAAGATGTTCGTAAATTTTATCAGGGATTAGTACTTTTAAATAGTAAAGACGGTAATAAAATTGCGCAATCAATTAAAACTTTTGAAGGCTTAATAAGTACCCAACCTGAAAATATAGGTTATAAAATTAACTTAATTGCAGCAAATGTTAGGTTGTTAGAGCAATATGTTAAATCCAGTGATACAGATACCAATGAAATCCACAAGCATGTTAAAAAGATTAGTAAACTTTTTGAGGAATATAAATCCGATATTTCTTTAGATAATAATCGTAGTGGTGCGGCTATCTTGGTGGAAAATCGACTATATATGTCAATCTTAATTAAAGATCAAGTTGATTTTTGGAATGTATATTCTTCCCTAGATGAAGAGTTGAAAACAAATTTAAAAGTTGGGTCATATGCTGTTCAGGTTAGTCTCGAACAGGAAGATTGGGAACATGCAAATCTTCTGTTACAAGATTTATTACACAGGCATGGTAACAATGATATGTTGGTAGAACTAAAAAAGGAAATAGAAGAAAAGGAGTCAATGACTACAGTTTTAGCACCAACAATGGCTTTATCTCCAGTTGATTGGAAGTTTGTTGGATCAGCAAGGGTTTCAATAAAAGGTTTAACTGTTTACGATCAAGCAAGAGCTTACTTCAATCAAGCTGATGCTAAAGTAAAGGATGTTTTAGTAGCGGAATTATTCGATGCTTGTAATAAAATGAAATTGATGGCCCCCACCTTATTAAAATATGTAGACAACGGTGAACCAAAGCAAGGGGAAGAGGATCATTATAATGATATTCTTGCGATATTGCTAAATCAGAGTTTTAAATCTCTTGGTTGGACAGCTTCAACTCAACCCCGTGGAGGATTTACAGGAAATCAAGCGAATGCGAAGGGTGGTATAGGAGAGCGTGATGTTGTCATTTACGACGGTAATAATCGAGAATTAACAATTATAGAAGGTTTACGCCTTTCATATGCGAATAAGCAAGACATTCTATCTCATTTTCAAAAGCTGTTCCGATACGACGCAGGTGATGCCCATTTTTACTTTCTCATCAATTGGGGGTTTAGTGATAGCCCATCTACGTTATGGAAGAAGTATAAAGATATTGTGCTTTCATGGAATGATAGCAGTTATTCAGTTAAAGCAAATGGGAATATCTTAGATTTATTCCCATATCTTGAAGAACAACAATTGCCAAGTTTTTACACAAGGCATCTTTCTGACATGGGAAATGAGATTTATGTAATACACCTCTATGTAGATGTGAAAATGACGAGTAAGTGGAAGATTTGAAGACTACTCTTTTGAGATTGCTCTCAGTAGGGGATTCTTTTTTTCATAAATGAAGAGAAACGATCAGAAAAAAGTGGGCTTTGGGGTGGATTGTCTGTTGTTTTAACTTTTCCCCTTGGTATGTGTAATTTGAACTGTAATAGATATAAAGGAATCTAGTTGTATATAGGAGGAAAATCATTTCTCTAGATGATGCTAAGTGTATTTGGGAAAAGTCTTTGGCCATATGTTGTGATATAATATCTTTTAAGAGGGAGTTATTATGGGAAAAAGTTTAGAGACTTTAATTATGAGTAGGATTAATGAAAATAAAAGTGTGGAGGAAATTAATGCAGATTTAAAAGAGTTAAGCTCAAAGATCTCTTCAGTTGATTATCTGCGCAATATTTCTAATGTAGAAATACCGTCTGATTTTGTTATGAAATTTTCAGAGGCGGCATATGTTAAAGAACATTTAAAGAAATTAGTAAACCTTGTATTTGAAAATATTAACAGTGATAAATTCACAAAAGTATTAATAGATGACTATATTGAAAGTAGTAATACGTTTGATTACAAAAAACATTTTTTAGTTTTAAATATCCTCGGGGAGAAGCTAAAACAAATTAACAATCAATTCAACTCAGTCCCATACATTCATATTGAAAATTTTAATAGGAATGTTCAGGGGAATACTTCAAAGTCAATCAAAGAGATTATCTTAGATTCAGTAACTCTTATAGGATTTCTACTAACGTTATACGGGGCAATTTTTAACAACAATGTTTCAGATATAAAGATTGATAACAGAGATATAAACGTTTATAAAATGGAAATCACAAATGAAATAAATAATATAATTAATGATTTTTAAATATAGTTTTTGGTGATTGTTATCCCCCTTTAAAGGAAAAGGGGGGGCTTGTAGTCACTGCATAAAAATGTCAAATGGAAGTTTTTGACTAGAAGTTAAGTCCTGTAGATAAAAATCTCTGAAGGGCTTTTCTTTTTCCTTTGCTTTTCTGAATGTTGAAAAATGGCAATATCGTAGCTCTGTCCTTCCAATCACTCCCGCTCTCATTCCCGTTCACAATCCAGTCATTGCCATCTGATTATGTGACCTTCTTAAATTCCAAAATGCCAATTTCTCTGGTGTGATGATTTCAGCCAAGGAAATGTACCAGTAAATGACAGATAATTACCACCACATCTTCTGGTTGATTTAAGTTAAAAGCCATACGTATTTTGAATTATAAATGTTATACTTGTTGTACTAATTTGATTGATTTTAAATAAGAAACGTCTTCAACAATCGGGCCAGTTAATGGAATAACTCATTGTATAAATAACGAAATTTTGACATAATTATTTTGAGTAAATCGGCAGCAATACAGAACAAAGAGATTAATTTACGAGGGGGATTGTTTTGAATATTTATTTGGAACAAGTAAGGGCGAATGTCTCAAATTTGCAAAAGTCTATTCAATGGTATGAGGAGACCTTGGGGTTAAAGGTAACTGGTTATTGGCCACATGAAAATCCGAATTATGCTCATTTTGAATTTGATAAAGGGGCAACGTTTTCCATTATGGAACATGATGAATTCCCTTCGCGTGGGCGATTTAATTTTAAGGTAGAAAATGTTGACGCTTTTTGGGAAGAGATTAAAGATAAAGTTGAAGTTGAAGTAGTTGAGGAATTGTTCAATACTCCATATGGCAGTCGGAAATTTACTATTAAAGATTTGGATGGTAACGAACTTGGCTTCGGACAGGAATAGGTTTCTCGTTTTAATATTATAAGGGAATTACATACTGCAGTACTGGTGATAGAAAACCATGTTCCGAAAGCGGGCGCAATTCCGAATCCTGCGGAAAAGGGCCATTTTGTTGAATAATATATGTTAAAATTAATGCTAGACCGATTGGAGAAAGTGAAATATAGAGCCAAAAAGTCAAATACCTAAGATGGGAGGCGGAGTAATATAATCGATAGAAAATTCATGATTAAAGAACTACAATGATATTGTCATTTTAGGAGGAGTTTCCTATGAGTGTTATCTATCCAAAAGGGGCTGACTGGCGTATATGGGATTTACATATTCACACCCCTAAATCAATCGAGAATAATTACGGGGGAGACGATGACAAGGTTTGGGAGGAGTTTATATCTAAGTTAGAACAACTTCCCGAAGCAGTAAAAGTGGTAGGCATAAACGATTATTACTTTATTGATGGATATGAGAAAGTTATGGATTATAAAATTAATAAAGGTCGAATGTCCAATTTAGAACTTATTCTTCCCGTTTTGGAGTTTAGGGTGGATACCTTTGGAACAAATAATGGCAAGAATTTTTTAAAGACTAACTTACATATTTTATTCAACGTAGAAATGGAAAATTATAAAGCAGAAGTGCAGGACATTAAAGATGAGTTTATATCTAGGGTGAATCTTAGTAGGCATCACCCAACAAAAGCACTTAGTCGTAAAAGCTTTGTTGAAGCGTCAAGTGATGGAACGTTGCAAAAAGGTTTTGAAGAGCACTGTCCTAAAACAGAAGAGGTTTTTGAATTAATAAAGGGAGATAGGTGGAGAGAAGAAGTATTCCTGTTTCTTGGGTTTAAAGAATGGGTTAATACTGATAAGGGTAACCAAGTAAAGCCTTTGAAGCAAAATTTATATGACAATGTTGATGCAATATTTACTGCCTCAAAGCTTGAGGATATTCCTAAGAAGCAGGATACTTTATCCGCGTTTGGTACAAAAAGTCTTTTTCATTCATTGGACATCCATGATTTAACAACTTTTGATAATTATAGCTGTAACACATGGATTAAAGCTGATCCAACTTTCGAAGGTTTAAAACAGATTTCCCATGAGCCAAAAAGGATTAAGATACAATATAATAACCCTATTCATGATAATTTAAAGCCCTATTTTTCTGAGATTAGAATACCGGAAAGCAAAATATTTGAAGATAAAGATGTTAGCTTTAAGAAGTGTGATTTGTCACTCAACAGGGATATGGTAGCAATTATCGGGGGACGTGGAACAGGAAAGAGCCTTTTGTTAGATTCTATTGCGAAAACTCTTAACAAAACGGATTTTACTAAAAGAGTAACAAAAATGAATTCCTTACAGGATTTTGAAATTGTATACAGCCATGAAGATAGTAGTCTTAGTGAGTATTATTCAGGTAATAGTGAAAATAATTTTTTAGAATATACTCATGTTAGTCAAAGTGAGGTTCAATCCATAGTCGAAGATCCGAA
This sequence comes from Lentibacillus halodurans, assembly GCF_900112045.1. Taxonomy (GTDB): domain Bacteria; phylum Bacillota; class Bacilli; order Bacillales; family Amphibacillaceae; genus Lentibacillus; species Lentibacillus halodurans. The sequence continues at coordinate 168,913 of NZ_FOJW01000009.1, forward strand.
AAAATTAGGACAAACAATATTTGGTTTACTATTGTTGCACTCCAATACCTTAACAGAAGGAGAAGAAGCAACAATTTCGAATATAAACTCCGAAATTAAGGTTTTAAAGGATTGGTTTTTTACAGAGGATGAAGAGGGAAATCGAATAAATTCAAATGATTACAATAGCCGTTTGAAATCAGATTATGAAAAGCGAATACAAAGTATAACTAATGAGAAGAATAGGAGGCTAATTGAAAAATATACTGAGAATAATAAAAGTAACAATATCAGTATTAAATTAAAAGAAGAAACAGAAGAGCTGTTAAAATACATTGATGAAACCCAGACACATATAAACAATAAAATTAAAAAGTTGAACGAAAATAAATTCGATATAACTGTTGATACAATTGATTTAAAAAGCCATGTACAGTCTATTGAAGACTTAAAAAACAAAATCAAAGACTCACTAAAAAATTCGAGTCAAGAGAACAATCAGATTGAGAAAGAATTTAGAGAGAAAGGCTTAGAAGGTGATATATCTACTCTGCTAAGTAAAGTCAAAGGGTTTCAAGACGAAATAGAAAAACACGACGATAAGTTAAAATTGAATGAAAAAAAACGAAATGAATTGGCGGATTATCTTAGTCGAAGGAAGAAATTTAGTGAATATCTTAAACATAGATTAGATCAACAAAAAGATGATATAGACAAAAAGTGGGATGAATTAAAGTCAAACCCAAGCTGGACAAAAAAACAAAGAAAACTGATAGAAAAAATTCTCGATGGGATAAATGTATACGGAGAAATTCTTTTTGATGAAGATAAATTCTATGAGGTTATAGAAAAATGTGTTAATGGTGTGAAATTTAGGACCGCTAGAGCTAATAATGAATCCAAGATAGACAAATTAAAAAAATTCTTTAACGTACGTAATGAACGGGACTATTTAAAATTAATATCAAATGAGGAAATAATATGTTTGGATTTAGACAAGCCGTATATTTCATTAGAAATGCTGCTGGACTATTACCCGGAGTTTCTGAGTGGTGATGGGGAATCTGAATTAATCAGTATTCTTTACACATCTACCGAAAGAGAAAAATACCTGAAAGTAATACCTAGGGTTGAATACTATGGTAAAAAGCCAGGCGAGTTGAGTATAGGACAACGTGGGACATTATTTATTTCACTAAAATTAGCGACTGATCCTTTTTCCAACCCATTTATTTTTGACCAGCCTGAAGATGATCTGGATAACAAGTTTATAGTTGATAAATTAATGCCGGTCCTAAATGATTTAAAGGAGTATAGACAGATTATTGTCGTAACACACAATGCAAATATTGTAGTTAATGCTGATGCTGATCAAGTTATTGTTGCCCACAACGATTCTGAAAGTCTCTCCTACATTTCCGGTTCATTAGAGAATACTTTTAGAGTTGTAAATTATGATAGTGAAAGTAGTGAAACTCTCACCCATCAAGGTATTAAAGAACATGTATGTGAAATCCTTGAGGGAGGAGAAGATGCTTTTGAGAAAAGAGAGAAAAAATATTCATTAAAATCAAAGCAGTTATTCACTAAAACTAACGAAGAAACTACCGTTGTCAATTCGTGATGATATGGCGGTGTTGTATGGGTTGTTGTGCTTTTAAAATTAAGATGTTGATAAAGTGTTTGGGTTCCTAAGCAATCGGGCGCAAAAATTTAATAATGATGGAATGTTTCAGTAGTTTTTACATAGAGGTGACTAAGCTATGAACCATTTAACCAAAGGATTATACGGAGAAAATGCTCACGTTAACACATTGACGATTTTCGATGGATTAGGCATCGAGCAAGCAGGTGAGGTGGTTCTTAACCAGCATTCAATCTGGCAAATTCTAAATCATATGATCTACTGGCAAGAATATATTTTACGTCTTTTGAAGGGAGAAGAGACAGTATCGCCAAAACATGCTTCAGAGACATGGCCAACAGAGGTAAAACCACCTGCCAAAAAGGATTGGGAATTGGCTGTTAACAAATTTACAGATGGTTTAAATGAAGCTGTACGATTTGCAGAAAACGAGCATGGCGTTTCAAATGGTCAGATGGAGCATCTTCTTTCGTTAATTTCCCATAATAGTTATCATTCCGGGCAAGTTGTGATTATCAGACGCTTTCTGAATCAGTGGCCACCTCCTACAGGTGGAGATACATGGTAGAAGCACACTATAGAGAGAGCCAATATTTGTGCCATCGATCTTACGCAAACGGGCGCGATTGTTGAAGACCAAACGCCTAATTCCTTGCTGAAAAAAGGAGGAAATAGACTTTTTTATCCTTCATTATTTTAAATATTACCCCATTGGTAAATGCGGTGGCAACAAGTGGTAAGTCTTGTGGCAATCACTGGTAAAAAAGATGACAGAAGCGGTACATTCTTTTGGCCGTAATCAGGTGTGATTACGGTCAGCGTTTTTACCACCTCTGCTATTTTTTTGTACCAGTGTTTGACAAATAGGTTACCAAGTGATATCAACTTGAAAATAATTTTGTTTTGTATTATTCTTTAATTATAAAGATTACCAATTTATTGGTTGTGGGGCGGTACCACACTTTCTCAAATCGTTGTCAATGCATTTAAGTGGAAAAGGATGGTTTGTCGGAATCCTATGGGCTGGCTTATTATCCACCAATATCGCTAATTTACTTGAATTAACTAAACTTTCAGGAGTGATTTGGATGCTACTAAATGGAACACCGATATTTTTATCAACCCTTGTTGTCTTCGTGAGGAAGGACAAGCGTCACCAATTTTTGGATTGAGGACACAAGGGCCATAAATACTCCACTATATAAAGTGGATTATAAGCCTGCCTTTTGGCGGGCTTTATTCATTTCAACTTATTTATTCATTAAAATTAACAAAAATCAGAAAAGCAAAGTCTGTGCGGAAGAGATAATGATATATAATAGAAGAAAAAATTTATATATAAATGAAAGTGACCCCAAACTAAACAGTTATAATGGTTAAGAGAAGTTTTTTCTAGTAGGGCAAGATGTTTAAATTGAGGGTCAGCAATCAAAATAATTAATATTCTATGAAGGATTTAAAATAGATTGATGCGTTTGAATTGAAGGGTAGTAAAAAGGAGAGGGCATTTCCATGATTTCATGATGGACCAGAAGTAAAATCGAAGTTTATGGAGCCGATAAATAACATAAATGTTTTGTTTAACGTTATTAATTTAATAAAAAGCTCTATGTTAGGAAATGTAAGGAATAGATTATATGGTAGAATAGATATACACAGGTCATACAAATTAGTATGAAAAATCGTAGAACATAACCTGATTTCAGGTGGTTATACTTAGACATATTTGGATTAAAGGTACTTAGACAAAAATTAATTGATAGATAAGCTGAAATCTTGTGGTATCATATGTTTTGGTCTAGTCACCCGATATATGCATGAGTTTAAAAAGTAAAATAAGTCGCGGACCGCTGGCAGGACCGGTTGTTGCAGCTGCAGTTATTTTACCGCGGGAATTTAAATTGCTTGGACTGAATGATTCCAAGCAATTAAATGAGGAAACACGGAATGAATACTTTACAATCATTAAAAATGAAGCTGTGAGTTATGGGATTTCCATGATCGATAATCAAAAAATCGATCAGGTCAATATCTATGAAGCTACGAAACTGGCCATGTATAATGCAATCTGGCAGCTTAATCCTGCACCGGATCATATATTGATTGATGCAGTGTCACTAGATCAGCTGTCTTGTACGTCTGAATCGATAACAAAGGGTGATCAGGAGAGTATATCGATTGCAGCTGCGAGCATATTGGCAAAAGTTACCCGGGATAATTTAATGAAGGAAATACATAAGGACTACCCGGCGTATGGTTTTGCGTCCAATATGGGATATGGCACAAAACAACATCTGGACACACTGACCGAACAGGGTGTTTCACCATATCACAGGAAATCATTTTCACCAGTACACAAAGCCGTCAGTCAATAAAGTGAAACTGCATTCAGTGGGATTCTTCGACGCACAGGACGTGCTAGTGCCGGTGTTGCGACAGGACGTCACGATCTTAACCTGCCCCACTGAATAAGAAGAACAAAGGCTAAATACGCAGCGTCGTGTTGCAAATGCCTTTGTGATCTGCATCATGCAGCCCGAACAGAATTGGACCTTAACAGGCAGTTGTATCTGGCTCGTTTTAGTGATTTCCCTAAAACGAGAGGCTGGAACGTACTACCTGTATAGCAGGAAAAATAGGGAGAGGGTCTCATGAACGTACAACAGCTCCTGTCAGGGAAAACATCTAATATTGCCAAATCGCCGCAGGTTTTAAGACCCGGTCAAATTATTCAGGGTAAAATTATGAAACTGTACCCTAATCAAAAGGCGCAAATCCAGCTTGGCACACAAAAGGTGATTGCGCAGCTTGAAGCTTCTTTGTCAGCTGGCGGGAAATACCATTTTCAGGTGCAGCCGTCAGATGATGTTGTTCATTTGCGTGTCATCGGTGAACAGTTGCAAAATCACAGTTCCCAAAACATGATGGCATTACTGCAGCAACTAGGGATGAAAACTTCAGGGTCGAATGTCGCCCTATTACAGGCGTTGATCAAAGAAAAAATTCCCTTTACCAAAGAACAGCTGCAAAGGGCCTTCCAGTTATTGAACAGTGCTAAAAATAGGCAGACCGCACAACAAACTATTAAAGGCATGATTTCATCCGGACTGCCTATCACCGATATGGTTTATCAGGCATTAGCTTCTGTAAACGCTGGTGGCATGACCGATCAAATGACATCAGTGCTGAATCAGCTAAGACAGACGCCTGACCAGACAAGTCTGCAGCAAAATCTCATGCACCGTATCAATCAGATACTGGAGCCTTCACCAGGCAATAGTACACTCGTTAAGCAAATCGTGACCGAAGCATCCAACAATAACCAACAGCTTTTTCAGGCTTTAAAGGTTGCTGGCGCTATTGATGCACACGTGGATTTTTCCAAATGGAAAGCTGAATGGACGACATCCGCCAGACAAGATGGCAGCATCAATGGTAAACAGCCATTTCAGCTGAATCGTAGTGAAGCGCTGCAGCTTCTTGAGGCGCTGCAAAAAAATGGTGTCCGCATCAGGAAAGCATCCCAGGTATTCGTGCAGCAGTGGTCATCAACCATCGAAAACGCTGCACTGAACAAGCAATCGATATCGGGACAGGATTTTTGGCAATTGAAACAGCAGCTTACAAAATCACTCATGCCACTCATGTCAGGTGCCCAACATGAGCATTTTGCCAAACTTATCCAAAACAATCCTGTTCAGTTGCAGCAGCTGTTGACAACATTGCAGACGATGGCCGGCAGCCAAACATATACAACCATCGAAAATGTGCTGACACCGTTAAAAACCGAAAATACCTTTCTTTTTTCTTCACCAAAAGAACAATTTTTAAGTCAGATCCAGCAAGTACTGCAATCTACCGGCCTAACCTATGAAAATCAGCTTGCAAAAAATCAGTTCCATGAGCAGCAGAATACGATTAAATCTATGCTGCTGCAATTGGTTCAGCAAAACGATGGTGCTGTTAGTGAACGCTCACAGCAGCTCCTGCATTTCCTGAATGGCATGCAGCTACAATCGGTTCATGAAACAGCGAATGTCATTCAGGCACATCTGCAAGTGCCTGGACAAAAATTGGGCTTGCCCGACGATCTCCAGCTGGATTTTTCCGGGCATAAAACAGAAGACGGGAAAATCAATCCCGATTCCTGTCGTATATTATTTTATCTGGACTTTGCTAATCTAAACGAAACCATTATTGATATGCATATACAAAAGCGGAATGTCTCGATAACCATATTCAATGATCGGGATAATCTGACAGAACAGTCGGCTGCATTTAAGCCCATGTTGCAGGAAGGGCTTGGTTCACTTGATTATCAGCTTTCGGCGATAATATTTAAACCGATTTATGACAAAAATCAATCCGCGAATGAGACCATCAGAAAAACGTATCAAAAACCTTATCAGGGAGTTGACTATCGTATATGACAGAAAAACGTCAGAAAGCCGTTGCAATGCGGTATGACCAGGATCGTGAAGAGGCTCCGAAAGTGACAGCATCAGGTAAGGGTTTAAGCGCAGAAGCGATCATTCAAAAAGCTAAAGAAAGCAATGTTCCGGTGCAGGAAGATAAATCGCTGGTTGAACTTTTGGCCGAACTGAACATCAATGAAACAATACCTGAAGAATTATATCAGGCTGTTGCTGAAGTATTTGCTTTCGTATACAAGACTGATCAGCGCATGGATCGTTCTTAACTACTTTTTGTTTATACCTGCAATCGTTGAAAAACCCAAAAAGGGGCATCGTATTTAAAAAACGCATGCTTCTTTTTCGATATGGGGACGGTTGCAGCAGTGAACAGGGCAAAATCTGCCATAAATCGCTATTTCTTGTGAAATCTATCGTTTTTTTATACAATAGGAATGCAGTGAAATTTGATGGGAGGATGAAAGATGAACATTCATGAGTATCAAGGCAAAGATATTTTGCGTGAATCCGGCGTAAATGTTCCGAACGGGCATGTCGCATATACAGTTGAAGAAGCAGTAAACGCTGCCAAAAAACTGAACAGTGATGTAACGGTTGTAAAGGCACAAATTCATGCCGGCGGTCGGGGTAAAGCCGGAGGTGTTAAAATTGCCAAAAACCTGGATGATGTGCGTACATATGCGGACGAACTTTTGGGCAAAAATCTGGTGACACATCAAACAGGACCTGAAGGCAAGGAAGTAAAACGTTTATTGATTGAAGAAGGCTGCGATATTCAAAATGAATACTATGTAGGGCTTGTATTGGACCGTGCCACTTCCCGTGTTGTTATGATGGCATCAGAAGAAGGCGGAACAGAAATTGAAGAAGTTGCTGCCGAAACACCGGAGAAAATTTTCAAAGAAGTGATCGATCCGGTAATCGGGCTATCCGGTTATCAAGCACGCAGACTGGCATTTAATATTAATATTCCGGATGAATTGATCGGTAAAGCAGCAAAATTCATGATTGGTCTTTATAATGTATTTGTTGAAAAAGATTGTTCCATTGCTGAAATCAATCCGCTCGTTACAACAGGTGACGGTCAAGTAATGGCACTTGATTCTAAACTGAATTTTGACGATAATGCCATGTTCCGGCAAAAAGATATTATGGAACTGCGTGATTTGGAAGAAGAAGATGAAAAAGAAATCGAAGCTTCCAAGTATGACTTGAGCTATGTGGCACTGGACGGCAACATTGGCTGCATGGTTAATGGTGCAGGACTGGCCATGTCAACAATGGATATTATCAAATACTTTGGCGGCGAGCCTGCAAACTTCCTGGATGTTGGCGGTGGTGCAACAACTGAAAAAGTAACAGAAGCATTTAAAATCATTTTGTCCGATTCAAATGTGAAAGGTATTTTTGTGAATATTTTCGGCGGCATCATGAAGTGTGATGTGATTGCTGAAGGTGTTGTGGAAGCGACGAAACAAGTAGGACTTGATCTTCCACTGGTTGTGCGTCTTGAAGGGACAAACGTCGAACTGGGCAAACAAATTCTTGATGAATCAGGATTAAATATCACTTCAGCTGGATCGATGGCAGACGGCGCAGAAAAAATCGTTTCCGCAGTTAAAAATTAAAGGTGGAGGCAACCGGTTAGCGACGTGGATTGAACCGCAGAATATATAATGGAAACACGATGCGCATATGCGAAATCGCTGTTGACTTATCGTACGGAGGTAAAGGAAGTCACGATAGTCGCTGGAAACCGGAACTAGAGATGAAAAATTTCAAACTGCATGAAAGTGTATTTGATTGATCATATTGCAGAAAGGACGGACGAAAATGAGTGTATATGTCAATAAAGATACAAAAGTAATTGTTCAGGGAATTACCGGCGGCACAGCCAAATTCCATACGAAACAAATGCTTGAATATGGAACCCAAATTGTTGGCGGTGTTACACCGAAAAAAGGCGGTACAGAAGTGGAAGGTGTGCCTGTATTCAATACAGTACAGGATGCTGTTGACAAAACGGGCGCTAACGCATCAGTTGTATATGTGCCTGCACCAGCTGCAGCGGATGCCATTCTGGAAGCGGTAGATGCGGAATTGGATCTGGTCATCTGTATTACTGAACATATTCCAGTTATGGATATGGTCAGAGTGAAACGTGCAATGGAAGGCAAAAAGACTCGCCTTGTTGGGCCGAATTGTCCGGGTGTAATTACCGCTGATGAAAGCAAAATCGGTATTATGCCGGGATATATCCATAAAAAAGGTCATATTGGTGTTGTTTCCCGATCTGGTACACTGACATATGAAGCAGTCCATCAATTGTCTGAAGCAGGTTATGGCCAGACAACAGCAGTTGGTATTGGCGGTGACCCGGTAAACGGCACAGACTTTATTGATGTACTGAAGGCATTTAACGAAGACCCTGAAACAGAAGCAGTTGTCATGATTGGTGAGATTGGCGGAACGGCTGAAGAAGAAGCGGCTGCATGGGTCAACGCCAACATGAACAAACCCGTTGTCGGCTTTATCGGAGGCGCAACAGCACCTCCGGGAAAACGGATGGGCCATGCCGGCGCAATTATCTCAGGCGGTAAAGGAACGGCTGAAGAGAAAATCCGGATCATGAACGAAAGCGGTATTAAAACAGCTGATACACCTGCTGAAATCGGCGAAACGATGATTAACGTGTTAGAAGAAAATGGTTTGCAGGAAAAATGTAAAACCCACTAATTATATAAGCGGGAACCCAAGGTAAGTACCTATGGGTTCCAGTCTTTTAAAAAAAGGTTGTGATCAATTGGAACTAGTCCGTAAACGTTTGATTCATATTCATCGGTGTCGTGGTATTACCCGCAGAACGACCCGGAAATTTATCCGCTACGATTCCACATTAAAAAGCATTTATCGACTTACTGCCTCTGAAATTAGCCAGTTCTTTTCTCTGCCTCTCAATAAAGCTTCTTTATTTCATTCAGACCTTCGAAATACGACAATAAAATCCCGAATTCGACGAGATTTGAAATCCGTTAAGGTGATCACAGCAGTTGACGGTATGTATCCCTCTGTGTTAAAAACTATAAAAGATGCGCCGCTGGTATTATATGCCATAGGCAACACCAATTTATTGATGCAAAATCCGATGCTGAGTGTGATTGGAACAAGAAATCCCTCACATGAAGCGATGTCTAAACTGGAAACATATATCCTTCCGTTAATCAAAAATGACTGGGTGATTGTCAGTGGAATGGCAGCAGGAATTGACAGTTACGCACACGAGCTTGCAGTAAAACATAATGGAAGAACGGTTGCTGTATTGGGAAGCGGTTTTAACCATATTTATCCAAAACAAAATACGCAGCTTTTCAAACAAATTGCTGCAAAAGGGTTATTGTTATCCGAATATCCCCCGGACACCCCTCCAGAACGGTTTCATTTTCCTGAACGCAATCGGATTATAAGTGGTTTGAGTTTTGGAACATTTGTGATCGAAGCTGCCGAAAAAAGTGGCACGTTAATCACGGTGGATCAGGCACTTGATCAAGGAAGGGAAGTGTATGCTCTTCCAGGATCACCACTCACCCCCTACGCGAAAGGCTGTCACAGAATGATACAGGATGGTGCTAAACTTGTTCAGGATCCAGTTGATATTTTGGAGGATTGGGACAGGATCGAACCAAATTGGGTTATATGAACTGACAATATGTCATAACATGTTTGACAAACACAGCGTAACTATTTAATATTAGTGAAGATTTTCCATTCAATTTATATGGATGCAAACCTGGGAGGAAACAATATGTCTGATTACCTCGTGATCGTGGAATCTCCTGCGAAAGCGAAAACGATCGAACGTTATCTGGGAAAAAAATATAAAGTCAAAGCATCGATGGGGCATGTCCGTGACTTACCGAAAAGTTATACGGGGGTCGACCCTGATGATCAGTTTAAACCAAAATATATTACGATTCGCGGTAAAGGCGATGTATTGAAAGAATTAAAAACAGCTGCCAAAAAAGCCAAAAAAGTTTATCTGGCAGCTGACCCCGACCGGGAAGGTGAAGCAATTGCCTGGCATTTGGCCTATGCATTAAATATTGATGAGGATTCCAAATGTCGAGTTGTTTTCAATGAAATTACGAAGGATGCGATAAAAGAGTCGTTTAAAACCCCGCGTTCCATTGATCATGATCTGGTGGATGCTCAACAAGCCAGACGTATCCTTGACCGTCTTGTCGGGTATAACATAAGCCCGTTATTATGGAAGAAAGTCAAAAAAGGTTTGAGCGCCGGCAGGGTGCAGTCGGTAGCTGTCAAGATGATCATTGATCGCGAAAAGGAAATTGAGAATTTTAAACCGGAAGAATACTGGTCGATTGATGCTCATTTTCAGCAGGACAATGACGTTTTTGAAGGGTCCTTTTACGGAATTGATGGAAAAAAACAGGAACTGAAATCTGAAGCGGATGTTAAAGCTGTCACTGACAAGCTGGATGGTCGAAAGTTTTCAATTGATAAAGTTAACAAACGCGAACGCAGACGTAATCCAGCCAAACCGTTCACAACATCATCATTGCAGCAGGAAGCAGCCCGAAAGCTTAATTTTCGTGCCAAAAAAACCATGATGGTCGCCCAGCAATTATATGAAGGAATCGATTTAGGCAAAAAAGCCGGCGGTATCACAGGCTTAATCACTTATATGCGTACAGATTCCACACGGATTTCAGATACTGCCAAACAAGAGGCCAGAGGGTATATTGAAGATCATTACGGCAAAAATTACCTGGGTAATGCCGGAAAAGCCAAGAAGCAGGAGGGTGCACAGGATGCCCACGAAGCCATACGTCCGACATCAGCCGTTCGTGATCCGAAATCATTGAAAGATATTCTGTCACGGGATCAATTTCGTCTTTATAAACTTATCTGGGAACGTTTTCTGGCTAGTCAAATGGCTCCGGCTGTCATGGATACGATGACCGTCCATTTACTGAATAATGGGGTTGAATTTCGGGCAACCGGATCAAAGGTTAAATTTAAAGGGTTTATGAGGGTATATGTAGAAGGTACCGATGACAAGAAAAAGGATGAAAATAAATATCTGCCTGATTTAACGGAAGGCATGGTTGTTGATGCTAAAGATATCACACCGAATCAGCACTTCACGCAACCGCCGCCGAGATATACCGAAGCAAGATTGGTCAGGACCATGGAAGAACAAGGGATCGGCAGACCTTCAACATATGCGCCTACGCTTGATACGATACAGCGCAGGGGCTATGTACGCCTTGATAATAAAAGGTTTGTCCCCACTGAACTTGGTGAGATTGTAACTGACATTATGAAGGAATTTTTCCCGAAAATAATCGATCTGGATTTTACTGTTAAAATGGAAGAGGATCTGGATTCTATTGAGGAGGGAAAAGCAGAATGGATTAATGTGCTGGATGAATTTTACGAGGGTTTCCGGAAACGGCTGGAAAGAGCTGAACAGGAAATGGAAAAAATTGAAATCAGGGATGAACCCGCCGGAGTCACATGTGAAAACTGCGGACATGAAATGGTTTATAAAATGGGCAGATACGGTAAGTTCCTGGCTTGTTCCAATTTTCCGGAGTGCCGAAATACAAAACCGATTTTAAAGAAAATTGGTGTGACGTGTCCTAAATGTAAAGAGGGCGATGTCGTGGAACGAAAATCGAAAAAAAACCGAAAATTTTATGGCTGTGACCGTTATCCGGAATGTGATTTTGTTTCATGGGATAAACCGATCTCAAGACCGTGTCCGAAGTGTGAATCATTACTTGTGGAAAAGAAAACGAAAAAAGAAACAAGAGTCCAATGCACGAACTGTGATTATCAAGAAAGTGCACAAAACTGACTGCCTGTCAATGACAGGTGGTTTTTTTGGGATGGGTTTTAAAGTCATGATTCAGGGAATCTGATAATATGAAAAGGAATTGCAACCTGACGCTTTTCACATTTTGTCCATAGAAATGGAAGTTTTTTGATAATTCAATTCTTATATGTTGACTATTTAAAATGAAACAGATATAATTGCGCATTGGTAAGGTAATTTACTTGACAGTTGCATCTGGAGACTGCAGTAATGTGAACAACATAGGTAATAAGGCTTATTTTAGAACAATAGATTGAGTCCATTTCTGAATTTTGTTACAATTTAGTTAAGTTTGTTGCCTTCATGTTGTTTCTATGGTATGATTTATTCGCTGTGCAGCGAGCGGGGTGTAATATTGAAAAATTTTACTGAATTAAACAGGGCATTTATGGAGTATTTACAAATCGAAAAAAATGCTTCACCATTTACCATTCAATATTATATGGATGATTTGGATAACTTCTTTACTTTTCTACAACAGGAAAATATCAGCTGTCTTCAGGATGTCGATCACCGGGTCATCCGGTTATACCTTACAAGGTTATATGAGAGAAAACTGGGGAGAAGATCTGTATCCCGGAAAATCTCCAGCCTGAAAAGTTTTTACCGCTTTTTGGAGCGTAACAATCAGGTGACAGTTAACCCATTCATCCATGTCGGTCTTCCAAAAGCTGCAAAACCAATACCGGGGTTTCTGTATATGGAAGAATTGGAAAAATTGTTTGAAGTAAATGACTTAGCAGATCCTATTGGCCAACGCAATCAGGCATTGATTGAAATACTTTATGCAACGGGTATACGTGTCAGTGAATGCCGGGGAATCAGGCTTCCGGATATTGACTTTACCATTGGTACGATGTTTATTAAGGGAAAAGGCAATAAGGAAAGATATATTCCATTTGGCCGTTTTGCCGAGGATGCCCTGGAAACGTACATAAACGATGGAAGGGAAAAATTGCTGGATAAGGCAAAGTCATCTAATAATTACGTCTTTTTGAATGCAAGGGGCGGTCCGTTAACGGCTAGGGGAATTCGCATGGTTTTAAACAAAATAGTGGAAAAAGCCGCCCTGACTGTTCATGTACACCCGCATAAGCTGCGTCATACATTTGCAACCCATATGCTGAATGAGGGTGCCGATCTCCGTACAGTTCAGGAATTGCTGGGACATGAGAATTTATCATCAACACAAATATATACACATGTGACCAAAGATCGTTTACGTCATGTATATATGAACAGTCATCCGCGAGCGGAGGATTAATTTTTCCCGAAAAGAGGTGATGGATGTGACAGCCGAGATGCATGCCACAACAATTTTTGCTGTCAGACATAATGGACAATGTGCCATGAGTGGTGATGGGCAGGTAACTTTGGGAAATGCAGTTGTCATGAAACATAAGGCCAAGAAAGTCCGTACGCTTTATAAAGGTCAGGTACTTGCGGGATTTGCCGGTTCTGTAGCAGATGCATTCACGCTATTTGAAAAGTTTGAAGGAAAATTGGAATCGTTCGATGGCAATCTTGCGAGGGCCGCAGTGGAATTGGCAAAAGAATGGCGAAGTGATAAAGTTCTCCGTAAACTGGAAGCCATGCTTATCGTTATGAATAGGGAAAAGATGTTTCTTGTGTCGGGAACCGGTGAGGTTATTGAGCCTGATGATGGTATTCTTGCAATTGGTTCTGGCGGGAACTATGCATTGAGTGCCGGCAGGGCATTAGTCAGACATGCAAACGGGCTCTCAGCAAGGGAGATTGCACAGGCTGCCCTGGAAATCGCTGGTGAAGTATGTGTCTACACGAATGACCACATTACATTAGAGGTACTTGATGAATAAGGAGGCCTTGGCTGAATGGGGATTGACTATACACCAAGACAAATAGTGGAGCGGCTGGATCAATATATCGTAGGCCAGTCAGATGCTAAAAAATCGGTTGCTGTGGCGTTAAGAAACCGGTATCGCCGAATGAAGCTTGATGAGAATATCAAGGATGAAATTGTTCCGAAAAATATCCTGATGATTGGACCGACCGGGGTAGGTAAAACGGAAATTGCACGTCGGCTGGCCAATATGGTTAGTGCTCCGTTTGTAAAAGTGGAAGCAACCAAATTCACCGAAGTTGGTTACGTCGGACGTGATGTCGAATCAATGGTCCGCGATTTGGTTGAGATGGCTTTACGAATGGTCAAGGAAGAAAAAATGAATGAGGTTAAAGACCGGGCAGAACAAGAAGCGAATAAAAAGCTGGTTGACCTGCTTGTGCCACAGGCAAAAAAACAAAACACCATGAAAAACCCATTTGAAATGTTGTTTTCTGCACAGGATGAAGATGAAGAGAGCAGCGAATCAACTGAACAAAACGATGAAATCAGAAATAAACGCAAACAAGTGGAACATCAGCTGGCATTAGGGGAACTGGAGGACAGGACCGTAACAGTGGAGATCGAGGAGATACCCCCGTCTATGTTTGATATGCTGCAGGGATCCGGAATGGAACAAATGGGAATGAACATGCAGGATGCCTTCGGTCAGTTCATGCCGAAGAAGAAGAAAAAGCGCAAACTCCCCGTTTCAGAAGCAAGAAAAGTATTAACCACACAGGAAGCCCAAAAGCTTGTTGATATGGAAGAAGCAGCACAGGAAGCTATCAATCGGGCTGAACAGTCGGGAATATTATTCATTGATGAAATTGATAAAGTTTCCGGTAAACAGGATAGTGCTGCAAATGTATCCCGTGAAGGCGTACAGCGGGATATTCTGCCGATTGTAGAAGGGTCAACGGTTGTTACCAAACATGGTCCTGTAAAAACAGACCATATGCTGTTCGTTGCAGCAGGAGCATTTCATACTGCAAAACCATCCGATTTGATACCGGAACTGCAAGGGCGCTTTCCAATAAGGGTGGAACTGGAAAAATTAGCGATTGAAGATTTTAAGCGGATTTTAATGGAACCATCCAATGCATTATTGAAACAATATTCGGCATTATTAAAAACAGAAGGTATAAATGTTGAGTTTACAGACCAAGCTGTAAATAGATTGGCAGAAATTGCCTTCCAGGTTAATCAGGAAACGGACAATATCGGTGCAAGAAGACTGCATACGATACTAGAAAAACTATTGGAAGATTTATCGTTTGAAGCCCCTGACATTAACATGGAAACGATAAAAATAACAGATGAGTATGTTGATCAAAAATTAAGTAATATTATAAAAAATAAGGATTTAAGTCAGTTTATTTTATAAGCTGAATAGATGAAATGGAGGATATTTAAAATGGAACTTTTAGAACGTGCAAGAAAAATCAACGCTATGCTGCAAAAAACAACAGGTAAATCAGTGAATTTTAACGACATGTCTGCAACACTAAGAGATGTCATCAAAGGAAATGTTTTCATTGTCAGCAGACGAGGAAAGCTATTGGGTTATGCGATTAATCAGGAAATTGAAAATGAGCGCATGAAATCGATGCTGGAAGAAAGACAATTTCCTGAAGAATATACCCATGGATTGTTTAATATTTATGAGACGACCGCGAATCTTGATATTGACAGTCCATTTACTGCATTCCCGGTGGAGAATCGTGAATTATTCAAAAACGGATTGACGACAATTGTTCCGATTATCGGAGGTGGCGACCGTTTGGGTACACTGGTCTTGAGCAGATTGTCAGACAGCTTCAATGAAGATGATCTACTCCTTGGTGAATACGGGGCAACTGTTGTCGGGATGGAAATCCTGCATGAAAAAACCGAAGAAATTGAAGTGGAAGCGAGAAGCAAAGCTGTTGTACAAATGGCCATCAGCTCTTTATCCTACAGTGAACTGGAAGCAATCGATCATATTTTTGAAGAATTAAATGGTCATGAAGGATTGCTTGTTGCCAGCAAGATTGCTGACAGGGTAGGTATCACCAGATCAGTCATTGTCAATGCATTAAGAAAACTTGAAAGTGCTGGTGTTATTGAGTCTCGCTCACTCGGTATGAAAGGGACATACATCAAGGTGTTAAATGATAAGTTCCTTGTTGAGCTGGAAAAGCTTCGTTCAAGATAAGACTTTCATCACGTGAATGAATTATAAAGAGGCTTGGACAAAAGTATATTAGCCAAAGATAAATCCGAACGATGTGATATGCTCCCTTCTAAGTAGACAGATGAAAAAATAAAATCTGCTACTTTGAGGGGAGTTATTTTTATGCCAAGAAAGAATTATACGATTGAATTTAAACAAATAGTATTGGATGCATATGAACATAAAGGTTTTAGCTTAA
>NZ_FOJW01000015.1 GCF_900112045.1 Lentibacillus halodurans
TTAAGTGAGTAGTGTTTGGCTAGATAATCAGAAATAGCTGCCAACTTCACTTTTTTTGTATACACTTTCTTCTTAGAAGAGGTTCTCTTTAAACCTTTCCATCCATATTTGGTTACGGATTTCTTCCAATCCATAAGCGCTGTATGATGTACACCATACTTTTGATAAATACCTCTTAAGCTAAAACCTTTATGTTCATATGCATCCAATACTATTTGTTTAAATTCAATCGTATAATTCTTTCTTGGCATAAAAATAACTCCCCTCAAAGTAGCAGATTTTATTTTTTTATCTGCCTACTTAGAAGGGAGCATATCAGTTTTTTCCAATCATAGTGGAATCGTCGTTCGGATTTATCTTTGGCTTATATCCTTTTGTCCTTGTGAAACAGACAGAACACACAAAATGTAAGCGTTTTTATAAAAATTTTCAAAAAATAGGGCTTGAATTTTTTACTTTCAACCATTATGATAAATAATATAACTTTTTATGTTAAGAAAGTTAACATATTTTTTGAGAGGTGTTTGAAACATATGAAAAAAATTGAAGCGATCATTCGTCCGGAAAGGATTCAGTTACTCCGTGATAAACTATCGGATATTGGAATCGGTGGTATGACCATAACGGAAGCAGCAGGAACCGGAAAACAAAAAGGTGGCACAGGGATTTTTCGTGGTACAACGTTCAAGGTTGAACTGCTTCCTAAGATCAAAGTGGAAATTGTTGCGGATGAAGATCAATTAGAAAAAATTATTGATCTAATGATTAAAACTTGCAGCACAGGAGATGTTGGCGACGGAAAAATCTTTATATCTCCGATTGAGCAAACGATTCGCATTCGTACAGGTGAGCGGGGGGAACAAGCGGTACTCTAACATTTAAAGGAGGATCATGTATGATTAAAAAAATTGCCTTTTTATCGTTTCTTTTTTTGTCACTTACCTCAAGGGTATATGCAGCACCGACAACTGAGTCACTTCAGCTGTCTGTTGATACAGTATGGGTGATGATGGCTGCCTTTTTGGTATTCTTCATGCATGCAGGATTTGCGATGGTTGAATCAGGGTTTACGAGGGCAAAAAACGCCCTCAATATTCTGATGAAGAACTTTATTACCATTAGTCTTGCTGCCATTCTTTTTTTTCTTGTCGGCTATGGGCTGATGTTCGGTACATCCTCGGTTTCGCTGATAGGCAGTGATGGTTTTATGCTAAGTGGCGTTGAGGACATTGGTTTCTTTGTATTTCAGGCAATGTTTGTTGCCACAGCAGCCACGATTATTTCGGGCGCTGTTGCAGAGCGTATGAAATTAAGCAGTTATGTCATGATGGTCGCTGTCATGACGGCCTTTATCTATCCGGTAGTCGGCCACTGGATTTGGCAGGGTGATGGCTGGCTGACAGCACTTGGATTCAGTGATTTTGCCGGTTCGACAGTTGTTCATCTGACTGGTGCTATCGGTGCTTTAACAGCTGTATTGTTTCTGGGACCGCGTCTTGGAAAATATAGCGGTAAGAAAGTCAATGTTATACCAGGTCATAATATTCCGCTGGGAGCACTGGGGGTATTCATTCTTTGGCTTGGCTGGTTCGGCTTCAATGGTGGAAGCTCACTGGCGGCTGATCCTGAATTAGTGCCGATGGTTATAGGTACCACGCTGCTGTCAACGTCGGCAGCACTGATATCCACGGTTTTATATACGAAACTCCGCTTTAATCGTGTAGATGGATCGTTATCACTCAACGGTGTATTGGCTGGCCTTGTTGGTATCACAGCCGGCTGTGCAGAAATATCACTTGGGGGTTCCATACTCGTCGGTATCATTTCAGGTGTTGTGTTAGTGGAAGGTATTCACTTTCTGGATGTTAAATTGCGGATTGACGATCCTGTAGGCGCTATTACAGTGCATGGTATCTGCGGTATCTGGGGAACGGTTGCAGTCGGCCTGTTCTCGACAACCAATGGTCTTTTTTATGGAGCGGGGCCCTCCCAGTTGTTTGTACAATTGGCAGGTGTTATTGCCGTAATTGTCTGGACAATGGCTGTGATGGGGACTTTCTTATTTGTTGCAACACGTTTCGCTCCGATTCGTGTATCACAAAAAGAAGAAATTGCCGGTCTTGACTTTACGGAGCACGGATCCAACGCTTATGAGCTAAAAGAGGTTATTTTATCGAATAATCAAGAGACTGTAGATGGTAAACTGGCACTGGCTGACCGTTTAAATAGCTTGTCTGGTTCAAATGCAGAAGAAAAAATATGAAAACTGCGTAAAAAACAATTGACAAAATGTT
The DNA here is from genome assembly GCF_900112045.1 of Lentibacillus halodurans. Classification (GTDB taxonomy): domain Bacteria; phylum Bacillota; class Bacilli; order Bacillales; family Amphibacillaceae; genus Lentibacillus; species Lentibacillus halodurans. The sequence continues at coordinate 2,295 of NZ_FOJW01000015.1, forward strand.
ATAACGGTAGTAAAGTTTAAATCATATTAAATTAAATAATCGAACTTCTTATTCAGAGAGGTGGAGGGACATGGCCCTGTGAAACCTCGGCAGCGGACTTTATAACAAAGTACTGTGCCAATTCCAGCAAGCATTCGCTTGAAAATAAGAAGAGTGTGCACGTTTCTTAAATCTCTTCTTATTTCATTATAGGAAGAGATTTCTAATTTTTAACAACTGAATATATCTGAACTTCTTATCCAGAGAGGTGGAGGGACTGGCCCTGTGAAACCTCGGCAGCGGACTTTTTTAAGTACTGTGCCAAATCCAGCAGGCAACAAGGCTTGATAGATAAGAAGAGGTATGCGGAAATGCCTCTTCTTATCGATTAAGGAGAGGCATTTTTATATTTGAAGGAGTGGGTATCATTGATTACGTTTGAAAACGTGACGAAGATTTACGAAAGTGCAGGACAGCAAGTAAAGGCATTAGATGAGGTTGATCTGCATATTGAGGAAGGCGAGATATATGGTGTTATCGGTTTCAGTGGTGCAGGCAAAAGTTCACTGGTGCGTTGTGTGAATTTACTCGAGCGGCCAACTTCGGGAAACGTTATTGTAAATAATCAGAACCTGCAGTGTCTTTCGCCTAAGGAACTGCGGGAGGCAAAACGGCATATCGGAATGATTTTTCAGCATTTCAATTTGCTTAATTCGAAAACCGTTTTTACGAACGTAGCCATGCCATTATTGCTCATGAAGCAATCAAAAAAAGAAGTGGAACAACGCGTATATGAGCTATTAGAATTCGTTGGTCTCCGTGATAAGGCGGCTGATTACCCGGACCAGCTGTCGGGCGGCCAAAAACAACGCGTAGGCATTGCCCGGGCATTGGCAACTCAGCCATCTGTCTTATTATGTGATGAAGCAACGTCAGCACTGGATCCGCAAACGACAGAATCCATTTTAAAGCTTTTAAAAAGAATTAATCAGGCGTATAACATTACGATTTTAATCATTACGCATGAAATGGGTGTTATTCGGGAGATTTGCGATAAGGTAGCTGTTCTAGATCAGGGGAAAGTCATCGAATCAGGATCTGTTTTTGAGGTTTTTGCACAGCCAAAAACAGAAATTGCACATGATTTTGTCAGTACAGTGATGCAAGATGACATACCAGAATCCGTTCATCAATTAATACAATCACAATCATCTACTAACCGGATTTATCGCATTGTATTTGTTGGTGATTCTGCTGGAGCGCCGCTGCTTTCCCAAATAGCTAAACGTTTTGATGTGGAAGTGAATGTCTTATTTGGCAGTATAACGGAGCTGCAGGGAACACCTTTTGGCAATTTGATTGTGAAATTCGAAGGTGACGCAAAAGAGATTAATCGGGTTATCATGGATATCAATCAACAGGAAGTAACCGTCAAGGAGGTGCTAGAAGATGCTGGTTGACTGGAATCAAATTCTGGCAGCATTAGGCGAAACCATTACAATGGTCGCTATTTCACTGCTTTTTGCAACTGTAATTGGTTTAACGTTGGGTATTTTGCTGGTTGTCACACGTAAAGGACATTTGTGGGAGAATGCAGCGGTTTTTAATGTGCTGAATGCCATTGTCAACGTATTTCGATCGATACCTTTTATTATTTTGATGGTTGCTGTAATCCCGTTTACCCGATTGCTTGTTGGAACGTCAATCGGGACGGCAGCTGCTATTGTACCTATGGTGCTTTTTTCAGGGCCATACATTGCCAGATTAATTGAAAACTCGCTGCTTGAAGTTGATCCTGGTGTTATGGAAGCTGCGCAGGCAATGGGCGCAACACCACGGCAAATTATCATGCGATTCCTGATACCAGAGGCATTAAGCTCTCTTTTATTAGGATTAACTATTGCAACGATTGGGCTGATTGGTGCCTCAGCTATGGCTGGTGCAATTGGCGGCGGCGGACTTGGCGATTTAGCTATTACTTATGGCTATCAGCGATTTGACACGATCGTGATGATAATTACCGTAGCCATTCTTGTTGTCATGGTACAAGGATTGCAAACGGCGGGAAATATATTATCCAGAAAAGTCAGACGGCGCTAAAATCAGGAGCGGAAAGTTATCGTTAAAAGGAGAGAAAAACAACATGAAGAAATTTGGATTTTTAGTATTACTTATCGGCTTAATAGTCATTGTGAGTGCTTGTAACAGTGAGTCAACCGTAAAGGTGGGAATTAGTGGCTCCGACACAACGGTTTGGGATTTTGTTGCCGAAAAAGCAAAGGAAGAAGGCATTAACGTTGAGATTGTTCGTTTTTCGGATTACGTGCAGCCGAATCTGGCACTGGCTGAAGGAGAGCTTGATGCGAATGCCTTTCAAACAGTATCCTACTTTGATGCATTTATCGAAGAACATGATCTGGATCTAGCTCCAATTGCTACAACCGTCATAGCACCAATGGGGCTTTACTCTGAAAAATACGATTCACCAGAAGAACTGCCGGAAGGGGCGACCATTGCCCTGCCTAAAGAAGCAACCAATATGGGACGCGGGCTGCTGCTGTTGCAGGAAGCAGGATTGATTGAATTAGAGGAAGACTTTGATGGCAATGGCTCTTTAGACAAGATTGTGGATAACCCTAAGAATTTGCAGTTTGAAACACTTGTAGCGGCTCAAACGCCGCGTGTTTTGCCGGATGTAGCTGCTTCCATTGTTAATAATGGAATTGCCGTTGATGCAGGATTCAGCCCATTAGATGATTCCATTTTTCATGAAAATGAAACAGCAACACCTTATATCAATATTATCGCTGTTAATGAAGAAGACAAAGATAACGAAGTGCTGCAGCAATTGGCTGATATTTACCAATCAGATGATGTGAAGGCATTAATTGAAGAAGAATACGAGGGAAATCAGATACCCACTTTCGTATCGCTGGACAAAATTGGCTGGTAAGCATTTTTTGTAACGTTAAACACTAAGGCTCTCACTATGAGGATTTGGTGTGAAAGCGGGTTTTTCCAAATAACTTTGCTAAAAGTTTATTGCTTTCACTTGTGAATTCTGGCTGCTCGATGCACAACGAAAAAAGTTTCCAAAAATAATATGATGGGGTGATTGGATGACAATTACAGCAAGCAGATTAGCTGAGATGAAAAATATGATTTCTGGAAACATTGAAGCGCATCAAGAACAATACGTGAAAACAAGTCATGCAATTCATGATAATCCGGAAATCGGGAATGAAGAATATTTTGCATCACAATTATTAACGGATATCCTTTTTAAAGAAGGTTTCACGATTGAAACAGGTGTTGCTGGTCATGAAACAGCATTCCTGGCGCAACGAAAAGGTGAAAAAGAAGGGCTTAGAATCGGTTTATTAGCTGAGTATGATGCGCTGCCGGGGCTAGGTCATGCATGTGGACATAACATGATTGGAACAACAAGTGTTGCTGCAGCTGTTGCTTTAAGTAAGGTCATTGATGAAATTGGCGGGGAACTTATTGTGCTTGGAACACCTGCAGAAGAAGGCGGTCCAAATGGCAGTGCGAAAGGAAGTTTTGTGAAGGCAGGTTTATTGGAGAATATTGACGCTGCTGTAATGCTTCATCCCGGAAATGAAACGAATCTGACCAGTCCAACTCTAGCCGTCGATCCGCTTGATTTTGAATTTTTTGGCCAATCCGCACATGCATCAGCCCATCCAGAAAAAGGAATCAATGCGCTGGATGGGGTTATCCAACTGTTTAACGGGATTAATGCGTTACGTCAGCATTTACCGTCTGATGTCAGGATTCATGGCGTTATAAGCAATGGTGGTGATGCACCCAACATCGTTCCGGAATATGCGAAAGCGAGATTTTTTATACGGGCAGCAACCAGGACGGTCTTAAACGATGTAACGGAAAAAGTGAAGGGAATTGCAAATGGCGCTGCATCGGCAACCGGAGCGACTGTCAACATAACGCCGTTCCAAAATGAAGTCGATAACTTTATTGTTAACAAACGCTTCGATCATGTATTTAAAGAAGTCATCGAAGGGTTGGGTGAAACAGTTAATACAGTGGAAAGAACGGCTCTGGGATCAACAGACGCAGGAAATGTCAGCCAAGTTGTCCCGACGATTCATCCTCATATTAAAATAGGTCCGACTGATCTAGTAGGACATACGGATGTATTTAGAGAAGCGGCGCGGTCTGAAAAAGGAGATCAGGCACTTATAACGGGTGCAAAGGCAGTCGCTTTGACCATACTGGAACTTTTAAGGAACAGATCGGTTTATGATGGGATTTACCAGGAGTTTTTGGAGCGGACAGAGCCCGCTCATCAATAGGAAATAATACACATAAAAATTTTTGTATAAGTAAAATATTTACGGGAAGAGATATATTAAATCGAACATTTTGAAAGTTGACGTCCTTTGTATCACACAACAAAGGAACTCTCACCTTTGATAGAATAGATTCGTCGAAAAACCAAACAAAAGGTGGAATTCCTCATCCGGCATCTTTATCAACCGCTATCGCTGAGGCAGAGAAGGCGGAGATAGACGACGATAAGAAAGATGACATTGCCGAATTGCGCATGTTTATTTTAGATAATCAAGAAGCCATCAGGGGTTATCGTGAGAGACTGTAGGAAAAGGGCGTAGAGACGGATTGGATGCGTCCGATGGGTTCCGCCGAACTCCAACATGAACTTCTTTTCCAGGCGCCTGAAGAAAATGGGTTATAGCTGGTCTGTGGACGGCCTTGAGGCTATGACGAGATCCATTATTCACCGGTTTGATGGAACATTGGAAGAGGCGCTTGATTTCACAACAAGTGATTATCAGAATGACGAATCTCGGGAAGAAAAGGTTTCGCTCAAACAATTACTGAAACAAAAGACAGGACAGTCTGTAGGAGCTGTGATAGGCAGCATGCTTGTACTGTGGGGTAAGGAGCTAAGCAGCAATACAGCACAGGCTTTGCGTGGATTAGCTGGCCTCCACTCCCAAAAATAGATTTATACACTAAGCGGCCCGTATACACGCAGACTCCAGCGGGAGGAAAGGCATCGGTGAGACCCCGTAGTGCGCCAGCACGAGGAGGCTCACCAGCCACCCGCGGAAAGCGGAGTGTATACGGGCCGCAGGTAAGAAAATAACCGCGTCTTTACATCAACAATCAAAAAGAAATTCAAAGGTCGAGAGAAACTTCCCGCAAAAAATTGACTCACTCAAAATTTTTCACCGGGATTGACAAGATATTTATACTATAGTATATTATATCTTGTCGCATGGAGGTATACCCAAGTCTGGCTGAAGGGATCGGTCTTGAAAACCGACAGGCGGGTCAAACCGCGCGGGGGTTCGAATCCCTCTACCTCCTCCATTTAATTAAATCGCATAAGTTGGAGATAAAACCACCAAACCGTTACATTAGTAGCGGTTTTTTTATTTGGCTATGTGAGTAACATCATGTATCATGTTTGCTCGAGCATACGGATCACTTGCGGAAAGCAACGAGTCATACTTATACCGAATAGCTTCGAGTTGCGAGGAGTGCATGCTGCATCGAAACAACTTGCAGCACGACGATACTTGTGTATTCAGGCTGCGGGTTTAATAACACAATCTTTATGAAAAGAGTCTTTTAATAGAGGCATGCATATCTAAGCTATGAATGGCAGTGTTTTTATATGGCTGATTTTTGAGTAAAACTGTAATATTTGATTAATAACATCGTCTAATGAACAAAGGACATCATTAAGAAATCCTGATAAAAGGAGGCTGCAGGATGGATGAGGAATTAATTACGGACTGGTTTGATTCTTATAGTGATGATATATATAAGTTTCTTGTCTATTACATGTCCACTCCTGATGTGGAAGATTTAGTGCAGGAAGTTTTTATAAAGGCGATTGATCGGTATGATTCGTTTAAAGGAGACTCCAGTCCTAAAACATGGCTCATATCAATTGCACGTAATCTGGCCATTGATGAGGCACGAAAAAGGAAACGACAGGATTGGCGTAAATTAATCAAAACGTATGATGATCGAACAGATATATCACCAGAAGAAAAGCAGCTGGCTAATGAAACCAAACATCAATTGCATCAGGCCATTTCAAAACTGAAACAGGATTATCAGGACGTCGTTATATTGCGGGGTATTGAAGAATTATCGGTTGCCGAAACAGCCAGTATTTTACAATGGCATGATACAAAGGTGCGCGTAACATTTCATCGAGCATTAAAAGCTTTAAAAGGAAAAGTAAAGGAGGGCGATTATGAATTTTAACGAGGACGAATTACAAAAGGAGTTAAAAGAATTGAAAACATCTGTTTCATTAGACCCTCAAAAAAAAGAATCGATGAAAAATGCAATTAGAAAACATGCGAAGAAGAAGCGCAAGCGAAAAAAATTAAAGCAATCAGCTATCTGGTTTTCAACTGCTGCTGTTTTATTTATATGCGGCGTGCTTCTGGTGAATACGATTAACAGCAATCAATCCGTTCTGCCGGCAGATGATCATGATCAACCGGAAAATAAAGCAAATACAGGTGATACAGGCAAAGAAGCTGCTGACAGCGGACAAGAAGGAGACACGGATGACACAGCATCACAACAAATATCGGTTAGTGAACAAGGAACAGAAACCCAAACGATTATGCTGGAAGGTACGGAAAAAGAGACGACGGTCACCAACTATTCACTTGAGCCATATGGCATTTACTATCAAATGGATGAATTTCTCGGCAATTATACCATTGATGAGGGGGCCGTCAGACATTACAGCGATGATGATAATGCCTGGATCAGGCTGGAAGTTATAGAAGATGTCAGCTTGGATGACGTTGTTTCCGATGTACAATCCGACTATAGCGGGGATGCCAGCGAGACGGAAGAGTCAGCTGAAACACCACCCGGTGAAGAAAATCCGTATCACGGGATCGGGCAGCATTTTTCATCCCCGCCTCAAGGATATTACGTTTATCAAATTGAGGAGAATGTATTAGTCATTCAATATGAATATGTAATCGCTGCAGGTGACGGGATGGGATCAAGGCTCCAGGCTTTAAGAGAATCAATCAGTCAATAAAGAGACAACGAGGCTTACAGGTGAAAGCCTCGTTTTTATACTTGACATTGGGAATACTAGCCGGTATATTACATAAAATACAGGTAAGTGCATGAACAAATATGATCCTTGCATCTGTACTGGAATGATTCTTTAAATAACTTTTTAAACGAAGAAGAGGTCAGTAGCAAAACGCTTTCCGCAAGAGAGTGGAATTCACCGGCTGAAAGATTCCATCGGCTATAGCTTTTGTGAAACCTGCCTCGGAGTTGTCAGATTAACCCTGACCGCAGTCTTCCTGCGTTATCATAAAGAGTGGGCATGTCAAACATGTCAATGAAGGTGGTACCACGGAAAACACCCCAATCCGTCCTTTTACAGGATCGATTCGGGTGTTTTTTAATTTAAAGGAGAGATGAAGATGGGTGAAAAACTGGGATTTATCGGTGCCGGATCAATGGCTGAATCAATCTTGACTGGTATATTAAACAGTGGCTTTTTACCGAAAGAACAGATTTATGTCACGAATAAGTCGGATCAAGAACGATTGGCGTTTCTTGAAAAACAGTATGCCGTTCAAAAGACAGACGATGTCAGGGAAATAATCGACGGCGCAGATATGATCGTCATTGCGGTGAAACCTTATGATGTAAAAGCAGCTGCCAGTTCCATTGGCGATTACTTGAATACGGACCAGCTGGTTATCTCTGTGGTAGCAGGTGTTTCAACCGATATTATTTCACAATTGATCGGCAAAAAGGTGCCGGTTGTTCGTGCAATGCCAAATACATCATCTGCAGTGGGACAATCTGCTACAGCTATTACCCGGGGGAAATTTGCTGCAGAAAAACATCTGGAAACGGCGATGGAGCTTTTTAATACGATCGGTACAGCAACAGAGGTACTTGAGGATGATATGCATACGGTTACCGCCATATCGGGAAGCGGCCCGGCATATGTGTATTATTTAGTCGAAGCAATGCAAGCAGCCGCAGTGAAAGCTGGATTGGATCAAGATACAGCGCATAATCTGATCACGCAAACAATCGTTGGAGCCGGAGAAATGCTCAAAACATCCGGCTTGGATCCGGCCAAGCTTCGTGAAAATATTACAAGCCCGGGCGGGACAACTCAGGCTGGACTTGAATCACTCACTGAACATAAGTTCCAGGAAACGATCATGACATGTGTGGAACGTGCACGGAACCGTTCAATTGAATTAGGGAAGAAGCTATAGGAATAAGCGATCATATCAATTCCTTTTTCAATGAAAGTGTTGAACGATAGAGATGTTTTTAAAAATAAAACTGTTGAAGGGTTAAATTATATCTGCTCGAATATCGTGATGAATGGCTTTGAATGGCTTGAGTTCGATATGTTTTGACATGTATCTTATCAAAAATGTTGCAACGTCGTTTGTTTCTATAAGCCAGTAAAGATTCTCGGGAAGCGCAATCAAGAACGCTCCAAACACTTTATGGCATCTCGCTTTGTTCTAAAATCGCGCAGATGAGAGGGCGATTAAATATGATAGTTCAACTGGATTGAAACGATTGTTCATAGGAAGAACTGGTTGAGGCGATCAATGATCGTGTAGCGTACTGATTATAAATATGGTGGGGGAAATTAAACGAAACTGCAAAGTAACGGCCGTATGCTCCGTCACTTTACACAGATTCGTTTAATTTCCTGCAAAAGGCCGGCTAAATTCAGCACATTAATCACCAGTGCCGGCATAAGTACGTCTTCTGCGATGGAGCAGTTTTTTTATTTTATCAGTTCCCGTGTTTTCCATTTTCGTGATTGCTGGATGAAATGACCGATTTTTTCCAGAACTGGTTCAATGGATTCGTCTTGCTCAAATAAATCATAATCCGAAATATCGACACGCAAAATCGGGCATGCGTTAAAGTTGTTAATCCATTCCTCATAGCGTTTATACAGTTCTTCCCAATAGGAAATGGGTGTACTTTTTTCCATTTCCCGGCCGCGGTTTTGAATCCGCTCCAGTATTTTATCAAATGAACCTTCTAGATAAATTAATAAATCAGGGTGTGGGAAATACGGCGTCATCACCATGGCTTCAAACAGGTTTGTATATGTTTCATAATCTGTTTTGGACATCGTTCCATTCTCATAATGCATTTTAGCGAAAATGCCTGTATCTTCATAAATCGAACGGTCTTGAATAAACCCGCCGCCATATTCGAAAATCTTTTTTTGTTCCTTAAAACGTTCGGCCAGAAAATAAACTTGCAGATGGAAGCTCCAGCGTTCGAAATCATCGTAAAACTTCCCAAGATATGGATTGGCATCGACCTTTTCAAAAGACGTTTTAAAATTAAGTGTGTTAGCTAATGCTTTTGTCATAGTTGATTTCCCGACTCCGACTGTACCGGCGACTGTAATAATGCTGTCGTTTGGAATCTGGTATTTCTCACGTAAATTCATTTTTGTTCCCCTTTATGGTTTGGATACTGCCTTGTGGCTGCACAGCTGCTGTTCCACTAGACTGATAATGTGCTCAAGATCCTTCTGATATTTTACAAAATCTGTTTTATCCCCATTGATTCGGATAACGGGTATATCCGGGTGAAGCACTTCAAATTCATTCATATAGTCTTCATAATCTTGTATGAGCTGTGCCAGATAGGATGGCTTAATATTCTGTTCAATATCTCTTCCGCGTAGTCGGATCCGATCCAATATGGTATCAAGACTGGCATGCAAGTAAATCATGATATTCGGCACAGGCATGTCTTTTGTTAATATATGGTAAATTTGTTCATACTTGTTAAATTTATCGTCCGGCAGTGTACGTTTGGCAAAAATCATGTTTTTGAAGATATGATAGTCAGCGATGACTGCTTTATTCTGATTCAGATATTTTTGTTCAATATCCTCCAGCTGTTTATAACGATTGCAAAGAAAGAACATTTCCGTTTGAAAGCTCCATTCCTCAATATTATCGTAAAATTTTCCAAGGAATGGGTTTTCTTCAACGATTTCTTTTAACAGGTGGAAATTAAAATGGACAGAAAGTTTTTTGGCAAGTGATGTTTTTCCGATTCCGATTGGTCCTTCGATTGCAATGAACGGGGCCTCCAGCATAACTTTCCCTCCAATCAGGCGATTATAGTCAACAAATACTAATTGTAGCATACAAAAAAGAGCAGTTCCATGTAAAATCAAAATCCACTTTTCATTTAGCTGGAATTTTTGTATAATATTGATTGTGCCTTTTTTCACTTTCGGTATCTCTCTCTTTTAATTGGACAAGTCCTATTTTACGTGCCCCCGTAGCTCAGGGGATAGAGCAACGGCCTCCTAAGCCGTGTGCGCAGGTTCGATTCCTGCCGGGGGCGTGCCTCATAATTCCAATTGCCAACCATCCATTTCTGAATGCATTTTCTAACATACGGCTTTAAAAAAATCTCATCAAGAAAGGAACATGCAGCATGAATTTGACAAAGAAAATCCTGATTGCTCTTGTGTTAGGTGTTATGACCGGTGTCGGTTTAAGCTTTGCGCCATCAGAAGTCTTTTCTGTTGCTGATCAATATGTGTTACATCCTGTTGGTCAGCTGTTTTTGAATTTGATTATGATGCTGGTTGTTCCAATTGTATTTGTATCGATTGTATTGGGAACGGCAGGTCTGAGTGATCCGGTGAAACTGGGCAAGATAGGCGTGCAGACGATTACTTTTTATCTTGTTACGACAGCTATTGCCTTATTGATTGGTATTGGCATCGGCTATTTGCTGGAGCCTGGTACCGGAGGCGATTTTAATATTGGTGATACAGAATATGAAGAACAAACGCCTCCACCGGTTATAGAAACATTGATTAATATTATTCCGGAAAATCCGATTGATGCTATGAGCAGTGGTGATATGCTGCAAATTATTGCTTTTGCTATTTTCATTGGTGTTGCCCTTGCTGTTTTAGGTGATAAAACAAAACGCATTCATCATTTATTTGAAGAGGCAAATGAAATTTTGCTATTTTTAGTTAATCTGGTTATGAAAACTGCTCCATACGGCGCTTTCGCTTTGATTGCCTCGGCTCTCGGCGGTGCGGGGCTTGATGCATTGGGTTCGATGCTGATGTATATGGTTGCCGTTATTTTAGGTTTGCTGCTTCATGGTGCATTGACGTACAGTCTGGCCATTTGGGGAGTCGGCAAAGGGAATCCTTTGACATTTTATAAAGCATTTTTCCCTGCCATGTCTGTTGCCTTCAGTACGTCAAGCTCCAGTGCCACGCTTCCTGTTTCCATGAGGATGGCCCAGGAAAAACTTGGCGTCAGAAAATCCGTCAGCAGTTTTGTCCAGCCGCTCGGTGCGACCATCAATATGGACGGAACAGGCATTATGCAGGCTGTTGCAACCGTGTTTATTTCGCAAGTGTATGCGATCGATTTAGGTTTCACAGATATTGTCATGGTTATTCTTACTGCGACACTGGCAAGTATCGGGACAGCCGGTGTTCCGGGTGTCGGGCTGGTGATGCTGGCCATGGTATTAAATCAGGTTGGGCTCCCAACAGAAGGAATTGCACTGATTATTGGGGTGGACCGCCTGTTGGATATGCTGCGAACATCCTTGAATATTACAGGTGACGCTGCATGTGCTTATATTATATCTGAAAGAGAAAAACGGAAGGATACACAACCAGTCCAGGCTAATGAAAAAGTGTAATTTACACCCTTGCGTGATGCTGACGCAAGGGTGTTTTTAATTCCTTCAGCGTAAAACACTTTAAAATTGTCACAAAATGTTCTAAAATAGTTGATAGTTGGCAAAATGTTTATAAAACTTTATATAATTGTATATTTAATACAATTATAACGTAACTTTTAGTGAGCGGTTTTGCAACCGATTACAAATTTTAAGATGGGGTGATAGGAATGGATATGCAGCGTATACCCGCACAGGATGGTAAGTTTAATCTGCAAAACTACGAAAGTATGCGCGAGAAGTTTTCTTGGGAAGATGTGAAAAAACATTTCAGCTGGAATACTACAGGAAAAGTTAATATGGCATATGAGGCAGTTGATCGCCATGCGGAAGATCCCAATAAAAAGGATAAAGCTGCGTTATTGTATTCGTCACCTGATCGTGAGGAAAACGTAACGTTTGATGCATTACGCAGGCAAAGCAATCAATTTGCAAATGTACTGAAAAAACACGGGGTTCAGAAAGGAGACCGTATATTTCTTTTCCTTCCGAGAAGCCCTGAGTTTTATGCAGCATTCTTCGGGATCTTAAAAACAGGTGCTATTGCCGGACCGTTATTTGAAGCATTTATGGAGCAGGCTGTCCGTGACCGTTTGCAGGACAGTGAAGCAAGTATGCTGATCACCACGCCTGAATTATTGGAGCGAGTTCCGCAAGAAGATTTGCCTGATCTTGAAAAAATTGTGCTTGTCGGCGGGAACAATGAAACATCTGATAAATATATTGATTATGACAGTGAAATGAAAGCAGCATCAACTGATTTTGATATTGAATGGGTTGCTCTTGGGGATGGTATGCTCATTCATTATACATCAGGTTCTACCGGCAAACCGAAAGGCGTTTATCACGTTCATAATGCGATGATCCAGCATTATGCAACAGCTGAATGGGTATTGGATTTACGAGAAGATGATGTTTATTGGTGTACAGCTGATCCGGGCTGGGTAACTGGAACAAGTTATGGCATTTTTGCTCCATGGCTTCATGGTGTTACCAATGTCATTCGCGGCGGCCGATTTAGTCCGGACGACTGGTATGGTACCATTGATAAATATAATGTATCAGTCTGGTATACAGCACCAACGGCGCTCCGGAAGCTGGTCAGTGCCGGTGAAGATGTCGTGAAAAAGTATGACCTCTCATCATTGCGTCATGTCATGAGTGTCGGGGAACCGTTGAATCCGGAAGTCATTACGTGGGGACTCAAGGCATTTGACCTTAGAATTCATGATACGTGGTGGATGACTGAAACAGGTGCACAGCTTATTGTAAACCTGCCATCACTGGAAATTCGCCCAGGATCAATGGGTAAACCGCTTCCGGGAATTGAGGCATCGATCGTTGACAATGAAGGAAATGAACTGCCTCCAAATCAAATGGGCAATCTGGCAATCAAAAGGGGATGGCCGTCAATGATGCGCCAAATCTGGAAGCGTCCGGAAAAGTTTGAAAGCTATTTTGTCAATGGCTGGTATGTATCTGGCGACAGTGCTTATAAAGATGAGGACGGTTATTTCTGGTTCCAGGGGCGTCTGGATGATGTCATTAATACATCCGGTGAGCGTGTCGGGCCGTTTGAGGTGGAAAGTAAGCTGATTGAACACCCGGCTGTTGCAGAAGCAGGCGTTATCGGAAAACCGGATCCGGAACGCGGGGAAATTATTAAAGCGTTTATCACGTTGAATGAAGGCTATGAGGATTCAGAGGAATTGCTTGAAGATATACGTCAGTTTGTTAAAACCGGTCTTAGTGCTCATGCTGCACCTCGTGAGCTGGAAATAAAAGATGCGATTCCAAAAACGCGCAGTGGAAAAATCATGCGCCGTCTCCTGAAGTCCTGGGAGCTTGGATTGCCAACGGGAGATACATCTACATTAGAAGAATAATATTATAAAAACAGGCTTTCATCAGACAGCACGTCGTGAAAGCCTGTTTTTTACAAAAATACGATAAATTTTGCCTGAGCTGAATGTTTGGCTGGAAGCGAGCAATCGTTCTACAATGAATATGAATCAAGTTTCAGGATACCTTTCAAAGGGTACATTCTCATATAACTTTCTTAAAGGAGTGAGCTTATATGGCTAAAAAAATAGCAACCGTTATAACAAATATGTTTGAAGATGTGGAATATACAGATCCGGCCAAGGCTTTCAGAGATGCCGGGCATGAGGTCGTAACCGTTGAAAATGAGAAAGGTAAAGACGTGACAGGCAAGAACAATGAAACAACGGTTGCAATAGATGAATCAATTGATAACGTGACACCGGATGAATTTGACGCGCTGTTTATACCGGGCGGCTTCTCCCCGGATCAATTACGTGCGGATGAACGATTTGTCAAGTTTACCAAACATTTCATGGATGCTGACAAGCCGGTATTTGCCATCTGTCACGGTCCGCAGCTGCTGATTACAGCGAAATCATTGGAAGGACGTAAAGCAACCGGATTTAAATCCATTCAAGTGGACATGGCATATGCAGGTGCCGATGTACAGGATGAAGAAGTTGTCGTATGCGGCAATCAGCTGGTCACAAGCCGCCAGCCTGATGATCTGCCTGCCTTTAACCGTGAATCGATCAAACTATTAAGCTAGTATATGGCCCCCCCAATCGTGTCATAGCGTTGAGGGGGGGATTGGTTTAATCTAATTTCCTTACGGTGAAATTATCCTGCAGCAGTAGCCAATTTTGCGGAAATGCCAACCCTAATTTCCAGTAGCTGATTCCCAGAAGTCCCAATTCCTTCATCATATCAAATTTTGCCTGAATGGATCGGGCATCCTCAAACCATACTTCATGATTATTTCCTTGAGCATCTGTATACGTATAGAAGGGTGCTTGTGCTTCTGTGTCAAATTCGATGGCAACATTATGCTCACGTGCTCTTGTGATGGCTTCCTGGGGACTGATGGCTTCAGCAGGTTCCCCTCCTTCTACGTATGGGAGTGTCCAATCATAGCCATAAAGATTTTGTCCGAGTAAAATTTTATTGGCAGGCATGACACTTAATGCAAAATTGACAACATCCCGCACTTCATTTATTGGTGATACGGCTAATGGCGGACCGTAGCTGTACCCCCATTCATACGTCATCAGAACAACAAAGTCGGCAATTTCTCCATGGGCTGCATAATCATGGGCCTCATACCACTCCCCTGTCTGCTCTGCACTTGTTTTGGGGGCCAGGGCAGTGGACATGAGCAAACCTTCTTCTGATAATCGCTGCTTTGCCCTCCGTAAAAAATTATTGTAGGCTTCACGGTCTTCCGGCGACAAAAATTCAAAGTCAAAATGGACGTCATTGAATCCAACTTCATTTGCTGTATTGACGATATTGTCCAGCAGCGTGTTTTGTACTGCTTGGACAGTAACAATGATATGTCCAAGTTCCTGGCTGAATTCACCTTCTTCCAGATTGGTTACAACGAGCATCAGAGACGCATTGTTGTTTTCGGCAATTTGAACGAAATTATCCAGCGGTGGTGCTGTGAGGGTTCCATCTCGGCCGACTTCATAACTGAATGGTGCGAGATAAGTGAGGTATGGAGCTGCTTTAGCTGCAGCATTGACTAACGTTTGGGAAACTTCATCCCCCGTAGGTTCGATATAGGCATTTGCCGTGATTTCCGGTTTTGGCTGTTCCGGAATATATAATCGGGTTCCGACAGACAGAGTGCCCTCAACAGGTATGTTGTTTGCCTGTGCCAATTGCTCAGCAGATAGTCCAAATTGTTGGGCAATCGAAAATAAACTGTCACCCTGCTGTACAACATAAAATTGTCCTACGATCGGAATGACGAGTGTCTGGCCGACAACAAGGTTATTGGGTGCATCCAATTCATTGGCATCTATTAAATTGGTCGGTGTAGTACCATATGTATCGGCGATATTATATAGTGTATCTCCTTGTTGTACAACATGTATTTGCAAAAAAATCCCTCCCTTAAATCAGTCCTCTTTACACATTATGATAGATAGGAGGAAGATATACCTTGGATTGGCATTCACAACACAATACATCAGATGGCGTGCACCGTGATTTCAGATTTTTCTTTGGATGCCATACAATTTTTTATAATACGCGTGATATAATAATATATATTTCAAACGCTGCGGGGTGTTTAAATGGCAGATGATGTCACATATATGCGGGAAGCCATCGGACAGGCGGAAAAGGCACAGGAATTGAATGAAGTGCCTATCGGGGCGGTCATCGTTTATCAGGATGAAGTGATTGCAAGCGGATTCAATGTCCGGGAAACGTCCCAGACAACGTTATCACATGCAGAGGTTATGGCGATTGCCAACGCTAATCGTCAGATCGGCAGCTGGCGGCTTGAAGAATGTACATTGTATGTAACGCTGGAACCCTGTCCAATGTGTGCCGGTGCGATTGTGCAGTCACGGATTAAACGGGTCGTGTTTGGTGCCCCTGACCCGAAAGCAGGTTGTGCAGGGACCTTAATGAATTTGTTGGAAGATGAGCGGTTCAATCATCAGACGGGTGTTTCCGGTGGTGTTTTACAGGCTGAGTGCAGCGCGTTGCTGACGCATTTTTTCCGGGATCTGCGGGAGCGCAAAAAGAAATAGGGATCGATCACTGGCAGCTGATGCATTATCAGTGAAATTTGGCCGTCTATCAGCGAATTCATGCTGGACAATAAATGAACTGTAAATTGTATCCACTTCATGATTATCATTGCATTTTACGCGGATAGTCAGTATAATAATTATTGCCGTGCTAAGCGGGGAGGTAGCGGTGCCCTGTACTCGCAATCCGCTAAAGCGGGGCTGAATTCCCATTCGAGGTTGGACGTTTTTAAGGTCTGCCTTAAGAGATTGGTGTTGACGCCCAGGTCCTGCGCAACAGGAACCCATAAACCCTGTCAGATCCGGAAGGAAGCAGCAGTAAGTGGTCATTCTTGTGTGCCGCAGGGAAGCCTGAGCCGAGCCATGAACTTGAGTAACGCTTAGGGATGTCTGATCAACAATGGGTGCACGGTATACATAGTGAGGAATGACTGCATCAATGTCAAAAGAGACAGTTGATGCAGTTTTTTTAACAAAGTAATATTTTTAATTATACGTATTTTTTGATATTCCTTTGGTAGGAATAGGTCGGCATGTGTTGATCGTGGAACCTTTTGATAGAAAACCATAAGAAAGCGGGAGTACAGTTGAAAATATTTAGTTTGCGGTTCACTGTGTTTGTGACATTTTGGTTATTGATCATTCTGTTGGATAGTATCAATATACCATTAAGTATTACGTTGTTTGCCCTATCTCTTGCCATTTATTTTTTCCTGTCTGTCAAAAGAAGGCTTTTATTCCTTTATAGCATGCTTTCTTGCATCGTATTTATTCATGGTTGCCTGCTGACGGATAACAGCTCACTTTCATTGCTGCTTTTGCTGTTTATTACGATGGAAGCAGCGATAAGTTTAATGAAAGAAATGGTCCCTTTCTATTTGGCCATGAATATCTTATTATCATTGTCACTCATATGGTTAAACAACGGACATTTGCTTGAAACGATTATCATCAGTCTTCTTTTTTCCTTTTTAGTGCTGAAACTAAATCATATGACTGATGAACGGCGCGAACAAAGGGAAATTTATGACCAGCTTTTAGGTGAATATAGAAACCTGAAACGGATGAATCTGGCTGCAGAACAGAATGCCAGATTGGAAGAACGGACAAAAATTGCCAGAGACATCCATGATTCGGTTGGACACCGTCTGACTGCGCTGATTATGAAACTCGAAACGCTGGCGATTGAAACGAAGCATCCTGGATATACGACCTTAAAACAGATGGCAAACGAAAGCCTGGAAGAAACACGACAGGCGGTAAAAGCCCTTAAAACAGATGAACAGGAAGGGATTGCGACAGTGGTACACCTGATTCGCAAGCTGGAAGCAGAAAGTCATCTTCTTGTTCAGTTTACAATCAAGCAAGGGATTCTATCGGTTCCACTCTCCAATGAGAAAAGCATTATTTTGTACCGTGTTATTCAGGAAGCACTGACGAATGCGATGCGGCATGCCCAGTCCAGAGAAGTTCATGTAACACTGGGGAAATCCGCAGCGGGGGCCATTTCCTTTGAAATTACCAATGCGATTCATGATGCCAAACCATTGGCATATGGATTCGGACTGACGAATATGCAAAAACGGGTAGAAGAAGTTGAAGGATTTCTTGATGTATACCAAACAGATGAAACGTTTGTGGTTAAGGGGACAATACCAGGTTCGTAAAGAGGTGAGGATGATGTGGCAAGTGCTGCTTGTTGAGGATCAGGCCATTGTCAGGCAGGGGCTCAAGGCTATTTTGGAGCAGGATGACCATATAAGTGTGGTCCAGGAAGCTGAAAATGGAGAAGACGCCATTGCGATTGTGGAAAGACATATTATCGACTTTATTATGATGGATATCAGAATGCCGGTCATGAACGGCATTGAAGCGACCAGAAAAATAAAACAGCGATGGCCGGATATTAAAATTTTGATATTGACGACGTTCAATGATGATGAGTATGCTGTTGAGGCGCTGAAAGAAGGGGCAAATGGTTTTTTGCTGAAAACGTCTGAATCCGAAAAATTAATCGATGCCGTATACAGCTGTATGCAAGGTGGTATGACCATTCATGAGGAAGTCGCCGCTAAAGTGATGCCACGTCTGCTTCAACGCTCAGAAAACGAGCCGGCTCCGGATGTTCCTCTTTCACAGCGGGAATTAGCGATCACGAGGCTTGTTGGGGAGGGGCGAACAAATAAGGAAATGGCCGAGGAGCTTTATTTATCGATCGGTACCATAAAAAATTATCTTACACAGATTTTACAAAAAACCGGTTTACGCGACCGGACGCAATTGGCCATTTATGCGGTTAAGCATCATATTGCTGATGATTAAAAGGTCAATCGATGAGTAATCACGGTTCATAAAAGTATGAAGGCTATTGCCGGATATATGACGGTAATAGCCTTTCGTGTATAAGGTCCACCATCATAGATAACTTTTGACGTTATTAAAAATGACCTCCGTCACGTTCTGATAAGAAATTTAGTGACTCCAGACAGTATGCGCAGCACGGTCAATCAGCGTAAACTAAACAGCAGAGGAGGCAAGAAAATGATTGAACTGGTGGATTTAACAAAAAGATTCAAACAAAATGAAGCAGTCAAAAAATTGAATATGTTTATTGAAAAAGGTGAAATTGTCGGGCTGCTCGGACCGAATGGGGCTGGAAAATCAACGGCTATTTCAATGATGTCATCATTGGTGGAACCTACCAGAGGAGATGTACGGTTTAACAACAAGAGTATTTTGAAAAACCCTGCACCCTTACGAAAAATCGTCGGCATGGTACCACAGGAAATTGCACTTTATGATGATCTGACAGCAGAAGAGAATCTGCAATTTTTCGGGAGGATTTACCGGTTAAAAGGTACCGAATTAAAACGGAAAATTGATGAAGTCCTGGAACAAATCGGGCTGATTGATCGGCGTAAACAAGTGGTGGCTAAATTTTCCGGTGGGATGAAGCGGCGTTTGAATATTGGCGTTGCCATGCTGCATGATCCCGCGTTGATGATCATGGATGAACCGGCAGTTGGCATTGATCCCCAATCGCGGAATTATATTCTAGAGACCGTCAAACGGCTGAACGAGGAAAGACAGATGACCGTTTTGTACACGAGCCACTACATGGAAGAGGTGGAGCTTCTGTGTGATCGGATCTACATTATGGATCAGGGGAATTTGATTGCATCAGGAACAAAAGAGGAAATTAAGCAGATTCTTTCTGCTGAGAAAACAATCTCAATCAAAACGAATCGGCTGAATGACCGTTTTATTGCGATGCTGCAGGAGAACCCGACGATCAATCAGGTAATTGCAGGTGAGAGTGAGGTAGTCATTACAGTTCCGAAAGAGGTAAATATGTTCCCGAAATTAATAAGTCTGGCGGATGAAGCTGAATTGGAGCTGAATTCAGTCAATGTCCAAAACCCAACCCTGGAAGATGTCTTTCTTCATCTGACAGGGCGGGCGCTTCGGGATTAGGGGGAGAACGCATATGATCTGGCAAATCATGAAAAAACAAGGACTTACGTTGCTCAGAAACCCTGTGCAGTTGCTTTTGCTCGTTGGCCTCCCCATTATATTAATCGCCATACTCGGTACTGCTCTTGCCGGCACTATGAATGGAGAACCTTCTGCCATTGATGTCAAGATTGCCGTTGTTGAGCATGGCGATGAAGAAGAACAGGTTAATCGTTTTATGAATTCAATAGAGAATGAGAATGCCCTTCCTCCTGAGGCCGTCGAAGGGACGCAGGCAAGTATTGATGGATTGATGCCGGTAAGAACGTTAAAGGAAGACGTTTTTGGCAATGATGACCTGGAAAATATGGTTGATGTTCATGAAGCAGCGCCATCAGAACATGATGAACTGTTGAATGATGATACGTATACCGCTGTAATTGAAGTTCCCGAAAACTTCTCGTATGACATGCTTGAATATATCGTGCTTGATAAACCGGTACAGCCTGAATTGAAGATTTCACGAAATGAAACGCAGGAAATCGGGGGATCCATCGTAAAAGGCATCATACAGCAATATCAGGAACAACTCACTTTAGGCACATTTTTAAGCAAAAATGGCATGAACATGGGTGCGGTTGAACTGGATGAAGAATCGATAACAGGAGATACAACGTCTGTTGATCAAAAAAGCCCGGTAACAGCCAAAGCGTACTATGCTGTTGGTATGGTGGTTATGAATGTGCTGTTCCTTGCTTCTACTATTGGATCGATGGCATTTTTGGAGAAAAAGATTCATGTTTTTGATCGTGTCATTTTGGGCAATATGTCACGCTGGGTGTATTTTACGGGTGTGTTGCTATCAGGTATGCTTCTCAGCTTTCTCCATTTATTGATTGTTTATGGTTTTGCCTGGCTGTTTTTTGGCGTATCGTGGCCAGATATCATGGCATTTTTCACGGTTACATTAGCTTATGCGATGGCAGTAGGCGGGATTGCTGTGCTACTTACAGCCATAAGCTACCGATTTAATTCGGAATTAATCACCAATTTTTTCTCCGGAATTATAGTAACCATCATGGCATTTATAGGCGGAAGCTTTTTCCCGATTGGCGAAACATCGGAATTCTTCCGGAAAATTGGTAATTTTACGCCTAATGGAGCCGGCATGTCTGCCTATCTAACGATTTTAAGAGGGGATGGGATTCCGGAAGTTTGGCATCATGTCTTATTCCTTGGAATTTTTGCAATGGTTGCTATTATTCTGGCAGCGCTCAGTTTTCCGAAAAGGGGGATGTCAGCATGATCGGAATTTTACTTTCGAAGTTGAAAATGTTTATCCGCAACCCCTTTATATTTATTATTTTTACCATCATGTCAATCGGTTTTGCCCTGATTATCGGGAGCTCTGGTTCGATGGCAAACATCAATATTCCTGTCTATGCAGAGGATGATGACGTAAGGGATTCTTTGATAGGTGAGGTTTTGGATGAAACAGAGGGTTTTACGTTTAACTGGGTAAATGAGGAAGACATGCTGGAAGATGTATCAAATGGGGCAGCAGAGCTTGGAGTTATTCTCCGGGAAGATGATTTTCAAATCATCGTCGGGGTGGACTCGCCGAATGCCAGTATGATTGAACAAACGATTCGTAGAGCTTATGCGAAAGAACAGCAGCAGGAACAAATTTTGGAAGCTGCACGTGCTTCGGGTGATGTGGATAGTGAAAATATCCTGGAAGAATTGGAGTCATCCATGGAATCTCCAGTGTTTTCTATTCATATGAGCAATGTCAGCAGCTCTAATGTCTTTGTTTTTCATACGCTGTTTGGCTTTACAC
The DNA here is from genome assembly GCF_900112045.1 of Lentibacillus halodurans. Classification (GTDB taxonomy): domain Bacteria; phylum Bacillota; class Bacilli; order Bacillales; family Amphibacillaceae; genus Lentibacillus; species Lentibacillus halodurans. Next base: position 23,961 of record NZ_FOJW01000015.1, read on the forward strand.
TATTTTTTGTGATTTATACAATCGGCTATAATGTATTGCCGATTTTGACGGATAAAAAGGATGGTGTATGGGATCGGATGATACTGTCTCCTGTACGAAAGTGGGAGATGTATGCAGCTAACCTGGTTTACAGTTTTTTTGAAGGCTACTTGCAGGTGTTGATCATTTTCTTTGTTTTCCGTTATTGGGTTGGTGTTGATTTTAATGGGAAATTTGCGGATATTTTGCTTCTTCTGGTTCCGTATGTATTTGCAATTGTGGCTTTGTCCATTCTGATCACGGCAATCGTTAAAAACGCACAGCAGTTTAACGCGGCGTTACCGATTGTTTCGGTAAGTATGGCAATGATTGGCGGCGCCTTTTGGCCAATTGAAATTGTGGAATCTGAATTCTTGCTTGCTTTGTCCAAAATCAACCCACTGACGTATGGCATGGAAATGCTAAATGGTATTGCCGTTTACGATTATCCGCTGGAAGAACTGCTGTATCCGATTAGTATTCTGCTGTTAATGGGCGTTGTATTCACTGGCCTCGGTATTCATCTGATGGAAAGAAGGCATGTATGAAAGAGGGGATTGACTGCATGATGCGGTCAATCCCTCCATTATTTTCAACACGCTTGTCATGAATTTTTTGTATTGGTTCACATTCAACCATAAAATCGAGTATAATTTAGATAGAATATATGAAGTGAAACTTCCATCAGTGGAGCGTTTCGACGCACAGGACGTGCTAGTGCCGACGTTGCGACAGGACGCAGGGACTTAGCCGCCCCACCGATGGTTAATGGAACGAATCGGGGTGTCAGCTTCCGTTAACCCCACCTGAACATATTTGGTTCATTTCATGTTCCTGTGGAGGGAGTCTTACGGACGATTGCACCGGGATAAAGGGGAAACATTCATTATGACCTATCAGGCACTATACCGCGTATGGAGACCGAAAACGTTTCAGGATGTTGTCGGACAGACTCATATAACAAAAACACTGCAAAATGCGATTGTCCAGGAAAAATTTTCACATGCGTATATTTTTTCCGGTCCACGGGGAACAGGGAAAACAAGTGCCGCGAAGATTTTTGCCAAGACCATCAATTGTGAACAAGCCCCTGTAAAAGAACCATGTAATGAATGTGCATCCTGCCGCGGCATTCAGGACGGTTCGATTTCTGATATTATCGAGATGGACGCAGCATCGAACACAAGTGTCGAGGATATCCGTGAGATACGTGATAAAGTAAAATATGCCGCCAGCTCAGTTCCATATAAAGTGTACATTATAGACGAGGTGCACATGATTTCAACAAATGCGTTCAATGCACTGCTGAAAACGCTGGAGGAGCCACCAAGGCATGTTGTCTTTATTCTGGCGACGACAGAACCGTATAAAATTCCGCTGACAGTAGCTTCAAGGTGCCAGCGTTTTGACTTCAAACCGATCTCAAACAAGTCCATTGCTGAGCGGATGCGGACAGTTATTGAAGCTGAACAAATAGCTGTTTCGGATGAGGCACTGGAAACTGTTGCACTTGCTGCTGAGGGTGGTATGCGGGATGCTTTAAGTATTCTTGATCAAGCGATTTCATACAGCGATGAACGGGTAAAGCTGGAAGATGTCCTCGCAGTTACGGGTGGTGTGGCGCAGGGCATTCTGACAGAGATTGTGCAGGCAATGCATGATCAAGATGTACAAAAGGCGTTGTCATTACTTGATGAACTGATCCAGAACGGCAAGGACCCGGCACGTTTTGTTTATGACCTGATTTATTTCTTGCGTGATTTATTGCTGTACAAAAGCGCTCCCACGCTTGAGGGCATTTTGGAGCGGGCAATGGCTGATGAAGACTTCAAACAACTTGCGGGAACTGTTTCAGAAGATTGGATTCAAAGTGCAATGACCCACCTTAATCAATGCCAGCAGGAGATCAAATGGACAACCAGCCCGAAAGTATTTATCGAAATTGCCATTCTAACGATCACCAATAAAGGCACCCGGAAAGAGGAAGCAGAGAATCCCGCTGACTCTGAAACTGTTACAAGGCTGGCAGGCAGACTTGAGCAGCTGGAAAAGGAATTGGCTGCCTTGAAGGAATCTCCTTACCCCGTAAAACAGCAAGCACCGGCGCCAGAACCAAGACGGCAGAAACCAAGAGCTGGCAAAAACAGTTACAATATACCATATGAGAAAATCCGTGGTGTTCTTGATGCAGCGGAAAAACCGATGTTGAAAGAAGTGCAGTCACAATGGGCCTCATTTTTAGATAAACTGAAATCGACAAGTCCCCCTGCACATGCTACAATACAGGACAGCAAGCCTGCAGCCGCGTCAAGTGGGGCACTCGTTGTTCAATTTAAATATGAGATTCATTGTTCACTGTTTTTGGATAACCAGGATACGGTTGAATCAGTGCTGACAAGTGTTACCGGCAGAAAATGGACCATTATCCCGATTCCGGTTAGTCATTGGCAGGAATTGCGCAATGAATATATCAGCAGGCAAGAACAATCAGCAACTAAAGAAGAGGGTCAGCAGGAGGAGCCGCTGGTGGAAGAGGCGAGGAAACTGGTCGGAGATGAACTGCTGGAAATTCACGATCAATAGATTATTTTAAGGAGGCGTTTTTCATGAAAGGAAACATGAATAATATGATGAAACAGATGCAAAAGATGCAAAAGAAAATGATGAAAGCCCAGGAAGAACTGCATGAGATGACATTTGAGGCATCATCCGGGGGCGGTATGATTACCGTCGTTGCCAATGGCAAAAAAGAAATCACCGATGTGCAAATCTCAGAAGAAGTGGTCGATCCAGATGATATCGACATGCTGCAGGATCTTATTCTGACCGCCACAAATGATGTCATCCAGCAAATTGAAGACAAAACAAATGAAACGATGGGACAATTCACGCAGGGCATGAATCTACCTGGTGGAATGTTCTAATGTCAGGAAGAAAAATGATGGTGTTAACCTTATAGAAGGTTGTTTTCTAAAAGTTTGTTGCTTTTGAAATAATGATGAAAAGTGTATTAGAAACTCTGAGTAGTCTGAATACATGTAGACTCAACGGGAACGGCGGCCAGAGTGGAAAACCGTAGCGGACATACAAAGGCAAAGCGCCACGTCGAGTGGCAACGTTTTTGTGACCAACATTGTGTTGGTCCGAGCTTATACGATGCGCGTAATGTATTCAGGCTGCGAATTCAATAACAACAATCTTTACGAAAAGAGCCTGGAGGAAGAACTCCGGCACTCGCTGTAAAACGAAGGGCGAGACGTGAGTTCTTCCAATAGGAGGCATAACGATGTATTATCCGGAACCGATTTCCAAACTGATTGACAGTTTCACAAAATTGCCTGGGATCGGTCCTAAAACCGCTGTCCGACTGGCATTTTTTGTGTTAAATATGAAAGATGACGACGTAATGGATTTTGCCAAATCACTTGTGAATGCAAAACGCGAGTTAACACATTGTTCAACGTGCGGTCATATTACCGATCAGGATCCATGTGCCATTTGCCAGGATACTTCAAGAGATGGCTCTGTCATCTGTGTTGTGCAGGATCCAAAAGATGTTATCGCCATGGAAAAAATGAAAGAATACAGCGGAAAATACCATGTATTGCACGGCGCGATTTCCCCGATGGACGGAATAGGTCCTGAGGATATCAATGTACCTGATCTGATCAACAGGCTGAAAGATGAAGAGGTAGAGGAGCTGATTCTGGCCACCAATCCGAATATTGAGGGAGAGGCCACAGCGATGTATATTTCGCGTCTTGTGAAGCCATCAGGTATTAAAACAAGCCGGATTGCCCATGGGCTGCCGGTTGGCGGTGATCTGGAATATGCAGATGAAGTGACGCTGTCTAAAGCATTGGAAGGCAGGAGAGACCTCTAGCACTTCAGTTATCAGCCTGTTTAGAGAAGAAAGTATAAGAAAAACAGGTTCTTTTGCCATCCTGAGCGAGAAGACAAGTTTCTCTAAAGTTAGGTGACAATATGGGGAGAAAAAAGAGAAAACGGGAAGTGGATGAGCAATTATTGAATTCGCTGTTCACAATCGAGCATGAATGGAAACAAATCCAATCCATTGTGGAAAAGAGCATTGAGCCGACAGCGGATGGCTTTTATAAACAGGACCTCGCACAAGCTAAGTATTTATTTTTATTACGGGAAGCAAGACGGCGAAAAATTAGCGCAATCCGGTATCATAAATAGATTTCAAGTTCTTTTTTTGCTTGTCCTTTCATATGTAAATAGAAAGGGACAAGGAAAAGGAGTGATTCGGCTTGAGCTCGACACTGGTTATTTCGATCATGGTTGCGTTAATCGTCATTCTATTATTTGTGGGTGCTCCTGTTAAGCCAATGCGCTTTATCGCAAACAGCAGTGTCAAATTAGGGATTGGTATATTGTTTTTGTTCTTCTTTAACGTGTTCGGTGGAGCGATTGGATTGCACATTCCTATTAATTTATTTACAGTCATTGTATCCGGATTTTTAGGCTTGTTTGGACTGGCCTCGCTTGCCGCCATTCATTTATTTATTATACCGTAAAAATATGTTCTTGCCTTCAGCTAAAAAGTGTAAAGAAATAAGCTTTGTGAACATATACTTTTAATGGAAAAAAGTTTCAATGATTACAAGACTTTAGTGTATAAAATTCGTTAGATTAGGAGATACTAAGCTAACGGAGGTGGGGACATGGAACAAAAAATGATAACCGAACGGTGCGGTATTTGTGAAGAAGAGAAAGAACGGGGCATTCATTTATACAAACTATTTATTTGTTGTGAATGTGAAAAGAACATGATTCACACAGAACCAAGAGAGGAAAAATATCGCTACTATCTGCAAAAATTAAAAAATATGAATCAACCAACACTATATTCCTAATCACGGACGGTCTGCTGCGAATGTTTTGCAGCGGCCTTTTTTAATGGATTATGATAAGAGAGGTAGACTGGCAAAAGAGGACGGATGTTGATGAGTGACCAGAAAAAAACCCCATTATATGATGCACTGAAACAGTTTTCCGAAAAATCCTCCGATTCTTTCCATGTTCCAGGGCATAAAAACGGCAAGATTTTTCCGGAAAAGGCCCGGGCGTTCTTCGAGTCCGTTTTGCCTTTAGATATGACAGAGCTTTCTGGCTTGGATGACTTGCATGCCCCTCGAGGTGTTATCCATGAAGCACAGGAGTTGGCCGCGGCGTTTTTCGGGGCTGACCATACATATTTTCTTGTCGGCGGCAGCACAGCAGGAAATCTCGCCATGATTCTGGCTGCGTGTTCGGCCGGTGAAAAAATCATTGTACAGCGGAACAGCCATAAATCCGTTTTCAATGGACTGGAATTGAGTGGTGCCAGGCCCGTTTTTATGGCACCAGCATTTGATGATACTGTTGATCGCTTTACAGCGCCGGACCCGGAAACAATCAAAACAGCATTAAATCAGCATCCGGATGCCAAAGCTGTCGTGCTGACATATCCTGATTATTTTGGGAAAACATTTGCGCTCAGGGAAATCATTGAACTTATCCATGAATATCATATACCAGTACTGATTGATGAGGCACATGGAGTCCATTTTTCACTGAACAAAAATTTTCCTGATTCTGCACTTGCACTGGGGGCAGATGCGGTTGTTCAGTCAGCCCATAAAATGGCACCGGCGATGACGATGGGAGCATATTTGCATGTTCGGTCAACGCGGATTTCCAGCAGCCGGATCCGGCATTATCTGCAGATGATCCAGTCAAGCAGTCCGTCATATCCCATTATGGTGTCGCTCGATTTAGCCCGTGCATTTTTGGCTGGATTAACTGAAAATGAATGGGCACGGATATTAAACAGCATTGAGCAGGTAAAAGAAATACTGGATTCAAGTGATTGCTGGGCAATTCTGCCGGCAGATGATCCGCTGAAAGTGACGTTGCAGGCAAAACCGGGCATTACTGGGAATGTGCTGGCCGGATTATTTGAACAGGAGGATATTTATCCGGAGCTTTCCACCCATAACCAGCTTTTACTGATATATGGTCTTGCCCCTTATATAGAAACCAGTCACGTAAAAAATGCCGTCAGACGGATTACCGCACAATTAAAAATTACGAAGAAACATGCTATAATAGATATAAGCAATTTATTTAAAGAACGGATTACGGAACTTGATTTGGATTATTCAGCAATGAAAGTGCGACATATGACACAGGTTCCTCTCCGGCAAGCGGCTGGATATTTTGCGGCAGAGGCTATTACGCCATATCCGCCCGGAATACCGTTCATCCTAAGGGGCGAGCAGATTACCCGCAGACATATCCGAACAGTAGAACAGCTCATGCAGCAGGGTGTTGCGTTGCAGCACCGCCATATCAAACAACATGGAATCAACGTTTTTCCATAAAGGGAGCAGCCATAATTGGAAGGATATTTTATTACATTCGAGGGTGGCGAGGGATCTGGTAAGTCATCCATTCTAAAATCAACTGAAAAAAAGCTTGCAGATTTCGGCTATCATGTCATGACAACCCGGGAACCCGGAGGAATTGAAATAGCAGAAAGAATTCGTGAAATCATTCTTGACCAGGCGCACACAGCAATGGACGGACGAACCGAAGCTTTATTGTATGCAGCTGCCAGAAGACAGCATTTGACCGAGAAAGTTCTCCCCGCTCTTCATGAAGGGAAAATCGTATTATGTGACCGGTTTGTTGACAGCAGTCTTGCTTATCAGGGATTTGCCAGAGGACTCGGTATGGAAGAAGTGTTTTCGGTTAATCAGTTTGCCATTCAGGGTGTGATGCCGGATTTGACCCTTTTTTTGGATGTTAAACCGGAAAAGGGGCTCGCTCGTATCACAGCAAATGAAGAACGGGAGAGGAATCGCCTCGATCTGGAAAACATCCGGTTTCATCAACAGGTTTATGAAGCGTATCAACGGATTGTTTCAACTTTTCCGGAACGCATCAGGGTCATTAATGCGGACCAGTCATTTGAACAAGTTGAAGCAGACGCATTGCAACATATCGTTTCCTATTTAAAAAATGTAAAGGAGGATGAGAAGCCGTGAAGTTACTCATTGCAGTTGTTCAGGACAAAGACACCAATCGCCTGCTTGATGCATTGGGCGAAGAAAACTTCAAAATAACCAAGCTTGCAACAACTGGCGGGTTTTTAAAAGAAGGGAACACCACACTGATGATTGGCTGTGAGGATCAATATGTCGATCAGGCACTGAATGTCATCCGGGATAATTGCTCCAAGCGTGAACAAATGGTAGCACCAATTTCACCAATGGGCGGAAATGCCGATTCGTATATTCCAAAACCGGTCAAGGTCGAAGTCGGCGGTGCAACTGTATTTATTCTTCCAATCGAACAATTTATGCAGTTTTAAGGAACAAAAGCATGGCGAAACAAGCCGCAATGCTGGACTACAGAAGCGAAAGCGGCTATCCAAGTAAGGAAATCGGCTAAGTCGCCGATTTCAATCCCAATCTGACTTCTAAACGCTGACATCTGTTAAGGGGCTGATCTGATGAAAGTGAACCCGGAATTACAAGCACAAATGGAAACAGCAGCAAAGGCGCAACGGACACCTCAAGAAGGCCGTTCCTCATTTAATGAAATGGTTCAGTCCCAAACACGTCAATTAAAACAGCAGGAAATCCGCCAGCTTATGAACAATATTACGGTGCAGGGTGACAAACTTGCTCGTTTTCGATCTGTACGTGACCTGGTTAAGTTCAAACAAATGGTTAAGCGTTTTTTACAGGAGACTGTATACAACGGATTAGCGCTACAAAAATCACGTAACTTCAGCATGGATGGAAATAGTCAAAAACTTTCCATTGTCAAAGAGGTGGACGAAAAGCTGGTGGCGTTAACTGAAGAAATGATGAATGAGGAAAAGAAGACTGTGGATTTGCTTGGGCTTATTGGAGAGATTAAAGGCCTTTTGGTCAATTTATATACGTAATCAAAAAGAGGGAAAGAAATGAAAACGTGGTCTGAAATAGCTGAAAACCAGCCACTGGCAAGCAAAATGATAACCAGCAGCATTCAAAAAGACCGTATTTCACATGCTTATTTGCTGCAGGGGGAACGCGGTACTGGAAAAGAGGCTATTGCGTTATTACTCGCAAAGGCTCTTTTTTGCAATCATCGATCTGGTGCTGAACCTTGCCAGGAATGCCATGCATGCAAGCGGATTGAATCGGGTAACCATCCTGATGTGCATTGGGTTGAACCTGATGGGCAATCGATCCGAAAAGAGCAGATTGAACATCTTCAAAAAGAGTTTACGTATTCGGGATTGGAATCCGATCAAAAGGTATATGTGGTGAAAGGTGCCGACACCTTGACATCGAATGCGGCTAACCGTATTTTAAAGTTTTTGGAAGAACCAGCACAGAAAACGACTGCCATCCTCATGACTGAAAACAGTTCATCGATTCTTCCGACCATCCGCTCCCGCTGTCAGGCGATTGACTTAAAGCCACTAAATTCGGCAGCTTTCCGGGAGCAGTTGGTTGCCAATGGTGTTTCCCGGTCAAACGCCGTATTATTGAGTGCCTTGACCAATCATTTGGTTGAAGCGATTTCCTTGTGTGAAGATGAGTGGTTTGCGAAGGCTCGAAAGGTAATGGTACAATTAATAGAAACGTTTTCAATGAATCCGAATGACGTTTTTTTGTTTATCCATCAAGAGTGGATGCCACATTTCAAGGAACGCTCGCAGCAGGAAATGGGACTGGATATGCTGTTGCTGGCCTTTAAAGATATACTTTACTGTCATATTGGCAAGGAAGAAGCGATGGTTGTTTTTGCAAAGGATGATCCGAGAGTCGAAAATCTGGTGATGTTCTTCTCACAGGAAAAATTGCTTGACATATTGAATAAACTGCTTGATGCAAAACGGAAACTCAGGCAAAACGTCCATCCGACACTTGTGATGGAGCAGCTCACCATTCAAATACAGGGGTGATTGAATGATTGAAGTAGTAGGAGTCCGTTTTAAAAAAGCGGGTAAAATATATTATTTTGATCCTGGGAACAATAATATAGATGTTGACGACTATGTTGTTGTGGAAACAGTCCGCGGTATTGAGTTCGGAAAAACTGTCATTACGAATAAGCAAGTCGACGAGGAAGATGTTGTTCTTCCACTTAAAAAAGTTATTCGCGTGGCAGATGAAAACGACAAATTGACAGTTGTTGAAAACCAGGAGCTTGCTGATCAGGCACTGGAAGCATGCACCAGGAAAATTAAAGAACATAATCTGGATATGAATCTGGTGAATGTTGAATATACGTTTGACCGCAATAAGATCATTTTTTACTTTACGGCAGATGGACGGGTGGATTTCCGTAATTTGGTGAAAGATCTGGCAGCAGCGTTTAAAACCCGGATTGAGCTTAGGCAGATTGGTGTACGCGATGAAGCGAAGATGCTGGGCGGAATCGGTCCTTGTGGCAGAATGCTCTGCTGTTCAACATTTCTTGGAGACTTTGAACCGGTGTCTATTAAAATGGCAAAAGATCAGAATCTGTCACTTAACCCTGCGAAAATTTCCGGATTGTGTGGAAGGCTTATGTGCTGCCTGAAATATGAAAATGATGACTATGAAGAGGCAAAACGTGTATTGCCTGATATTGGCGAAGAAATCAATACGCCATACGGTGAAGGAAAAGTAACCGGTTTGAACATTCTGGAACGGATTATTCATATTGAGATACCGGAAAATGAACGTGTGATTGAATATACATTAGACGAAATGATAGATGAGGGGATTATTACAGCGCAAGCCACAGAATAGTGGGGTGAAATAGCGTGTCCAAAAGACAAATTTTCGATCAGGTATCCGACATGGAAACACAAATCGGTGAACTATATGAACAACTTGGTGATTTGAAGGACAAATTAAGTAACCTTTTAGAAGAAAAACACCGCCTGGAAATGGAAAATCACCATTTGCGCGGTCGTCTGGAGCAGGCTGATGATGATTTTCAGGAAAATGAAGTGGTAAAGGAGTCCCATAGCATACCCGGAGAGGGCTATGATAATCTGGCACGACTCTATGAAGAAGGTTTTCATATTTGCAATGTGCATTTTGGAACCCCAAGGCGAGAAGAGGATTGCTTATTTTGTCTGCAATTTCTTAACAAAACAAAATAATGGATTGTGGAGCTGTCTCTATCCCGTAGAGACAGCTTTCGTATCACAGATTAGGATGAAACGAAAAAATGGTACAACTATATGATGGTGAACGGCTGGATTACTTACTTGCAGAAAACAATATGCATATTATTCAGAGTTCTGAAGTGTTTGCTTTTTCCCTTGATGCTGTATTGCTTGCTCACTTTGCGTATGTCCCGGTCAAAAGAGGAAAGATTCTTGATCTATGTACCGGTAATGGTGTGATACCATTGTTGTTATCGCGCCGGACGAACGCTTCGATGACAGGTGTGGAAATACAGGAGCGGCTTGCTGATATGGCGAAGCGCAGCGTAGAACTGAACGGTTTGGAAAATCGCTTAACCATGATTCATGGTGATTTAAAGGAAATGAAGGAAGTGCTGGGCCACAGTACGTTTGATGTCGTTACCTGTAATCCGCCATATTTTCCAACACCCGCCAAGACGGAACATAATCAAAATGAGCATTTAACGATAGCACGGCATGAAGTTTACAGCACTTTGGAGGATGTCATGAAAGCATGTAAACTGCATGTGCGGCCTGGCGGAAAAGTTGCCATGGTTCATCGACCTGGCAGGCTGGTGGATATTATGACGTTATTTCGGCAACATAAAATTGAGCCAAAACGTCTTCAGTTTGTCTATCCCAAACATGGACGGGATGCCAATATGATTTTGATTGAAGGGATCCGGGATGGTAGAGCTGCTTTGACGATTTTGCCGCCTTTATACATTTACAATGATGACAATACTTATACGACGGAAGCTGAGGGAATCATTTATGGAAAACCATGAACATATCGTTTATATGTTAAAGTGTGCTGACAATACGCTTTATACCGGCTATACAAATGATTTGGAGCATCGTGTCAAGATGCACGAGGAAGGCAAAGGTGCCAAGTACACACGCGGACGTGGACCGTTTCAAGTCGTTTTTATGGAACAATTCCCGACAAAAGAAGAAGCTTTGCAGCGAGAACATCAGATCAAGCAGCTTACCCGCAAAGGAAAGGCCCAATTAATCCGGGATAAGTTGAAAGAAGTGATGCAATATGAACATACAAAAGAGCTTTAGCGGGCAGGCGCAACAAACGGTTTATGTTGTGCCGACACCCATTGGGAATCTAGAGGATATCACATTCCGTGCACTGAAAACACTAACGGAAGTTTCTGTCATTGCTGCGGAAGATACTAGGAATACGAAGAAACTGCTCAATCATTTTGAAATCACGACCCCGCTTGTTAGCTATCATGAACATAATAAGGAAAAACGCGGTGAGGAACTGCTTGCACGTCTGGAAAAGGGAGAATCCATCGCCCTTGTCAGTGATGCGGGCATGCCTGCTATTTCGGATCCAGGCTATGAGCTGGTTCAAGAGGCAATTGCGGCAGATGTTGCGATTGTTGTCATGCCGGGGGCGAATGCTGCGTTATGCGCACTGGTCGGTTCAGGATTGCCTGCAGATGAATTTTTGTTTTACGGATTTTTACCGCGCAAAAAAAAAGAAAAGGAAGCCGAACTGGGTCGGTTAAAGTCAATGCGTGCGACATTGCTGCTGTATGAATCCCCTTACAGAATAAAAGATACGTTACAAATGCTGCACGTGCATCTTGGTAATCGTCAAATCGCTGTGGCGCGCGAATTGACTAAAAAATTCGAGGAGTATGCACGTGGGACTGTCGAGGAGATAATGGTATGGGCGGAAACAGCAGAATTGAAAGGTGAATTTTGTCTGGTGATTGCAGGAACATCAAGCGAATCGGTACAGGAAAATGATCTTTGGTGGAGCAGCTTCTCGATTGTTGAGCACGTTACCTATTACATAAATGAAGCCGATCTTTCCAGTAAAGAGGCCATCAAACGTGTGGCAGCAGACCGTCATATGCCCAAACGTGATGTCTATCAGGCATTCCATATTGATCAGCAGGAGCGTTGAGGCTTGTCCGCTGAAAGCGACGGGGGGACATCCACTGAGCAAGCGTCGAATAACGAGGCTTCACCGAAATAACCTGCAACGCGACGCGCACGTTTATTGGGATACTGCGGCAATAGCAACAAATGATACGAAATCAGCTTAACATAAAAAACGGCTGGCATCGGTAGAAGCAATGCGTCAGCCGTTTCTCCGGTTATGTTTTTCATGGTGCTATTTGTTTAATCGTGATTGAATTTCTGTAATGAGTTGTTCTGCTCCCTCTGGGCTGAGAACAACTCTGCCGTTTGCTAATGACAAATTGTCATCAGACGTTTCCCCGGTAATTTGACAAGTCATACTCGGCGTGTACTTTTTCAATACAACTTTGTCATCATCAATATAAATTTCCAGGGCATCTTTCTCGTTGATATCTAGCGTACGTCGTAATTCAATCGGAAGGACAACACGTCCAAGTTCATCAACCTTCCGCACAATTCCGGTAGATTTCATATTTTCATTTCTCCCCTCTGATGGTTTGATGCAACAAGCCATCGTTCTAAAATTTTTCGGCATGTTTCGACACTTACTTATGGAATATAGTACCAACCTTCATCACAGGTGTCAATAAAAATGCGAAGAAAGTAAAAATAAATTCGAAAATTGGATTAACTAAACAAATGGCATGTTTTTTGGTAAAATGACTTCTATCAGAAATAATGTGAAACTTCCATCGGTGAGCTTTTTACGGACCGGGAACGTGTGTAACAGTCTGTAATTGGCAAACTTATTTTAAAATGGCTACAATAGAAATAATGATAGAGGAGGTAAGTCAATGCCAAATGAAAAAAACACATTTTATATAACAACACCGATCTATTATCCAAGTGGCAATCTGCACATAGGCCATGCGTATTCAACAGTTGCCGGTGATGCGATGGCCCGCTATAAACGTTTACGCGGGTATGATGTCATGTACTTGACTGGAACGGATGAACATGGTCAAAAAATCCAGCGAAAAGCCGATGAAAAAGGCATGGAGCCACAGGAATATGTCGATGAGATTGTCAGTGGCATTCAGGATCTTTGGAAGAAACTGAAGATAACAAATGATGATTTCATCCGGACAACCGAGGAACGGCATAAAAAAGTGGTGGCACAAATTTTTGATCAGCTGGTAAAACAAGGTGATATTTATCTGGATGAATATGAAGGCTGGTACTGTACATCGTGCGAATCCTTTTTTACGGAACGTCAGCTTGATGACGGTCATTGCCCGGATTGCGGGGGCACTGTTGAGAAGGTAAAAGAGGAATCGTATTTCTTTAAAATGAGCAAATATGTGGACCGGCTTCTGGCATTTTATGAGGAAAATCCAGCGTTTATCCAGCCGGAAACCCGCAAAAATGAAATGCTGAACAATTTTCTTAAGCCGGGTTTGGAGGATTTAGCAGTATCACGCACTACATTTGACTGGGGCATTAAAGTTCCCGGCGATCCGAAACATGTCATTTATGTCTGGATTGATGCCTTGACCAATTATATTACGGCATTGGGCTATAGCACGGATGACGATTCATTGTACCGGAAGTTCTGGCCGGCTGATGTCCATCTGATGAGCAAGGAAATTGTCCGTTTCCATACGATCTACTGGCCGATTATGCTGATGGCATTGGATCTGCCATTGCCGAAAAAAGTATTTTCCCATGGCTGGATTCTGATGAAGGACGGCAAAATGTCGAAGTCAAAAGGAAATGTTGTTGATCCTGTTCAATTAATTGACGTTTACGGACTAGATGCATTGCGTTATTATCTGCTGCGTGAAGTTCCGTTTGGTTCGGATGGTGTATTCACACCGGAAGGGTTTGTTGAGCGGACGAATTATGATCTGGCAAATGATCTTGGTAACTTGCTGAATCGTACTATAGCCATGATCAGTAAATATTTTGACGGTAAAGTGCCGGAATATATTGCGGCTGAAACGGAAATTGAACAGTCACTGGAGAACCTGCAGCAGGATACGATTGAAAAAATAGAGGAAGCTATGGATGATATGCAATTTTCGGTAGCTTTGTCCTCACTGTGGCAAATGATCAGCCGTACCAATAAATACATTGACGAAACAGAACCGTGGAAACTGTCAAAAGATGATGCCAACAAAGAACGTCTCGGCAATGTGATGGCCCATCTTGCTGAATCATTGCGCAAGATTGCGATTATATTGCAGCCGTTCTTGACGGAAGCCCCTGCAGAGATTTTCAGACAGCTCGGAATCACCGCTGAATCGCTGAAGGAATGGGACAGTGTTCGTGAAAATGGCAGCATTAAGGCAGGTACTGACGTACAAAAGGGTAAACCGATCTTCCCTCGGCTTGATGTTGATAAAGAAGTTCAGGCGATTAAAGCGATGATGCAAAAACCGGCACAGGAGAAAAAGAAAGCAAAAACACAAATACCGGAGCAAAAAGAAGAGGTCGCGATTGATGATTTTATGAAACTGGATATGCGTGTTGCGGAGGTTTTAAAAGCGGAGCCGGTCAAAGGCGCCGATAAATTACTGAAGCTTCAGCTTGACGTTGGTACCGATGAAAGACAGGTTGTGTCGGGGATAGCCGAGCATTACAAACCTGAAGAACTGGCGGGTAAAAAAGTCATCTGTGTGACAAACCTGAAACCTGTCAAACTGCGCGGAGAAATGTCAGAGGGAATGATTCTTTGCGGTGAAGATAACAATGGACAGCTCGTTCTGACCTCTGTTGAACAGACACTCTCGAACGGCTCTGTTGTAAAGTGAATGAATAAGTTTGAAATCGGTGAATAGCCGATTTCTTCTATTTTCTTCTATGCTGACTTCCGGCATTTCCGGCATTCGGCCTCTGAAAAACGAGGTTGCTAAGTTTTTCTGATAAGGAGTGACACTATGTTATTTGATACACACGTGCATTTAAATGCCGATCAATTTCTGGAGGATCGGGAGGAGACTATTCAGCGCGCATTTGATACCGGTATAAACTATATGGTCGTTATCGGTTTTGATCGTAAAACGATTCCGCTTGCGATTGAAATTGCCGAACAACATGATACCATTTATGCGGCAGTTGGCTGGCATCCGGTTGATGCTGTGGATATGACAGACGATGACTTGGCCTGGATTGAGGAGCTCACAAATCATCCAAGAGTCGTGGCGATTGGCGAAATGGGCTTGGACTATCATTGGGACAAGTCCCCAAAAGATGTACAGAAGGAAGTATTCCGCAAGCAAATCGCCTTGGCTAAAAAAGTCAATATGCCGATTATCATCCATAACAGGGAAGCAACGGAAGATATTATGAACGTATTACAGGAAGAGGATGCCAAAGAAGTCGGTGGCATCATGCATTGCTACAATGATTCAGCCGAATATGTGCAGACATTTTTGGATATGAACTTCTATATTTCACTCGGTGGGCCGGTTACGTTCAAAAACGCCACCATGCCAAAAGATGCAGCGGTTGAAGTACCGCTTGACCGGCTGCTGGTTGAAACCGACGCGCCATTTCTGGCACCACACCCAAATCGGGGAAAACGCAACGAGCCGGCATATGTCAAACTGGTTGCTGAAAAAATTGCGGAACTGCGTGGTATATCATTCGAGGAGCTTAGTCGGGTTACGACAGAAAATGCTTTTACTTTCTTTAAAATCGATGAAAAGGCGTGAAATATGTCATTCATCTTCGGTAATACGGTAACGCAAATAAAGACGATGATGATGAGACTGGTAACATGACCGGTCTCATTTTTTAATACTTGAAACGCTGGCATATCAGGGGAGAGAGGGTTTGTCATACGATCGTTACTACTTGTAATCCAATTGTAAATGAACCGTAAACGAATTTTCGTTGTAATTGCATAGAGCTGTTACTATAATCAGAGTCGCGGTGAAAGGAGGCAAAAAGAGATGAAAATTTTCACAAATCTTTTGCCGAAGTCAGCCTGGCAGTGGGTTCTGTCCGCAGTTGGTTTACTGGCACTCATTGTTTTATCGGGATTTATGATTGCTGAGACAACCAAAGCAGAAGTCGTTATGAACAAGAATGGAGAAGAGCAAACCATTCAGACACACGCAGAAACTGTCAAAGAACTGCTTGCTGAGTTAGAGATCACCTACTCCGAACACGATGAATTATCACATGACATAGATGAAGAAATAAAAGATGGTATGCATATTACATACGAGGCAGCTAATCAAATTACCGTTGTGATAGATGGCGAAAAGGCCGATCACTATACAACTGCGGATACGATTGAGGAATTTCTAACCGAAGCGGGTATCAGTGTTTCAGAGCATGATGACACATCACATGAAAAAGATGCTTCCATTGAGGGCAGTATGACCTATACGATTGATAAGGCTTTTGAGGTAACCATTAATGATGGTGGTGAAGAGACAGATGTCTGGACGACCGGAGGAAAGGTTGCAGATATCCTGAAAGCAAACGATTTCTCCTGGGATGATTCAGACAAATTAAAGCCGGGAGAGGAAAAAGAAGTTAACAAAGATACTCCGATCACCATTACGCGTGTTGACAAGGTAACGGACGAAGTAAAGGAAACGATTGACTATCAAGTCGAGGAACGTAAAGATGACAACCTGGAAAAAGGAAAAGAAAAAGTAATTGCTGAAGGCCAGGAAGGGGTACTTATCAAAACGTTTGAAATAAAGAAAGAAAATGGGGAAGAAGTCAGCCGCGAGCTGATTGAAGAAGAAGTGAAACAGGAAAGCAAGAAACGTATTGTGGCAATCGGTACGAAAGAAAAAGAACAGAACCTTCAAACGTTATCAAATGAAAGCAATAACAACGATACTGAAAGCGAAAAAGTCCTGTACATGAATGCGACTGCTTACAGCGCTGACTGTCTTGGCTGCGATGGCAGCGGATATACCGCTACAGGCATCAATTTAAAAGAAAATCCGAAAGTAGTTTCGGTCGATCCCAATGTCATTCCGTTAGGCACGAAAGTATGGGTTGAAGGATATGGAAATGCTATTGCTGGGGATACCGGCGGGCATATAGGCGGAAACCGTATCGATCTTCATTTTAAATCAAAAAGTGAAGCCGAGAGTTTTGGACGGAAAACAGTCAAGGTCAAAGTTCTTGATTAAAATATGATATAATACTCCTGCCATGGGATAGTGGCAGGAGTATTTTAATTCCCGCATATAATGGTCAGTAACCTGCCCAAAAACGGCGGCTAACTGCCTAAATCCCCGATTCTGTTCAACTAACATTCAGTGGGGAAAAGCCCCCACAGAATGAAGTTTCACTTTATGAGATGAGGAAATGCGTATGAAAATTAAAGAAGTTATCGTTGTGGAAGGACGCGACGACACAGCCAAAATTCGTCAGGCCGTTGATGCAGATACCATCGAGACAAATGGATCTGCAGTCAATGATACCGTCATAAAACAGATTAGGCACGCACAAGCTAAACGCGGTGTCATTATCTTTACCGATCCGGATTATCCTGGGAATCGTATCCGTCATATGATCAATCAGGCAGTCCCCGGCTGCAAGCATGCATTTTTGCCACGTGATGCTGCCCGTGCTAAAAATCCTGATCATAAAAGTCTTGGCATTGAACATGCATCGATTAAGGCGATTCGGGATGCGCTTCAAGGCGTTTATTCGTTATCTGAAGATGAATATGCTGAGATCACCAAGGAAGACCTGATTGCTGCGGGTCTGATCGGCGGTTCAAAGGCAAGTGCCAAACGGGATCGTCTCGGCGAATTGCTGCAAATCGGGCATGCAAACGGTAAACAGTTGCTGAAACGTCTCAACATGTTCCAAATTACGAAAGACCAATTCGACGATGCCATAAGTCAAGTCATGCAGGAGGAAAATGATGAATGTTAAATGGATTGCCACACCTAAACGGACAAGAGAAATACTTGAGAAACATGGGTTTTCTTTCAAAAGAAGTTTAGGGCAGAATTTTATCATCGATGTCAATATCCTGAATAACATCATGCAAAAGGCCGGTATCGATAAGCGGGCAGGTGCTATTGAAATTGGTCCCGGGATTGGTGCTTTGACTGAACAGCTGGCAGTTCATGCAGACAAGGTGATAGCCTATGAGATTGATCAGCGCTTATTGCCTATCCTGGATGACACGCTGGCAGCATACGATAATATTCAGGTAATTCATCAGGATGTTCTGGATGCGGATGTAAATGATATGCTAAAAGCTTATTTTAAACCTGATCAGCCCATTCATGTTGTTGCAAACCTCCCGTATTACATCACAACACCCATTTTGATGAAGTTGTTGCGTGCAAACTTACCGGTGACCAGTTTTACGGTCATGATTCAAAAAGAAGTCGCTGAACGGATGGCCGCAAAGCCAAATCGTAAAAGTTACGGTTCGCTGTCTATAGCCATACAGTATTATACACAGGCAGAAGTCGTCATGAACGTTGCAAAAAGTGCCTTCATGCCACCACCAAACGTTGATTCCAGTGTATTAAAACTAATCAGAAGAGAAAGTGCTCCAGTTCAGGTGGATGATGAAGATTATTTTTTTAATATGGTACAGGCATGTTTTGCACAACGGCGGAAAACATTGCGAAATAACCTGATCAGCCATTTTAAATCGTCAGCTGATAAAGAAACGGTTTCAAACATACTTCGAAAAGCCGGTATTAATGAAGCAAGACGCGGTGAATCCCTGACGATGGAAGAGTTTGCCGTGTTAGCGAATACATTTTTTCGCGAGCTTGAATGTTAATCAAACAGCTATTGCAGACGTGTGCAGTAGCTTTTTTTTTAGTTCGAATGGTTCTTTCCCCGTTTGTCCTGGTCTGGCCTCGAACACCTTACCACTGACTTCTTCTATAGGTATAAGCACAGTAACGCCCGTACCCTCATAGTCTATAGGTAGAGGATTATTTTTTATCCGTACAGCGGCAGTGAGGTGGCTTTATGAGCTTTTCAACAGGTGAACGCGTAACACGAAAGTCATATCAACACGATTTGCTATTCCGTATTGCATCCATTACCGGGGAAACAGCTATATTGCACGGAGAAGACATTCGGCTTGCAGCGGATGCCCCTTTGGATGATTTGGTGTATATCAGGGAACGGGATTTGAAGAAACGGAAACAAAAAGGGAAAGAACAGGAGGAATTTTCTTACCGGCTATTTCGGCAGGATTATCAGCTCATGAAAGAAAAGCGCGATTATCAGTCAGGCAATGGATATCAGCATACTGTTGGATTATTTCAATTACCGGCAAAAGTGCTGCATGTGGATGGTGACCGTACCTATCTCAGAAAATGTACTGAGCTATATAACCGGGTAGGGCTTGAGGTACATGGTGTCTATGTCCATGAAAAGGAAATGCCGCACGAAATTGGTTCCCTCGTGGACAATATTCAGCCGAATATTATCGTAATAACGGGTCATGATGCCTTTTCCAGAAATAAAGGAACAAAAAGTGAGCTCCGTGCCTATCGTCATTCGAAGTACTTTGCAGAAACGGTTCAGGTCATCAGGCAAAAAAACCCGCGTTTGGATGAACTGGTCATATTTGCAGGTGCGTGTCAATCTCATTTTGAGTCGCTGATCCGGGCTGGAGCGAATTTTGCAAGCTCTCCCTCACGTATTAACATTCATGCACTGGATCCGGTTTATATTGCGGCGAAAATCGCTTATACGCCATTTATGGAAAAAGTCGGTGTATGGGATGCATTGCGCAACACACTAACGGGTGAAAAGGGAATGGGCGGAGTGGAGACGAAGGGACTTTTGCGCACTGGAATGCCTTACATTCCGGAAGACAGTGATACTGAATGAAATGGAATCAGCAACCATTTAGCTGGTTCCATCTACTTCCGACCTCCGATTTCTTACCTCTATACTATACATAATTTGTTAACAAATTGTAATAATAAAGGTAGAAAGCCAATTTTGTTTGTTGACATGAAAAAAGCTATGCTGGTATAATATAATGTTTTATTTGACTGTTATACAAGCATATGCTATTATTGTATTGAGTGAGGTGGAGTATAGTGGCTAAAACATTGATCGAAATTAAGCAAGGTCTTGAATGCCATGTCGGCGAGCGGCTGCGCTTAAAAGCAAACGGTGGCAGACGGAAAACAATTGAACGCTGCGGTATATTGGCGGAAACATATCCTTCCGTTTTTATTGTTGAATTGGATCAGGACGAAAATGCATTCGAACGTGTTTCATACAGCTATGCCGACGTATTAACCGAGACAGTGGAGTTAAGCTTTCAGAATGAAAAAGCAGTAATGGCCGAGCAGTAAACCAATGTTTGCTGCTTTTGTTTTTCCCTATTTTAAGTTTAGGATGTTAATGGAGAAAATATGCGGCGGCATACCTATTCTTTGAAATTAAATATTTCCTTTTTTGTATACATATAACGGGTGTTACTCTCGACCCATATACATAAACTAATCGTGTCGTAAGCACTCTTTATTGAAAGGGGATGTTTCTTTCATGGCCAGACGCGGTGGAGCAATGTCGGATCAATTGAAAGAGGAAATTGCCAAAGAGTTAGGTTTTTACGACACAGTACAGCAGGAAGGCTGGGGCGGCATTAGAGCTAAAGATGCCGGAAATATGGTGAAACGTGCCATTGAAATGGCCGAGCAAAACATGAAGTAATGGGGCAGACCCTTAAGTGGGTTTGCCCTTTTTCGCGATAAGAACGTAAACCTGAATTCACCCTGTCAGCATCTGAGCCTGAAAATTGAGGGAAAGACTGAAATTACCGCTTAAGGTCGCTACGAGCGTGTCAATATGATACAATTTGCTGTAAGTTTTACATTTCGGAAAATGTATACAATCCCTTTTTCGTTTAGAGTGGGTGATTGAGATGGTTTTATTTGAACGGGCGCCGGCAAAAATTAATTTATCTCTCGATGTTTTGGGAAAGCGTGAAGATGGATTTCATGAAGTGGAAATGATTATGACAACTGTCGATTTAGCCGATCGAATTGAGTTACATACGCTTGATGAAAACAGAATAGAGGTTTCCACTGATAATCAATATGTTCCAAATGATGAGCGTAATCTCGCCTATAAGGCTGCGCTTGCTTTTAAAAACAGATATCAACTCCATCAAGGCGTTCGAATAAATATTCAAAAAAACATTCCCGTATCAGCCGGGCTTGGCGGTGGAAGCAGTGATGCAGCCGCTGTACTGCGCGGTCTTAATCGGATGTGGTCAGCAGGTGCTTCGATGGATGAATTGGTAGAATTGGGAGCAGTTCTCGGATCTGATGTTCCTTTTTGTATTGCAGGAACCACCGCACTCGGGACAGGCCATGGCGAGAAAATTCGCACACTGGCTTCACCGCCTTCCTGCTATGTTGTGCTAGCAAAACCGAGTATCGGTATTTCCACCAGACATATTTTTCCCAGAGTTAACATGGAAACACTTCACCACCCGCCT
This sequence comes from Lentibacillus halodurans, assembly GCF_900112045.1. Lineage (GTDB taxonomy): Bacteria > Bacillota > Bacilli > Bacillales > Amphibacillaceae > Lentibacillus > Lentibacillus halodurans. The sequence continues at coordinate 45,536 of NZ_FOJW01000015.1, forward strand.
ACAGATGCAGTTATTCGCTGCCTGGAGGAAAAGGACTTTGAGAAATTGTGCCATCATATCGGCAATGCATTGGAGAGTGTGACGTTTCCTTTATACCCTGAAGTAAAACAGATTAAAGACAAAATGCTTCAAACGGGGGCATCCGGTGCAGTTATGAGCGGGAGCGGTCCAACTGTTGCAGGCTTTACCCGACATTTCAGCAAAGCCAGACGAATTTACAACGGGTTAAAAGGTTTTTGCAGTGAAGTTTATATTGTGCAGCTGCTTGATCGCCGCTAAAACCTTGATTAGAAACGTATATTAATGGTATATTTAGTTAAAACATTCGGGATTAATTAGAGGTGGCATATGAAAAGAAGTGATCGTTTAGTATCGTTAACCAATTACTTTTTGGAAAACCCTAAGGAACATACATCTTTACCGTATTTCAGCGATAAATATGGTGCGGCGAAATCCTCCGTCAGTGAAGACCTGGCAATCGTGGATCGGGTGATGCAGGAGGAAGGAATCGGGCATTTACAGACACTTCCCGGAGCTTCAGGGGGGGTAAGCTTCATCCCCGGATATTCCATGGAAAATGGAAATAGGTTTATTGCTGAGCTTTGTACCACAATGGAGGATCCTGCCCGTATCCTGCCCGGTGGTTACTTATATATGAGTGATATTTTAGGTGATCCGAGAATGGTCAACAAAATAGGTCGTGTATTAGCCTCGGCATTTTCGAATTTGGAAATTGATGTGATCATGACTGTGGCAACCAAGGGAATCCCGCTTGCTTATGCAGTGGCTTCTGTTCTGAATGTTCCAGTTGTCATCGTAAGGCGTGATCCGAGAGTAACAGAAGGATCATCGGTCAGTATTAATTATGTTTCCGGATCATCACGGAAAATCCAGACAATGGTTCTGCCCAAACGGAGTTTACACGACAATGCCAACGTTTGTATCATCGATGACTTTATGAAAGCTGGCGGAACCATCAACGGAATGATCAGTTTATTGAACGAATTCAATGCAAATGTACAGGCTATCGGTGTACTGGCAGAAGCAGACGATGAGGAAGATGAACGTGTGGTGGAAAATTACACATCGCTGGTGAAAATTACGAATGTGGATATGAAACAAAAAACGATTGAAGTCCATCCCGGAAATGTTGCTGATCGTTCATAAGGCGACATTGTCGGGAATCCCCTCATGTCTAAGCGGGTAATCTGGTAAGAGAAATGAATACATACGTGATGGTAACCATTTTTTCTAAGAAGGCAATATTTTCTAAAATTTTTTTGTTGAATAGGCAGGATTTCTCATTCTTTTGTTGAATTATGGTAAATAAGTTCAAAAGGGAAAAGGTGGTGAAACATCATGGAAGTTACCGACGTTAGATTACGCCGCGTGAACACAGAGGGGAGAATGCGAGCAATTGCCTCGATTACCATGGATGAGGAGTTTGTCGTTCATGATATTCGCGTGATCGATGGCAATAATGGGTTGTTTGTGGCTATGCCTTCCAAGCGTACCCCTGATGGTGAGTTCAGAGATATAGCTCATCCTATCAATTCTAATACCCGCGGTAAGATTCAGGATGCAGTATTGGAAGAATACCATCGTGCCGGGGAGACAGAGGAAAAATACGAAGAGGCTGGTGCATCCTGAATAGCGATCAACAAGAGGTCTAATCTGCAACAGGTTAGCCTTCTTTTTTTGTCTTTTTTGATGACTTCCCCACCTGCATTCTGCTGATTTGCCGATTTCCATTGAACTGAACTCTAACCTTTCATACCAGGTTTTTCTTCTTCCTCCAAACATTAAATCTGTTGAAATTAACCTATTTTTAAGATATATTCATAATGGACAAATGGAATGGAGGATTCTTCATGGTGAAACGTTTTGCAGTGGTTTTAGCTGCAGGAAAAGGAACTAGAATGAAGTCGAAATTATATAAAGTACTTCATCCAGTGTTAGGCCGTCCGATGGTGCAGCATGTCATCGAACAATTAAAACCGGTGAAACTTGATGAAATGGTTACGATCGTAGGTCATGGTGCCGAAAAGGTTGCTGAATATATTGGTGATGACAGTCAAATGGTTTTACAGGAAGAACAATTAGGCACAGGTCATGCTGTATTGCAGGCGGAAGATCTTCTGACAAATCAGAACGGTACAACGATTGTGGTTTGCGGCGATACGCCATTAATTACAAGTGATACATATCGGGCACTTTTCGACTATCACGAACAAGAAGGGGCCAAAGCAACCATTTTAACTGCAAAAGCCCCGAATCCATCAGGATATGGCAGAGTTATTCGTGATGAACAAAATGAAGTGAAGCGGATTGTTGAGCAGAAGGATGCTAATGACAGCGAACTGTTAGTTGATGAAATCAATACGGGGACATACTGCTTTGATAACAAAGCACTTTTCGATGCGTTACAATATGTTTCAAATGATAATGCCCAAGGTGAATACTATTTGCCGGATGTAATTGAAATTCTTCAAAATCGTGCCGAAAAAATCTGTGCGTTTCAGACATCTGACTTTGAGGAAACATTAGGTATCAACGATCGGGCAGCATTGGCTCATGCCGAAAAGACGCTGAAAAGACGCATTAATGATAAGCATATGCGAAACGGCGTAACACTGATAGATCCGGACAATACTTATATCGGTCCGGATGTGGTTATTGAACCGGATGTGTTGATTCACCCGGGCTCCATCCTAAAAGGCGAGACGACCATTCGTACAGATGCTGAAATAGGACCGCATACGGAGATTGATAATTGTTTTGTCGGGAAGGCAAGTGTTATCAGACAGAGTGTTGCCAAGAACAGTCATGTAGGTGAGCGGGTACAGGCAGGTCCGTACGCCCATATACGGCCGGAAGCATCGATTGGCAATGAAGCGAAAATCGGTAATTTTGTTGAAGTGAAAAAGTCCTCGATAGGTGATAAAAGCAAAGTATCCCACTTAAGCTACATTGGGGATGCCGAGGTGGGCAGCAATGTGAATATCGGCTGCGGGACGATTACCGTTAATTATGATGGGAAGAATAAGTATCTGACAACGATTGAAGACGATGCGTTTATTGGCTGCAATTCCAATTTAGTCGCACCGGTAACCGTTGGGGAAGGCTCCTATATTGCTGCAGGCTCTACTATCACGAAAAATGTACCTGAAGATTCATTATCCATCGCCCGTGCAAGACAAGCGAATAAAGAAGGATATGCATCAAGAATCAGAAATCAAAAAAAGGACTAACGGAGGGTTTATTTCATGGCATCTGACTACAAGGATCCATTGTTGAAGGTATTCTCGTTAAATTCGAATCGGAAATTGGCTGAAGACATTGCAAACCACATTGGAACCACACTGGGAAAATGTACGGTTTCCGCTTTTAGTGACGGTGAGATTCAGATCAGTATTGATGAAAGTGTACGCGGCTGTGATATCTATGTCGTTCAATCCACTTCCTCACCGGTCAATAAACACATGATGGAACTTCTCATTATGATTGATGCTCTGAAACGTGCCTCAGCAAGGTCCATCAATATTGTGATGCCATACTACGGATATGCCCGGCAAGACCGTAAAGCGCGTTCAAGGGAACCGATCACATCTAAACTAGTAGCCGACCTCTTGGAAACAGCTGGTGCTGACCGAGTTATTACACTTGATTTGCATGCTCCGCAAATCCAGGGCTTCTTTAATGTGCCAATCGATCACTTGCAAGGTGTGCCCATTTTAGCGAATTATTTTGAAGAGAAGAATTTTGATGATATCATTGTTGTTTCTCCCGATCACGGTGGTGTGACGCGCGCAAGGAAAATGGCAGATTATCTAAAGGCCCCAATTGGAATTATTGATAAACGCCGTCCGCGACCGAACGTTTCAGAAGTTATGAATATCGTTGGAAATATTGAAGGGAAGACAGCGATTCTTATTGATGATATTATCGACACAGCAGGTACGATTACACTGGCAGCTAACGCATTGGTAGAAAATGGTGCCAAGGAAGTTTATGCATGCTGTACACACCCTGTTTTATCAGGACCAGCGCTCCAGCGAATAAACGATTCAAAAATTAAGGAATTGGTTGTTACCAATTCGATTCCTCTTTCTGAAGAGAAAAGGGGACATAAGGTCACAGAGTTATCGGTGGCACCGCTGATTGGCGAGGCAATCACACGTGTCCATGAACTGAAATCGGTCAGCCTCTTGTTTGACTGAAAAGGGCACGTATACGTTCGGTTCTGTATTTTGTGTTAAGGAATAAAGTATGTTTTAATAGAAATGTTACTGTAAAAAAGCATTTATGATAATAAACCTCATAGCAGAGTTTTTAAATAATGGAGGATGATAAGGATGGCTGTAACATTAAAGGCTGCAAAAAGGGAAGACCTTACAAAATCTGCAACAAAACAGATCAGGGAAAATGGAGATGTCCCATCGGTTGTTTATGGGAAGGATAAAGAATCCAAGGCTATCTCCGTCAATAGTATTGAATTGGTAAAAACCGTACGCGATGAAGGCAGAAATGCTATCATCTCACTTGATATTGAGCATGAGAAGCCTGTTGATGTGATGCTTCATGAATACCAGATGGATCCGCTGAAAGATGAACTGATCCATGCTGATTTCTACATTGTCAACATGGCTGAGGACATGGATGTGTCGGTATCTCTTAACTTGGAAGGAGAGCCTGTCGGTGTTAAGGATGGCGGTGTATTGCAGCAGCCATTATACGAATTGCAGGTTCGGGCAAAACCGGCTGATATCCCAGAGGTGATTACTGTTGATGTTGCACAATTGGGCATTGGAGATACCATAACGGTTGGTGATTTGCCTAAAGCAGACAGCTACGAAATTCTTGAAGAAGAAGATACGACAATCGCGACAGTTGTTCCACCAGATACAATGGATGACATTGAAGAAGCACCGGATGAAAATGCTGAACCTGAATTGGTGGATTCTTCAGATGATGAAGAGAAAAGCGAATAGAAAGACAAGCATCTAAATAAAAACCCTCCTAGTCACAAATATTAGGAGGGTTTTGGTTCATTGTAAGGTTGTATTAAAACGCGTAAAACGCAGTACAACTATTATCAAAAATACCATAAAGGAAGTAGTCAAATGAAGTGTGTCGTTGGCCTGGGCAATCCAGGGAGAAAATATAGCAAGACCCGTCATAATATCGGTTTTATGGTTATTGATGAACTAGCCGGTCGTCACCGCTGGAAATTAAAAAAGGATAAATTCAAAGGTCGGTCAACTGTTGAAACAAGTGATGGTGAAAAGGTAATCCTTTTGAAGCCACAGACATTCATGAACCTTTCCGGTGAATCGGTTCGCCCGGTAATGGACTTTTATCAGATTGCTCCTGAAAATGTACTTGTCATTTATGATGACCTCGATCTGCCGGCAGGAAAAATACGTTTACGGCAAAAGGGAGGTCATGGCGGGCATAATGGCATCCGTTCAATCATTGATCATTTGGGCACAAAAGAATTTAAACGATTGCGAATCGGTATAGGAAGACCGGCTGCTGCCATACCTGTTGTCGATTATGTGTTACAGTCATTTTCCAGCGAACAGCAGGATGACGTCGAGTCTGGTATCAAAAAAAGTGCTGACGCATGTGAAACGTGGCTGCAAAAGCCGTTTGCTGAAGTCATGAATGAATTTAACAGTTAAGGCTGCATATAGTATAAAATCAGGCTTTTCGGATAAACTTTAGGATACCCGATGTTTATTCGAGGAGGAGTTTTATGCCAATTGTCTATAAATGCAGACATTGCGGACAGGAGATTGGTAAGCTGGATCAGCAAATGGTTGATACGTCAATGCTTGGATGGGATCAATTATCATCTGAGGATAAACGTGATATGATTAGCTATGAACCGAATGGTGATATACAGATCAAATCCATATGTGAAAGCTGTGAAGCATCACTTGGCAGCCATCCACATTACCATGAATTGGACTACTTTATACAATAACGTAATATATTAAGTAAAAAAGCTTTGGTTATCCTAACCGACGAAATGATAATCAAGGCATTTTTGCACGTAAACAGGTGGGAAAAAATGAACGGAATTCACGATTTTTTACGATCGAAAGAAGATATAGATTCAGTTATAAATGGTGTTTCCGGTGGAATGAATGAACAGCTGATAGCAGGGCTGTCGGGATCCGCCAGAAGTCTTTTTGTATCGATTATAAATGAATCACTGGAAAGACCTGTTTTGCTTGTGACACACCATCTGACACAAGCACAGCAGCTGTATGATGACTTAGCCGCATTTACAGGAGAAGAACATGTCTACTTATATCCTGTAAATGAGCTGATCGCATCGGAAATTGCCATTGCCAGTCCAGAACTGAGAGGTCAGCGGATTGAGGCTTTAACGGAATGGTCACAAAAGAAATCCGGTATATTAATTGCGCCTGCAGCGGCATTAAAACGGATGCTGCCTCCAACAGATTACTGGCGAAAATACCAGTTGATTTTTCAAATCGGTGAAAAAATTGATCTGGATACATACCTATCATTTTTGATAGATATGGGTTATGAACGCGTTTCAATGGTTACGGCACCAGGTGAATTCAGCCGCCGCGGCGGCATTATTGATATTTATCCGGTTACCGAAACACATCCGGTACGTATCGAATTATTTGATGATGAAATAGATTCTATACGGTTTTTTGATGCAGACAGTCAGCGTTCATTGGATAAACAGTCTGTCATGACGATTGGTCCTGCCACTGAAATGCTGCTGACTGAAGAAGATAGGCTGACGGCAGCTCAACGGCTGGAAAAAGCTTTAGCTGAATCGTTGCAAAAGGTAAATTCCCAGGAAGAAAAAGAAACATTGGCTGAAGCTATTGAGCATGATATTGAACGTCTGAAAAATTTAGAGCACTTTCAGGAAATGTATAAATATATCGGCTTCCTCTATAGCAATCCCGCTAGTTTACTAGACTATTTGCCGTCTGACGGCTTAATTATTCTTGATGAAGTGAGCAGGATTCAGGAAACAGCAACCAGTCTTGATGCAGAAGAGGCTGAATGGTACAGCAGTCTGCTGGAAGCGAATAAAATGGTGCGGAACAGTCATTTTTCATTTGACTGGAATACAGTGTGGGAGAATATCTCCCATCAACGTATCTATATGTCCGTGTTCTTGCGGCATATTCCCAATACCCATCCGCAAAATATCGTAAATTTATCCACAAGAACGATGCAGGAATTTCACGGGCAGATGCATCTGTTCAAAAATGAATTAAAACGTTGGGAGAAAGGTGATTTTTCGGTCGTAGTTCTGGCACCGAATGAAAAACGGGCTGAAAAGATTCACTCCATCTTCATGGATTACGAGATAGAAGCGGATGTTGCGCATGAGCTGACGCTGCCCGTAAGACGACCAACCATAACGGTGGGCAATATTAGCAATGGTATTGAATTCCCTATGCATAAGCTCGTATTGATCACCGAAAATGAATTGTTTAAAAAGAAAACAAAACGCCCGCGAAAAAAACAGAAAATTTCCAATGCAGAACGGATCAAAAATTATCAGGAATTAAAAGTTGGCGATTACGTTGTTCATGCGCATCATGGAATTGGTAAATATTTGGGGATTGAAACACTGGAAATGAATGATTTGCATAAGGATTTTATGCTGATCAAATATTCCGGTGATGATAAATTGTATGTCCCCATTGACCAGATCGAACTTGTCCAGAAATTTGTTGCTTCTGAAGGCAAAGAGCCCAAGATGCACAAATTGGGCGGCAGTGAATGGGCCAAAACTAAACGGAAAGTACAATCCAATGTAGAGGACATTGCGGATGATCTGATTAAATTGTACGCTGAGCGTGAAGCCAGAAAAGGGTATGCATTCAGTGAAGAAACGGAAATGCAGCGTGAATTCGAGGCAGCTTTTCAGTATGAAGAAACCGAGGATCAGCTGCGTTGTATTGCTGAAATCAAAGCAGATATGGAAAGGGAACGCCCGATGGATCGACTGCTTTGCGGGGATGTTGGGTATGGGAAGACAGAAGTAGCCATCCGTGCTGCTTTTAAAGCAGTGGCAGACGGAAAACAAGTCGCCATACTGGTACCGACTACTATTCTGGCACAGCAGCACTTTGAAACGATCCGGGAAAGGTTTCAGGATCAAGCTGTTACGATAAGTATGCTGAGCAGGTTCCGAACGAGAAACCAGCAAAAAGAAACGATTGAAGGCATTCGAAAAGGACAGGTTGACATTGTGATCGGGACCCATCGTTTATTATCAAAAGATGTAACTTACCGTGATTTGGGGCTCTTGGTCGTGGATGAAGAGCAGCGGTTTGGTGTCAAACATAAGGAAAAAATTAAACAGCTGAAGACAAATGTTGATGTTCTCACATTGACGGCAACACCAATCCCAAGAACATTGCATATGTCGATGCTGGGAGTCCGTGATTTATCGGTGATTGAAACGCCGCCGGAAAATCGCTTTCCAATCCAGACCTATGTGATGGAATACAATCCTATTTTTGTACGCGAGGCCATTGAACGTGAAATGTCACGTGGAGGCCAAGTGTTTTTCCTCCATAACCAGGTGGAAAATATTGATAAAATGGCACGTGATCTTGGTATGCTCGTTGATGACGTCCGAATAGCTGTCGCCCATGGTCAGATGAATGAGACGGAACTGGAAAATATCATTTTTGCCTTTTTGGAAGGTGAGTATGATGTTCTGGTCAGCACGACCATTATTGAAACAGGTGTTGATATTCCGAATGTCAATACATTAATCGTCAATCAGGCAGACCGGATGGGGCTCAGTCAGCTTTACCAGTTAAGAGGAAGGGTTGGACGGTCCAATCGGGTTGCTTACGCCTATTTCACCTATCATCAGGATAAAGTGCTGAGCGAAGTTGCGGAAAAAAGACTCGAAGCGATTAAAGAGTTTACTGAACTCGGATCCGGATTTAAGATTGCCATGCGTGACTTGTCCATCAGGGGTGCCGGAAATCTGCTCGGTGCTCAGCAGCATGGCTTTATTGATTCAGTCGGGTTTGATATGTATTCACAAATGCTTAAAGATGCCATCGATGCACGTAAATCAGGTAAACAACTGGATGAAATCGAAACATTTGAACCAGAACTATCGCTGGCAATTGACGCCTATATCCCGGAATCTTACATTAAAGACGAAAAACAAAAAATTGATATGTATAAACAGTTCCAGTCGATTTCCTCGTCTGATGATATCGGGGAGCTTAAAGATGAATTAATTGACCGTTTTGGTGACTACCCTGCAGAAGTGGCGAACTTGTTCATTGTCTCTTCTATGAAACGGCAGGCACAGCAGCAGCAAGTGGAATCCATCAGCGAAAAGCCGGGTAAAATCGAAATACTTGTGACCGAGAATCGCAGCCAGGAAGTCGATGGATCCAAATTATTTGACCTGGCCAACCAGTTCGGGCGGGAAATACAGCTTGGAACAGAAGGCAATAAATTAAAGGTACTGTTTAAATGGACGCGTGATACCAAGCATCAGCGATATGAAATACTCGAAAACTTTATCAGCCAGTTAGCTGACGTCAACCGGGATAACTGATCTTTATGATTGCAAGGATCGTGAAATCGGCTATTTGCCAATTTCACTCCCCAACCCGGCTTCTAACCTGTGGCTTCTGCAAAAACGAAAGGCTTGCCGAGTTTTTTCAATCATGTATAGTTCTTTCAGGATGATTCATACTAAACTCACAACTGGTGTTTTTTTCTCATGGAGGAAACCACTGAAAATACATACACCAGATACAATCATCTCAGAAAGTGAGGCTCCATACAGATGAAGGCAACAGGAATTGTACGTCGCATTGATGATTTAGGAAGGGTCGTTATCCCGAAAGAAATCAGACGAACGTTACGTATTCGTGAAGGTGATCCATTAGAAATATTTGTTGACCGGGAAGGCGAAGTGATCTTAAAAAAATATTCTCCAATAAATGAGCTGAGCTCTTTTGCTAAAGAGTACGCGGAAGCATTGTTTGATTCGCTCAACTACCCGGTTTTCATTTGTGACCGCGATGAGATTATTGCTGTGGCTGGCGAGTCCAAAAAAGATTATTTAAATAAAAGTATCGGTTCACAGCCGGAAAAGACGATGGAAGACCGTACCATGACTTATGAAACGGAAACATCGACAGTTGAGCTGGTCAAGGGGCAGGAGGAGCAGCTTGATTCTTATTGCATCAGTCCGATTATTGCCAACGGTGACCCGATTGGTTGTGTCATGCTGTTTTCCAAAGAAGGCGATAAACTGAGCAATGTGGAACAAAAAGCAATCCAGACTGCTTCAGGCTTTTTGGCTAAGCAAATGGAATGATCAATCTGCAAGGTCTTCTTATGATTAAAACCGCAGCTTTGGAAAAAATCGGCATTCGCACCATTAAATAGGCTATTCGCCGATTTCCGTTATCTGATTCGTAACTGCTGAAAAGACAAGGCGACAGCCATAAAATCGGCCCGGCCATGATTGGTACTTTCTGATATTCAAGCAAAAAAGAGGCTGAGACAAAAGGATATTAGCCAAAGATACATCCGAACGATGATTCCACTATGATGGGAGCAGTTCGGATGTATCTTTTGAGGTATTGTTGAACATTTGTTGCGCATGATCCATCAAACTGAGAAATTACTTGGTCTTAGATTTGCTTGCTTCCATGCTTTTGTTGGTGAGTGCATGATGGTCGCTGCGGAAAAATCACCCTTTCCGGGGGCACGGCCTCAGGTAACTTTGCCTCGCGCTGTTCCCTCAGGCGTGTCGCATTTTTCCGCAGCTTAGAATCGTGTTCTCATCAGGTGACAGCAAGTTCAATGAATATCGTTCCATCAGTCCTTTTCTTCCAACAATCAGCACCCCAACATGAGCGGAGGCAGCATACGGAGACTCCTATTATGGGAACAGCACGAGCCGAAGACCCCGCAGGAAGAGGTCTTTGCTTTCCGAGGAGGCTGAGGCCGTGCCGATGGAAAGCGCAGTATGCTGCCGGAGCGAATGATAGCAATCACTAAAATAAGAATGGAAGGAAGGCTGCACCCCGACAAATTGTCACGCTTTCGCAGTCGTTATCAACGATGAATAAGGATGTGACTGTTGAAAAGTCAAATGCAGCACTTCCTGCCCTGTAGTCGTTCGTCTTTAGCGTGGAAAGTTTTAATTATGTCCCAATCTCTTTTTTCGTTTCCGGGATTAGTGTAGTTATAACAGGGAATGGGAATTTCATGGAAATACTGCACCTATGCTATAATGGGATATATTCTTATTATTAGAATCGGGGTTTTATGAGTAATCGGCTGATTCACCGATTACTTCCGTATCAGACCTCTGGAAAAACGAGGCTGATCCTGAGTTTCTAAGAAAGGCGTTTAGGATGGACGGAAACGAGCATAACAGACTGGTGAAAGGTGCTTTATTGCTGACATTAGCGGGAGTGATCAGCAAGCTGTTAAGTGCAGGTTACCGGATTCCGCTGCAAAATTTGACAGGGGATCTGGGATTTTATGTTTATCAGCAGGTATATCCATTTCTGGGTATCACCGCGATTTTAGCTTTATATGGTTTTCCTTCAGCTATATCCAAAATGACAGCCGAATTAAAAGCACAGGGTAAAAGCCTTTCGCTAAGGTGTTTTTACATGCCATTGTTTCTGCTGCTCAGTTCCCTGGCTGGAGGTGCTTTTCTGTTTTTATTTTTTAACGCAGAGGAAATAGCTGTATGGGCAGGCGATCCCAACTTGAAGCAAACATATAAACTGGCTGCCTTTACCTTTTTGCTTATTCCTTTTTCTGCCTTAATGCGCGGAGTGTTTCAGGGGATGCAGCTCATGCAGCCGACAGCTTATTCACAAATTGGCGAGCAATTTACGCGCGTGATGCTGATTATTGCCGCTGCGGTTTGGATTTATACGCAATCGGAAAAAATATATACCGTTGGGCAAGCTGCAGTGATCGCATCGTTCACAGGCATACTGACCGCAATTGTTATCCTCCTGTTTTTCTTTATTCGGTACAAGCCGGCAGAAAAACAGCGATTTACAATTCCCTGGCACTACTATGTGAAAACATTGCTTGTATTAGGGGGAGCGGCGGCTTTCATTCATATGGTGCTGATTATGATTCAATTTGCCGATACGTTCACACTCATCCCGGCCTTACAGGAACATGGACTTTCCAGGGATGAGGCAATGAAGGCAAAAGGAGTCTTTGACCGCGGACAGCCGCTTATCCAGCTCGGAACCGTTTTGGGATCATCATTTGCACTAGCTTTAATGCCGGCGATATCGGGTGAAAAGTTGAAGTACGATGCCCAGACGCTTTATCATTCTATCTATAGTGCCATGCTGATCAGTTTTTATTTGGCAGTTGGTGCGACAGTCGGACTGATCATGATTTTTCCGGAAACCAATCGATTGCTCTTTCAAAGTGATGATGGGACAAACACCTTAAGAATACTGGCTATCGCTATTTTCCTCAGTTCCATCGGTATAACAGCCGCCTCTATCCTTCAGGGGCTTGGTTATATGAAACGGACAGCCGGATTTGTCGTGATTGCTTTTTTCCTGAAGTGGATTAGTAATCAATTGCTGGTTCCATTATTTGGGATTACTGGGGGAGCTTTAGCGACTGTGCTCAGTTTAACTGTTTTTACTGTATTGATGGTTGCCGGATTAAAACAGAAGCTGCCTGATTATCATATGAAAAAGCATGTGAACGGGTCTGCTCTTATCATTGCTATAACAGTAATGATCGTCTTTTTATGGGGTATGGATCACTTGGTTGGGCCTGTCGCATCAAGATCCGGTTTGTTTTTCTATGTTATGTTCTTGACGGTCGGTGGAGCATTTATTTATTTAGTGCTGCTGTTAAGGCTGAAAGCTTTTACCGAAAAAGAGCTATCCATGCTTCCATTTGCTGGGGCTTTGATTCGAATACATAAAGAGAGGGAAGGATAATGAGCAATTCAATCGAAGTTATCGGGCTCGGTGCCGGGGATTTGGATCAATTATCACTTGGCATTTATAAGAAATTAATCAATCATGGTACTGCCTTATACGTTCGTACGGCTGATCATCCGGTCGTAAAACAGTTAAAGAAGGAAGGCATATCTTTCACAGCATTTGATCAAATATATGAAGCGAAGAAACGGTTTGAGGATGTGTATCAGCATATTACCGATACACTGCTGGAAAAAGCAGAGAAACAGACAGTCGTATATGCTGTACCAGGCCATCCGATGCTTGCTGAAAAGACCGTGCAGCTGTTATTGGATCAGGCGGATGTTCCGGTTGAGATCGCTGGCGGACAAAGCTATCTTGATGCCTTGTTCACATCACTTAAAATGGATCCGATTGACGGGTTTCAATTTGTCGACGGGCTTGACTTTGACCGCAATCAGATTGATTATCGCCACCACATTATTTTCAGTCAGGTATATGATCGGCTGATCGCGTCAAATGTGAAACTTGCTTTACTGGAGGACTTGCCGCCGGATTATCCTGTAAAAATCGTAGAGGCGGCCGGCGGTGAACAGGAAAAAATCATCGATGTCCATCTGGAGGAATTGGACCATGTTTTTCCGGATGTTCATAATCTGATCTCCGTTTATATTCCTCCTGTCCGTGATGATATGCTCCACCATACATTTACACGGCTGCGTGAAGTGATTGCGACCTTAAGAGGACCTGATGGCTGTCCATGGGATCGTGCCCAAACCAATGAAACATTAAGGGAATATGCCATTGAAGAAATTTATGAACTGATTGAAGCTATTGACGAACAAGATGATGACGGTATTGTGGAAGAACTGGGCGACATACTGCTTCAGGTGATGCTCCATAGTCAGATTGGCGAGGATAATGGTTATTTTACCGTTGAAGATGTCATTCGTTCGATTACGGATAAAATGGTTCATCGGCACCCGCATGTTTTTGCCGACCGATCAGCCGATTCTGTAGATACTGTTTACGCGACGTGGGATGAATTGAAACAGGAAGAAAAGGGTGATCAGCGAGAATCTGTATTAGATGGAATACCTGCTGGACTGCCGGGGTTGGCAAAGGCCTTTAAACTGCAGAAGCAGGCAGCCAAAGTCGGGTTCGGCTGGGAGGATGTCCATGATATATGGAACAAACTCCAGGAAGAGATGGAAGAAGTACATGAAGCGGTTGACAACGGAGAACAGCCTGAAATTGAAAAAGAACTTGGCGATGTATTATTTGTACTGGCTAACATATCACGGTATTATAAGGTAAATCCGGAACTCGCTCTGAATCAGACGAATCAGAAATTCATTTCCAGGTTTTCTTACATTGAAAAACAATTGCAGAAACAGGGGAAAGACATCAGACAAACTTCCCTTGAACAAATGGATGATTATTGGAATCAAGCTAAAAGAAGAGAGTGATAGAATTGCGTCTGGATAAATTCCTGAAAAATTCAAGACTCATTAAACGAAGGACTCTAGCGAAAGAAGTGGCCGGTCAGGGACGGATCACTATTAATGGAAACCCGGCGAAAGCTTCAACCGTATTATCCATTGGTGATGAACTGGTGATCAGATTTGGCCAGAAAATTGTGACGATTGAAGTGATCGCATTAAAAGAAGCGGTGAAGAAAGATGAAGCGCAAAACTTATATAAAGTGATCAGTGAAGAGAAAGTGAATTAGGTTCTATACTTGTCCCTTCTATCATAAAGTAATAGTGATAAGGAGGGCGAAGTGTATGAATTATTATGAGCAAGATCCCGTTAAACGCTCGCAGCAGGACCATACCGTAAAAGTAAATAACCGAAAAAATCTGGAGATAACCGGTGTAAAAGAAGTAGACAGTTTTGACAATGAAGCGTTTTTGCTGGAGACGGTCATGGGCTATTTAATTATCCGCGGGCAAAATTTACAGTTAAAAAACCTGGATGTAGGTGAAGGTCTGGTTACAATCAAAGGCAAAGTGTACGAGCTTTCCTATGTCGATGAACATCACCAGGAGAAAGCTAAAGGATTCTTTAGCAAGCTCTTCAAATGACGTTGAATGTCCAATTCATCACAATGATTTCCATGATCACCGGCGGATTTTATTTGGGGATGGCCTTAGATACATTCCGGCGTCTCTCCATCTATTGGAAGCAGCGGGTATTTCTGAAATACTTCATGGAAATTAGCTTTTGGATGACCCAGACAATGCTCTTATATTATGTGTTGTTCCTGGCAAATAGCGGTGAGTTGCGCTTCTACGTGTTTATCGCCATTTTACTGGGTTTTTCCATGTACCAGGTTTTAGCTGCTAACCTGTATAAACGTATGCTGGAATACTTGATCAGAATGATGGTCAAGGTTTACCGGTTCCTGCAAAATATGGTCAGGGTTACGATTGTTACGCCGATAAAGTTTATCATTCAATTGTTGATGACCATCATAATGTTTACAGCAAATACACTGTGGAACCTGCTTCGGTACAGCTTTAAAATTGTTTTTGTCCCGGTATTTTGGCTGCTTCGACTGATTTTTCGTATGCTTCCTCAAAATATTCAAAGGAATTTACACAAAATTGCAGGATTTTATAGTACAATAGAGAATACATGTAAGAAATGGATTAATGATTGGATGTCTAAGAGGAGGTAGACGCCCAGTGCCTTTAAAGAAAAAAAACGTTACAAGATTAGATTCGAATTATATGCAGCAGTATGATGCCTACATAGAGAGACAAAAAAGAAAAAAACAGCGTTTGGTGCGCCGCCTTGTTTTATTTTCAATTGTGGCTGCAATAGCTTTTGGCAGTCTGGTGACCTACCATATAAACCAGCGTGCACTTCATGAGGAAAAAGAAGAGCAATATGAACAACTGCAGAGCGAGATGGCCACACTTGAAAAAGAGGAACAGAATTTAAAGGAAGAGATTAAACTGTTGAATAATGAGGAATATGTATTGGATATTGCTCGAACGAATTACTTTTTCTCAAAAGAAGGCGAATTAATTTTTAAAATCCCTGATGAGGACCCCTCTTATTGACACACTTTTACAAGACTGGCTATAATATATAGGAAGTATACTTTTCAAAAATCTAAGGAGGAGCACTTTTTTTATGTCAATCGAAGTAGGCAGCAAGCTGCAGGGAAAGGTAACCGGTATCACTAATTTTGGGGCCTTTGTCGAAATTGAGGAAGGAAAAACAGGTCTTGTCCATATTAGTGAGGTTGCTGATAATTATGTGAAAGACATTAACGAACATTTGAGCGTCGGTGACGAGGTAACGGTCAAAGTGCTTAATGTCGAAAAGGATGGTAAGATTGGACTGTCCATCAAAAAAGCGAAAGACAGACCGCCACGTCAGCGGAATCGTCAGCGTACAGAATCGTTTGAATCGAAAATGAACAAATTTCTTAAAGATTCGGAAGACCGGTTAGCCTCTTTGAAAAAGCACACGGAATCCAAACGCGGAGGTCGAGGTGCTAAAAGAGGATAGCAGTTTGCTGTCTATGAACAATTGATAATAAATTCACCATAAATGAAAAAGCAGGTGCCATGTCTCAACGTGGCACCTGCTTTTGTATTGACTTTTTTAATGAAGTCCTGGTGCTATGAACACACCGTTGACATACACGTGCTCTCAGGAAGAGGCTGAAGCGTCACCCGCGGAAAGTGACGAGCGAAACGTCCTCCGAGTAAGATGCGAATTGCGAGGAGCGTATGCCTCACCGAATAGCTTGCAAATGCGACGAGCATATCCTGCCTGCAGCGGATTCGTGTATCAGCCATTTTTTCATAACAACACTTTTAATAAAACTATCAGATATAACAAAGGAAATCGGCGAAATAGCCGATTTCCTTTGTTGCTTAAATGGCGGCGGAGGGGATCGAACCCCCGACCTCACGGGTATGAACCGTACGCTCTCGCCAGCTGAGCTACACCGCCGATTTTCAGTCACAAGGAATATAATACAACAGCAATAAAGATGTGTCAACGATTATTTTTCAGGGCCCTTTTTTTAAAGATTGTTGTTATTTCACCCGCAGCCTGAATACAGTTCGCGCACCTTTGGGTGACCCGTGAGCTCGGGCGAACACGATGTTGGTCAACGGGAGACGTTGTCAGCCTTTGTTCCTTAATGTCCGCTATGGGGGTTCACTTTAGCCATGCTTCCGCAGGGGTCTACGTGTATCCAGACTGCTCAGTTTTTCTAAAATGTTTTTGGTCTCAAACATTTAGAAAGCAGCATTTTTCAACAGTTGTTCCTCCACAAAAAGATGACATCACTAAACATAATGTGAAGTCAATTGTAGAAAATCGCTTGTCCACTCAGAAACCAGTCGAACGATTTTTTGGATTTACCCTGTTGTTTTGACAAAAAAAGAATACATCATGTGTTTTAATATTTGGCAAGAGGGAGTGGTATTGAATGATGAATACGGTTTCGGGAGTGGATTCCAAAGCGCTGGGTGTAAGTCAGGGGCTGTTGGAAAAACTCCGCATGAAGTTTTCCGCACAGATGAAAACATTACTATTTGACAAAGGATGGCTATTTTTTCTTGTCGGTTTTTTGCTAGGACGAGCAGTCATCCTATCGGTTGTTTCTCCATTTGCGATTGCTTTTTTAGCTGCGGTCTGGTTAATACATAGGGAGAAAGCTGTAAAAGTGATGCTTGCTGTTTTGGCTGGGGCATTGAGTTTTTCTCTTACACACGGGATCTTTATTGCATTAGCGATGATTTCATTTGTTATTCTGGGCGGTATCTTTAAACATGTCCAAAAGCAGCAAGTGCTGATACCGCTTTTTGTATTCTTTTCAACAGTAGCACCCAGACTGTTTATCTATTCTATTTGGGGTCAGCTGTCGTCCTATGAATGGATGCTTATCCTGGTAGAAGGGGTCTTGGGAACTGTCCTGGTATTAATCTTTATGCAGAGTATTCCATTATTATCACCAAAACGTTTTAAACCCGGATTAAAAAATGAAGAAATTGTTTGCATGATTATACTGATTGCATCCATTTTAACTGGAACGATCGGCTGGGAAGTGTACAATGCTTCGGTTGAACAGGTCTTCTCAAGGTATTTCGTTTTACTGCTTGCATTTGTCGGCGGAGCAGCGATCGGGTCAACGGTAGGCGTTGTAGCCGGGCTTATTTTGTCACTTGCCAATGTCGCCAATCTTTATCAGATGAGTTTGCTTGCTTTTTCCGGCCTGTTGGGGGGACTTCTCAAAGAAGGCAACAAGATCGGTGTCAGTATTGGACTTTTGGTCGGGACATTCCTGGTTGCGATTTATGCTGATGCAGCGGGCATTATACCGTCCATTATGGAAACGTTGCTTGCGATTGCATTTTTTCTGATGACACCGTCCAGTTGGATTAAAAAATTGTCCCGGTACATTCCGGGAACCGAAGAACATACGCATGAACAGGAGCAATACTTGCAAAAAGTTCGCAATGTAACGGCCAAACGTGTTGAACAATTTTCCAATGTATTTGAAGCGCTGTCGAAAAGTTTTTCCGCGGCAGAAGAAATGAAAGAAGATACTGTGAGTGCGAGACGCGAGACAGATTATTTTCTAAGTCAGGTGACCGAAAGAACGTGCCAGTCCTGTTTTATGAAAGAGCGGTGCTGGCAGCAGCAATTTGATAAAACATATTCATTAATGGAGAATTTAAAGGATGATCTTGCCGAGGGGAAGGAGCCGAATCGAAAATCAGTGCGCGACTTTGAAAATCATTGTGTCAAATCAAAAAAAGTTTTGGATACGATGAAAGACGAAATTTCGTTTTTTGAGGCCAATAAAAAGCTGAAGAAGCAGGTAATGGAAAGCAAACGCTTTGTTGCCGATCAATTACAGGGTGTTTCTGAGGTTATGGATGATTTCGCAAATGAAATTCTCAAGGAACGCCAGCATCATGAAAAGCAGGAAATGCAAATCATGAACACACTAAAAAATATGGGAATTGTTCTGGAAAAACTGGACATTTACCGGCTTGAAAAAGGGAATGTCGATATTGAGATGACACTGTCCTTTTATGATTACCGCGGGGAAGGTTCAAAGCTGATTGCTCCGGTTTTATCTGATATTTTAAATGAAATGATTATTGTAAAAAAAGAAGAGGTATCGCCATTTCCGAATGGCTATTGTCAATTGTTATTTGGGTCTGCAAAAGAATATGTTGTTGACGCGGGGATTGCCAATGCAGCAAAAGGTGGCGGTCTAGTATCAGGCGACAGCTATCGGACGATTGAACTTGGGGAAGGCAAATACGCGATGGCGATCAGTGATGGAATGGGAAACGGCCGGCGGGCAAACGAGGAAAGTGAAGAGACATTACGGTTGCTGCAGCAGATTTTGCAGACTGGAATTCCGGAAAGTGTTGCCATCAAATCAATTAATTCCATTTTGTCATTAAGAACAACGGATGAAATGTATGCAACATTGGATCTTGCGGTGATCAATCTGCATAATGCGTTTGTCAGATTTTTGAAAATTGGTTCTACACCGAGTCTGATAAAGAGAGGTGACGAGATCATAAACGTAGAAGCAAGTAATTTGCCAATGGGCATTATTCAGGAATTTGATGTTGATATCGTCGGAGAACAATTGAAATCGGGGGATATTCTAATCATGATGAGTGATGGTATTCTGGACGGCCCGAAACATGTTGAAAATACAGATATATGGCTTAAACGGAAGATCCGGAATATGAAGACGAACGATCCACAGGAGATGGCTGATTTATTATTGGAGGAAGTTGTCCGGACGAGAGCAGGGGCCATTGAAGATGATATGACGGTGGTGGTGGCCAAGGTTACGAAAAATTCACCGCAATGGACATCTATTCCAGTATATCCGGATCAGGCACAGTGAACATTTCTGGAAGTGTTTTGATAAAAGATACAATGCTTTAAGGGTTACAAGCAGCTCGGTGTTGCCGCAAGGAGTGGCATTAATCGGGCTGCTTTCGTTTTTGTCGGCCCGTGTACGTATATTATACAGCGATTGTGGTGAGGATGGTAATGGATGAAAGGGAGGTATGTCAGGTGAAAAAAGGGACGTTAAAACAGATTTTATTAATTACCGATGGCTGTTCCAACAAGGGTGAAGATCCGGCAGTGACAGCCGCACTCGCGAAGCAGCAAGGGATAACCGTCAATGTAATCGGAATTCTTGATGATGATCAGACAGAACAGCCTGAGGGGTTGCAGGAAGTAGAGGATATTGCACTGTCCGGCGGCGGTATTAGTCAAATCGTTTATAAACAGTCCTTATCACAGACTGTCCAAACGGTTACCAAACAGGCGATGACACAGACATTGCAAGGCTTTGTTAATCAGGAACTGAAACAGATACTTGGACCAGATCAGAGTCTTGAAGAAATTGAACCCGAAAAACGAGGCGAAATTATGGAAGTTGTGGAAGATATGGGTGAGACATGTGATCTGGAGGTGCTTGTTCTGACAGATACAAGTGCAAGCATGCATGATAAGCTGCCGACTGTTAAAGAAGCATTAATTGACTTGTCGATCAGTTTGAACGCCCGCATTGGGCGAAATCGATTTTGTATTTACAATTTTCCTGCAAAGCGCAAAGATATTGAGAAAGTTTCGGATTGGTCACCTAAGCTTGATTCAATCTCCACTATATTCCCCAAACTAACAAGCGGCGGAATAACACCAACCGGACCAGCGATCAAGGAAGCCATGTATCAGTTTGGCAAGAAAGGCTTGTTTAGAAACTTGAGGGATGAAGATGAACCAGGCGTGGAAGAAGCAGGATATTAATCTGAGACCAGGGACTGCCATTACCGGGAAGTGGCATCAGCACCGTTATGTGATGAAACAGAAACTTGGTAATGGTGCAGTCGGTACGGTCTATTTGTGTGAACGAAATGGTAAATATGCAGCCTTGAAAATCAGTGAAAACTCAACATCCATGACGGTGGAAGTAAATGTTCTGAAGTCATTGCAGAAGGTCCAAGGCAGTCGTCTTGGACCTTCATTGCTTGATGTAGATGATTGGGAAATATCACGGAATCGTAAGTATTCATTCTATGTGATGGAATACTTGCAAGGGGAACCGTTAGGTCATTTTGTCAGCAGGCATGGCTATGAATGGGTGGGTATCTTTATGCTGCAGTTACTCGATGATCTTGAACATCTCCATCAAGCGGGATGGGTGTTCGGCGATTTGAAGTCCGAAAACCTTATCGTGCTCAAGCAGCCGCCGAAAGTACGCTGGATAGATGTTGGTGGTACAACACAAATAGGCAGGGCCATCAAGGAGTACACGGAGTTTTATGACCGTGGTTACTGGGGAATGGGTTCAAGGCGTGCAGAACCAAGCTATGATTTATTTGCATTTGTGATGGTGTTTTTAAATATATATTATCCCAAACGGTTTGAAAAAGGATCTAACCCAAAGGCAACCCTTTTGAGAAAACTGCATGATGCCAGGCAGCTTCGTGTGTACAGAGAGTGCCTGAAAAAGGCGCTTCTGGGCAAGTATCAGTCGGCCTCCCAAATGCGGAATGAATTATTGCACACGATTCATGCTGCCGGAACCCCGGGCAGGGCAGACAACCGGCCAAGTCGTTTCAGTTTCAGCGGAGCTCCGCTTTTAGAAGGTGGCGGCATTGCTCTAATTGCCTTATTCTATTACCTTTCTTCATTACTGCTGCCATAAATTTTTAAAGGCATCATGACACTTTGTCATATTAGAAAGTTATGATAGAATATAGTGAGCAATCCATAACTTTGTGGTAAATGATTAATGTTGAGATCGGTTAATTCGCCGATTCTCTCAAATCAAATTTTTGACACTCGGCCCGGAAAGATGAGGGTTAATCCTAAGTCCTTCCTAATAGAAAGGAATTGCGATGGATCATACAGTTCGTGCATTTATTCAGAGCCACCAACTGATAAAAGAACATTCAACTGTCTTAATAGCTGTTTCAGGCGGCCCGGATTCCATGGCATTGCTTCATTTTTTGGAAAGTATCCGGTCAGAGTGGAATTTACGGCTGATTGCAGTATCTGCTGATCATCAGCTTCGGGGGGAGGAATCGCTGGAAGATCTCGATTATGTTAAACAAACCTGTCAAAAATGGGATATTGAATTTATCGGGACTTCATTGGATGTACCAACTTACAAACCGAAAAGGCATATCGGGACACAGGCTGCCGCAAGAGAACTTCGCTATCAATTTTTTGCCGAACAGATGCACATATATCAGGCGGATTACCTTGCACTTGGACATCATGGTGATGACCAGGCGGAGTCAATGCTGATGGGACTTGTACATTCTGCCACTTTGAAGTCACTGGCGGGGATGCCATTAGAACGGGATTTTGCATCGGGAAAAATCATTCGGCCTTTTTTATGTGTAACCAAAGAAACCATCGAAAAATATTGTGAGGAAAAGGCGATAACACCAAGGCGTGATCCATCCAATGACGAAAATACATATACAAGAAACTATTACCGGAACAAAGTACTCCCATTATTAAAAACAAAGAACCGGAATTTGCATCAGACGATTCGGCATTTAAGCCTATCACTTCAGGAAGACGAGGCATTCCTGAAGCAAGAAGCTGAAAAGATGGTTGAACAGGTTGTTTCATTCGGTCAACTACAAGCCGGGATTTGCTTTAACATGCATATTTTTAAGACCTATCCGCGTTCTTTACAAAGGCGAGCCTTTCATCTAGTATTAAATTATCTGTACCATGAATATCCGCAAAATATTTCATATGTACATGAAGAACAATTTTTTGCCATGCTGGAAGCTGATCATGGCAATGTTGAGATTGATTTTCCTGATCATTTGAAGCTGAAAAGATCGTATCAGAATATATCCTTTTACTTCCCTGACCATCAGTCTCAATCTCTTTCTTATCATATGATGATGGAAATTCCCGGAGAAACGGTGCTGCCGAACGGGATGACCATCTCAGCGGATTTCACCAGTCAACCGGATAAACAGGGTAAAATGACGTATATTTGTCATAAAGACGCTGTGGCGCTGCCCTTGCACATAAGGACGCGAAAACCCGGCGATCGGATGAGATGGACGGGATTAAGTGGAAGTAAAAAACTGAAGGATATTTTTATTGATGCTAAAATTCCATTAAATGAAAGGGATACATGGCCGGTTATAACTGATAATAATGATGAAATCCTATGGCTGGCCGGTTTAAAAAAGGGTTTGCCGCCAAAGCAAACTGAAACTGGTACTTATATTGAATTAAGCTACGGAAAAGGGAATTGATTATAGGAGGCGCAGCATGCACAACGATATTGAAAAAATATTGATAACTGAAGATGAAATTGCCGCTAAATGTGCCGAGCTTGGAGAACAGTTGACGAAGGAATACGATGGAAAATTCCCTTTGGCAGTCGGTGTTTTAAAGGGAGCGATGCCGTTCATGTCAGATGTTTTACGGCACATTCATACACACCTTGAGATGGATTTTATGGACGTATCAAGTTATGGTGGCAAAATGCGCTCATCAGGCGAAGTGAAAATTGTAAAAGATTTGGACACAAAAGTTGAGGGCCGCGATTTACTGATTGTTGAAGATATTATTGACAGCGGTCTGACATTAAGCTATCTGGTGGATTTATTTAAATACCGTAAAGCGAATTCCATTAAAATCGTTACGATGCTTGATAAACCATCGGGAAGAACATCCTATATCAAGGCTGATATGATCGGGTTTGAAGTGCCCAACGAATTTGTTGTTGGTTATGGGCTGGATTATGAAGAACGCTACCGTAACCTGCCATATATTGGAGTGCTGAAACCGGAAATTTATGGTGGAGAAGAAACGTAAACAAAAAGAGCAGACAAAAGACATAACCACTGATCATATATCATAAATTCCATATGATGCATGACATTTTCATGGTTCACGGCTTTTGTGTTAATCGGCATGATATGGTGAGTACAATTAGTTGTGTTGGCACTTTTGAATATGGTACTATTGTTTGTAGTTTTTCCCGCTTGGGAGGAGGTAAGGAATGAACCGGATATTTCGAAATGTCATATTTTATTTACTGATATTCTTAGTCGTTATAGGCGTCATAGGAGTATTTAATGGACAAAATGAACAAAGAGAACAGTATGATGTGCAGCAATTCATGAATGTGTTAAATAATGGTGAAATCGATGAAATGACGATGCAGCCTGCTAATGGCATCATGCGTATCACCGGAACACTGTCCGGGGGCGAGGAATTTGTTGCCCAGGTACCTGATACGTCAGATATTATCACGCAAATTACCGAACAGGCTGCAGACCAGAGTTCGCTCAGCGTAGCCGAAGAGGAACAGCCAAGCGGATGGGTCACATTTCTGACAACGATTATACCATTTCTTATATTGGGACTGTTTTTCTTCTTTATACTCAGCCAGGCTCAAGGCGGCGGTGGCGGCCGTGTGATGAACTTTGGCAAGAGTAAAGCGAAAATGGTCAGTGAAGATAATAAAAAGGTCCGATTTAAAGATGTTGCAGGAGCAGACGAGGAAAAACAGGAACTTGTTGAAGTTGTTGATTTTCTGAAGGATCCCCGCAAATTCTCGTCAATTGGAGCAAAAATCCCTAAAGGAGTGCTTCTTGTAGGACCTCCAGGGACAGGTAAAACATTACTGGCACGTGCAGTTGCAGGGGAAGCCGGGACACCATTCTTCTCGATCAGTGGTTCAGACTTCGTTGAGATGTTTGTCGGTGTTGGTGCATCCCGGGTACGTGACTTATTTGAAAATGCCAAGAAAAACTCCCCCTGTATCATATTTATAGATGAAATTGATGCAGTCGGACGTCAGCGGGGCGCTGGTCTCGGTGGCGGTCATGATGAACGGGAGCAGACATTGAACCAGTTACTCGTTGAAATGGACGGATTTGGTGTCAATGAAGGTATCATCATTATTGCTGCAACAAACCGTCCGGATATTCTTGACCCGGCACTCTTGCGTCCAGGACGTTTTGACCGGCAAATTACCGTTAACCGCCCGGACGTTAAAGGTCGTCAGGAAGTATTGAAAGTGCATGCAAAAGATAAACCGCTGGATGACACGGTTGATATCAAAACCATCGCCATGCGTACACCAGGCTTTTCCGGTGCTGATCTGGAGAACCTGCTGAATGAAGCAGCACTTGTGGCAGCACGTTTTGATAAGGATAAAATTGATATGGTGGATGTCGATGAAGCCATTGATCGGGTTATTGTCGGTCCTGCCAAGAAGAGCAAGGTTATTTCAGAGAAAGAACGTAACATTGTTGCCCATCATGAAAGCGGCCATACCATCATCGGCAAGGTACTGGAAAATGCCGATGAAGTCCATAAAGTTACCATTATCCCGCGCGGTCAGGCAGGCGGTTATGCCGTCATGCTGCCGAAAGAAGACCGGTCCTTCATCACGAAACCTGAGCTGTTCGATAAGATTACCGGCTTATTAGGCGGTCGTGTAGCTGAGGAAATTATGTTTGGTGAAGTGAGCACAGGCGCTCATAATGACTTTCAGCAGGCAACCAACATTGTACGCAAAATGATTACTGAATACGGTATGAGCGACAAGATTGGTCCATTGCAGTTTACAAGCGGCGGCGGGGAAGTGTTCCTCGGACGTGATATTCAGAACGATCAGAATTACAGTGATGCGATTGCACATGAAATTGATAAAGAAATGCAAAACTTTATTAATTATTGCTATGATCGTGCCAAATCCATTCTGACCGAGCATAGGGATAAACTGGAATTGATGGCACAGACCCTGCTTGAAGTCGAAACGCTGGACAAAAAACAAATTAAATCATTATTTGAAGATGGTGTCCTTCCTGAGCCTGAAGAGGGCGATCAAGACAGGAATAAGACAACAGAAAATCAAAGTAGCGATAATGTAAAAGTGAATATCCAGCCCAAGCATGATGAAGAAGCACACCCAGAATCATATGAAGAGGCCAAAGATAAGGCCGAAGAAAAACGGAAACAGAAAGAGCAGGAAGAACCGGAAAACAATCAGGATACATCTTCTGACTCGGATGATAAGAAAGACTAACAACTTCCTATACATGCAGCCTCTCATGAAATTGAGAGGCTTTTTTGATATTGATTAATAATATGGGGCTGGCTAGTAAGGTATCACCGCCAAAATTGCTGCCACTTCCGTTGCTTTGCAGCTGCAATTTGTTTTTGTGTCTCTAAACTTTGATTTAAAGTCTGCATTAGCTTTTGATCTCTTTCTTGCTGTCGTTGCTCTTGCGTTTCCATTCGTTCTAATATAATCAAATGTTTTTGTGCGACAAGGTGATTTGTCAACGCGGGTTTTTAGCATCATTCTTTTTGAAACTCAAGTTTTTCTATTCTTTATGAAGCATAGTTTTGTGCTATAGTTAAAAGATAGAAAAGGTATACAGGAAGGTTTGGTCATAAATGCTTTTTGTGCTCGATGCAGGCAACACGAACACGGTACTTGGTGTTTTTAAGGATGATACATTAATTCATGAATGGCGCATCAAAACGGACCGGTATAAAACAGAAGATGAATTTGCTGTCCTCGTACAGTCATTATTGGGTCATGAGAATATTTCATTTTCGGACATTGACGGGGTGATTATTTCCACTGTCGTACCACCGATGATGTTCGCATTGGAGAAAATGTGCACGAAATATTTTCATCTGGAACCAATGGTCATTGGCAAAGATTCAGTGCATTCATATTTGAAAATGGTTTACCCGAACCCGGAGGAAATCGGTGCTGACCGGATTGTAAATGCAGTGGGAGCCATTGAGGAGTATGGCGCCCCAGTGATTATCATTGATTTTGGAACGGCAACGACATACTGTTATGTTAATGAAGATAAAGCCTATCAAGGCGGGTTGATTGCCCCCGGGATTCTGATATCAATGGAAGCTCTTAATAGTAAAGCCTCAAAACTGCCGAAGATTGAAATTCAGGCACCGGAAAATGTGATTGGCAATTCAACAGTGGAAGCCATGCAGTCTGGTGTTTTTTACGGATATGTTGCACAGGTTGATGGGATTGTGAACCGGATGAAACGGGAAGTGCAGACAGAACCGGCAGTCATAGCAACTGGCGGTCTGGCATCCTTAATTGCAGATGCATCCGAAAGCATTGATTATGCTGATAAATATTTGACATTAAAAGGACTTTATCTGATTTATCAAAAGAACATGCAAATGAAAGATTCTTAAGCGCAGAATTGCTAAAGGAGTTGGAAAATACACCATGAAGGATTACCTGGTAAAAGCAACTACATACGGCGGGAAGGTTCGTGCTTATGCGATCAGTTCGACAAATACAGTCGGAGAAGCGCGGAGAAGACAGGATACGTGGGCGACTGCTTCAGCTGCTCTCGGGCGGACGATTACGATCAGCGCCATGATGGGAGCGATGCTGAAAGGTGATGATTCGCTAACCGTCAAGATTGAAGGAAATGGGCCCATTGGCGCGATCATTGCCGACAGTGATGCGACCGGTGATGTACGCGGGTATGTCACGAATTCGCACGTTGATTTTGATTTAAATGCTTATGGTAAGCTTGATGTAGCACGGGCGGTTGGTACAGAAGGAAATCTCAGTGTTGTAAAGGATCTGGGGATGAAGGAACACTTTACAGGGCAGGTCCCGATTGTGTCCGGTGAGATTGGTGAAGATTTCACCTATTATTTTGCGAACTCTGAACAAATTCCTTCCGCTGTGGGCGCGGGTGTATTGGTTAATCCTGATCACAGCATACTGTCTTCCGGTGGCTTTGTCGTACAAGTGATGCCTGATGCTGATGAGGAAGTCATAACCCGTCTGGAAGAAAAAATTCAAGACTTTCCCGAAATCTCAACGTTGATCAGGGAAGGAAATTCACCTGAACAGATTTTGGAACGGCTTTTTGGAGATGAAGAAATAGCAATTCACGGGCGTTTGCCGATCCGTTTTCAATGTAAATGCTCCAAGGAACGCGTGCAGCAGGCCATCATTGGATTAGGCAACGAGGAAATCCAAAACATGATTGATGAAGATCATGGTGCAGAGGCTACATGCCATTTTTGTAATGAAGTTTATCATTTATCTGAACAGGAGCTGGAAACACTTAAATCACGGGATGAAGAAGGAAAATAAACTGGATTTTTTGTCCAGCCGCCTATAGAAATCAGCAAATCAATAGATCAATCGTATGAAAGGAGCGCCTGATGGACAAGAAACTTCTCTGGGGTATTATTGCAGTTCTGCTTGTCACGAATATTGCCACGCTTATTTTCTGGAAACAGGATGGAGCGGTATCGCTTGGTCATCATGACAGGGACATTAATCAAAATGAGCCGGTTGCTTCCGTTGGTAATGAAACCATTTCGTATGAAGAATGGATGACATCGCTTCGTGAAAACCATGGACAAGAACAGCTGAAAAATCTCATCAATCAGCAGGTGGTACAGCAGCTGGCTGAAACGAAAAATGTAAACATCGATGATAAAATCATTGCCCGGGAAATAGCACTGTTAACAACCATGCAAAGGGCTATGACAAAGGAAGAGACAAAGCAAAAGGAAGAGGAATGGCGGGAAGATATTATTTACCGCTATCAACTGGAGGCGCTTCTGACAGCTGATGCAAACATACCAGATGAAGAAGTTCGGGCATATTATGAAGATTATCAGGATCAATATGACTTCCAGGCATCTACAGAAGTCTCCCATATTGTCGTAAGCGATGTTGAAACAGCAGAAAAAATCATAACAGAGCTTGATAACGGCGCTTCGTTTCATTTGCTGGCACAGGAATACTCGTTAGATGAGGAAACCAAAAATAACGGCGGGTATATGGGTTTTTTAGTGAATACGAGCCAGTTTTGGCCTGCCGGTTATCTGGATAAACTGGAAAATATGGAAGAGCATACATACAGTGATCCTTTTCAGAGTGATGAGGGAATATCAATTATTTATCTTCATCGCAGACTGCCGTCCATTACATTTGATTATGAAGAGATAAAACCTTATGTGGAGCGGGAAATGGCAATGGATCAATTGGATCAGTCATTGTCTGCTGAATCATTATGGGATGAACTGGACTTGGACTGGGTTTATGGAAAGGCTGAATCCTGAAAATTTTTAGTGTATTTTGATTGACATTTTTTTGGTTTAAACGTACATTATATTTAAATCCTATAAAATTACTTGGAATTGGGAGGAATCAGGATGCGAGTAGCCGATAATATTACCGGTCTCATTGGAGAAACACCAATTGTGAAGTTAAATCGCTCAGTTGACAGTGATAGTGCCGAGATTTATTTGAAACTGGAATTCATGAACCCGGGCAGTTCGGTAAAAGACCGTATTGCATTATCAATGATTGAAGCGGCTGAAAAGCAAGGCAAGTTAGAAGAGGGAGATACCATTATTGAACCGACAAGCGGTAATACAGGTATTGGCCTGGCGATGGTTGCTGCAGCAAAGGGTTATAAGGCCGTGTTGGTTATGCCGGATACGATGAGTCAGGAACGCCGTAATTTATTACGTGCATATGGTGCTGAATTAGTATTGACACCTGGTGCAGATGCCATGAAAGGTGCCATTAAAAAAGCCGAAGAACTGCAGCAGGAGCACGGCTATTTTATGCCACAGCAATTTAATAATGAAGCGAACACGGAAGTGCATGCACGCACAACCGGCCAGGAAGTTATTAAACAGATGGATGACGGGCTTGATGCATTCGTTTCCGGTATCGGCACTGGCGGAACAATCACTGGTGCTGGCAGCGTTCTAAAGGAACACTTTAGCGGGATTAAACTTTATGCTGTTGAACCTGATGATTCTGCTATTCTTTCCGGAGATTCCCCGGGACCGCATAAGATTCAGGGACTTGGTGCAGGTTTTGTCCCTAAAATCCTGGATACGGATGTTTATGATGAAGTGATCCGGATTTCCAACGATGAAGCCTTTCAGACATCACGGGAAGTCGCCAGAAATGAAGGTGTTTTGGGCGGAATTTCAGCCGGGGCAGCAGTAGCCGCAGCTAAAAAAGTGGCCAAACAATTGGGTGAAGGCAAAAAAGTACTTGCGGTCATCCCGGATAATGGTGAACGTTATCTATCCACCCCGCTTTATCAATATGATGAAGAATGATTGCTGTAACGCAAGGATTGGTACCGGTTGTTTTGGTGCTAGTCCTTTTTTTAATGCTGTGATACGATGAAAATAATGATGGATTTGAAAGAGGGTACGCTATGCCATTAATAACTGATTCCAAAACACTCCATTTGGATAAACGGACACATGTGATGGGGATACTGAACGTGACACCTGATTCATTTTCGGATGGTGGTCATTATGCGACTGTTGAACAGGCAGTGGAACAGGCTGTCTTCATGGAACAGCAGGGAGCTGACATGATTGATATCGGGGGTGAGTCCACACGTCCGGATCATGACCCTATATCATTGGATGAGGAACTTGAACGTGTTTTGCCAATCATTCAGGCTGTCAAGGAGAAGGTGAACATTCCGATTTCCATTGACACGTATAAAGCAGAAACGGCACGTCAGGCAATCAAGGCAGGGGCAGAAATTATAAACGATGTCTGGGGTGCAAAACGGGAGCCTGAAATAGCACATGTTGCTGCTGTCAGCAATGTCCCGATTATTTTAATGCACAATCGGACAAATCAAAACTATACATCACTGATTGCCGATATGAAACAAGATTTACAGGAAAGTATCGATATCGCACTTAAAGCTGGCGTTTCGCCGGCTAACATAGTGCTTGATCCTGGTATTGGTTTTGCCAAAACGTCTGCGGATAATTTGACCGTTATGAATCACTTGGAGCAATTTCAGGATCTTGGATACCCAATGCTGCTTGGTACATCCCGCAAGTCATTTATCGGCAAAATTTTGGATCTTCCAGCCGCAGAGCGCGATAATGGTACTGGTGCAACAACTTGCCTCGGTATTGCAAAGGGTGTTCAAATTGTCCGGGTTCATCATGTGAAAGTGCACACCGAATTGGCGCAAATGATGGATGCCATGCTTGGGAAACAGGGGGCGGTAGATCTTGGATAAAATTTTAATGAACCAAATGGCGTTTTATGGGTATCACGGCCTGTTTCCTGAAGAGACCAAACTTGGACAACGATTTTTGGTTGATGTAGATCTGATGCTTGATTTGAAAAAATCCAGCCGTACAGATGATATGAATGACTCCATTGATTATGGGGAGGTTTACGATGTTGTCAAAGAGATTGTGGAAGGTGAACCCAAAAATCTGGTGGAAGCAGTTGCCGAAGCAATTGCCGATGAATTGTTCCGCTCATTTGAATTATTGGATGCCTGTAAATTGAAGGTTACCAAGCCTGATCCGCCAATACCAGGGCATTACCAGTCAGTGGCAGTGGAAATTTTCCGGGAGCGAAACGTATGAAAAATATCTTTCTTGCCTTAGGGTCAAATATAGAACCGCGGAAGGAATATCTGTCAAAAGCCCTGCATGCACTGAATCTGCATCAGCAAATGACAGTTATTCGAAGATCATCCATTTATCAAACAATCCCTGTCGGTTATACAGATCAGGCTGATTTTTTAAATATGGTGGTTGAATTGGATACTTCCCTTTCTCCGTTGGAACTGCTGGATGTTTGCCAAAGTATCGAACAACAATTGGACAGAAAAAGGGAAATCCGCTTTGGGCCGCGCACGATTGACCTTGACATTTTAATATATAATCAGGAAAATAGAGAAACAGAACGACTGACGCTTCCACATCCACGTATACTTGAACGGGCGTTTGTGCTTATTCCACTGGGTGAAATTGCACCAAAATTAACTATGCCGACAGCGGATAAAACAGTATCGGATTATATAGAGGAACTTCCCGAAAGTGATATAGAGGGTGTAATGCTATGGATAGAGAAAGGCTCGGCAGGAGAATAAAAGCGTACCGTAAATTAAAGGGCTATACGCAGGTGAGGCTGGCAAAGGAATTGGATATTCCGGTCATGAACCTCGGTGATGTCGAACGAGGGGAACAACCTGCTGCAGATGAACTGCTTGATCAAATAGCCGTCCAATTACGTATACCAAAACAGGAACTAAAGGGTGAGCCCCTAAGGGAAAAGGAGGAGGAATAACGAATGTTTCAAATCGGTGATATTACCATCCCGAATCGTGTTGTTCTGGCACCTATGGCTGGCGTTTCCAACTATGCTTTCCGTCTGACGGTTAAAGAATTTGGTGCAGGACTTGTCTGCGCCGAAATGGTTAGTGATAAAGGGATTAATCATAAAAATGAAAAATCCATGAACATGCTTTACATTGACGAAGATGAAATGCCAATGAGTCTGCAGATATTTGGCGGCGAAAAGGACTCGTTGGTGCAGGCCGCCCAGTTTGTGGACCAGAATACAAATGCAAGTATCATCGATATCAACATGGGATGCCCTGCACCGAAAGTCACGAAATGTGATGCAGGTTCAAGATGGCTGCTCGACCCGGACAAAATTTACCGCATGGTATCAGCCGTTGTCGCCAATGTCGATAAACCGGTCACCGTCAAAATGCGGACAGGCTGGGATGAAAATCATATTTATGCACTGGATAACGCAAGGGCAATTGAGGAAGCCGGAGCGAAGGCATTAGGCCTGCACGGCAGAACCCGGAAACAGATGTATGAAGGACATGCTGACTGGGATATTATTAAACAGGTAAAGCAGGCAGTGGATATTCCGGTCATTGGCAATGGTGACATTGACAGTCCGCAAGTTGCCAAACAGCGTCTCGACGAGAGCGGAGTGGATGCTATTATGATCGGACGTGCAGCACTCGGCAATCCGTGGATTATTTATCAGATTGTTAAATATCTCGAATCCGGTGAACTGGTGACAAATCCTGCGCCGAGGGAAAAAATTGATGTCTGCATGCTGCATATGGAGCGCCTGATTAAATTGAAAGGTGAAAAGATTGCCATTATGGAAATGCGCAAACATGCCGCATGGTACTTAAAAGGACTGAAAGGAAACGGAAAAGTCCGCCGACAAATAAATGAGACGGATACCCGTGAAAGTTTGACTGATATTCTATACTCATATGCGGAAGAATTGGAAGCCACAAGCAGGGCTTCCTGATCTCAGTTCTTATCATATTATAATTTAATTACAAAGTCCGGAAACGCCGATTTTATATGATAAACGAAAACCTGCACTCAGAAGTTGGTGGGGATTTATATTTTACCCGATAAAATCGGAACCGGTGAATAAAATGGAGTGATGACTGTGACCGAAGAATTTAATGACCATATGCGGGTGCGGCGGGAAAAGCTTGCATTTTATCAGGAAAAAGACGTGAAGCCGTTCGGAGACAAATTTGACAGAACCCATCTAGCTGAGGATCTGGTCGTGAAGTATGATCAGTTTTCCAAGGAAGAACTGGAAGAAAAAGCGGACAACGTAACGATTGCAGGCCGTATGATGACAAAGCGCGGAAAAGGGAAAGCTGGATTTGCCCACGTTCAGGATCTGAGTGGTCAAATTCAAATTTATGTACGGAAAGATATGATTGGTGAGGACACCTACGAAATTTTTAAATCTGCCGATATGGGGGATATTGTCGGCGTTACAGGTGTTATGTTTAAAACAAAAGTTGGTGAGCTGTCTGTGAAAGCGATGGAATTCACCTTACTGACGAAATCATTGCGCCCGCTCCCTGAAAAATATCATGGATTAAAAGATATTGAGCAGCGTTATCGCCAGCGCTATCTGGATCTAATCACCAATCCAAATAGTAAAGAGACATTTATCCTGCGCAGTAAAATCATTCAGTCGATGCGCCGCTATTTGGATGGACAGGGTTTCCTGGAGGTGGAAACACCTATGATGCACGGCATTCCAGGAGGAGCATCAGCCCGTCCGTTTGAAACATACCACAACGCCTTGGAAATCCCTTTATATATGCGGATCGCGATTGAACTGCATTTGAAACGATTGATTGTCGGTGGTATGGAAAAAGTGTATGAAATCGGACGAGTCTTCCGGAATGAAGGGGTGTCTACCCGTCATAATCCGGAATTCACCATGATGGAATTGTATGAAGCATACGCAGATTTTCATGATGTCATGACATTGACGGAAAATCTCATTTCCCATATTGCTAAAGAAGTACTCGGCAGTATGCAAATTCAGTATGATGATGAGGAAATTAATTTGAAACCAGAATGGAGAAGACTGCATATAGCTGATGCAGTAAAAGAATTTGCCGGTGTAGATTTATGGCCCAAAATGAGTGATGAACAAGCACGTGAACTAGCTAGGGCACATGGCGTTGAAATTCAGGAAAATATGACATATGGTCATATTCTCAATGAATTCTTTGAACAAAAAGTTGAAGACAAATTAGTACAGCCAACCTTTATTTATGGTCATCCGGTAGAGATTTCGCCACTTGCCAAGCGCAATGAAGAAGATGAGAGGTTTACCGATCGTTTCGAATTGTTTATTGTTGGCCGCGAACATGCGAATGCCTTTAGTGAGTTGAATGATCCGATTGATCAGCGTGAACGTTTTGAAGCACAAGTAAAAGAACGGGATGCAGGAAATGATGAGGCACATTTGATGGATGAAGACTTTCTGGAAGCTTTGGAATACGGAATGCCTCCAACAGGCGGGCTTGGAATAGGTATTGATCGGCTGGTAATGCTGCTGACAAATTCCCCATCTATCCGTGATGTCCTGCTGTTCCCGCAAATGCGCAATAAATAACAGGCATATTAATCCCGGTCAGAATATCGGGAATAGAAGTTCTGACCGGATTATCCTGATATCAGTGATCA
This sequence comes from Lentibacillus halodurans, assembly GCF_900112045.1. Taxonomy (GTDB): domain Bacteria; phylum Bacillota; class Bacilli; order Bacillales; family Amphibacillaceae; genus Lentibacillus; species Lentibacillus halodurans. Next base: position 80,389 of record NZ_FOJW01000015.1, read on the forward strand.
AGTAGCAGGCAATTATTGTGATGCTCAGCCGGGAGATCCGATCATCCCCGTTGTATTGGAGGAAGATTATACCCAATTAGAGCTGGAATTGAACAGTAAATGCTAATTCATCTGTCAGCTTTTCACCAAAATTGGATGGAATAACCAATTATTTTTTGTTTTAACCCTATTGATTTAGAGAAAAAATCATGATAAATTATAATTCGTCGCGCAAAGAGATGCGGACAACAACAAAATCGATAAAAAAGTTATTGACTTTGTGATTGAAAGATGATATATTAATAAAGTCGCTTTTTTGAAGGTAGCACTGAATTTGCTCTTTGAAAACTGAACAAAACAACCAAGAAAGATGCCTAAACAGATGTCAGAGGCAGGGAGCTAGAAATCGGTTATATGCCGATGAGAGCTTCTTAGCCCCCCTGAATCAATTTTTGAAGCTGAGATATTGATAAGGCTGATCGGTGTCAGTCTTATGACAACTTTATTGGAGAGTTTGATCTTGGCTCAGGACGAACGCTGGCGGCGTGCCTAATACATGCAAGTCGAGCGCGGGAAGCAAACTGAAATCTTCGGATGGACGTTTGTGGAACGAGCGGCGGACGGGTGAGTAACACGTGGGCAACCTGCCTGTAAGA
>NZ_FOJW01000008.1 GCF_900112045.1 Lentibacillus halodurans
AACGACATCACGTGATGAAATAGGACAGCTGGTAACGGCTACAAATGACATGAATCATCACATGCGTGATCTGATCAATCAAATAAACGAGGTTTCGGAAACGGTCAGTACGCAGAGTGAAGCATTAACACAGTCTGCCAGCGAAGTGAAATCCGGGTCAGAACAAATCGCGACAACGATGCAGGAATTGGCATCCGGTTCGGAAACACAGGCGAATAGTTCAAGTGAGCTGTCTTCTGCCATGTCAACGTTTACGACAAAAGTTCAGGAAGTGAGCGAAAACGGCGAGCAGATTAAAGACTTTTCCAATAAAGTGCTGGGCATAACAGATGAAGGAACCCAGCTGATGAACGCTTCCAGTGAGCAGATGGAGAAAATCGACCAGATTGTACAGGATGCCGTTCAAAAAGTAGAAGGACTGGATACGCAGTCTCAGGAGATTTCCAAACTGGTATCGGTTATTAAAGATATTGCTGAACAGACGAACCTGTTAGCATTAAATGCAGCGATTGAGGCAGCCAGGGCAGGTGAGCACGGCAAAGGATTTGCAGTTGTTGCAGATGAAGTCAGGAAATTGGCAGAACAAGTTTCTGAATCCGTTACGGACATTACAAGCATTGTCACGAATATCCAGCGTGAATCCAGTGTGGTCACTGATTCTTTACAGGAAGGCTACAAAGAGGTCGAAAAAGGGACGGAACAAATTAAGTCCACTGGTGACAAATTTGGCGGAATTGACACGGCTGTAACCGACGTTGTGAGCCGTATTCAAACTGTGTCGGATAGCTTATCTGAAATGGCAGCGAACAGCCAGCAAATGAACAGCTCGATTCAGGAAATTGCAGCCGTTTCTGAGGAGTCTGCGGCTGGCGTTGAGCAAACATCGGCTGCATCACAGCAAACAACTAGCTCGATGGAAGAAGTGGCAGCCAATGCAGACGATCTTGCAAAGCTGGCTGAAGATTTAAATGGACTGGTTCGCCAGTTTAAGTTATAAAGCACATGTTGAACAAACCATAACCTTATTTAAAAAGTGAGTGATTCCGCCCTATACTATATCCCTATAGGGTGTGAGATTCGCTTTAGATGATGAAAATATGGAGGGTCATGAAACCGTGACCCTCCATATTTTTAATGGATCACTCAAACACTATATCAAACCATTAAGCTTCTCACTTTTATTATGATAGTCAGCGAAACATGCATATTATGATTCTTAACGTTATAATAACGATGAGGTGAACATATGGCGCGTGACCGGAAATTCACAAAAGATTCGTTATTTCAGGCAACAAAAGATATTCTGCTTAATCATGGCTATGAGGGATTTACATTCAGTATTTTGGCTGAACGGCTGAATGTGTCCAGAGGTGCTTTGTACAAATACTATGCGAATAAAGACGAATTAGTTATGGATTACATGCTTTATCATATGCATCAGTTTATGGAAGATTTGAGAGGTATTCAGGAATATAATGATTTCACAGCTCAATTTAATTTTGTAATCCATTTAATGTATAAACATAGTAAAATTCATCAGATTTTAAAAGCTTCTCAGCATATACCAGCTAAAACAAACTTGAAAACCAAAACAAGTAAAGAGCGTCTCGATCATATGCATCATGATATGTATACACAATTACAGGAGTTAATTGAGCAAGGAAGAAAGGAGAAAATCTTAAAACCCGACATCCCTGATGAGCTGATTTTAGTGTTGATTTTCCAGCTTGTTGAAATCCCTAATCTTTCCGGCGTTACGCGGGAGGAATGGGTGGAAAAGGTAACAGAAATATTAAGTCATGGAATGTTCACAGATACATAGTTGACACTAGTATTACTATCATGAATGCTAAAAGTGACACTTGCGCCATTTTGTTTTACCCAAAGTGACACTTGTGTAACTAAATAGCCTATCCTAAAAGGAGGTTACATATATGAGAAGCTTTTTACAATCGATAACAGACCGTGTTTCTACAAGAAAAGGAGCGTGGGTCACGCTCTCAATTTGGTTGGCAGTTATGCTGTTATTAACTTTTTTTGCCCCCACAGCCCAAGAGTATCAGGTTTCGAGTATAGAGACTATTCCGGATGATGCACCTTCGTCAATTGCTCAGGATAAAGTGGACGCGTATTTTGATGACAGTGATGGTGTACCGGCGATGCTGGTTTTTCAAGCAGATGATGAACAGATGGAACAAGCGGAACTTGTCAGCTTTTTAGAAACAATGAAACAGGAGAATATTGATGGTCTGCATAATATGGTTCCATTGGCGGACATACCTCCACAAGCTACAGCACAGTTTTTTTCTAAGGATAAGAGCACTGTCCTCATTCCGATGACGTTTGATAGCTCTTTAGAAAATGCGGCTATAAAGAATTCGCTTGATGACATCTATTCACTTGCCGAAGAAGAGGAAGATATGACACTGGAGATTACTGGTCCTGCTGCAATAGGAGCGGATACGATTGAACTATTTTCCCGTGCAGATATTGTTCTTATGATGTCGACAGTAGCTATCATATTAGTGTTATTAATTGTTATCTATCGGTCGCCGTTTTTGTCACTGATTCCACTGCTTGCAGCGGGATTTGTGTTCGTGGTGGTCAATCAGGTACTTGGGCTTATGGGAATAGCTGGATTTACATTAGGACAGCAGTCTTTTTCGATCATGACGATTTTGCTGTTTGCTGCGATTATTGACTATTCGCTCTTTGTATTCTCACGCTACAGAGAGGAATTAAAGGAATATGAAAATAAATACGAAGCGATGAAACAGGCCATGCGCGGCACGGGTATTCCACTCTTTTATTCAGGTGGAACGGTGCTGGCGGCAATGCTAATGCTATTGTTTGCCGTGTTTGTTGAATATCAGAATTTCGCACCGGTATTTGGTACGGCGATTGTTTTTGTATTAATAGCAGTATTAACGCTTGTCCCAGCATTATTTGCTTTGTTTGGCAGGAGATCCTTCTGGCCAAGAGTTCCGCATGTGGGCGATAAACGTGTAAAGCAAAGTTCTTTCTGGAGCAAAGTTGGCCGTTTCGTGACACAAAAACCTGTCATGTCGGTTGCCTCGATCGGTGTTTTTCTGCTGCTTTCGACAACTAATGTGTTCAATCTGGAATATGAGTTCAACACGATGAAATCCTTCCCTGAAGATATGCCATCCAGAGAAGGGTATGAACAGTTGGAAGAAACCTTTGCACCTGGTGAATTAGCACCTACAACGGTATTACTGGAAGCAGGCGAAACAGTCACTGAAGCAGATCGCCAAGCGGTGATGGATGAGCTTACTGAGCAGTCACTTGTAAGCGATGTCCGGATTCAAAATATGACAGATGATCAGGAAGTCATTTCTTACCAAATGACTTTTGAGATGAATCCATATTCAAGTGAAACGATGGATGCATTGGAAGAAATGATGCTGGACGCTGACGGGATTTTGCAAAGCAGTAATGTGCAGGGTGAATTATATTTCGCCGGGGAAACGGCCAAATCTGTTGATGATCGCTCATTAAACAACCGTGATTTAATCGTGATCGTTATATTGGAAACCGTATTGATTTTCGGTATGCTTATATTTTTGACGAGATCTTTCAAACTGCCATTGTATATGATGGGGACCATTCTCGTTTCCTTTGTGGCAGCGCTTGGGCTAGGTTCATTCCTGAGTGATCTATTCTTTGGCATTGACACGATCAGTAATCGGGTACCGCTTTACGCATTCGTATTTCTCGTTGCACTGGGTATCGATTATAATATCATGCTCGTCTCGCGATTCATGGAGGAAAGGGAGAAATACCCTGTTAAAGAAGCGGTGGAAAAGGCAGTTGCCAATACAGGCGGTGTTATTTCATCTGCCGGTATCATTCTTGCTGCAACATTCAGTGTATTGATGACACAACCAATACAATTGCTGTTCGTATTTGGCTTTATTGTGGCAGTCGGAATTTTGATTGATACATTCCTGGTCAGAGGCGTATTGCTGCCGGGATTGCTGGTATTATTTGAAAAAGATAAAAATTAGGGAATCCACCGATGCCTGTCATGCAATATCTTTTGCATGGCAGGTATTTTGTTTTTAGCTTTCTATTAAAAGATTATGTTTAATATAACCCTGAAAAAGAAATACAATAATTGTAACTACAAAAATGGGGGTATAAACATATGGATTGGAGCAGAAAAACAGTTGTCATTACCGGAGCAAGCAGCGGGATTGGTGAAGCAACCACTGAGCGATTTGTTAAGGAGGGTGCAAACGTCGTACTTGCCGCGAGAAGAAAGGACAAGTTGGAAGAAATACAGCGTCGGTTAAGTGAATACGAAGGTGCCATCGCCATCAAAACAACGGATGTTACGTCGCAGCAGGAAGTGGAAGACTTGATTCAATATGCACTCGATGAATTCAATCAGGTAGATGTGCTGTTCAATAACGCAGGTCTTATGCCGCTCAGCTTTATGAAAAATAAGAAGGTGGATGAATGGGAACGAATGGTGGATGTCAATATCAAAGGTGTACTGTACGGTATTGGTGCGGTATTGCCGCATATGCTCGAACGGAATGAGGGTCATATTTTAACAACTTCATCTGTTGCAGGACATGAAGTATTCCCGACAGGTGCGGTTTATTCAGGCACTAAATTTGCTGCCAGAGTGATTATGGAAGGGTTGGCAAAGGAAGTGGCCAAAAGTAACATTCGCACGACATCCATATCTCCGGGCGTAGTCGATACGGAATTGCTGGACACCATTACCGACGAGGAAACCCTGGATAACATGGGTAAAGCTGACCGTCAGTTTACGCCTCTTCAAAGTTCAGACATCGCCAATGCAGTGTTTTATGCTGCTAATCAGCCGCACAATGTTGATGTGAATGAAGTGATCGTCCGGCCGAACAATCAGTGAATGCTATCGTCTATTAAGGGCTCTCCCACATTAGGGAGGGCTCTTTTTTAATAACTGGTATTACATGAACGGCTAAAATTACTCATTTATGCCACAAATTCACCAAAACCATGCCAATATTCCCATTTATGATAGATATATATTCTGACAACCAGATCAGATTGAGTAGCAGCAAACAAAGGAAACACCAGTTGAATGGTTTTTCCTATTCATATAGATGATACAAAAGCGGATGCACAAACATGGTGCATCCTGCAAGGAGGTTCATAATGTTTAAACCAGATAGAAAAAAAGCTAAACCTGGAGAGATCGTCGAATTTGAAATGGGCGGTATGCTTGTTAAAGGAGAAGTCCTGCCATCCAAAACGAAGAACAGTATTATTGTCGATATATCAGCCATTAAAGGCTATGAAAAAATGAACTACGGGTACCCGAACACAGTTGTTAATCATAAAAAATACAGAATTGTCGATGAGATGCCTGATGAAAACTTGAATGTCAACCATATGAGGAGTGTAATGGGATGAGAGTGACATCATTAAAATTTGAGCAGCTGGTTCAGGAAAATAAACAGGATATCTTAAAGGATAACCAGCGTTTATCAGAGATTGAGGCCCGCCTTGATAAGAAACAGGCAGATTTCGTGAAAGAAGAACGGAATGCATAGAGTGGACTTGCTCAATTATTGACGGTACCTTCACACTTACAATCGTATCAAAATCGGAATAAGTGGCATGATCGGAAAATTTATTTTTCTTTGATCATGCCACTTTTTTTTGCCTAGGTTTCAATTGTGTTTAAAAGGGCATTTGCATTTAAAAATTCAGATAGGCTAAAAATCACTCGAAAATTGGAGGGATTTTGCGATATATAGTTTATGAAATCTATACAATAAATATTGTATAGATTTTTGAAATTGTATGGACTTATATGCTTGTTTTCTCAAATCAGCCATTCTCCTATACTTATAGGAGTGATTTCAGCACGAAAGTACTTTTGGAGGTGTAAGATATTGTTACAGTTTAATCATGTAACGAAGCGCTATGATAACGGAAAGCCTGCTGTCAGCAATTTGAACTTAAAAATTGAAAAGGGCGAATTTGTCTGTTTTATAGGACCGAGCGGATGCGGTAAAACAACAACGATGAAAATGGTTAACCGGCTGATTAACATCAGCGAAGGCTCCATTCTCGTTGACGGTAAAAGTATTAAGAAACAGGATCCGGTCGAATTGCGGCGGTCGATTGGATATGTCATTCAGCAAATTGGACTGATGCCGCATATGACGATTAAGGAAAATATCGTGCTTGTCGGTACATTGCTGAAATGGTCGAAAGAAAAGAAAGATAAACGGGCACGTGAGCTATTAAAATTGGTTGATTTACCGGAAGAATATCTAGAAAAATATCCGCATGAGCTAAGCGGGGGACAACAGCAGCGTATTGGTGTTTTGCGTGCTCTTGCTGCCAATCCGCCATTAATCCTGATGGACGAGCCATTCGGAGCACTCGATCCGATTACGAGGGATTCACTGCAAGAGGAATTTAAAAAACTGCAAAAAGAACTTCATAAAACGATTCTGTTCGTTACCCACGATATGGATGAGGCGCTGAAACTTGCTGATCGTGTTGTAATTATGCGTGAGGGGGAAGTTGTTCAGGCAGATACGCCGGATCAAATCCTCCGAAACCCGGCGAATGAGTTTGTGGAAGAATTTCTTGGTAAAGATCGCTTAATTCAAGGCCGTCCTGATGTCACAACTGTTGGACAAATCATGGAAGGATTTCCGGTTACAGTACAAACCGGGACAACCCTAAAATCCGCGATTTACACAATGCGCAACAGACATGTTGATTCACTTCTTGTCGTTGATCCGGGCAATGTTTTAAAAGGGGTTATTGATATTGAGGCAATTAATCTGAATTACAAAAAAGCCAATCTTGTAGAAGAAATAATGGAGAAGGAAATCTTTTCGGTTACCCAGGACAGCCTGTTGCGTGACACGGTTCATAAAATTCTTCGCCGCGGGGCTAAATATGTGCCTGTTGTCGATGAACAGCAGCGGCTGACAGGAATTGTTACGCGTGCAACTCTTGCCAATATTGTTTATGACACGATCTGGGGAGATGGTATGGAACTGGATGAAATGGCAACTGCAGTAGAGTAGGAGGAGGATGACAATGATGGAATTGTTTACAGAACATGGTAATGACCTCATTATCAAAACATGGGAACATTTTTATATTTCACTGGCGGCCATTTTACTTGGCGTGCTTGTTGCTGTACCACTAGGCATTATACTTTCGAGAGTACCAAACTTCGCCGATCGATTCATATCGTTTATTGGTATTTTACAGACCATTCCAAGCCTGGCGATTCTTGCTTTTTTCATCCCGATTATGGGTGTGGGGAAAATCCCTGCGATTCTGGCACTGTTTTTTTACTCATTACTGCCGATTTTGCGTAACACCTATATTGGCGTCCGTGACGTTGATAAAGGCGTTGTGGAAGCAGGCAAAGGCATGGGAATGAGTAATTGGCAATCGATTTTAAAGATGGAGCTTCCATTGTCACTTCCGGTTATTATGGCTGGTATTCGTTTGTCAACGGTCTATCTGATCGGCTGGGCAACATTGGCTGCATTTATCGGCGGCGGTGGTCTTGGTGATTTTATTTTTGATGGATTGAATCTTTATCAGCCGTCATTGATTATTGCCGGAACTGTACCAGCGACGATTCTTGCGTTAATCGCTGATCGTTCACTGGCCTTTTTGGAAAATCGATTAACGCCAGAAGGATTAAAGGATTCTTATAAGACGGCGTAATGTTGGAGGTGAAAACGGTGAAAAAAACGTTGTATAAAGGAAGAATTATATTGCTGCTGGTGTTGCTCACAGGTTGTTCACTGCCAGGTCTCGCCAGTACGACCAAAGATACGATTGAAATCGGAGCACTTGGTACATCTGAATCACAAATCATTGCCGAAATACTATCCATTATGATTGAACGTGAAACAGATGCTGATACCGATCTTGTCACACACCTTGGTTCATCGATCGTCCAGCACCAGGGCATGACAAGAGGGGACCTTGATATAACAAGTACACGTTATACGGGTACAGACCTATCCGGGGCGCTTGGAATGGATCCGATTACCGACTCGGACAAAGCATTGAATATTGTCGAACGTGAATTTCAAGAACGTTTTGATCAAACATGGGCTAACACTTATGGATTTGAGAACAGTTATTCAGTCGCTGTTACAAAGGAATTCGCTGAAAAGAATAACATTGAAACGGTTTCAGACCTGGAGCCATATGCAGATGAGCTGCGTTTTGGAGTCGACAATGCCTGGATAAACCGGGAAGGCGACGGATATGACGGCTTTCAGGAGACATACTTCTCATTTGGGGAAGTTTATCCAATGAATGTTGGCTTGGTGTATCAGGCAGCTGCAAGCGGCTATATGGATGTTGTGCTGGCTTATTCCTCGGATGGACGAATTAAAGAATTTGATTTGAAAGTACTGGAAGATGACGGGCGGTTTTTTCCGCCATATGATGCTTCTCCTGTTATTGCCAATGAGGTTCTCGAAAAATATCCCGAAATAAAAGATATTACTGAACGGCTGGCTGGACAAATCTCCACGGAAAACATGCAGGAATTAAATTACAATGCGGATGTTGAACTGATGAATCCAAGAAAAGTCGCCATACAATTCCTGGAAAATCATAACTACTTTGAGGACATAGAGAAGGGAGGAAATTGATATGGACACACTGGATCAGTTTATAAACTACTTCAGCCAGAATAGTGGCTATATTTGGGTGCAATTTTACAGGCATTTTCTGATGGCAGTGTATGGTGTTTTATTTGCGGCGATTATTTCGATTCCTTTAGGTATTCTGATTGCGAAATATGGAAAATTGAGCAGCTGGGTCTTGGCTTTAGGAAGTATAATCCAGACGATTCCGGCTTTGGGAGCGATGGCTGTTATCATGATTGTCATGGGACTTGGGACGAATACAGTGATTGTTACATTAATGCTTTATTCGATTCTGCCAATTACACAAAACACGTATGTCGGTATGAAAGATGTGGATAAAACCGTGGTTGAATCAGGGTTTGCCTCCGGGATGACCCGGTTTCAGCTTTTACGTATGGTTGAACTTCCGCTGGCAGTAAGTGTGATAATGGCAGGGCTCAGGACGGCACTGGTGATAGGCATCGGCATTGCAGCAATTGGGGCATTCGTTGGTGCAGGTGGTCTTGGTGCGATTATTTTAACCGGAACAAACGCAACCGATGGAACACCGATTATTCTGGCCGGTGCGATTCCAACAGCATTGATGGCTATTATTGCTGATTTGATTATGGGGTGGATTGAACGCAAACTTCAGCCTGTCAAGTCATCCAAGCCGCGCACAGCATGAATTTTTAGGCACCTGGTTTTTGAACACAAGCTCTGATTGTATGAAGAGGTGATATTTGTGGGGAATGAAAGCATGAAAGCAGAAAAAAATATCCCTTGCAGATTATCGGATGGGACCATTCTTCGCTCGAATGTGTACCGTCCGGATGAAGAGGGAGTATACCCAGTTCTGATGCTGCGTTTGCCGTATGATAAGGAAGAACGGCGATACTATGATGAGTATCTGGAAGTCCCCAGAATGGTTGAAGCAGGTTATGCCGTGATTCTTCAGGATGTCCGCGGACGGTTTGCGTCTGAGGGTGAATTTTACCCATTTATTCATGAAGGAAGAGACGGATATGAGGCGGTCGAATGGGCAGCCGGACTTCCTTTTTCGAATGGAAAAGTCGGTCTGTTCGGTATGTCCTATCATGGCTTTACACAGCTTGCTGCAGCAGTTGAGAAGCCGCCTTCCTTAAAAGCAATTGCCCCAGTTATGACAATGGGCGATCCGTGGGGTGATTTTCTTGGCAGAGAAGGTGCTCCCAGTGCAACCGGCAAACTTGAAACATGGGTGTTAGGATCCATTATCGAGGATCAGCTGAAGCGACGGAACCACCTTGATGAATCGAAACTGCACGGGTATTTAGAAAACATAGTTGAATGGCTGCATTATGCACCTGCTGATGAATGGCAGCCGATGAAAGATCTTGATCCGGATTCATTCTTTTTTGACGTGATAAAGGGGAAATTGGCACCTGAATGGAAGGAAGACGTGAAGCTGACTGAAAAACTTCAAAACGCTAATATTCCTGCTTTGTTTATGGGTGGCTGGTTTGATGCGTTATTAGCGCCTACATTGGAAGCTTATCAGGCTTACAATGGGTTGAGCATGCTGTGGATCGGCCCATGGACACATGAGGAAATGACTGGTCGTGCCGGGGATAAATTTTTCAACAATGCTGCGGAAGATATCGGTGTCGACCAAATTGCCGACCCGACGGAACTTCACATTAAATGGTTTGATGAATGGCTGAAAGATAAGCCAATGCCTGTCAACAAGTCTGTTCATCTTTATCTGATGGGACAGGATAAGTGGGCAGCTTTTGATCAATGGCCGGTTATTGATCATGCGAAAGAATTATATCTTCATTGTAACAGTGTATCACAAACGCATGGAGGTGATGGGGAACTGGTCTCGCAGCCTTCACGGACACAAGCAGCGAGTCCCCTGAAACTGAACCCTGCCAATCCAGTTCCCACCCGTGGCGGCGGCACATTGATTGCCGGACATGAGTCAGGTATGTTTGATGTCAATGATATACAGGACCGTGACGATGTGCTGGTTTATACAACCGGGAGGCTGGAACAGGGTATGCAATTGCTGGGAACTATAAAAGCGAGTATATGGGGGTCTTCGCCATCAAGTTTATTTGATGTTTCGTTAAGACTTTCTGACGTAGACACATCCGGACGTGTCTATAACTTGATTGATTCGTTCCACCGGGAAGAAGTTGGAACAGTCAATCAGCCCTTCTATATGGAAATAGATATTGGAACGACGGCCTATCTGGTTAAAAAAGGGCATTGTCTGTGTCTGGATATTGCTGCAAGTAACGCACCGCATTATGATATCAATTTGAATAACGGAACAACGACCAAAACACATGCCAATGGAAAAGTTGCATTCGAAAAAATATATCACGGCGGTGACACGGAATCAAAACTCACATTGCCGCTTGCAGAAGACTTATTTCTGTAATCAGGTCAAAAAGGGAGATTTACATGTCAAATCAAAATGAAAAAATTGAAGATGTCAGAACACAATTTATTGAAAAAATAACAGATAATATGAATGCTTTTGGTGCGCCAACAAGCGTTGGACGGGTGCTTGGAATTATTTATATGAACAGAGAGCCTATGACGCTGGACGAATTATCAGCCGAAACAGGGATGAGCAAAACACGTATGAGTCAAGTTGTTCGTGAAATGATTGATATGAATATTGCTGAACGTGTGTTCAAAAAAGGTGTCCGGAAAGATCTTTATCAGGTTGAAGAAGATTATTATCAGACATTCATTTCGCTTTTTACATCAACATGGCAAAAAGCAATCGGAAGAAGCCGCAATTTTGAACAGCGGCTCATCAAAAAGATGGATGAATTGCAGCAACAGCCGGATTTGTCGGAAGAAAACGAACAGGCGATTGATGAATTGCTGGCAGAACTGCACGAGTGGAAAGAATACTATGATTGGATACGCCGGATAACCGAGTTTTTTGAAAGCGGCGAGATTTTCAAGCATGTACCTAAAAAGCAGGGAGGAGATAAACAATGAGTAATAAAGTGATTCTATCGTGTGCTTTAACAGGAGCTGGTGATACAACAGCAAAAAGTCCGCACGTACCGGTGACTCCGAAAGAGATTGCTGATTCAGCAATTAAGGCCGCACGAGCGGGAGCAACAATTGCCCATATTCACGTACGTGATCCGGAAACAGGGCAATTGAGTCATGATGTTAATTTATTTCAGGAAGTGGTGGAACGTATCCGTGAATCAGAGACAGACGTCATTATCAATATTACGTCAGGTGGCGGGGGTGATTGGGTACCGAATGATGCCTACCCTACGACAGGTGGTGAAGGAACAGATATTCAAACACCGGAAGAACGCCATGAGCCAGTAGGAAAACTGCTGCCGGAAATGTGCACACTTGACTGCGGGAGCACCAACTTTGGAAATATGCTGTATGTCAGCCCGACTGACTGGCTTAAAAGACAAGCGAGACTCGTACAGGAAAGCGGTGTGAAGCCTGAACTGGAATGCTTCGATACAGGCCATGTTCGTTTCGCCAATCAACTGGTTGAGGAAGGATTGATTGACGGTGACCCGCTCTTTCAGTTTTGTCTTGGCATTCCATGGGGAGCCGCTGCCGATGCAGAAACCCTTTCTTACATGAAGAGCCGGATTCCGGGAAATGGCAAATGGGCAGCGTTCGGGATTGGACGGATGCAAATGCCAATGGTTGCCGAATCAGTTCTTCAGGGCGGAAATATCCGTGTGGGCCTTGAAGATAACCTATATTTGAAAAAAGGGCAGCTTGCCACTAATGAACAGCTTGTCGATAAAGCAGTCGGCATTGTGCACAGTCTCGGATCTGATATTATGACACCGGCAGAAGCACGTAAACATTTAAATATGCTTAATCCGTACGGAAAGGAAGACTAGCATGACAGCAGAAGGATCGATCAAGCATATTACCGTCGTCGGGACAGGCGTGATCGGTAACGGATGGATAACACGATTTTTAGCAAATGGCTGCCACGTGACGGCATCAGACCCTGACCCGACAGCTGAAGCCCGTACCCGTGAAGCAGTCCAGCGGGCATGGCTTTCAATGGAGGAAATGGGGCTGTCTCAAGCGGCATCGCAGGATAATTTATTTTTTGAACAGGATTTGAAAAAAGCTTTATCGAATGCAGATTTTGTTCAGGAAAACGTTCCGGAGCGGGAAGAATTGAAACGAAGGGTTATTGCTGATATTGATAAATATTCACCAAACGAAGCGGTTATTGCTTCAAGCACATCCGGTATACTGCCGAGCACGTTGCAGGCAGATTGTCACAATCATCCGGAGCGTGTGATGGTCGCTCATCCGTTCAACCCGGTGTACCTTGTACCACTTGTTGAACTTGTTGGCGGTGAAAAAACGGAATCGCAGTATATCGACAAGGCAAAGAATTTTTATGATGGCATGGGGATGAAGCCGCTTGTTGTTCGTCAGGAAATTGAAGGACATATTGCCGATCGTCTGATGGAGGCTATCTGGCGCGAATCATTGCACATTGTTAATGATGGCGTTGCAACAACTGAAGAAGTGGATGCATCTATCATATACGGTCCGGGATTGCGCTGGGCACTGATGGGACCATTCATGACATTGCACATGGGCGGCGGCAAGCAAGGCATGCGCCATCTGCTGGAGCAATTCGGCCCTGCATTGAAATTGCCATGGACGAAACTGGAAGCACCGGAGTTAACGGATGAACTGGCGTACAAGGTGGTCACTGGTACCGAAGAACAAACCAGTGATGTGGAGATGGAAAGGCTGGAAGACCGCCGTGACCAGTTTTTAATCGAACTCCAGCAGCTATTGGAAAAATATTGGCCAGGCGCCAATCTGTTAGGCAAACTGTAAAATAAAGTGAAACTTTATTCAGTGGGGCGATTTTCCCCACTGAGGAAAAGGAACAAAGGCTAAGAACGCAACATCGTGTTGCAACGCCTTTGTGACCTGCGTCGTGCAGGCCCGAACAGAATCGGACAATTACGACGCACAGGACGTGATAGAGTGAGGAGGATTTGATATGGGTGAATCAAAAATGATTATTCAGCATGAGGTACCGGAAGAGTGGATCGACTATAACGGTCATATGAACGATGCTGAATTTGTGCGTGTATTTAGCTGGGGTGTTGACCGCTTCATGAAAATGATCGGCATTACCGATTATTTTCGTGAACAGAACAAGCATACGATCTATACAATGGAGAGCCACGTTTGCTACTTGGATGAAATGAAACTTGGCGAACCATTTGAAGTTCATATGCAAATCATTGATTATGATGCCAAACGCGTGCATGTATTTTATGAGCTTTTCGGTGAAAAAGGGAAACGTGCGGCAACAAGCGAGCAAATGCTCATGAGTATTGACCAGGCAGCCGGGAAAGCGGCACCATTCCCCGAAGAGGTATTTAAACAGGTGAAGACACTTGCCAAACACTATACACCGGCTGAAAAACCGAAAGAAGCCGGACGTGTCATTGGTATCCGACGGAAAAAATAACACGTAAAAAGAGGTTTCCGATGTAACTCGGAAGCCTCTATGTTTAAGCAGATCGTAGGTTTATCAGATTCTTTACCGGATCATTAGCTTTTCTATCAACCGATTCGAAAAACACCTAAAAGAATTTCTATTGGAAACTAACGCTGTTTACTTTTCGGATCAAAGGCATCACGCAGGCCGTCCCCAATGAAGTTTATGGCCAGAACAGTTACTAAAATCGCAATCCCAGGTGGTATCCAGGCCTCCGGATGATCACGAAGAATCCGGACATTCATGGCTTCTGAAATCATATTGCCCCATGTCGGTGTTGGCTGCGGAATACCGAATCCGATAAAGCTAAGACCTGATTCGATAATGATATAGGTTGCCATCATCAGTGTGGCGTTCACAATGATCGGTCCGATTGCATTTGGTATAAAGTGTTTATAGATAATTCGGAAATCACTGGCACCGATCGCCCGGGCTCCATGGACAAATTCCTGTTCCCTAAGTGATAAGTATGTCCCTCGGATGATACGTGTCAAATTCGGCCAGGTTGTCAATGCAATGATGGTAACAAACATTCCGATTGTTATCTCTTCTATAATTGCAATAATTGTAAGAACAAGCACTAAAAACGGCAGCATAAGCATAATATCGGCGGCACGCATGATGATACCGTCTATTTTACCGCCATAATAACCTGCAAGAGACCCCAGGATAACGCCGATGACTAACGTAAAGAACATCGCACTAAAACCAACAATTAAAGAAATTCGGCCGCCATACAGTAACCGTGAAAAATTATCCTGACCCTGCCCATTCGTTCCGAGGATATGTTCGTCGCTTGGCCCTTGTTCAATTAAAAGCAGGTTGGTTTTTTCCGGATCCTGATCAGTAAAAACAGGAGCCATGACACAAACGATAATCATGAATAATAAGACAAACACACTAATGACAGCCATTTTATTTTTGATGAAACGGCGCATTGCCAATTGAAACGGACTTTTGCTTTCTTCCTTTTCACTACCCGGCGTATTTTCCGGCTGCGGCGACAGCTGTTCTTCTGGATTCGATTGCATATGGTTTCACCTCAATCGTAACGGATTCTCGGATCGATAATGCTATATAAAATATCGGCCAGCAAATTCCCTATCAGGATGAGTACGCCCAGTATGAGAGCAATCGCCATAACAACCGGAAAGTCCCGGTTCATGACTGAACTTAAAAACAAGGTCCCGAGACCTGGATACTGAAACACTTGCTCGGTAATGACCGCACCACTTAGTAATACACCGATCTCAAAGCCCATTAACGTAATAATGGGAATCAGTGCGTTGCGAAGTGTATGTTTATAGAGAACATTACTGTCACTCATCCCTTTGGCTCTGGCTGTACGGATAAAATCGCTCCCAAGAACATCCAAAACTTCTGAACGCATGTAACGCATATATGTCGCTGTCCCTGCCAAACCTAGCGTTATACCGGGCAACACCATATGATGAATCCGGTCTGAAAATGCGTTGAAGCCAGACATGCCTGGTGAAGAAAGTGTGCCTTGTGCAGGGAACCAGCCTAAATGAATGGATAATACATAAATAGCAATCAGTCCAAAAAAGAAGTTCGGAATGGCCAAACCGAGGAATCCAAATCCTGTTGCGCTATAATCAAGCAGCGAATAGGGATGCCGTGCTGAATAGATACCAATTGGAATTCCTACTATAATTGTAATACCCAGAGAAAAAAGTCCAAGATATAGCGTATTGGCAAATCTGGCTTCAATTAACTCACTTACGGACCGGCCATTAAAAACAAGCGAATTTCCGAAGTCACCTTGTGCCACGGAACTGACCCATCGCCAATATTGCACGGGTACAGGATCATTCAGTCCTAATGCATCGCGCTGTTCCTCGTACACTTCCGGATCGACATTCGGATCAGCGAGTTCGTTTCCCGATATAGCATCCCCGGGTGCTGACATGGCAAGTCCAAAGACAATAACGGTTAAGGCAAAAAGCATTGGAAAAAACACGAGAATACGGCGGATAATATATTTGTACACAATTTTCCCCTCCCTGAGCCGGATGTTTTTAGGGACTTTGACAGTCAATAGGTTTGTTTGATGTTAATGAAAAGAAAGAGCATGCGGCGGGAGACACACGCTCTTTCACCTTGATCATTCACAACAGTTATTCAGATACCCACCATAACTCAGGATCGTTATTGAATGAATATGGCATCGGATCAACGCCATTCAACCGTTCATTGAAAGCATAAATCTTGTTTTGTGCATACAGAAGAAGTGCAGGTAAATCCTCGGAGAAAAGGGTTTGCCATTCACTGTATTTTTCCGTGCGGTATTCTTGCTCAAATGCTTCCGGTGCCTGCATTGCCTCCTGCATTAGCTGGTCGGAATCCGGATTATTCCAGCGAGAGAAGTTGTAGGCTGCCTCTGATTTCCATAGTGCAGACGGATCAGGATCACCGCTTCCGAGGCTCCAGCCAAGCAGATAGAGGTCCCAGTCTTCGTTGTTGTTCGTTAAATCTTCCTGGTATGCTGTCATTTCTTTCGGCTGGCGCAAGTCAATTTGGATGCCCGCTTGTTCAAGGAAATCAGCGATGATTGGTGCTGAATCTTCGCGAAGCTGATTGCCGGTCGGATAGTTCAGGTTAACAACCCATTCCTCGCCATCCGGCGTTTCTCTGTACCCGTCATCATTTGTATCTTCATAGCCTGCTTCATCCAGCAGCGCTCCGGCCTGTTCCGGATCATATTTGTATTGAGTCGCTGCATTCTCATCGTATGCCCAGAATTGCTGTGCGATTGGTGCATTAATAATTGATCCGTGACCGTACAACAGATTATCAACAATCGCCTGACGGTCGATGGCATATGCCATAGCCTGCCTTACCTGCTGGTTGCTCATATCTTCGTTTGGAATCCACTCGTCCGGATTAAGCTCTCCACTTTCGACTTGTTCATCTGGCCGGTGATTCATGATGAATCCCATAAGCTGATAGCCGAAGTCAGTCTGCTCAATGATTTCCACATGATCAAGTGCATCTACTGTATCAAAGTCAGGTGCCGGTACACCGGTCGGATCTGCTATAAAGTCAATCTCACCATTTTCAAGCAAACCAAGCATGACAGACTGGTCGACAATACGCCAGACAATCTGGTCAAGGTAAGGTTCGCTCTTCCAGTAATCGTCGTTCTTTTCCAGTACATATTGTTCGCGTTCCAGCATTTCGGTGAATTTGAATGGGCCTGTTCCGATCACCTCACCGGCATTTAACGTTGCGGGGTGTTCAGCCATTTCATCGATTGGAACGTCCCCGAAGATATGTTCCGGAATGATTGGGAAGTTTACATCTTTTAAAATAGTTACGTTCGGCTCAGCAAATTTAAAGGTGACGGTATGGTCATCTTCAGCGACCACGCCTTCAAACTCATCCGTTTCGCCGCTGTTGAACTCTTCGTAGCCAAGCAGTCTGACAACATACTCTGTACGAATACCCCCCGCTTCCACATAGCCTGGACTGGACATTGCTTTGTACGTAAAGACAACATCGTCTGCTGTAAACGGTTCCCCGTCATGCCATGTGACACCTTCCTCAAGTGTTAACGTGATTTCTGTCTGGTCGTCATTAATTTCCCAGTCACTGGCTAAATTCGGTTCAAATTCAAGACTGTCATTTTGACTGAGAAGGGATTCATGTGTGAAATCCAAAATGTTGGCTTCATACGCCTCTTCGTAAAAAATCGGGTTAAACACACCAGCAGGGGCCGTGTCCATCGCACCCGTCAATGTACCCCCCATCTGTGGTTCATCAGAAGCCGGTTCTTCTTCAGCCGGTTCTTCCTCTCCGGAATCACTTCCTTCCGCAGGATCTTCCTCACTTGCAGAATCACTGCTGCATGCAGCCAGTAATAATCCAAACGCAAATCCAATAATCAGCAATATAAACCAGTTTTTTCTCATTTTCATCATATTCACCCCTTTTAATTTTTCGAAATCTGGACAACATGGATGTCAATCAAATGCCGGACATCACCTCCTGTTTACTTAAAACCCGCTTGTTATGTGGTTGTATCATCGTATAGATGGCACGCCACATAATGGCCGTTACCGTAATGCTTCAGTTCCGGCCGTTCCATGGAACATCGGTCATGCGCATATGAACAGCGCGTTCGAAATGCACATCCAGAAGGCGGATTGGCAGGGCTCGGCAAGTCCCCTGACAATTTGATTTTCCCGCGATGGTTCCGAGTGTCTGTTGATGGTATTGATGAAAGTAATGCTTGTGTATATGGGTGAAGCGGGTTCTTGTAAAGTGAATTTTTTGGTGCAGTCTCGGCAATTCGTCCGAGATACATGACAGCTACACGGTCACTGATATGCTTGACGACACTCAGATCATGCGCAATAAACAGATACGTTAAATTGAATTCATCCTGCAAATCAGCCATCAAGTTCAGCACTTGTGCCTGAATTGAAACATCTAGTGCGGATACCGGTTCATCACAAATAATAAATTTCGGATGAAGGGCCAGGGCACGTGCAATACTAATACGCTGACGCTGACCGCCGGAAAACTCATGTGGATATTTCATGCGGTCACTTGCGCGCAATCCAACTTTCTCCAATAATTCTACACTCTTTTCTTTTCTTTCCGATTTACTTGCGGATGATTGCACAAGCAGTGGTTCTTCAATCAGTTCCCCGACACTCATTTTGGAATTCAAAGAGGCAAACGGATCCTGGAAGACAATCTGCATGTTTTTTCGGTAATCACGCAGTTTTCGATTACCCAAATAAGATATGTCATTGTTTTCAAACAGGATTTCACCTTCAGTCGGTTCGAGCAGCCGGAGAATAACACGTCCCAGCGTAGATTTGCCTGAACCTGATTCACCGACGATACCAAGTGTTTCTCCCTTGCTAATTTTTAGTGAAACATCATCAACTGCTTTGACATGCCCGACTGTATGTTTAAAAATACCTCCACTAATCGGGAAGTATTTTTTAATATGGTTGGCTTGCACAAGCACTTCATGATCATTGTTATCAATATTTTCAGTCTTTTCTTTATGTACTTGCTGCTCGGAAACACTCATTTAATGTACCCCCTTATTCGTAGAGAAAACAACGGACTTTATGGTTTGGTTCAATTTCATGTAAAACCGGATCTGATTCGTAACAACGATCCATTACGTGCGGGCAACGCGTAGAAAAACGGCAGCCTCTTGGGAAATTGTGTGCTGGTGGGACGGTTCCTTTAATGGCTCCAAGTCTGTCCATCTCTTTATCAATGTTTGGCAGACTTTCGAGAAGACCGGTTGTATACGGATGTTTCGTATTTTCAAATAACTGTTCAACTGACGTTTCCTCAACAATCTGACCACCGTACATCACAAGGACGCGATCGGCATACTCAGCAACAACGCCTAAATCGTGTGTGATGAGCAGAATGGCCATACCAAGTCTTTCCTTCATCTCTGCCAGTAAATCCAGTATTTGAGCTTGAATGGTTACATCCAATGCAGTCGATGGTTCATCAGCAATCAACAATTTTGGATCACAGGAAATGGCCATGGCAATCATCGCACGCTGGCGCATGCCGCCCGAGAGTTGATGGGGGTATTCATCGATGATTTTTTCCGCTCTTGGAAATCCGACAACTTCTAACAGTTCTATTGTTCGTTGCCGTGCTTCTTTTTTTGACAATTTCTTATGTTTTTTGAGGGTTTCAATGATTTGATTGCCAATCGTATAGACAGGGTTCAATGCGGTCATCGGCTCCTGAAAAATCATGCTGATGTCATTCCCGCGGATTTGAGTCATCTGTTTACCGGATTTCTGCAACAGATTATTATTTTCCAGTGATATCGTGCCTTCGATAATCTTTCCGGGTTTTTGGATGAGTTGCATGATGGATAGTGAGGTGATACTCTTGCCGCTTCCCGATTCTCCGACGATTGCCACGGTTTCTCCGGGGGATATCCCGAAATCAACACCATCAACTGCCTTTGCGATCATGTTATCATCCAGGTAAAAATAGGTTTTTAATCCTTCAACTTCCAATAATGGTTTTTGTGCCATTCGATTCACCTCGGTAAAATATCGTGCTTTTTAAGTCATCATCTATATTCCAAATTATAGCATGATTAGTTTAATTTGCAATACTCTTTTAATTTAAAAATAGGTAATTTTACTTATTGGCAGAAAAATTAAACATAAATTCTATTGTATTCTATGATGGGGACGTTAGGCCTGAACTTTGAGGAAGGAATCCTGAACCAACTATTATATTGCAGAAAAAAAAGTTTACCCGGGGAGTTCCGGATAAACCTCTTCGTTAGTCCGCTTCTTCATCTTCGCTTCTTAACAGCTGCATTCGTTGATTAAATAGGGTCGGATATGATAAATAGCCCAGCATGATGCTGGTAACCACGGCAGTCGTCAATAGAAGGAAAAGGACAAGCAGTTGGAAAAGTACTGCCTGGACAGGGTTGGCTCCTGCAATGATCTGCCCGCTCATCATCCCTGGCAGTTGGACAAGCCCGATGGTTTTCTGGCTCTCGATAGTCGGAATGGTACTCGCCTGAATAGAAGCGATCAGCTGTGAATGGATCGCCTGTTTAGGTGTTCCCCCGAGCGATAAAATGAGTTCGGTTTCGTCCTGATGTGTCTCGATTTCAGATGTGAAACGGTTGAGGAACAGAATGGCCAGGACCATTGAGTTACCGACAACCATACCACTGATCGGAATAATATATTGGGCGGTCGGTGGTGTTACATTTAACCCGAGTAAAATAGCTTGTGTCAGGATTTCAACAAAAATAAACGTAACGACCAGTTTCCAGATGATCCCCTTGATGGCAGCACCTTTTCGCTGGGCATTGTGTGTGGCAGCCACAATCATGAGCGCGACCATCAACACGATATAAATCATGTTTTCAGAATCGAATACAAATTGCAGAACATATCCAACAGCAAGCAGCTGGATAATGGATCTTACCGATGCAATCATTGTATCCTTTTCCAGGCCAAGGTTCAGAACCCTGGATAAAACGAGCGGAATAATGACAAATAACAGTGAAATGGATAACGTCAGAAAGCTCATTCGATTTCACCTCTTACAAATTGCTTGACCCGGTCATTTTGTGGATCTCTCAGAAAACTGCTCTCACCGGTTTCGACCACTTCTCCATTCATCATCACCCATGTGTAGTCGCCGATCGAGAGTGCCTGCTGCAAATTATGGGTAATCCATAGAATCGTCGTACTGTATTGACGGTTAATCTTTCCGATAAGTGCCTCAATATCCTGACGGGAGACACTATCCAATGACGAAGTGATCTCATCAAGCAGCAATATTTCCGGCCGGTTCACAAGTGTACGGGCAATTGATAACTTTTGCCGCTGTCCGCCTGATAAGTCCTTTGTTTTCTTTTGTAAAAACGTATCTTCCAAACCGACTATTTTCAGCAATTCTTTGGCACGATCTTCCGATAATTCTTTTCCTCGTAGTTTTAATGGAAGCTCCAGATTTTTTTGGACACTTCCGGTGATCATGGTTGCTTTTTGCAGAGCAATCCCGACATTCCGTCTTAAGTCGACAGGTTCATAGCTGTCAATATTTTTTTCTTTGATAAAAATGTCGCCTGAATCTGGTGACTGCAGACCATTGCATAATTTGAACAATGTTGTTTTTCCAGCACCTGAAGGCCCGACAAGCGTTGTAATGTTTCCATCCGGAATGGATCCTGTAATGTTTTTTAAAATTTGGTTTTGGGTGCCATCTGCGGAATAATTCACTTGATCAAATCGGATTGCTATGTCGACTGTTGTCATATATGTCACGTCCTTTTTCATTAGATGCGAACCAGTATTTACCTATTACAATGAGATAACAATTATTCAATCAAGGGTAAAATTCGACATAAATATTATAGAATGGATGATAGGATTTTTGAAAGAAAAAGCGGGTGTAATTGTGAAAACACGGATATGCTTTCTAATGATTATCTTAGCCTTCAGTCCACTTTTTATGAATGTAACTCTTGCTGAATCGGATCCTTCAGAACCCTCCTTAGCAAGTGAAGCTGCGATTATGATTGACGCGGAGACTGGTGATGTGCTCTATGAGAAAAACGCCGGTGCTTCGATGTACCCGGCCAGTTTAACAAAAATTGCCACAGCCATTTATGTTATCGAAACGGCTAACCTTGATGATACGGTAACAGTCAGTGGGAACGCCAGACAAGCTGAGGGAAGCAGCGTTTTTCTCGAAGAAGATGAGCAGGTTGCATTAGAGAAGCTTGTCCAGGGGCTGCTGATTAATTCTGGTAATGATGCAGGTGTGGCGATTGCTGAACATGTAGGTGGCAGTGTTGAACAGTTTGTTTCTGACATGAACGGTTATTTGCAAAATAAGATTGGGGTTCAGGATACACACTTTGAAAATCCGCACGGTCTGTTTGACTCCGATCACGTTACAACAGCTCAGGATCTGGCAACAATCACCGAATACGCTATCCGAAATGAAACGTTTCGGGATATATTCGGGACAGTTGAACTTGAATGGGATGGCAAGTCGTGGGATACAACGCTTTTGACCCATCATAAATTGATGCGGGAAATGCCTTATGAGGGAGTTAACGGCGGAAAAACAGGCTTCGTCAGCCAGTCGGGTCATACGTTGGCAACAACAGCTAAAAGAGATGACTTAAACCTGATTGTGATTACATTAAATACCAATCTGCAGGAAGAGGTCTATCAGGATACAATTAATCTATTAGACTACGGTTTTGCAAACTTCAAGCAGTCTGTCATTGAAGAAGGAACAACATTTGCAGCCGGAAACGAAGAATATGAAGCAACAGAAACGCTGACATATACGCAAAAGTTGGACGAACAAGTAAGTGAAGAAGTAAGTGATGATGGCTTACTGAAACTCACTAATCAAGACGGCCAAGTCATTTCTTCCTTCAAGCTGGAAGATGCTGACCAGGAAACATCTGAAAAGTCGGCAGAAAACGATGTTAAGGGGGATTCGCTGCTGGGAAGCAACTCACTTAGGATTGTCATTCCGTTCGTTGTTGTAACGATCGGCATTCTGATTATCGTTTGTCGCTGGAGAAGAAAACAAAGACAGGAAAAAAGGATCTTTATGTAGACCTTAACATGAGATCCTTTTGAATCGGCCGAAACATATGCTGTACATTATCAATTTCTGATCAGATAAGGTTGAAGACTTCCCTATGTGTTGATGATGTTGTTCTTTTTCAGCCTTTTTAATAACAGCCATCTGATGATTCCGCCAACTATCAAGCCGACCGGTAATCCTCCCAGCATAGGCAGCCACATTGGGCCAATCAACTGTCCAAATAAAGTAAAATTCGGCGAAAAAATCAGCCCTAATGTTACAAAATAGGCTGAAAATACAAAGGGTACAAAGGCATATGGTTTACTTTCGCCTTCAGCATCCTTATAAGCGTCCCACATTGCATAAAAATAGAGGCACGGATAGAACATCAGCCACCCGTAATTTGTCTGGTTGATGGCTTCCTGAATTTCGCCGTGAAAGCTTAAAATAATCACTTCATTGAATTTCCCGAATACATTTATAATAAATTCCAGTGCAATCAGTAAAAAACCTTTAAAGTATTTGTGATTTAAAAGCTGTCCAAATCCTGGCAGGGCAATACTCCATAGCAGCATTTCAAGTTTATTCCTGTTTTTCCCATACTGTTTTGCCATATGGTTACCTTTTACTGCAGTTTAATTTGTCTGCTGTAGTTTGTTTCGGTATCCAAACGTTGCTACGTTTCATAGTTGCCCTATTGCCTTCATCATGTATATATTGTTGTTGACCTTTCATCATATTTTCTCCTTTCACAACTCCAACAAACCCGTCCAGCAAAAAAGATCCTAATCTTTGGCAAGTTCATTGCGGTCGACCATCCGGGGTGGTTCTTCAAGCCACCCGTTGTTAATCATAATGTTCGCACCATCTTCGGAATATAACATAATTTCTTCAGCCAGACGCATGTAATGTGATGCCAAATCTCTCCGGATGGTCGTGGACATACTTAATCCGTAAAAGCCGATACCAAGTGTTATCATGCCGGTTGTATGAAACATCATTAATTTATCCGAAAACGGTGCACTGGTTGATTCTGCAGTGACGAACGTATCGGATCCTGTCGGCGAAACGATGTCATTTTCCCTTAAGACCGAGCTGAATATTTCCACATGTTTATTGGCTATCTCCACCCCCCGCTGAAAATACGCACGTACTTCCTTTGATTTTGCCACCTGACTGAATCCGGTAATGGTTGCTGCCCCCAATGCATTTCGCTGGATATTTTCAAACAGGTTGGCTATTTCAACTGTGAGCAATGGCCGGCGCTTACCGAACCATCCTGTCAGGAAGTTTTGCTTTTTGACAAAATCCCGTTCTGTTGGTGCGGGTACATATGGTGGTTTGGTATAGATCCCTTTTGAAAGCGCAATCGCACCAGCATGCTGATGCAGCTTGTTAAAATCGGTAAACCCTTCCGAAAAGTATGCATAAACGTCCTGCCGAGTGGAATAACTGATGGACATGGAATAGGAATGCATGCCCAGAGCCCCCAATTGCAAAATATGCTGAAGGAAATAATTGTCTGAATAAAGCCTTGGGGCATCCGTATTCAGGTCATCATCTGTAAAACCGTATGGGACAGGCATATCTTCTTTTTCGAACATTACCGTTAATTGAGCAATATGGGACTGGGACAAATTGAAGGCTTCCTGGATGATTGAGCGAATAGCGTCATCCTCCACTTTTTCAAGAAAGTACGTTAACACTTTTACTGCTAAACTTGCATTTTGATAGGCTTCCCATACCTGAGACATTTCAGCCGAGGTCAATTTGATGTGTGCCGCCATGGTTTTGGTATCCTCCTTCATAATACATGATGCACATGTTTAGTTTGGCAGGAATGAAAAATCTTATACCGTATAAATCATGAATTTTAGGGAAACCAAAGGGGAGATGAGAGAAATGAGGTAATGGGATGAGATTTGGATCTTTTTTTAAAAATAGGCAAAAGAATGATGAACAGAAGCAGGAACATCCTGCTGAGCTCAAAAAATCTCTGGATCAAAACCTGGCTGTATTAAAACAGTTGATGGAGGAGCCGAATGATCTGGTAATTCGAGCGTTTTCACTCGGACAGACAAACTATCGCTGTGCCATCGTCTATATTGACGGTTTAGTAGATAAGCAACAGATCAATAGCAATGTACTGAAAAATCTTCAGCTATTTGCCGAAAAAACAGATCTTCCTAACGGGGCAGACAGTGTCCTGCATGAAATGGAGAAGGAACTTATTTCGGTTGGTGATGTAATCAAAGCTGATAATCTGGATGAAGCCATCAATGATCTTTTATATGGCAGTACGTTAGTTTATCTGGATGGAATCGATAAGGTGTTAATGATTGGTATGAAGGGATGGGAAACCCGTACGATTATGGAGCCTGTATCTGAGTCATTGATCCGGGGGCCGCGTGAAGGGTTTACGGAAAATTTACGGACCAATACGATGATGATCCGCCGGCAAATCCGCGATCCTGATTTGAGGTTCAAAACATATGATATCGGCAGACGTTCCCGAAAAAAATTAGTTGTAGCCTATTTAGAAGGGGTCGCTCATCCGGATCTGATTAAGGAAGTTAACCGGCGGGTTGAATCGATCGACTTGGACGATGCTCCGGAATCGGGTTTCGTGGAGCAATGGATTGAAGACAGTTTTCTATCACCTTTTCCACAGCTGATGAATACGGAAAGGCCTGATAAAGTATCAGCAGCTATATTGCAGGGAAAAATCGGCATTATTCTTGATGGAACACCATTTGCATTGATTGCCCCTCTTACCATTGGGAACTCCATGCAATCACCTGAAGATTATTATGAACGCTGGATGATTGGATCATTTCTTAGGGGTTTAAGATATCTGGCAGCCTTCATTGCCATGTTTTTACCTGCCTTATATATAGCGCTTCTATCTTTTCATCAAGGGATGATTCCGTCCCAACTTGCCTTTTCGATTGCTGCTACCAGGGAAGGTGTCCCATTTCCGGCAGCTGTTGAAGCGGTCATCATGGCACTGACAATGGAACTGCTGCGTGAGGCCGGGGCAAGGCTGCCCACGACAATCGGCAATACAATCGGGATTGTTGGGGGGCTTGTCATAGGTGAGGCGGCTGTACAGGCAGGTATTGTCAGCCCGATTATGGTCATTGTGGTCGCGGTAACGGCCATTGCCTCTTTTTCCATTCCATCGTATAGTGTGGCGATTTCATTTCGGCTGCTCCGGTTTGGTTTCATGCTAGCAGCTGCCTTACTGGGATTGTATGGGATCATACTTGTTTATATTATGATCAATATTCATATCGTTAATCTGAAGAGTATTGGAGTGCCGTATTCTACCCCATTTTCCCCAAGCTTTTTCAGGGACTGGAAAGATCTTGTTTTGCGGGCGCCGATAACGATGCGTACAAGAAGACCATCTTATTTGAAATCAGATGATAACAAATCCGTCAATAAAGGGGAAACATAGGTTATGGAACGATTTGAATATGCTGATAACTCAATAGGTGACAGGGAAATCCTGGTTGCTGTCCCGTCTATCGTGATCGGAGTTGGGGTATTATCAATGCCGAGAGATATAGCAAGCGCGACGATCGCTGTCGACGGAATTATTACAATCGTTGCTGGAGGGCTGCTGGCTATACTGCTAACATGGTTTACAGCTAAATTAGCATCACAATTTCCGCAGCAAAACTTTATTGACTATGCCTCCCTCATTACAACCAGACCCTTTGGAATCGTGCTGACCTTGTTATTGGCGGTTCAGGGCTTCATGCTGGCGGCTTTTGAAACACGTGTGATTGCCGATGTTGCAAAACAATATTTGTTTGACCAGACACCCTATGGTGCAGTTGGTCTATCATTTTTATTAGTAGTCGTATATGCGATTTCAGGTTCGCGGACAGGACTGTTCCGCCTGAATATGATGTTCTTTCCTATTATTTTGATCATCTCAATACTTGTCATGCTGCTTACAACGGGGCTGTTTGAGGGAGGTAACTTGCTCCCCGTTTTAAAGACGGGTGTCAGCGGGCATTGGGATGCGCTTAAACAAAGCATTTTTTCCTACATTGGGTTTAGTTTTCTGCTATTTTATACGTCGCTGGTCAAGAAACCAAAAAATGTTCCTAAAAAGGCTTGTATCGGCATGTCAGTTGCGGTGTTTTTGTATGCTTTAATCTATGTCATGTGTGTTGCTGTATTTGGCAATCTGGCTGCAGGCAACCTCCTTTACCCCACTATTGAGCTAGCCAAAAATGTGCAAATTCCGGGTGGTTTTTTTGAACGGTTTGAATCATTGTTCTTTGTGATTTGGATTATGGCCATTTTTAATACAACGGCAATGGCGTTCGATGCTGGAGTGTTCGCACTGAATTCCATATTTAAGAAAGACCGGAAAATGCAGTTGATTTTTCTGCTGGCGCCATTGATTTACATTATCGCCATGCTTCCCAATGACATTGCTGAGGTTTCTGCTTTCGGAGTGTTTGTCAGTTATTATGGAACGACCATGACTGCTATTATCACTATATTACTGTTGATGATTGCAAGATGGAGAGGGGTTACGAAGCAATGACTGTGCGCAGATGTTTCCGTATACTACTCTATTTGTCCATGATTTTTGTTTTATCAGGGTGCTGGGACCGGGTGGAAATTGAAGATCGAGGATTTGTGGTCGGTATTACGATCGATTTGGCTGAAAATAGCGGACCTGATGAAAATAAGGTGGCCATTACAAATCAGTTCGTTGTGCCATCCGGTTTAGGAGGACCAAGTCAAGGCGGAAGTGAAAAACAGGCTTTTGCCAATTTAACAGCAAGTGGTAAAAGCCTATTCGCCATTGAAAGGGAAATGGCCACGCTTGTAAGCCGCGCGCCCTTTTTACCACATTTACAGCTTATTGCGGTTTCAAGTGAACTGGCACAGAAGGAAAATCTGTTTTCTGATGTAATGGATCTGTTCATCCGTGATCATGAAATGCGCAGGGAGGTGGATGTTGTAATTGTTGATGGTGAGGCCAAACCAATACTCGATATCCGGCCTGAAAATGAACAATTGCCGGTTATGCATATCCAGTCAATTATGGAAAACAGTTTTAAAAACGCAGGGGTCATCCAGCCGCTAAAGATTGGAGAACTTCATGAACATCTTTTGAACAACAGAAGTTATGTCATTCCGAGAATGATTCAAAATGGAAACACACTGAACTACTCTGGAATAGGTGTTTTCCACGGTGACAGTAACCAAATGGTCGGAACGCTTAATCAGGAAGAAACGAGAGGTTACATTTTGATAACTGGAGAGCAGAACGGCGGCAATGTGAAAGTTGAAACAGATGATGAGCCAATAACGCTGGAGATCATGAGTATTAATAGTTCGATGAAAATAACGGATAAAACGAAAGCGAATATTGGCGTCACTGTCAATACGGAAGTGGAAGCGTTAATTGCTGAAACATTTGGGTCAGGAAATATGACAACGAAGGGGAAAATGAAAGAACTCGAGGGAAAGGCTGAGGCGAAAATGGAAAGGCTTATGAACCAGACGATTCATAAGGTGCAAGAAGAATTAAATGCTGACATATTAGGGGTCAACAGGGTGTTAAATCAGTATCATTATGATTTTTGGCAGGAAATCGAGAAAGACTGGGATCACGGCAGAAACTATTTCAGAGATGCCAGTATCGATGTATCGGCTAATGTCAATGTTCAATCATCCGGTGCTGCGGATCAGACAAAAAATTAGAGGGATGTGTGGTAAGGTATGTGGCAATATTTGATGGAACAGTTACCAGAAATATGGGTACTGGTTTGTGCAGTGCTTGTTTTTGCGATATCCTACACGATTTATAAAGTGAATGAAAAACTGCATAAATTTGGGGATCCTCCTTGGAAAAAAGAGAACGGCCGGCAGTAATAGAAGCAAACCCACCTCCTGTATCAGAAAATCGGCAACAGCCATGCAACGTGGTACAATAAAGTGAAACTTCATTCAGCGGGTGTACTTTCCGCTGAATGATAGTTGAACAGAATCGGACATTTACGGGCAGTTAATCCTACGGTTAAATTTTTGAATATCAAATCAGTTTATAAATGAGGATTTACTGCCCGTTATATGCGGGATAAAGTGAAACTTCATTCAGCGGGTGTACTTTCCGCTGAATGATAGTTGAACAGAATCGGACATTTACGGGCAGTTAATCCTACGGTTAAATTTTTGAATATCAAATCAGTTTATAAATGAGGATTTACTGCCCGTTATATGCGGGATAAAGTGAAACTTCATTCAGTCGGGCGTTTCCCCCCACTGAATGTTAGTTGAATCGAATCGGACATTTACGGACAGTTGCTCTCCGCATAAATTTTTCGCATGTATTAAATCAGGCAGCGGAAGCGTACTGCCTGTTAAGGCGGGATAAAGAATAACAGTTGACCAGGAGGAATAAGATGAAACTGCAAACATACGTGCAATTGGATGCAACGGATATAGCCGAACTGATACAAATGAAGGAAATAAGCCCGGCTGAATTTCTGGAGCTTGCTTTTCAGCGGCTTGATGACCTCAATCCATCGTTGAATGCTGTGATCCATCATCATAAAACACGAGCCATGGCTGATGCGAAAAGTGTGAATACCGAACAACCCTTTGCAGGTGTGCCAATGTTATTGAAAAACCTTTCACAGTCACTTGAAGGTGATCCGCTCACATCTTCCTCGAAACTAATGAAGGAGACAATCAGTAACCAGGACTCCAATTTTGTCGGAAAATTGCGTGATGCCGGGTTTTTGTTTATGGGACATACGAATACACCAGAATTTGGATTGAAAAATATTACCGAACCGGCCTTGTACGGTCCGACACGTAATCCTTGGCATACAAAGCACTCACCGGGTGGCTCCAGTGGTGGATCAGCTGCGGCGATTGCTGCTGGTATTGTTCCGGCAGCGGGCGCCAGTGATGGCGGGGGATCAATCCGGATTCCTGCTTCATTCACCGGGCTCTTCGGGTTAAAACCGACACGCGGACGCACACCGGTCGGGCCTGGTGCTGGACGGCAGTGGCAAGGGGCCTCCATTGATTTTGTGCTGAGCCGGAGTGTGCGTGACAGCGCGGCACTACTGGATATCCTGCAAACGGTTCAGCCTGAGGCGGCATTTCAGACACCGGCATTCCCAGGGATTTACAAAGCGGAGATGGCGACACCATATAAGGAACCGCTCCATATTGCCTATACAACAACATCACCGGTCGGCACACCCGTATCAGATGATGCAAGAGAAGCGGTTGCTAAAACCGTACGCTGGCTGGAAAACACAGGACATATTATCGAGGAAAAGGATCATGATGTTGATGGCGTTCAGTTAATGCAAGACTATTATCTTATGAACAGTGGTGAAATTTCAGCAGTTACAGCCCGACTTGAACGCTCGTTGGGCCGACAGCTGACGCCTGACGATGTTGAATTCGAGACATGGCTATTGCATCAAGCGGGCAAATCGGTATCTGCCGCACAATTTTCAGCCAGTCTGGCCTCATGGGATGTGGCGGCAGCACATATGGCGGCCTTTCACCGGACGTATGACCTTTTCATCACACCGGCAACAGCTTACACAGCACCGGAAGTAGGTGAGCTTACCTATTCACCAACTGAACAACAAGGCTGGCGCGAGAAAATGGAGAAGGCCGATAACACTGAACAGCAGGCGGTCATTTGGGATATATTTTTGCCGAGCCTTACGTATACACCATTCACGCAACTGGCAAATCTGACCGGCCAGCCGGCAATGTCCGTACCTGTACATCTTTCAATGGAAGGTCTGCCATTAGGCGTGCAAGTGATGGCAGGCAAAGGCAGAGAGGACTTGCTGCTGAAACTAGCCTATCAGCTGGAACAATCAGATATTTGGATCGGTATGAAAGGCAATCCCATGCTGAACGTTTAAAATAAAGTCTATTGGCACATAATAAATCTAGCAGTTATTATTTGAAAGAATTTCTGTAAACAAACTTGAACTTCTACTGCTTTTACTTCATAAGTCATCTTTAGTATAGTTAAAATGTAATAGTGTATGCTGGGGAGGAGTTTACTGAATGATGCAGGATACTGTAGTCTATAATGAGAAGATTGAGAGAGTTTTAGACAATGTAAATAAAGTTATGATTGGTAAAGCGGAAGAAGCAACGCTAAGCATTGTTGCCCTCCTGGCGCAAGGTCATATTTTACTGGAAGATGTACCGGGTGTCGGGAAAACGATGCTGGTCAGGGCGCTGGCGAAATCACTGAATTGTGACTTCAGAAGAATTCAGTTTACACCTGATTTGCTTCCGGCTGATGTAACAGGTGTATCTATTTATAATCCGAAAGATCTGGAATTCGAATTTCGTCCAGGGCCGATTCTTGGCAATATTGTGCTTGCTGATGAGATTAACCGTACGTCACCAAAGACACAATCTGCGCTGCTTGAAGGTATGGAAGAAAAGAATGTGACCGTGGATGGCAATACGATTTCGCTAAAAAGTCCATTCTTTGTGATGGCCACACAAAACCCGATCGAGTATGAAGGGACTTATTCGCTTCCTGAGGCACAGCTTGACCGGTTCATTTTAAAGATGAAACTGGGTTATCCTTCAGCCAGCGAGGAAATGCAGATGCTTGAAATGACATCCAAAAACCATCCGATTGAGGACATTTCAGCTGTGATGGAGAAAGAGGAATTGTTGTCTGTTCAGGAAGAAGTTAAAAATGTTTATATTGATCAGAATGTGCAGCGATATATTATCAATCTGGTAAGCGGGACACGGAGTCATCATGCTATTTATCTCGGAGTAAGTCCACGTGGTTCAATTGCTTTAATGAAAGCAGCGAAGGCATACGCTTATATTCATGGCCGTGATTATGTATTGCCGGATGACGTTAAGTATTTAGCACCATTCATACTGGCCCACAGGATCATTTTAAATCCCGAAGCAAAATATGATGGGTTTACGAGTGATTCGATTATTGAACATATCGTCAAAAACACGCATGTTCCGATTCGAAAGGAATTCAATTCATGAACGGTACGCTCAGGTTTGCAGGCAAATTAAGTCTTGTTATCGCTCTGCTCTTGCTGCTTTTGTCCTATGCTATGTTCCAGGGCGGATTTGTAAGCTGGTTTCTGTTTTTTGGCGCTTTACCGATTTTCCTGTACCACCTAGGGCTTTTGTTTTATCCGATAAAAAATTGGCGTGTAACAAGGAGTCTTTCCCGGCACGTCACCAGAGCCGGAGACCATGTGCAGGTGAACCTTCTTATCAAACGATCCATTCCATTTCCATTATATTATTGTATTTGTGAGGAAATTTTCCCGGACTCACTGCAGAAAGTGGATGATTCTCATGAGCGTTATCGCTATCTGGCGCAGCCGGGCAAACTGCACATCGCCCGCAAAATCAAAAAAATCGTCTTCCCAGGATTCCGCCGTGTGATCGAGTTGCCCTATTTTATTGAGCAGCTGCCGCGTGGTGAACATCAGCTGCAGGCAGTGCGGATCCGGACTGGTGATGTATTCGGAATCATTACAAAAGAGCATATTTTTCATGTTGAAGACCAGATAGCAGTTTTTCCAAATGAACGCCCTGTTCAGCTGGGAGAAAACATGAATAGCTATGAGCAAGGGTCAGTTTCCTCACAATCTATAAATCTAAAAAATACAAATGTCGCAACTGGTATCCGGGAGTATACACCGGGTGATAAGTTTTCCTGGATTGACTGGAAGCAGACTGCAAGGAAGAATACTGTCATTACAAAAGAATTTGAACAGGAAAAAAGTACAGATACCGTGGTTGTATTGGACGCCTGCTACCACCAAGGAATCAATGACCTGGCATTTGAAACGGGGATTGAACTGACCATGTCGCTGCTTGGATCAATTCAGAAACGGACGTCACAGGCAGGCTTTTTGTCAATCGGGGGCAATACCGTTTATCTTCCACTGCATCATGATCCAGCCAAGAAAGACTGGATCAAACAGCATTTGACGAGGATTCAGCCTGGTGGAACGATTCGGACTTCTGTGAAATTAAGGGAAGAAATGATGCAAATCACTCCTGGTGCCAATATCATTCTCGTTACGACCCATTTGGAAAATGAATTCCAGAATGCAGTCAGGCAGATCAGACAACGCAACAAAAAATTCATCATTATTTTCATCCAAGCTTCAGAACTAATATCAAAGCATGAACTAAACATGATCAGGCAGCTGCGGGCTGATGGTATCGTGATCAATGTACTGACGGAAAATGAATTAGCCAGGAAAATCATTGAGGTGAGTATTGTATGAGTACAAAAATTCCGTTCCTATACACCTCACTTTTATATATTTGTGCCTTTATTTTATTTCTGGAGTGGCTTTATCCTGTTAATCAAATCGGTGACGTGACGAATATGACGGTATTCATTATATATACACTGTTCTGCTTCTTTATTTCGATGCTTGGTGTGAAATGGTGGCTGTCTATGCCATTGAAAGGATTTGGACTGCTGTTTGTGATTGACAGTCTCTTTATGGCACCCCCGATGTTAAGCAGAATGTGGGTTGAACAATTACTGGCGGAACTCGGGTTCAACCTGAATGCTTTATTTGCGCAGCAATGGTATGAAATGACCCCATTGTTTCGCAGTGTGTTATTTTTGCTGCTGATTTGGATGCTGAGCTACTTATTATACTATTGGTTTATCGTCATGAAGCGCATTTTTATATTCATCTTGCTGACATTTATTTACTTGAGTCTATTGGATACATTTACGGTTTATGACGCAAATGCTGCCATTGTGCGCACGTTTATCGTATCGTTTACAGCATTGGGTATGTCGAATTTTTTCAAAGAGATGAACCGGGAGTCAATCCGTTTCCCGTGGGTGAAAAAAGCTCCAGTGTGGGTAGTTCCGCTTGCTGCGGTTGTTCTATTTTCGACATTAATCGGTTATGCTGCACCAAAATTTGATTCGCAATGGCCTGATCCGGTTCCATTTATCCACAGTGCTGCCGAAAATGCAGGTGGATTAGGCAATGGAGCAGGTATACAAAAAGTCGGGTATGGTGAAAATGACAGCAGGTTAGGCGGATCCTTCGTACAGGATTATTCGCCTGTTTTTCAGGCGGCAGCTCAAGATGAACACTACTGGCGTGTGGAAACAAAGGATGTATATACCGGGAAAGGCTGGGAAAAGTCCCGTGATCCACAATTTGAATTGCAGCAACACAGCAATATTACGTTTACAACATTTTCAGAAAATGTGGAGACAGAAGAATTCAATACCATACTGGATTTTCAGGACGAGCGTTACATGGAAAAACTCGTCTATCCGTACGGTATTTCGCAGGTAGAGCCGGAAGAAAACGTCGATTTGCAATTGGAGAACCGCTTCGGG
Source organism: Lentibacillus halodurans (assembly GCF_900112045.1). Taxonomy (GTDB): domain Bacteria; phylum Bacillota; class Bacilli; order Bacillales; family Amphibacillaceae; genus Lentibacillus; species Lentibacillus halodurans. The sequence continues at coordinate 34,697 of NZ_FOJW01000008.1, forward strand.
GAAATCCGGACAGAGCGTAATGGAGATGGAATACATCTTGATCAATATACGATCACTTATGAAACACCGTCATTTGCGATTGATGAACTGCGTGAAGCAAGTCCTGAAGATGATCCGGAGACGATTAAAGAGCACTATACGCAGCTCCCGGACGATTTGCCGGATCGCGTAGGCGAGTTGGCAGCAGATGTGACGGAAGCGGATAACAATCGTTATGATCAGGCCCGTTCCATTGAGTCTTATTTTGGGAGGAATGGGTTTGCGTATCAGATCAGTGATGTGCCTGTTCCTGAAGAAAATCAGGATTATGTCGATCAGTTTCTGTTTGAATCACAGGTCGGTTATTGTGACAATTACTCTACTTCCATGGTTGTGTTGCTGCGGTCTCTCGATATCCCGGCCCGCTGGGTAAAAGGGTTTACAAGTGGCGAAGTTGTTCAGCATGGTGACACAGAGGATGACTATGATATTTATGAGGTAACCAATGCCAATGCTCATTCCTGGGTTGAAGTTTATTTTCCGGGTTCAGGCTGGGTGCCGTTTGAGCCGACACAAGGCTTTTCGAACTTGACTGACTTTCATATGAATTTGGATGAAACAGATCAGGACGATACGGAAGATTCTCCAGACCTGGAGACGCCTGAAGAGCAATCGGAAGAGCAGCTTGAGGAAGAGGAAACAACACCTGCTGCAGCTCAAAACGATAACAACTTTGGCAATTTTGAAATGAATTGGTGGTATGTGCTGATTAGCGTGGCAGTCGCTTCACTGATAGTCTTCCTTTTCTACAGAACAAGATTTCGCTGGAAAACAGCGTATTTATTCCGGAAGCTGCAGCGGAGGAATGATGCCAAAACATTTCAGGATGCCTATCATTGTCTGCTGGATCTGCTCGCACATCAGGGTCTTGCCAAAAAGCCTGACCAGACATTGCGGGAATTCGCCAATCGGATTGACGCTCGTTATAGCACAGATACGATGAATCATTTAACCAAACATTATGAACAAATACTTTATAAAAATGAAGTAAACGATCAGGAAACAGTCAAATTAAGCCAATTATGGAAAAATTTAATGAAGCAGATCATGGCTTGACGCCATCCTGATTGATTAGTAGAATAAATGAGTATTAAAAGATGACTATAATGCCATTCATATATCCTCGATAATATGGTTCGAAAGTTTCTACCGGAGCACCGCAAATGCTCTGACTATGAAGGCGGAATTTCAATAGGTGATGTATGATTCAACCTGGATTTCTGCCTTCGTGTAGCTATAGGCTGCATATTGGCAGGGGTTCAGGTTATTTTAATAGGAGACTGGGCGAACACGAGGATAGCAGTATATATAAATCTTTCAATTTAATCGCGTGAACAACCAACAGTGTCATCATAATGAAGAAAAACGCAGATTTGTTAGGAGCGGACGTACATGGGACAGAACGAAATGATTTTAGTATTAGACTTTGGCAGTCAATATAATCAGCTGATCACCAGGCGTATCAGGGAGCATGGTGTATACAGTGAATTGCACTCCCGTCAGATAACAGCTGAAACGGTCAGACAGATCAATCCAAAAGGTATTATTCTATCCGGTGGTCCGCACAGTGTCTATGATGACAACAGTTTTCGGTGTGATCCGGACATTTTTGAACTGGGGATCCCAATTCTCGGTATTTGTTATGGGATGCAGCTGATGGCGCTGCAATTTGACGGTGAAGTTGCCAAAGCAACAAACCGTGAATACGGCAAAGCTGTCATGGACTTGCAGCAAGATCCACTATTGTTTAAGGATACGCCAAACAAGCAAACGGTCTGGATGAGCCATGGAGATAAAGTCATGAAGGCTCCGGGTTCCTTTCAAATTGACGCAACGAGTCCGTCAACACCAATTGCAGCTATGAGTGATCAGGACCGAAAGTTGTATGGTGTACAGTTCCATCCGGAAGTGCGCCATTCAGAATACGGTCATCAGCTGCTGAAGCACTTTGTTTATGATGTATGTGGCTGTCAGGGTGACTGGACAATTGAAAACTTTATCGAAATGGAAGTTGACGATATCCGGAGTAAAGTCGGTGACCGGAAAGTGTTGTGCGCCCTCAGCGGCGGTGTTGATTCATCGGTTGTAGCCGCATTGATTCATAAAGCCATTGGAAAACAGCTCACATGTATTTTTGTTGATCATGGATTGCTTCGGAAAAATGAAGCAGATGAGGTTACGAAAACATTTGTGGATGACTTTGATATGAATTTCATTAAAATTGATGCTGCTGACCGCTTTTTATCCAAATTAAAACATGTCGATGATCCGGAGCAGAAACGGAAAATCATCGGCAACGAATTCATTTATGTATTTGATGATGAAGCAGCCAAATTAACCGACATCGACTTTCTGGCGCAGGGAACACTTTATACCGATATTATCGAAAGCGGCACGGAAACAGCTCAGACAATCAAGTCGCATCATAATGTCGGCGGGCTTCCTGACAACATGCAATTTGAGCTGATTGAACCGCTCAATACATTATTTAAAGATGAAGTACGTGAACTGGGCCTCCAGCTAGGCCTGCCGGAAAGCATTGTCTGGCGCCAGCCATTCCCTGGTCCAGGCCTGGCAATCCGGGTGCTTGGCGAAGTAACAGAGGAAAAATTGGCGATTGTTCGTGAATCGGATGCTATTTTGCGTGAAGAGATTGCCGCTGCCGGTTTGGATCGTGACATCTGGCAATACTTCACTGTCCTGCCCGATATCCGCAGTGTCGGTGTGATGGGGGATGCCCGCACATATGACTACACAATCGGCATCAGAGCGGTTACGTCAGTTGATGGCATGACATCTGACTGGGCACGGATTCCGTGGGATGTGCTGGAAAAAATATCGACACGTCTGGTAAATGATGTCGAGCATATTAACCGGGTTGTTTATGATGTTACTAGCAAACCGCCTGCAACGATTGAATGGGAATAACGAACGTTGAAAAGAGTTAATAACAAAAATATTCGTATTTTAATTGACGGTATTGAATTTTTATAGTATCTTAATAGTACAATTTAATCGTTGCGTATAATTTCGGGAATATGGCCCAAGAGTTTCTACCGGACCACCGTAAATGGTCTGACTACGCAGGATGAACTATGATGATGAGCATTATGATGTCTCTTCTGATTGCTTTATCTTGCAACGTTTTACAGCACTCTTGCCCCGGCAGGAGTGTTTTCATTTTTTTGCAGAAGATTGTTTTTGTATCGTTTATTGCTATTATCATCACAGTTGGGAATACACTTCGCTTTCCGTGTGGACGAACTATAGGTCTCCTCGCTCTTCTTTCACTGCTGGTACTTGTTTCGGTGGTTTTGCCGCAGAAGTCTGCGTGTAATTCAACTGCTGATTATAAAATAGCCATACTGAAAAGATGGTTTTGTCTATATGAACCCAATTTTGCATATATCAACCGAATTTCAGCAAAATCAACCAATTTTTAAGGGAGGAGAAACATTGAAAAAATATTTTCGCTTTGAAGAATATGGCACGAATTACAAGCGTGAATTCATCGCAGGATTGACCACCTTTTTGGCTATGGCCTATATTCTGTTTGTGAATCCGTCAACATTGGCGCTGGTTGGTGTGGAGGAATTGCCTGAAGGCGTAACGCGGATTGACCAGGGTGCGGTCTTTACGGCTACCGCAATTGCCGCTGCTTTAGGTACATTAATCATGGGTGTACTTGCGAAATATCCGATTGCTCTGGCGCCAGGAATGGGACTTAACGCATTTTTCTCATATACTGTTGTACTGGGATTTGGAATACCATGGGAAACAGCGCTTGCCGGTGTATTGGCATCCGGACTTATTTTTATCGTTTTGACATTTACCGGCCTGCGCCAAAAAGTCATTAATGCGATTCCATCCAATCTGAAAATGGCAGTCGGCGCCGGAATTGGAGTTTACATTGCCTTTATCGGTTTTCAGAATGCGGGAATAATTGTCGGGGATGATGCGACACTTGTAGCATTGGGTGATTTGACGTCACCAACTGTAATGCTGGCTATTTTTGGTATTGTCATTTCGGTTATTTTATTGAGCCTGAATATTAAAGGCGGTATTTTTTACGGGATGATTATTACGGCGGTCCTCGGCATGCTATCCGGCTTGATTGACCCGCCATCCGGTATCAGCGGAATTGTCGGGGAAGTGCCCAGTGTAGCGCCGACATTCGGTGAGGCCATTATGCATTTTGGTGACATCTTTACGATTGAAATGCTTGTCGTTATACTGACGTTTTTATTTGTTGATTTCTTTGACACGGCCGGAACACTTGTGGCGGTCGCTAACCAGGCAGGATTAATGAAAGACAATAAACTGCCGCGAGCAGGAAAAGCATTATTTTCCGACTCTGCTGCCACTGTTGCCGGCTCGGTAATCGGTACATCGACAACAACTTCCTATATTGAGTCGACAGCAGGTGTTGGGGCAGGCGGCCGGACTGGATTTGCATCGGTTGTCACCGCGGGATTTTTTGTCCTGGCATTGTTTTTCTCACCGTTATTGAGCGTGGTAACAGCTGAAGTGACCGCACCAGCGCTGATCATTGTCGGTGTGATGATGTCAGCTTCGTTAAAAGATATCGATTGGGATCAGTTTGAAATTGCGGTGCCGGCGTTTTTAACAGTCGTTTCCATGCCGCTTGCTTACAGTATTGCAACCGGGATCGCAATCGGATTTATTTTCTATCCAATCACGATGTTGCTAAAAGGACGAATGAAAGAGATCAATCCGGTTATGTACGGTTTGTTTGTCATATTTATTTTATACTTTATCTTCCTGAGCTAGTTATAATCGAGCGGAATCATCCCAGGTGGTTCCGCTTTTATTGTTCGCGAACCCGATTTTTGGATGTGAGCGCGTGATAGGTGATCAGGAATATTGCTCCTGCAGCAGCAGAGTAGCCCAATACAGCATATAATGTTCCGCCGCCATACGAATCAATCAGTGCTCCTCCAATAAGTGATCCGGCAATTCCGGATATTCCAAAAAAGATTGCGTAAAACATCAAATGCCCGGTTGACTGCAACAGCTTCGGGATAAGACGTGTAACATATTCAAGTGCAGCTAGGTAAAACACGCCGAAAGTAATGCCGTGCAGAAACTGCAGTATAATAATATAAATCGGTTCATTGACGGCCGCGTAGACAAACCAGCGTACGCTATATAATATACCAGCAATAATAACAAACATAAGCGTATGATATTTGCGAAACCATCTGCCGGCCAAGGCAAAGACCAGTGCTTCACTGGCCACTCCGACAAACCATGCGACACCAACCATACCTTCACTTCCGCCAAGTTGTGTAATATATAATCCGATAAAACTATCACTTGCACGGTGTGTCATGGTGATAAACATGATGAAAAACAAAAACAGCATTAACGGTTTGTTTTGAATAAGCATTTTGATGTCACGAAATTGCACCGGATCTGAATCAACCTTTACATCAGTCAATCTAAAGGTGACAAGAAGCGCGACGGTTCCAAAAAACAAGTAAGGCCAGATCATATACTGAATGCCAATTTCAGTAAGAATTTGCCCCACAATTAACGATGATACCGCAAATCCAATCGATCCCCATGTACGAATCGACCCGAATGATATATTGAGTTCATCTGCACGACGCTGACCTAGACTATCACCAAGCCCGCCGATTGGTGAAGTAAAGAAGTAAAATACGAAACCAGCCAGCAAAATAGCAACAAGACTATTCATCTGAAAAAATACAACACTGCTTATCAGCAGTCCTGAAATACAGATAAATAGTATATATTTTACAGTTTTGTACTTATCACTCATATAACCCCAAAACGGCTGGGCAACAATGGCTGCTAATGGCCCTACTGCCAGCACCCAGCCAATTTCTGTGCCATTTAGTCCTTTATACTCCAGATAAAGCGGCAAAAAACTGATTATAATCGTATTCGTTGCGTGAAAACTGAATAATAGCATTTTTAACGGTGTGAGTGATTGATTGTCCGGCAATGTAGTTCGCTCCTGACTAGAAAACGTAATTGTTTTATGCTGAAACTCTAGTATATTCCAGTAAAAGATTTTAAACAAGGAGCAATGGCGGGGCACCTGCTGAAAAGAGAGTATCAAAAGAAGCACAAAAAGAATCTGCAAAAGAATGGAAATATCGGTAGAAGAAGAGAAGTATCGATAGAAGAAGAGTAATATCGACAGAAGAATGGGAGAAACAACAGGAAATTTTTAACATTAAAGAGGGAGCGGATTTAAACCTGTTCCCCCCATGTTTTCTCAATGTATTCATCACGGCCGGATGCAGCTCGATCCTTTTGATAGTGCTCTGCGTTTTTTTTATAGTAATCCTGATGCTGGTCCTCAGCCGGATAAAAAGTTGAGGCAGGCAAAATCTTCGTAACGATCGGATCCTTGAATTTTCCGCTATCTTCAATCGACTGCCTGGACTGTTCGGCAAGCTCTTTCTGTGCATCATCATGGTAAAAAATAGCTGTCCGGTATGAATCACCACGATCATGAAACTGGCCGCCATCATCTGTTGGATCAATCTGCCGCCAATAGATAGTCAAAATTTCCTTATACGTTATAACATCAGGGTCATAAGTGATTTCGACCGATTCATAATGCCCCGTTGCACCACTTTTAACGTCTTCATAAGTTGGATTGGCAGTATGACCTCCAGTATAACCTGAAACAACACCATAAATCCCGTCCCATTGATCGAACGGTTTGACCATACACCAAAAGCAGCCCCCGGCAAACGTTGCTTTCTTCAACTTGTCTGTCATGTTTGTCCCCCCAAAGAGCAATCAATTTATTCATTTACTATAACATAGATCGAATGGTATAAGGTAACAATTGATATGCAGAAACAAGCCTATTTCATAGTTTCTACTTGGGTAACACAAGGATACTTCCAAAAGTGGACGTGCCGTTTTTCTTTTTCCGTTAATAAAGATACAATAATGACAGGGAAAGGGAGTGGCTCAGTTGACGAAACCAATTGTAAATAAAATCCTGACAGGAAAAGTGAAGCAAATGGGTATTCCCAACGCTGAAAATCGGATGGATCGGCCGTGGCAAAGCGGCATGTTTAAAAAGTCAGTGGATGTTCCACAGTGGCTTGGATTCACGGGATTTTCCGAAGATGAGGTAGCAGATACGAAAAATCATGGCGGCGCGGAAAAAGCCGTCTTCGCTTATCCGGCAACACATTATAGATATTGGCGTGAAGATCTGAAAATGGATGATATCGACATTGGTGCGATGGGTGAAAATTTGGTACTTGAACATGCTGATGAATCAAACGTATGCATTGGCGATACATATCGGTTCGGTGAAAGCGTTATTCAGGTATCACAACCCAGGAGGCCTTGCTGGAAGCCTGCCCGTCGTTACCGGGTGATGGACTTTGCGTTGCGTATTCAGAATTCGGGTCGGACAGGCTGGTATTATCGCGTGCTGCAGGAAGGATATACAAAGGCTGGTATGGAGCTGGAGCTCATTGAAAGGCCATATCCCGAGTGGACAATCGCTGCCTGCAATGATGTCATATATGTGAAAAAGGAAGCGCTTCGTCTTGCTGAGCAGCTAGCATCGTGTGAGTTGCTCGCTGACAGCTGGAAAAGAACACTCCGTAAACGACTGCGTGGAAAGCGGTCATCAGATGAAAAACGTGTGTATGGTCCGAACAAAGCCTAAGAATCATCCGACAGTTGGATGCTTACTTTGCTGCGGCTGCTCTCATCAGATATGAGCCGGTGCAGATGAATGATCACCAACCCATTTTGATAGGTTGCATTGATTTTGTCTCTTCGTACGGGAAACGGCAACGTAATATTTCGTTCAAACACACCTTGAAGGATTTCTTCTTTGACAACTGTTCCACCGGTATAAGCAACATCAATGACGCCTTTCAATTCAAGTGTTGTATGATCAACAAAGATATCAATTTTATTCAGATCTGTTAAACCTGGAATGCTGGCAATACAAATCAGTTCATGATTGTATTGGTAAATGTTGATTTGTGGAATAGTTGGCTTTATAATATTTTCAAATTCATTCCAGAAATGATCACCAAAAAAATGATCCATGTTTTTCCGCCAGTCAGTCATTTGTTTAAATGGATCCATGATGACACCCCATTCTGATAAGAAATGCGCTTATTCCGTATATAACGGGCAGTAAGAACCTCCATTTTTAATGTAAGTAAATATAAGGAAGAATAAATGGAGACTCAGCTATACGTAAATGCCCGATTTGTTCAACTATCAATCAGTGGGGGTGAGACAGACTAGTTCGCCTTGTTCAATGCTTGGCTAGCACGTCCTCTGTATCGAACTCCCACTGGTTGAAGGTTCACTTTACAATGTATGCATCAGCATTATACTAGGTGAATATCATGGTCGTATAGAATAAGAGCTATCATCGGCAGGAGGTATAAAGTTGTTCAGTAATGCATTTATCATGGTGGCCATTATATTAGTAATCAATATTGTTTATGTGTCACTATCCACCATGCGTATGATTCTGACGTTAAAAGGGCGGCGTTACATGGCTGCTTTTGTCAGTATGTTTGAAATCGTTATTTATGTTCTTGGGCTTGGTCTTGTACTGGATAATTTAAATGAGATCCAAAATATCATTGCCTATGCGCTCGGTTTTGGACTTGGTGTGATCGTCGGAACTAAAATTGAAGAAAAACTGGCGCTGGGCTATATTACTGTCAATGTTATTTCATCCGACCCGAATATTGACTTTACACGACAGCTGCGGGAAAAAGGGTATGGTGTAACAAGTTGGTTTGCCTATGGAATGGAGGGCGATCGTCTTGTTATGCAAATTCTGACCCCTCGGAAATATGAACTGAAGCTATATGAAACAATCAAAACGATTGACCCGAAAGCATTTATTATCTCCTATGAACCGAAACAGATTAATGGTGGTTTTTGGGTGAAGCAAGTACGGAAAGGCCGGCTGGTCAACAACCATAATAAGAATAGTGAAGGCGGGACCCCATCAGCAGCACAGCAGTCGATTTCGAAACCGGAGGATAACCGAAAATTATAGCCTGATTACATTCGGTCCGTGTTAATCATCAACTGATATATAGAGTATTATTTATGTTGGAAAAAGGTCTAACCAAATTACCTATTATCTTTGGTTAGACCTGTTTTCTATTTTTCTCCTGGAAAATTGACATTTAATAGTTTTTCTCGCTACTTTATATTACTTTAGGGATAGTACTATTTTATCAATTTTCTAAAAAATCTATCATTATATTTGAAAGCGATTCCGTTTTTGCTAAGATTAAGATACACAAGGTCTTGTGAATCTTATTAAGAAAGGAATTCGTCCATGATAAAAAGACGCATTGGTATGATTTCCATGTTTCTTGTGTTGACGCTTTTGCTGTCAAATCTAGGTTTTATTGGAAATAACCTAGGAATTCAAGAAACATCAACTGTTTCAGGAGAAGAATTGGAAGTTGGCGATGTGAACATTGTTCCTCTTCAAGAGACTGGTCCAGCCGATGAACGACTTAATTTAGTTATTTTCGGTGATGGTTATACAGCAGACGAAATGGATAAGTTTCATGAGGATGTGGACAGGAACCAAAACGTTCAATGGAGTGTAGAACCATTCCGCAGCTACCGAAATTACTTTAATGTATACATGGTTGAAACTCCTTCAAAGGATTCTGGCATTAGCTGTGATCCTGATGACGGTAATGTTCGACGTGATACCGTTTTCAATCTCCAATATGTTTGGTCAGGTGATTGTCCTGCAGATGAACTGGCACGTGGTATTTACTATGGGGATGGCGGTGCAGAAAAACGTAATGAAATTATTAGAGAACACTTAGCACCAGAACTTGGAATATCCCCTGATGCCCAAAACATCCAGACATTGGCAATTGCCAATACCTTTACGTATGGTGGAATCGGAGGCGTACATGCCACTACTTCAGGAGGAAGTCCACAAGGCCCGCTTATTTCACTGCATGAGCTAGGACATTCATTAGGTAACTTACAGGATGAATATCCTTACAATGATCGTGACGTTCCAGGTGGTCCTCATGACGATGATGAACCGAACTCTATTCATCACACTCGCTTATCATCTGATGAAATGATGGAGCAACAAGCAAAATGGTGGCGATGGTTAGGAGAAGAAAGTGAATCCGGTGGAATTATTCGCGCCGCTGATCCTGATGGGTATGAAAGCGGGGCATACACTAGTTCAAATGTCTGGCGTCCGAGTGAACATTCCATGATGCGTTGGATCGGTTTTTACTTTGATCAAGTAGGAAGAGAGCACATGACACAACGTATTACGGGTATGCGTGATGCAGGAGAAATGCCATTACAGTCAACCCCAGAAGGTGAAGTTGGCTCTGACGAAATTATCTGGGTTCAAACGATGCACCCTAGGTTCCATTTATTAGACGTAACATGGGAAGTAAATGGTACTAAACTGGATGATACGAATAACAGTCGCTATCTAGATCTTGCTAACTTAGAATTAGAAAATGGGGATACAGTTAAAGTAACAGTGAAAGACCAGACTGAATTTGTCCGAAATCCAGATTTCCTGGATGGTTCTAGAATGACACAAACAAGAGAATGGGTAATTGGTTCATCTCAAGAAAATACGTTTAACGAAGTGAAATTTACCAATCATTCTCCAACTGGATATGCATTAGCAAATGATGAGGTTGCTTTTGTTGAAACCACTAATCCAAATGACCGTATTTTAGACGTGACATGGAATTTAAATGGTGAGGAAATTTCAGATTCAAATCATACGAGACATCTAGACCTTAGTGAATTTGACTTGCCAAGTGGTGCATCGGAGCTGACTGCAATTGTAACAGATCCATCAGATCCAGAAGGTGAATCCGATACCATTACCTGGACTGTTGATAATGGACTTCCAACGGCACCTAAAACTTTATCAGATCCTCTCACCACTGTATCTGGAAATGATGAGCATCATATTTACTTCAACGAATTTGATATGCTGCTTGAACCAGAAGATGATCAACCAGGTTTTGTTGTAGGGGAATTCCGTCTAAATAAAGATGGATGGTTTAACTATTTTGGTTTCCCAGATGAACCTGAAGGAACACCATTTAAATTCTCGCATTCAGGTACTGAGAAAAAAGCTTTAGTTTATGGTAATTTAGGAACAGGTGGTTTATCGAAAGCTGCCTTTGAGCAGGAATATACAGAAGATGATCCGGGAGGTCCATTTATTCCTGGATTTGGCAGTCACATTATAGAACACCGTGCGATTGATGCAGCGGGCAATATTGGTGAAGCAGAAGACTTCCAAGTGACTGTTCTTCCCGGAGAATCACCAGAATGTACCGAGGTTATTTCCGACGATCACAACGGTCCATTAATCATAAGCGAAGGGGTCACATGTCTTGAGGATACTGTTGTGAACGGTGGTGTCACGGTACAAGATGGTGCTTCGCTCGTGGCTTTCGACAGTTCGATAAATGGTGGTTTGAATGCTGATAATGCGAATGTTTTACAAATGTTTGGAACTGCTGTGAGCGGTGCATCCACGATACATGGAACAGCCAGTGACACCACACTTGCAGGAAATGAATTCAATGGAAGCCTCACACTTTCCAATAATCACCAGATTTCTCACAATGAGCAGTATGGAGAGTATGGACCCATTTTGGCGGGAAACACGCTCAATGGTTCGTTGGTGTGTAATGGAAATAACACTGAAATTAACGATTTTGGTGCTTCTAATGACATCAATGGTCCAGCAATTGGACAATGTGCAGAGCTTGGCGTTAGTGCACCCAGCATTCAAAACCTTGTGGAAGAACTCGAAGAAGAGGGTGCATTCTCAAACGGGGAATCTATCCAAGCTTTGCAACGCCATTTAATGGCAGTTGCTCATTATGAAAACCAAGAAGAAGCAGAAAAAGTTGTACAACATATGGATGGTTTCCAATACCTACTTGATCATCAACTAGAGAACGGGATAATCACTAATGAGGCTTATGAGAGTCTATCGATTCAGGTTGATGCACTGAAGGAAGTTTGGAGTTAGATTACAAGGGTCTCTGCAGGTACCAACTGCAGAGACCCAATATATTGTATTTATTTTATCCCTTTTAAGTGTTATAGGCTATGAATCTATGAATATAGAATCTTAGAATCTAAATGATAGGAGTTGAAAGTATTGAGAAAAAAGATACTCATTTTTTTGTTGATGTGTTTACTCCTTTCCCTCACTCCCATAGCAGGTGTAGAGATTTCGTTTGCCAATGCCGATGGCAAAGGAGAACATTTAAACCTTAATGACCTTATTCCAGAAACTGCATCGGATTCGACAAGCATTGAGGTTAAGGATGGCATGACGCAACCGATTTATTCAACAGATGATGTGATTATTGAAAATTTATTTGTCGAAACGACGGTTGATAGTGATGGTGACGGTAATCCCGATCAAGTTGAGATCGAAGTCATGCGTCCGAATACTGAGCCGAACATTCAGGTGCCAGTGATTTTCGAAATGAGTCCGTATCGAGGTGGGATGATGGCGAGGAAGTTACCGCCGATTGGTCAACCGGGAATGTGGGTATGACTGGAGTTTCGTACAATGGCACACTTCCCAATGGTGTTGCTACCACCGGTGTTGAGGGGCTTCAGACGATTATACCGATCGCCTCCATAAGCAGCTGGTATGATTACTATCGTGCCAACGGTGCTGTATCTGGCAATCCTTTTTGGGACGCTAACCTTTTGGCTGAATATGTTTAAACTCGGGAAAACCCGGAAGTGTGTGATGATGTATTATTAGAGCTTGTTCAAAACCAAGATCGTAAAACAGGTGACTATAACGACTTTTGGGATGAGCGTAACTATGTGAAGGACGCGGAAAACGTCGAGGCCAGTGTTTTTGTAGTCCATGGTCTTCATGACTGGAATACGAAGACTAAGCATTTTTCGCAATGGTGGGAGGCTTTAGGGGAGAACGATGTGGACCGAAAACTGTGGCTTCACCAAGGTGAACATGAAGAACCAGACTATCATGATTGGCAAGAAACAAAACATAGATGGTTTGATTACTGGCTGTATGGTATTGAGAATGGCATCATGGATGAGCCAATCGTTGACGTCCAGCGCGAAGACGGTACATGGCATCAACAAGATGATTGGCCGCAAGATGAGACAACACTTCATTTCAAGGCTGGAACAGACGGTGAAAGCGGTATTCTAAGTGTTGATTCAATTGTAAACAACCCCATGGATACTGAATATTTTTTGGACAACCAATCTATGAGGGACGATGAAATTATTGATGATATCGAATTAAGCAATTCAGATCGTTTGGCCTATCTTTCCCCAGAGCTAACGGAACAAGTTCGAATCAGTGGAACCCCGGAAATAAAAATAGAAGCTAGTATTGATCGCCCAGTGACTAACTTGACTGCATTACTTGTTGATTATGATGGAGAAAGTCCCGAGATTATAACACGCGGTTGGATGGATCCACAGAATTTGGAGTCATCTTCAGAGTCGGTACCGCTTACTCCAAATCAGGAGTACACTTTCACATGGGACATGCAGCCGCATGACTATGTATTTGAGCCAAGAAACCAAATCGGTATCGTTCTTGATCAGAGTGATTGGGGAGAATTTCAATACACTATTCGCCCAGATCCTGGCGCTGAACTTACAGTACTTCCAGCTCTTAGTGAGTTAACATTACCAATTGTAGGGGATGATGATGCATTAAGGGTGACAGCAGATAGTATGGAGTCACTAGTTGAAAGTTTAGAGGAAGAAGGCGAGTTTGGGAACTCTGACGATGCCCGTTCCTTGATGCTTCATTTGACATCAGTAAGCCATTACGAAAATCAAGAAGAAGCTGAAAAGGTTGTTAAGCATATGGAGGAAGGATTTCAGGATTTGCTTGAATATCAGCGAGATAATGAGTTGATTTCCGAACGTGCATATAACACTCTTATCGCTCATACTGATTACTTGATAAAGAAATGGCAATGAAGTCAAAGAAGAAGGTACATTCTTAATTAATTGTTTTCTTTGAAGAAAGCCTCATTGACCAACCGAAAACATAGAATACAAGCATTTCCCAAAAGGACAGACTCATCAATGGAAAAATGGAGTTTCTAGTCCTTTTGGTATGGATAGCGTTAAAGATAAATCCTGACTTTTTCGTCAATGCTTGGATAATAAACAGCATCAACGTATTTTACGGTAGCGCTTTTTCTCTTTTTTAAGCCCCTTCTCTCATTTCGCCTGAGGTTCCAAGGCTCGGCCAGAAGTCATAAAGATCATTTCCGAATACGGACCAATTGTATCCAATCCTTTAAAAAATCCCCGGAATACAAAAATCTTCTGCTTCCTGCTGTTAAATGGCGTTGACACGTTCGGGTAAATATCAATCCCAACACTTTGATCAATGCCTTTCGCTTGTCTGTCATGAAAGGGTCACGACTTTCCCGTTTTTCCCACAGAGATCTGCATATTTCTTCTGTTATCACTTCATCAGTTTTTCGTTATGTCAGAAACACTAAGATAGAATTTTAGAGTCGCATTATATAATTTGTAATGTTTTTGGATAGGACGTTAAAACTTCTGCTTCTCCACTTTCATCAATATACACTTCATCTTCTATGCGAATTCCGCCATATCCCGGGATGTATATACCAGGCTCAATCGTGAAAAGTAAACCGCCTTCAGCAATCTGTTCATTATTTTCATGAATAGATGGTTCCTCATGAACTTCAATACCCAGTCCATGTCCGACACGATTATTGAAATACGCAGCATAGCCATTTTCTTTGATTACATTTCTTGCTTCGATGTCAAAAGACTTGAGTTGATTCCCTGCTTTTACAGCATTTATGCCTGCCTGATTAGATTGCAAAACAATGTCATATATTTCTTTTTGTTTATCAGTGGGTTCTCCCAGAATAAAAGTTCTCGTTATATCAGAGCAATATCCTTCTTTTATTTCCACGCCCATATCGATTAATAAGAAGTCTCCCTTTTGGAAGACACGGTTTCCAGGAATCCCATGAGGCAATGCAGCCTTCTCGCCTGATAATACAATTGTCGAAAAAGAAGGTCCCACTGCTCCATGCTTTTTCATCAAAAATTCGAACTCGGCTGTCAACTCCAGTTCTGTCATACCCGGTTTTACTTTTTTAATGCCATCTGCTAGAACTGTTTCAATAATGTCGACAGCTTTTTGAGCAGACACAATTTCACTCTGGGATTTCCTTAGCCGTTGGGTGTTCACAAGAGGTTGTATATCTTCATATGTAGTGTTAGGAAATACAGTTGACAATTGCTCATGCTGAAACATACTCACTGATTTCATTTCCAGACCGAAATTTTTTATATTATTTCCTAGTTTTTCTTTCAGTTTAAGAAAAGGATCTTCTTCATCAGAAATGGGTACCACATTTTTTACAAACGAATCGGTGTCAGCAAGTGCTTTATCTAACGCTGGGACAAATAAGATGAATTCCTGTGTGCGGTTATCAATAAGTAAAGCCATGAATCGTTCGTGTGGGTCTGAATTGAAGCCAGTATAATAGAAAACATTTGCAGGTGATGTGATCATAGTTACATCAATTTTTTCTTCATCTAATCGTTCTTGAAGTGTTCCCAGTCTATTTTGGTAATTGGCTTTCATAAAAATACCCCTTCCAGTCTTATTTCATGAATTTAAAAAAGTTGAGAATGAACGGTTAGCGTATATTGTGAATTTGGAATAATAGTAGGATTAATTATAAATATTTATATAATATTGTCAAGAGATTGAAGAATATAAACTAAACACACTGATTCAAATTTTTAAAATAAATAAATTATTCTTTCAATTCTATAATTTATATGTTAATATAATAAAAAATTTAATGGAGGTGAAAAAATTCCGTTTGTACTTAAATAAGTACAATAAAAAGGACGTAATCGTAATGGAAAATATTCATAGAAAAATTAAGGGCTTGCGGTTAAAAAAGGAAATGACGCTTAAAGACTTGAGCGAAAAAACAGGATTGTCAGTAAGCTTTCTTTCGCAAATTGAGCGAGGATCATCATCACTTGCAATAACTTCTTTAAAAAAAATCTCAGATGCTTTCAACATTAGTATTACTTATTTCTTCAGGGAAATTGAAAATCATAATTATGCTGTCCGTGAAACGGAACAAAAACCATTTAAGCTAGAAGGGTCTAATGTTCAGCATATCCGTTTAGCCGGGAAGTTTCCAGAGCGAAAAATGGAACCTATGCTGGTAACATTACCTCCAAACAAGTTGTTTGTTGAAAAATACAGTCATCCTGGAGAAGAATTTTATCATGTAATAAAAGGTATGGTTATATTCAAAATTGAAGAAAAGGAATACATTTTAAATTCGGGTGATTCAATTCATTTCCCTTCTGAGAAAGTACATGAGTGGAAAAATCCTTTGAATGAAAAAGCAGTATTGTTGAGTGTATTGACACCGATTATTTTTTAGAAAACTTATCTGAAAAGGCAGATCTAGGAAAGGGTGGGAAATATGAGGGTTGCTACTGATATTGGAGGAACATTTACAGACTTGGTATATGTTGATGACAGCGGACATGTTGAAATTGCCAAAGGCCCTACGACACCTCCAAACTTTGAACAGGGTGTAATTGATATATTGGATAAAAGCGACATCAATAAAGAAGCTATGTCTACATTTATTCATGGCACTACTGTTATCATTAATGCTTTAACAGAGAGAAAAGGTGCAAGAACTGGATTGATTACTACAGAAGGGTTCAGAGATGTTTTAGAAATTGCCAGAGGAAATCGCCCTGACTTATTCAATATTCGCTATAAAAAGCCTGAACCGTTTGTTGAAAGATATCTGCGAAAGGAAGTAAGTGAACGACTTAATTATAAAGGGAAGGTTATCACTCCCTTGGATAAAGAACAGGTAAAAGATATAATTAATTATTTCAAGCAACAAGATGTGGAAGCAATAGCAGTGGCTTACTTGCACGCCTACGTCAATCCGGATCATGAAAAAGAGACGGTTAATTTAATCAAAGAGCTGTGGCCAGAGGTTTCAGTATCGGCTTCACATGATGTTACAAAGGAATGGCGCGAATATGAAAGGACAAATACTGTCGCATTGAATTCTTACGTTCAACCGATCGCAACTTCTTACGTCAATAGGTTGGATAATAAATTAGCAGATTTCAATACAGGGAGCCAAAATTTTATTATGCAATCGAATGGTGGCACAACCACCTTTGAAGAAGCTAAAAAAGTTCCGATTAACATGGTGGAGTCCGGGCCTGTTGCAGGAATTTATGGTGCTGCCGTACTTGGAGACTTAATAGGCGAAGAAAATATGATAGCATTTGATATTGGTGGCACAACCGCTAAATGTTCCCTGATTGAAAAAGGTGAAGTGAAGGTTTCTACAGATTATTATATTGAAAGAAATGATCGTAATGCGGGTTATCCAATTAAAGCACCAGTAGTTGATATTGTCGAAATCGGCAATGGCGGAGGATCCATTGCTTGGCTGGATGAAGCTGGTGCTCTTAAAGTGGGACCGGAGTCAGCCGGAGCTATTCCTGGCCCCGTATCGTATGGACAAGGCGGGACAGAACCTACTACGACGGATGCCAATTTAATAACTGGCCGCCTTTCAGCTGATAATTTCGACTATGATGTCGATTTAAGTTTAGTAAGGGAGGTCATCCAGAAAAAAATAGCTGATAATTTTGCTATGACTGCTGAAGAGGCTGCTCTTGGCATTATTCGAATCGCTAACTCAAATATGTTGAACGCACTTAAACTTATATCGGTCAGGAAAGGACATAACCCCCAAGATTTCACATTAGTTGCGTTCGGTGGCGGTGGATCAATGCACGCTCCTGCGCTTGCAAAGGAATTAGGAGTCAAGAAAGTCGTTATCCCTGTTGCATCACCGGTATTCTCTGCATGGGGCATGTTGATGAGTGATCTTCGTCATGATTATATAAAAACATTTATTAAACGACTGATAAACCTTGATAAAAAGGAAATTTTGGAGCAGTGGAATCAGATTGACAATGAGGCATATGATCAATTTAGTCATGAAGGCATTAGGAAAGAAGATGTCGTATTCAATCGCTATGCTGATATGCGTTATCTTGGTCAGGAGCATACGGTAAAAGTACCTATTCCAGATGGTAACTGGTCGGACAATCATTTACAAAAAATCATCAAAAAATTCCATGAATTACATGAGCAAAATTATACCTTTAGACTTGATGATACCGAAACAGAGATTGTTAACTTGCACGTTACAGCTTTTGGTGAAGTTGAAAAGCCTGAATTTAAGAAAAGAGAAACAACTACAACGTTGGAGGATGCGAAAATAGAAACGAGAAATGTTTATTTTGAATCTCCAGGAGGATGGAATCAAACTGATGTCTATCAAAGAGAATTGTTGCCTGCGAACGAAATAATTCAAGGGCCAGCAATTGTTGAAGAAAAAGCAGCGGTTACCGTACTTTATCAAGGCCAAACACTTGAAGTGGATGATTATGGAAACTTAATAATCGAAACGGGGGCGAGATAAATGATGTTAAATGAGACGAAGGTAGATCCATTTACACTGGAAATTGTAAAAGATTCATTGCTTGCTACTGGGGATGAAATGTTTATTGCTCTAGCAAAAACATCGATGAGCCCAATAATTTATGAAGTATTAGACTATGCGAGTGGTTTAACGGACTCAAAAGGTCAGTTGTTAACACAAGGCAATGGGGTTACAGGGTTTATTGGAATGCTTTCTTTCATGGTTAAACAAACTTTGAAAAAATACGGTGATAAGGGTGAGTTAAAACCAGGGGATATCATTGTCATTAATGATCCATATGGTGGAGGGGGATCTCATTTATCAGACGTTGGATTAGTCATGCCTATATTCTACGATAATGAGCTTATTGCTTTTTCTGCCAACAAGGCACATTGGACTGAAGTTGGTGGAAAAGATCCTGGTTCATTTACAAATGATTCAAGGGATATCTTTCAGGAGGGATTACAATTTCCATCTGTAAAGTTGTATGATGGTGGCCAACTAAATGAGGGACTCGTTGAGATCATCCGTGCCAATGTTCGTTTCCCTGACTTATCTATTGGTGATATGTGGGCACAAGTGGCAGCGCTTAAAACGGGAGAGAGAAGGGTCAGGGAAATTTGTGAAAAGCACGGCAAAGACACGGTACTCTCCGCTATTAATAACCAGTTGGACCATGGTGAAACAATATCGAGACAGGAACTTGAGAAATTACCGAAGGGTACGTTTAAGGCAGATGGCTATGTAGAAACAGATGGCATTGGAAATGGCCCTTTCCCAATACAAGTTGATGTGACTGTAACAGATGATGAATTTGTTTGCGATTTCAGAGGCAGCAATCCACAAGTTCCTGGTCCTGTAAATTGTTCGTTTACTGGCCTTGCATCAGCTGTTAGAACAATTTTCTTAGCAATTACAAATCCTGATCAAAATATAAATGATGGTGTATTTAGACCACTAAGGATTATTACTGATGAAAAATCGATTATGTCAGCTGAAAGACCTGCCCCAACGTCAAATTATTTTGAAACGATGCTCGGGTGTACGGATTTAATATGGAAAGCATTGGCTCCACATATACCAGATAGGCTTGCGGCTGCGCATTTGCTATCAGTTTGTTCTGTTACTTTATCCGGTTCACATCAAGATACTGATGAACCATTTTTGATTGTAGAACCTTCTGTTGGCGGGTGGGGCGGAGCTGATGGCCAGGATGGAGCAAGCGGACAATTCTGTATTTTAGATGGTGAAACCTATAATGTCCCTGTAGAAGTTGCGGAAACACGATATGGTGTAATGATTGATGAGTATAGCCTGAGAGTTGATGGCACGGGAGCTGGTGAGTATATCGGTGGTAAGGGAGTTATCAGGTCGTATCGAGCCTTGACTGATGGACAGGAAGCTACAGTCACCTATGGACGTAATCAATATCGTTTATGGGGAACAGGGGGTGGATTGGAAGGATCGGTCAACGAATTTTATATTAATAAAGCTAATGGAGAAGTAGATGGACCATATGGGGTGTATCCCCGTTATACACTACAGAAAAATGATGTTTTAAAATTGATGACCGCAACTGGTGGCGGTTATGGAGATCCATTAAAACGTCCAGCAAAACAAGTTGCTAGTGATGTAAAGAATGAATATTATACTGTCGATGAAGCAAAGATTTTATTTGGTGTTGCAGTTGATCCAACAACATTCGAGTATCAGGAGTTGAATGCCAGAAAGTGATTTGCAAGGTTGGAGCGAAATAATAAGGGTTTTTTGACGTTATTGTTAAAGGGAACATAGAAAATGAAAGTTCAGCATTGACCTGCAAACTCAGGTGAAAACCCATGCTAAGTTGTCTGGGTACTTGTGAAGGAAAATAGACCGGAAACGAGTAGTAGAAAAGTTAAACTTTTCTACTACAATTACTTCCTTTATTTCTGAATATTATTGATATTTGTTAAGTGTTCTGTTTACTGTATTAATGAGCTTTCAAGATAAACACAAAAAAATACAATTAAAAAAAGGAGTATGTACAAAAAATGAGTGATAAAAATGCAGGTAGTATCGTAAAAGATGAAGCATTGCAAGCCATTCCAGATGATAAAAGGCAACATTGGATCACTCCCGCCATGATCTTTGGTGGACTTGAATTTACGATTCCTGTTTTAATGGTGGGAGCAACCTTGGCAGGAAGCTATGGCCTTAGTGAGATTTTCTTTATTCTAATCATCGCTCTTTTTGGTATCCAGTGGATCGGGAACGCATTACAAGGCTATATTGGAGCAAAAACAGGTCGATCTTCTTCGGTCATTGCGCGTACTAGTTTTGGAGCAAAGCAGGCACGATTTATTGTCGGTCTAACCATTTTTGTTGTTTCGCTTGGTTGGTGGGCTGTACAAACATCGGTCGCAGGAAACGCAATTTCTGCAATGTTAGGTGTTGATTATACTTCACAATGGGGATTATGGGCACTGATTACAATAGTGGCAGGCTTGCTATTTGCTATCCCATCAATTATTGGTTATAGTTCGATGAAGTGGACGGATTATATTGCAGTTCCTGCTGGTTTACTATTAGTTGTTGCTGGTATTTATTATGCTTTAGATAGTAATGGATTGGAAACGGTATCCAATTGGAATCCAGAACCCACAATAGGTATTTTTGCTGCGATTAGTCTTATTATTGGAGCAAATGTTTCTCAATGGGTAATAGCTGCTGACTATACGCGCTATGCAAAGCCATCAATCAAAGATAATGCACTGATTCCTACAGGTATTGTTCTTGTAGGATTTCCATTATTTATGGTTGGAGCAGTTATGTCTGTAGGAGTAGGAGATGCTGACATTGTTAACGTAATGATGAATTTAGGATTTCCTTTTTGGGGCTTTTTAATTTTATGGTTTGCTACTTGGACGAGCCAACTAGTGAATAACTACAGTATGGGACTGGCTTTTTCCAATATGCTTAATGTTAATTCGAATAAAGGCAGAGCATTTCTTACTTTTGCGGGAACTGTACTTGCTATCATTGTGGCACTTGCAGGAATCCTTGATTACTTTACAGATTTTTTGAATATGACAGCAATCGTATACCCCGCAATTGCAGGCGTAATGATGGTTGACTTCTTTTTTATTCGAAAACAGACATGGAAAGATAACGATGGATGGAACTGGATGGCAACAATTGCGATGGCAGCGGGAACATTAGTAGGTTATTTAACACAATATGTGATTGTTTTTGGAATCCCGGCTGTACAGTCGTTAATTGTTACCGGAGTAGTTTATTATATAGCGATGAAAGTTAAAGCGCGGAGAGCTCCAGATCAGTTTACTCAAAACATTGATAACGATGACATTGATACTAAATTAGAAGCAAATTGATTCTAGTATTTAAAGTCAAACAGCACACTAGTGTTTAATGTACTGTTTGACTTTTTGGTTTGGTATAAAAAAAGTCCGATTAAGGAGACAGAGGAAGAAAAAGGATGAATTTTAACCAATACTATCAAATGCTGGTATACATGTTGCTGGAGCAATTAAGAATCATAATGGATGGCCTTCCTGAAATAAAAGGAGATACACAGGCAGACAGCAGAGCAACATCTTGAAAATCTTAATGAATGAATTGCGTGGACATTATGGAATGTTTGAGACTGGGACAAGTGCAGGGTGGCAAATCTGTATGAACGCCAGGAAATATTTGAAGTGGATATTTTCTTCCATGAAAGTATTTTAAAAGAGACATTAGGAATACGGAAGTGAGAAATTATAAAGCAGTTGTACCAAAGATTACAGGTACAGCAAAAATCACAGATTTCATCAATTTTCTAGTGGATGAACGGGATGAGATACCAGAGGGATTTTTGTTTGAATAATTTATCATGAACGGTTGGGATCTGAGAATTATTCAAAAAAATATACATATCATGGCATATGTCAAAGTTATTTGAATAATAAATATATAGTTTCATGTAGGTTATTAAAAAATTCTTGCCCCTATCAGTGTTTGTTAAGCTTCCAAAAAAATCTGTAAAATTGGCACAAAACTTGCATAATCATATAGAGAGTAATACCTATATTTCACAACAGTAAAATGATTAAATTTGCAAGACTAGTCATTATTCAATGTATTTTAAATACATTCCATACGAGATGTCCGCAAGCAATGGCTATTTGTAAAGAAGTAGGCCACAGTTTGAAAAGATTGAAGATAATCATTTTGTTGCATGCCATTTATATACTTAGGTAACTGTAACAAGATGGAATCTTATATTATTTTATTTTAAAAGGGGGAGAGAGAAGTATGAAGTGGAAGTATTCATTTTTAATCACCCTAGTGCTGGCATTTCTATTAGTGATAGTAGCCTGCAGCGGTGATGGTGGAGCAGATACGAGTTCTGCAGATGAGGAAAGTGAAGAAGGCTCGGAAGAAAACGCAGATGGTGATACAGCATCAGATGAGGAGCAAGTATTAGTATATGCACGTGGCGGAGATTCTACAAGTTTAGACTTTGCTAGTGTATCAGACGGGGAATCATCCCGTGTAACGAAGAATATCTTTGAGAGTCTACTAGATTATGAAAAGGATTCGTTTGAAGTTGTCCCAGGATTGGCACATGACTGGGAAGTTTCTGATGATGGTCTAAAGTATACCTTTCAATTGGAAGAAGGGGTTACATTCCATGACGATACTGACTTCAATGCAGAAGCAGTAAAGATAAATTTCGAGCGTTGGGCAGACCCGGAACATGAATATGCATTTAAAGATGAAGGCTATGCCTATCCTTTGTATGGAACCATGTTTGGTGGTTACAAGGGCGATGAAGGTCATATCATTGAAGAAATCAATGTTGTAAATGATTATGAAATCGAGTTTGTATTAAAACAGCCACAAGGATCATTTTTACAGAACATGGCAATGCATTATTTTGCAATTACGTCTCCAACAGCTTTAGAGGAATATGGACCTGATATTGGTGAAAACCCAGTTGGTACTGGACCATTTCAATTTGTCAGCTGGAGTAAAGATGATCAGATTGTTTTAGAGAAATTTGAGGATTATCGTAAAGAGGACTTACCGAAATTAGATCAAGTTATCTATGAAGTGATTCCGGAAAATTCTGCACGTCTCATTGCACTACGATCCGGTGATGTGGACCTTATTGATGGTGTTAATCCAGATGATGCAGCTGGAATTGAATCAGAAGATGGATTGGAACTATATGTACGCGGTGAAAACAACATTGGATTTTTAGGTATGAATGTTGAAAAAGAACCTTTAGATGACAAATTAGTTCGTCAAGCCATCAACCACGCAGTAGATAATCAATCCATTGTAGATGCACTTTATGCAGGTTATGCAACCCCTGCTGTAAACTTAACTCCACCTAACTATATGGGTTATAACGATGAAATCGAAGGATATGATTATGATACGGACCGTGCTAAAGAATTGTTGGCAGAAGCTGGGCATGGTGACGGATTTGAAATGGACCTTTGGGTAATGCCTGTTGCCAGACCATACATGCCTGATCCTGAGACAGTTGCTGAAATTGTTCAAAGTAACCTATCAGAAGTTGGAATCACGACCAATATTGTTCGTGAAGAATGGGCACCTTATTTAGAAAAAACATCTCAAGGTGAACAAGAACTGTATCTGTTAGGATGGTCCGGTTCTAATGGGGACCCGGATTATTTCTTCGGCAGTTTATTACATGGCGATAGTATTGGCGGTGAAAACCGTTCCTTCTATCAAAATGAGGAAGTTGATGAATTAATTGATCAGGCAGCAACAACAATTGACCAAGATAAACGCGCAGAATTGTATAAAGAAGTCCAAGTTTTACTTCATGAAGATGCTCCAGGAGTGAATTTGGTGCATTCTACACCTCTCGCAGCAGCTAAGAGTGAAGTGAAAGGTTTCATTCCACATCCATCTACGAGTGATCCATTGGAAGAGGTATATATTGAGAATTAAAGACAACAAACGGGGCACTCGGTATTGTCCAAGTTCATTAAGGGGCTTATGAGTCCATAACCCGATAATAAATGTCAACTACCCTATACAGAAAGGGGAGTTGACATTTATTTTTAGGTCAAAACAATCCTTAACCAATTGTTACCTGCTAGTTAAGTTGCTATTGGGGCATTCCCCTAACTTTATCTCTAATCTGACACGGTTCCCACATAATTCCCCCACCTATCCTGAACCTTTTTTCTGCCTTTTTTCACTTTTGGATGGAATTGAATGTAAGCATTATCCCTTGTCTCCTCCACCACTTGAATAGACTCTTTAATCTCATCTTCCAATCCATCAACTCCAGCATGTTGTGCTATCGAAAGCCCGGCTGTTGTTCCCTGTGCAATCGCGACTTTGGCACCTTCAATACCAGTAATGTTTCCGGCGACAAATAAACCATTTAAAGGGGTCTCCATCTTTTCATTGTGTAATGGAACATAGCCACCCAATTCTTCTATTAAATAAAAGGGACAATCTGCAACAGCGGCTAACTCTGTCAGTGGATAAAGGCCCCCTGCTATACAAACAAAATCTGTAGCAACATTTTCCTCACTTCCTGCAACTAGGTCACCATTCGTGTCGATGTTTGCCAGTGTGACGCCTTCGACTTGTTTATTCCCGTAGATGTTGACAACTGCCTTGCGTAATTGAATGGGAATGTCCCACATTGTTACACCGTTTTTAGGATAAAAGCTAACCCCTAACTTTTTCATAAAATCATTTTTCATTAGCTTACTTCCCATTTTGACAAATTGAGATGGTGCCATATGGGAGACATGAAGCAAGGAATCGAGTACTTTTTTTGGATGTGCTTGCTGATTGGTTATGGCATTCATTTTAGGTAATGCCATACACGCAATATCAACTCCAGCGAGTTTCAATTCCATTGCTATAGCAGAAGAGAGGACATTTACACCGATGATGACACCTCGCTCACCTGGCTTGACACGATGCACATTAGTCATGACTTGTGCTGCTCCAACTGACATGACACCAGGTAATGTCCAACCAGGTACCGGAACCGGGGACTCTGCAGCTCCTGTTGCAAGCAACAGATGATTAGTGGACAATGTTTTATTTTCTGTGTAAATTATCCAATGATCACCGAGTTTCTCAATATTGTTAACAGGTGTATTTAATTCAAACTGAACCCCAAGATTCATTGCTTGCCGATGTAATTTATCGGACTCGCTGATCCCGTTCCACCATGACCCGTTTGGTTCCTCATAAAGCTGACCAAGTAATCTCCCACCTGCTTCCAAATATTCATCCAAGACAAGAACTTCCAATCCTTTTTGAGCGCATGAAATTGCTGCAGAAATCCCAGCAGGGCCTGCACCAATCATAATGACGTCATTCATGACTTGACCTCCAATCTCTGACAGGAGTTGGAAGCTGACCACCACTTTCAATAACCATTCCTTCTTCGAGTGGAGTAAGACACGAACGGACACCTTGTTTGCCATCGACTGTGACACGACATTCAAAACAATGGCCAATGTTACAGTAAATCCCTCTAGGTGTATCCTTTTCTTCATGATGTCGCAGTGTCCGAACATCATTAGCCAGCAATGCGGCAGCAATTGGTTCGCCTTTCATACCGCAATATTTTTTTTCATTAAACGTAAAGGAAACCGGCTCCTTTTCATTGAGTGACCCTAGTACAGGGTGATCTACAACACGACGGCTCATGACTCATCCGCTCCTAGGTGGCCAAAGCTAATTGGACGGATTGGAGGTTGATATTTCAACGTGATATCTGTTTGTTTCGTGATGGTTAAGTCGGCAGCCATCTTGTCGACCATATGACGGCATGTTCTGCCTCCACAATAGCCCATTCCAGCTCTTGTCCGCAGTTTTAGTTCTCTTGCTGAACAGTTATACTGGTTTGCAGTTTCGACTAGTGCTTTATATGTAACTTCTTCGCATCTGCAGATAATCATGTTTTCTGTCAATCGAATCACTCCAATGTAATGTCTGTACTGATGATTCATGCAAGAATGATGCCAAAGTTTACATTTTGTGTTTTGATCCCGCATGTAACGGGCAGTAAGACTCCCCAATTATAACGTGGCGTCTATTAATAGCTGATAAGGGGGGGGGGCAACTGCCAGGCAGGTTAATTTCGTCACGTCCTGTGACAACGCCTGCACTAGCACGTCCTGTGCGTCGTAATGCCTATTCTGTTCGGGCCTGCACGATGCAAGTCACAAAGGCGTTGCAACACGATGTTGCGTACTTAGCCATTGTTCCTTATGATCAGTGGGGGATAAAGAAACGCAGACTTAAACCGCTACGTCCCGTGGCAACGTCTGCATGACCTACATCCTGTAGGCCCAACCCCCACTGATTGAAGTATCACTTGATGCCCAACTTATTCAGTCGGTTGTACAGTGTTGCCCTTGTGATTTGCAGGTTTTTGGCACAGGATAATTTGTTGCCATCCACTTTTTTTAATTCCTTTAGAATAATTTCTCGTTCCACCTCTTGTAATCGAGCATTCAGGGAGCGACGATCGTTATATAGGGTGAAGTTGGGATCTGTTTGTTGTGTTTGTTCTGCATCAAACGGAAGATCTTCCAGTTTGATCTCCCCATTCTCTGAAAAGACGACGAGTCGTTCGATAACATTTTTCAATTCACGTATGTTGCCTGGCCATTGGTGGTTGAGAAGTGCTTGCATGACAACTTGAGATATACCATGCAGTGGCCGATTGTACTTGATGGAAATCTCATGCAGAAAATAATGAGTCAGTTCAATGATATCTTCTGGTCTTTCTCGTAACGGTGGAATTTTTACACTGACTACATTCAGCCGATAGTAGAGGTCTTCACGGAATTTGCCCTCTTGGATCAGTTCTTTCAGATCACGGTTTGTGGCAGCAACTACCCGAAAGTCGACTTCGATTTCTTTCGTTCCGCCAACTGGATAAAATTTCTTTTCCTGCAGTAATCTTAAAATCTTCACTTGCATATCTAAAGGCATTTCACCAATCTCGTCTAGAAACAAGGTGCCACTTTTTGCAAGTTCTACTTTACCCTTTTTCCCTTTTTGGTCAGCACCGGAAAATGCACCCTTTTCATAACCGAAGATTTCACTCTCAAATAAGGCATAAGGAATAGCGCTGCAGTTGATTGCGACAAATGGTGCGTTTTTCCCTTCTCGAATATGGTGTACGGCTTTTGCAAATAATTCCTTGCCAACACCACTATCGCCTTGTATTAAGATGTTTGTATCAGTGGATGCTGCCTTGGTTATTTTTTTCTTTGTTTTTTCCAGTACACTACTATTGCCTCGGATCGAGCCGAATGGGTTCTCTGTCTCCATGAATCTTTTCACTTCTTTTTCCAAATGAAACAGTCGCTCGGATGTGTTATACAATTCTTTATTCAGTTTTATCTGACTTGTGATATCTGTTTCGGACACAACTGCTCCAATTATTTGGTTATCGTGTTGAACTGGGTTCGAATTAATCAAAACAACCTGGTTTTCACGTGCAGTATGTTGATTATGGTAGACAGAAGTTTCGTTTTGCAGCGTTTTTAAGATTTCCAGACGTTCAGGATTGAAAAAATCAGTTATTGGCTTACCGATAATATCGTCGCTTTTAACGGAAAAGAGTTTTTCTGCTCCTTTTGACCAAACTAATACGCGTTTTGTGGCATCGATCACTGTGCAGGATTCATCGATGGTGGTTAATATAGCCGAAGTGTAAGCATGTAAATGGTTGTATTGTGTTACCAACTTTTTGCAAAACGATTCAGAATCAATAAATCCAGCCATTTTTCGGTTTTGTTTAATGATAACGGTTTCATATTTTTGTAATAAATAAAAGCTATCCTGAATGGTGTCTCGATTGGAAAGTTCCCCGCAACGGATGCAGCGGACTTTATTTGTCTCAGTTTCTGTCTTTGCCCGATAAAAGGATTCCCCTTTAGTGACAAAAACATTTAAGGAGGAGTCCGATCCCAGAAGTGTTCGCAGTTGATTTTCTGTATTATTTTCTTCTCGTACAAGCTTAAACTGATCGTTCATTATGTCACTTACCGTAGTTGGTTTGATAGACATCATATTCACCCTTTTTAGTGTATAAATTTATTTACACGTTATAAATATTTTTACACAATTATTTTGGAAAAGCAATACTTTTTCGAATAATCTAGCCTGTTGAAGTTGGCATAAAAATTGCATAAAAATAGACAGACAGCATAAGAGGAGGATTGGATGACGAATTCAATACATGGTGATGTGGTTGTCATTGGCGGGGGCATTATGGGAGCGGCGGTTGCTTATTATTGTTCAAAGGCTGGCATTGATATAACCGTTCTTGAAAAGAAGGAAATAGCAAGTGGCACCTCATCCAGATGCGATGGGAACATTTTAGCGATAGATAAGGACCCAGGATTTGACAGCCAAATGTCCTTAAAGAGCCAGCAATTGGTGCATGAATTAGGTAAAAAACTGGATATTCCATTCGAGTACCGAAATCCCGGAAGTATATTGGTTTGTGAGAATGATATGGAAATGGAAGCCGCACAAAAATGGGTAAATCAACAACAAGAAGCAGGGCTTGATTTCAGCATGCTGGACCGTGAAGATTTGCGTAACGAATCCGACTATTTTGCGGATGATTTGTACGGAGGGTTAGCGTGTAAAACAGACGCGACGGTGAACCCTTATATGTTTACATATGCCATGTTTGACAGTGCAAATAAATTGGGAGCGAAAATACATACGAATACCGAAGTGATCAATTTATCCAAAGATGCATCGGGACAATTTGTGATTGAAACGAATAATGGTTCCTTTACAGCCCATAAAGTGGTCAATGCATGTGGGATCTGGGCGCCTTATATCGGGGAAATGGTTGATGTTGACATTCCGATACAGCCGCGAAAAGGGCAGCTGATTGTTGCATCCAGGCAACATCCAGTCGGGTTGCGCAAGGTAATGGAGTTTGGTTATTTAATATCAAAATTCGGTGGCAAACGCCAGGTGGATGCGATAACCGAGAAATACGGTGTTGCGTTGGTTTTTGAACCTACTGAAAGCCAAAACTTTCTTATTGGAAGCAGTCGGGAATTTGTCGGGTTTGACGTAAAAGTGAACCATGAAATTACCAAGAATATTGCTAAACGTGCAGTTCGCTTTTTTCCAAAGATGGCCGAGATGACTGTGATCCGAACTTATGCGGGACTGCGGCCGTGGACAGAAGATCATCTGCCAATCGTTTCACATGTAGAAGAAGTTCCGGGGTTCTATGTTGCAGCAGGGCATGAAGGGGATGGCATCAGCTTGGCAGCAGTCACTGGAAAAGTTATCGAGGAAATGATCTCCGAGCAGGAAACATCGATTCCAATCGACCCGCTTCGTATCGACCGTTTTAAGGAGAGGGTGAGTAGTTAATATGAATTTTCAACGGCTATTTTCAACGATTGATACCCATACAGGCGGCAATCCGACTAGAACAGTTATCAGTGGGTTACCAACCTTAAAGGGGAATACCATGTCGGAAAAAATGCTGTACATGAAAGAACATTATGATTGGATCCGTCAGTTTTTAATGAATGAACCACGTGGTCATGATGTCATGTCAGGTGCACTATTAGTTGATCCATGTCATCCTGATGCAGATGTGGGTGTTATATATATTGAAACGGGTGGCTACTTGCCAATGTGTGGCCACGACACGATTGGTTGTTGTACAGCACTCGTAGAGGCGGGAATGATTGAAATACAAGAACCTTATACGACGTTAACACTGGATACGCCTGCAGGATTAGTGGAAGTGAAAATTAAGGTCGCGCATGGAAAAGCAATGGAAGTGTCTTTTTCCAATGTTCCAGCATTTTTATTAAAGTCTATTGAAGTGGAAGTGGAAGGAATAGGAAGTGTGGCATGTGATATCGCCTATGGTGGTAATTTTTATGGCATTATTGATGCGCGTCCATTAAACCTTGATCTAACGACAGATAATGCTGCCACCATTATTGATAAAGCAATTACCATTCGGGATAAAATTAATGAACTTGAAGAAGTGGTTCACCCAGAACACCCTTTTATTAACGGGTTAACCCATATTGAATTCTTTACCGATCCAGTTCACTCAGAGGCAACAGTGAAAAATACAGTAGTTGTTCCTCCTGGAGGTATTGATCGATCTCCTTGTGGTACTGGTACATCAGCCAAATTAGCGACGATGTTTACCAACAATGAAATTGGCGTCAGCGAATTGTTTGTCCATGAAAGTATTGTTGGCTCGCTATTTAAAGCAAAGGTACTGGAAACATTAATTGTCAAAGATCATCAAGCTGTTATTGCGGAGGTCACGGGGGCAGCATGGATCATGGGGATGCATCGTTTTTTCTACAATGAAAAAGATCCGTTAAAAGAAGGGTTCCTGCTAATCCCGCCAATGGAAGGCCATTAAAGGAGGTGCTTTCAATGGATATAGGAAAAATGTTTACGACAATCGATACCCATGTGGCTGGGGAGGCATTTCGAATTGTTGTGCAATCCCCGATAGTGTTAAATGAAAAGGATATCTTACAGAACCAAGCATTGTTGCAAAACAGGTTTCAACGTGAAAAGGCATTTCTATTAAATGAGCCGCGCGGGCATCGGGGTATGAATGGATGTATCGTTACGCCATCAGACAAAGCAGATATTGCTGTATTGTTTTTCCATCATGATTCTGATATTCATTTTAAATATGGTGGGTTAGTGACAACGATAACCGCATTAACCGAAACAGGTAATCTAGTCAAAAACGCTAATAATACGTATGAAGTTGAAACAATACAAGGGATCTATACGATTCATATATCAATGGATGGCAATAGAGTGGAGACAGTTTCGTTTGAATGTGATGCATGCCACCTCCAAGAACAAAATGAGGAATATAGTTTGGTGAAAGTCGATGGATTGCGAAACTATTATATCTATCCATTGGCTGATGTCATTCCTGGTTTACAATTGGATCATTTAGCATCTGTTAAGCGTTATGGCAAAAAATTGACCCAAAAGCTACAAGCCAGTCATCGAGAATTTTCTGGGGTCGTCCTTGTTGAAGCAGTTTCTGATACAACAGCGCATGCAGTTCGTTCTGTGACATTTGAGCGGGACGGCAGTATAGTACGATCACCGGGAATGGATAGTACATTTGCCATCCACGCGGATAGATTAGGCAGGAAGACGATTGGGGAGTTGACCAATCACAGTATATTCAATAGTCAATTGACATCGAAAGTAATACTGCAATCAAGTAATCGATTTTCAATGGTTGCACAAGGATTTGTTACCGGGGTGAAGCAATTTATATATGACATTGATGATCCGTTACCAGATGGATTTTTACTAAAGTAAAGGAGGGATTCATGTTTATAATAATGTAATCGTTTTCGCCCATTTGGAATGCTAACCTTAATTTGGAGAAAAGGAGGGTGACGTATGAGTAACGAAAGGCGATTACCAACATTACCTGAAGTATTATTCGTGTTAATGTCGTTCGTATTGATTATGTTTTTGTTTATCGTCCAGTTTGAACTTCCGATTCAGCTGGCGTTGTTGACGACTTGGTTTGTCATCATGACAGTTGGTTTAAGAATTGGCTATTCCTATTTTGAAATGCAAAGGGGAATCTTAAAAGGGATTTACGATGGTTTAGAAGCGGTTCTGATCTTGATTTCAGTTGGCGCATTAATTGGAACGTGGATTGCAGGTGGTATTGTCCCTAGCATTATTTATTATGGTTTAACCATCATTGATCCAAGTATTTTTCTGTTGGCTGCTTTTATTACATGTGCCATAACATCCTTGGCAACGGGAACCTCGTTTGGTTCAGCAGGCACAGCTGGGATAGCGATGATGGGGATTGGAATAAGCTTTGGTTTTCCAGTAGCTTTAGTCGCTGGTGCTGTTATTTCAGGTTGTTATGTTGGGGATAAATTGTCTCCATTATCTGATACAACTGTGATGACGGCATCACTATCGAAAGTCAATGTGATCGAGCATATTAAATCCATGTTATATGTAAGTATACCGGCATTTGTCATTGCTGGAATCCTATTTCTAACAACTGGATTCTTTTTTAACAGTGGTGGTGGTGATTTAAGTCAGGCGGAAGATACGATGGCTTCTTTAACGGCGTTTTTTAACATTTCATGGGTAATGGTCGTTCCTGCTGCAGTGGTGATCATCTTACTGGCATTCAAGAAACCGTCCATACCAGTCATTTTATTTGGTGCTTTACTTGGTTCTTTTTGGGCGTTTTTCTTCCAGGATGTGGCATTCTTAGATGCCATTAAGACATTGTATACAGGTAGTTCCATTTCATCTGGCGTTGCGTTTATTGATGAATTGTTAAACCGTGGTGGTATTACATTCATGTTGGAAGTAATTGCCTTAATTATTTTTGCGCTCGGTGTTGGGGGATTAATGGAACAAATTGGTATTTTGCGGGTGATTTGTGTCAAATTGTTGGCATGGGCAGATAATGCAGGAAAAACAACGCTATCCACTATAATTTCTGGATTCTTTGGCAACTTCTTTGGTGGTGCAGCCTATGTATCGGTTATTACGGCAAGTAAGATTACGGAGGAAAACTATGATGATTTAGGAATTGATCGTCGGGTGTTATCTCGGAATACAGAAGCAGGTGGAACAGTAACCACGCCAATGGTTCCATGGTCTGATGGCGGTGTGTTTATGGCAGCAACACTTGGGGTTTCCACGTTAGGCTATTTGCCATTCTTATGGTTTAACTTTTTAGTGGTCATCATTACAGCACTATATGGATTAACCAATAGGTTTATCTGGTACACGAATACAAACGAAACCGATTCACCTGGAATAAAAGAGAATGTGAATTAATGAACCTTTGTAGATTAGAAGGAGGAGATGATGTTGTTACAACTAGAAGGCGCATTCCCAGTTTTGATTACCCCAATGACACAGGATGGAGAAGTAGATTATGGCGGATTGAAAGGGAACATTGATCATTTTGTTGACGAAAAAGTGGCAGGTATTGTCGTCAATGGGAGTACAGGAGAATTTGTAAGTTTAACGAAGGAAGAACGGTTTAAGATAGCACAAGTTGCAATTGAACAAGTGAATGAAAGAATTCCACTTGTTGTTGGGACAGCTGCTGAAACAACAAAAGATGCGATAGAGTATACGCAACAGGCTGAGGCAGTTGGCGCTGATGCTGCATTACTAATTAATTCATATTATGCACATCCAAAAGATCCAGAGATCTATGAACATTTTAAAGCGGCTGCTGAATCTGTTTCCTTTCCGGTCATGGTTTATAATAACCCTTTTACATCTGGTGTAAATATTGGAACAGAAACGATTTTACAAGTTGCCAAAGACGTAGAAAACATCACCCATATTAAAGAATCTAGTGGGGATATCGGCAAAGTCCGTGACATCACAAGACAGGGAAAGGGATTGATTGAAACATTTTGCGGATCAGATGATTTGGCACTTGAGTCTCTTCTAGTCGGTGCAACTGGATGGATATCGGTAGCTGGTAATATTGCGCCGCGTCTTGTGACTGATTTGTATAACAGTGTTGCTGCAAACGATCTTAAACGTGCATGGGAGCTCTATGATCAAATTTTACCGCTATGCAATTTCATTGAAGGCTCAGGTAAATATGTACAGATTGTAAAGCGTGCGATGGATTTACAAGGGTTAGCAGGTGGCCCGCCACGTAGACCGAGACTGCCATTAAGTGAAACTGAAGATAAAACGTTGAAGAAACAATTAAATAAATTGCAAGGTGTTTCTCAATAAAACAGAACAGTCGTGAATCGTTTCGTTTATAAAAAAATCAATGACCAGGAGGTTTATGGACATGGAAACTACAGAGGTTGTTTTAAAGCCTAAAGTTGAAGAGTTCTTGCATGGTGTTAAAGGCCTTTATATCAATGGTGAATATACTCTATCCCATCATAACAGTACATTTAACGTGTTAAATCCTGCCACTGAAGAAATTATTGCAGAAGTGAGCCAAGCACAAACAGAAGATATTGATAAAGCTGTTGCATCTGCAAAGAAAGCCTTTGATAAAGGTGAATGGACTCAGATGGAAGCCGCGGAAAGATCACATTTGATCTATCAATTTGCTGATTTGCTGGAAGAAAACCGAGAGGAACTCGCACAACTTGAATCACTTGATAACGGGAAGCCTTATCAAGTTGCTCTTGAAGATGATGTGGACGGTACCGTTCAGCATTTCCGTTATTATGCGGGATGGGCAACAAAAATAACAGGGAAAACAGTAAATGTTTCCCCGGATTATTTGAATTATATTGTTCACGAACCGGTGGGTGTTGTTGGACAGATCATACCATGGAATTTTCCATTAGCAATGGCAGGTTGGAAACTGGGATCAGCGCTTGCTGTTGGTTGCACAGTCGTTATAAAACCAGCACCTGAAACACCTTTATCGCTGCTTTATGCTGCTCAATTGTTTAAGGAAGCCGGATTTCCAGATGGTGTTGTTAATGTTGTACCAGGATCCGGCAGTGTGGCGGGCGAAGCAATTATTACGCATGAAGATGTTGCGAAAGTAGCTTTTACAGGATCAACTGCAGTTGGAAAGAATGTCATGCAAAAAGCCGCCGATGATATTAAAAGCATTACGTTAGAACTCGGTGGCAAATCTCCAAGCATCGTTTTTGAAGACGCAAATATTGAAGAAGCTATTGAAGGTGCATTTAATGGTACCATGTATAATCACGGACAAAATTGCAGTGCATGCACACGCGTTTATGTGCAGCGCAGCCTTTATGACCAGGTTGTTGACGCGTTGGCAGATCGGGCAAAAGCAATGAAGCTGGGTCCCGGATTGGACGAAAATACAGAAATGGGACCATTGATTTCATCGAAACAGCAACAAACCGTACTCAATTATATTGATACAGGCAAAACGGAAGGAGCCCGGTTAGTTGCAGGTGGCAGAAAGGCTTTTGATAAGGGGTATTTTGTGGAACCCACAGTATTTGCTGATGTTGAAGATGATATGACCATTGCCAGAGAAGAAATTTTCGGACCAGTTATCGCAGTATTACCATTTGATTCAGAAGAAGAAGTTATCAAACGGGCTAATGATAGCGAATATGGATTGGCTGCCAGTGTATGGACGGAAAACATTCGAAAAGGACATCGGGTTTCTGGAAAACTTCAAGCTGGTACGGTTTGGGTAAATGACTTTGGACTAGAATTGGAAACAATGCCGTTTGGTGGATATAAGAAATCGGGTATTGGACGTGAAATGGGAGGAGAATATGGTTTGGCCAATTACACAGAAGTCAAAAGTGTATTGGTTAAGGTTACTTGATGGTTGAAATTTTTTTGATTTATCAGGAGTAGGATAGTTTTTTGGATAGGAAAGGTAATTAAACTGTGGAAGCGAGAGAAATGTAAGTCTCTTGCTTCCCAGTTTAGTTTTGATCGGAAGAATACATGCTAATCATTTGCGAGCTGATGCCTATCTTCAATAGCAATATAATGTATGTAAATTATAATTATATTTAAAATAGTGTTATAATTACATCGACTAGCTCATGAATTCATATTATAATGATTTATAAACGGTTCATTATGGGTTAGGAGGTGGACAAAAATGGACTTAATGCTCCAACAAGAACAATCACTCAACATCGTAATGACCACACAACTAAGGCATGCCATTGAACTTTTACAATACTCGACATATGATTTATTTCAATTTATTCAAGAACAAGAGTTAGAAAATCCCCTAATAGAACTCGAAGAAAAATCAATTGATATGGCATATCCAATAAAAAACAATTTTGTTCGCAAGGATGCAGTGTCCTCACAAGATGCAATTGATTTTATCCCGGATAAATACGTAAATTCCAGAGATGATTTCAGTGAACAAATACTTTTGCTTGATATAACCGAAAGGGAAAGAGAATTAGTTTATTACTTCATTCATAATTTGGATGATAATGGGTATTTACCTATGGATGGGAAAGAGATGGCAGCCTTTCCAGGATTGAGTAAGACAGAAGCGGAGAAAGGAATTCAGATATTACAACACTTAAAACCGGTAGGCGTTGGTGCAAGAAATTTACAGGAATGTTTAGCTATCCAAGCAAAACATTATTATCCCGAACAGCATGACACATTAAAAATGATAGAAGCGTATCTTCCTTTACTGGCAAATAAAAAGTGGCATGACATTTCTAAAAGATTAAATATCCCTTTAAAAGAAGTAAAAAAATCTTATGAGTTAATTCAAACGCTGAATCCTAAACCCTGTGATTTTCAGTCAAATACAAGGTCAGATTATTTAATACCAGATATTCAGGTTGAGCAAGACAAAAGTAAATTTGTTGTGACATTAAACGATTCTTATTTACCAACAATTCGTTTAAACCATGATTATACTTCTTTGTTTAAACGCAAAGGGAATATCAATCACTATATGCATGATTGCTATCGCCAATATCAATGGTTGTTAAACAGTTTAGATAAACGCCGGGAAACCATTCTAAAAATTACAAAAGCCATGATTCGAAGGCAAGAAGATTTTCTAATAAAAGGTTTCACTTATTTGAAACCAATGACATTAAAAGAAATAGCTAATGATGCAGAAGTACATGAATCTACTGTTAGCCGTGCAACGATGAATAAGGTAATTCAAACACCAGCAGGGATTTTTGATTATCAGGATTTATTCACATCAAAAATAGCTACTGATTACGGTGTCCCGTTGTCACAAATTAATGTAAAGTCTTTACTGAAGCGTTTTGTAGATAAAGAAGATAAGCAGAAACCTTTGTCTGATCAAAAGATTTCAGACCTTTTTAAAACAAAAAAAGGCATAACGGTTTCACGCCGTACAGTAGCAAAATACCGTGAGGCGTTAAAAATTCCCTCTTCCAGTAAACGAAAGGAGGTTTATTTTTAGTATTTTTTGTCCTTATCGCGTTGTATGATACTGAGCATACATAGGGCCAGAATAGTTCCATTCATGGGTGCCGATTAGTTATTTTTTAGCCCTCGACAGCAGAGTAATTGTAAAATGAGATAAGCAATGGCGTTTAAAATCGAACAATTAAGCGTCATTTATGATCAATCGTTCGATTTTTATTGACATGTCGAATATTCTTCTGCTATGCTAAAATCAGCAATTAAATACGATAACCTCATATATTTTCGGGGATATGGCCTGAAAGTTTCTACCTGGCACCGTAAATGCCGGACTATGAGGGAGGATGGAACGGTGTGGCAATACGTCTGATTACTGGACTTCCATGTATCAGCGTCAAGCTTCATCTTCAATATTGTCACACGTTTGTTTTGGTTTTACCAGACGGAAATGGATCATACTTCGCTGTGCTGCAATGCTTTTGTTATGAGGCATGGCGATAAGTTTTCTGGTTGTGCTAAGTCTATTCATCTTCTCTCATGGACATGAGGAAGTTGAATAGACTTATTTATTTTGGTACAAAAACATGATATGTTCAAATTTTTATGATAAAGAAGGGAAAGAGGGGTTTGATGGCGCAGGTCGGTGTCATAATGGGAAGTATATCCGATTGGGAAACGATGAAACATACGTGCAGCATACTGGAAGAATTGCAGATTCCGTACGAGAAAGATGTGATTTCCGCACATCGTACACCTGATGAGATGTTTACATATGCCAGGACAGCACGTGACCGGGGATTAAAAGTGATCATTGCCGGAGCCGGGGGATCTGCACATTTGCCTGGAATGGTCGCGGCACAGACAACACTGCCGGTCATCGGGGTACCGGTTCAGTCAAAAGCACTTAACGGACTGGACTCGCTGCTTTCGATCGTGCAAATGCCTGGTGGCGTGCCTGCTGCAACGGTTGCAATCGGCAAGTCAGGTGCGAAAAATGCCGGTATCTTGTCTGCGCAGATGATTGGGGCATTTGACCGTCAAGTGGCCGATCGATTACAGGCACACAGAGAAAACATGCATAAATCGGTTACAGAAATGAGGGATGAAATTGCCAAACAATAATGCGATTCTTCCGCCTAAAACAATCGGGATTATCGGCGGCGGACAGCTTGGACGCATGATGGCCATTGCTGCAAAGGATATGGGCTATCATATTGCTGTTCTTGACCCGACACCTGATTGCCCGACAGCGCAGGTTGCCGATGAGCAAATCACAGCAGCCTACGATGACATGGATGGCATTCAAAAACTGACAGCAATCAGTGATATCGTGACATATGAATTTGAGAATGTCGATCTCGATGCCGCTGCATTTATTGCGGGAAAAGGGAAATTGCCACAAGGTGCATATGCATTGGAAATTACCCAGAACCGTGAGAAGGAAAAAACAGTTATGCGCAATGCCGGATTACCAGTACCGGAATTTTCAATCGTCCAGGACAGTGAATCATGCAGCAGAATCCTGGAAAACATGCCACTTCCGGCAGTCATGAAGACAGTGAGCGGCGGATATGATGGCAAGGGTCAGCTAAAAATAACCATAGAAGATGATATTACGAAAGCCCGTGAATTTGCCGAACAGCACAGTACCTGCATTATTGAGCAATGGATTCCGTTCGACAGGGAAATATCAGTTGTGTTCACACGCGGAAAATCAGGTGACATCATCTTTTTTCCAATTGCGGAGAATGAGCACAGTGATCATATATTGTATAAGACAACTGTACCGGCGGCCATTAGTGACACGGTACATCAAAAAGCGTTGGAAGCGGCCTGGATACTTGCAGAAAAAATGAATATCACCGGAACATTTGCGATTGAAATGTTCGTCAAAGGCGATGATATTTTCCTGAACGAAATGGCGCCGCGGCCACACAATTCCGGTCACTACACCATTGAGGCATGTAATGTATCACAGTTTCAGCAGCATATCCGGGCCATTTGTGGCCTGCCGCTGATGCCGGTGAGATTCATGCGTCCTGCCGTCATGGTGAACATTCTTGGTAACGATATGGAAGCAGTACTGAACGTCATGCCCGCAATGCAAGATGGTTTTATCCATTTGTATGGGAAAGAGAGGATCAAACCAAAACGGAAAATGGGGCATATGACGTTTCTCGGAGATTCATTGGATCAAGCAAAGCAGCGTCTTGCAGCATATGAGGAGGATAAATGATGATTGAACGCTATACACGGGAAGAAATGGGTGCCATTTGGGCAGAGGAAAACAAATACAGGGCATGGCTGGAGGTGGAGATTCTCGCATGTGAAGCGTGGCGTGAACTGGGCATTATCCCGGCTGATGATGTGGAAAAAATCCGCCGAAACGCTTCTTTTCAGATTGATCGGATTCACGAAATCGAGCAGGAAACACGGCATGATGTGGTTGCCTTTACACGTGCGGTATCCGAATCTTTAGGAGAAGAGAGGAAATGGGTGCATTACGGGCTCACTTCTACGGATGTTGTAGACACGGCGCAATCATACTTACTAAAGCAGGCAAATGATATCATCCGTAAAGATCTGTACAGGTTTACCGACATTCTGAAAAATAAAGCGCTGGAACATAAACATACGGTCATGATGGGGCGGACACATGGTGTTCATGCTGAACCGACTACGTTCGGGCTGAAGATGGCGCTGTGGTATGAAGAAATGAAACGCCAACTGGAGCGATTTGAATTAGCGGCCAAACAGATCGAATTCGGTAAGCTTTCCGGTGCTGTCGGGACATACGCTAACATCGATCCGTTCGTTGAGCAGTATGTGTGTGAGAACCTTGGATTGACAGCTGCACCGGTATCAACACAAACATTGCAGCGTGACCGTCATGCCAACTATATCTCCACGCTGGCACTGGTTGCCACATCAATAGAAAAATTTGCAACTGAAATCCGCAGCCTGCAAAAAACAGAAACACGTGAGGTGGAGGAGTTTTTTGCTAAAGGACAGAAAGGGTCATCAGCCATGCCGCACAAACGCAACCCGATCGGTTCAGAAAACATGACCGGCATCGCACGTGTCCTGAGGGGGCATATGGTATCGGCTTATGAAAATGTATCGCTTTGGCATGAACGGGACATCTCTCATTCATCGGCAGAGCGGATTATTTTGCCGGATGCTACGATTGCACTGAATTATATGCTGAATCGTTTTTCCGGTATTGTCCGGAAGCTGACTGTGTTTCCGGAAAACATGAAACGTAACATGGACAAAACACACGGCGTTATTTTTTCACAACGTGTATTGCTTGCCCTGGTTGATAAAGGCATGACGCGCGAAGAGGCGTACGATCTGGTACAGCCTAAGGCGATGCAGGCATGGGAAACGGGGACACATTTCAAACAGCTTGTAGAGGCCGATGATCAGATCAGCGCAAAGCTTACACAGGATGAAATTGAGGATTGCTTTGATTATACGTACCATTTAAAAAATGTGGATGCGATATTTCATCGGATCGGACTTGAGGTGGAATGATGGTGGCTGATCTGCTGTACGAGGGAAAAGCAAAGCGTGTTTATCAGGCACAGGGTAAGCCGAATCAGGTTGTTCTCGCGTATAAAAATGATGCCACGGCGTTTAACGGGGAGAAAAAAGCAGTCTTCAGCGGAAAGGGTCGTCTGAACAATGACATTTCCGCCCATATTTTTGGCGTTTTAAATGAACAGGGCATTCAGACACATTTTATTGAAAAATTGTCAGAAACTGAACAGCTTGTCCGACAGACTAAGATCATCCCGCTTGAAGTCGTT
This sequence comes from Lentibacillus halodurans, assembly GCF_900112045.1. GTDB lineage: Bacteria > Bacillota > Bacilli > Bacillales > Amphibacillaceae > Lentibacillus > Lentibacillus halodurans. The sequence goes on from NZ_FOJW01000008.1 coordinate 76,074, forward strand.
GTCCGGAATGTGGCTGCGGGCAGTATTACCAAGCGGCTTGGGATAGAGGCGGAAACAACTTTCGATCCCCCGATGATCGAGCTGTTTTATAAGGATGACGATTTAGGAGATCCGCTGATTAATGATGAACATGCATTGTTTTTGAGTGATGTGACCGAATCTGAACTTACGGAAATAAAAGCGGAAGCACTGGCAATCAACCGGCATCTTTCTAAACTGTTCGCGGCAGTCAATATTAAAATAGTAGATTTTAAACTGGAATTCGGACGGCTGGCAGACAGATCAATCGTACTTTCCGATGAGATTTCCCCCGATACGTGCAGGCTTTGGGATATGAAGACATATGAAAATCTGGATAAGGATGTATTTCGCCAGGGGACCGGTGATTTACTGGAAGTCTATCAGAAACTATTGGAACGACTGGAGGCCAGATCATGAAAAAAGTGACTATCCACATTACATTGAAGCAAGGTGTGCTCGATCCGCAAGGCCAAGCTATCCAGACATCCCTCAATAACTTGGGCTTTGCTGAAGTGGAAGAAGTGCGCACAGGTAAATCAATTGAACTGTTATTGGAAAATCGTGAGAATATGGACAGCCGCATTACCGAAATGTGCGATAAACTTTTGGCTAATCCGGTTATAGAGGACTATCGTTTTGAAGTGGAGGAGGCTGTCCGTACATGAAATTTGCTGTCGTTGTATTCCCGGGGTCGAACTGTGACCGTGATATGTATCATGCCGTGAGTCAACTCGCTGGGACGGAAGCTGAGTTGGTCTGGTATGAACATACGAATCTCGAAAGCTATGACGCGATTCTATTGCCGGGCGGGTTTTCATACGGTGATTATCTGCGTTCGGGAGCGATTGCGTCCACCTCAAATGTCATACAACAGGTAAAAGCACACGCTGAACAAGGCAAACCAGTGCTGGGGGTCTGCAACGGTTTCCAAATTTTACTGGAAGCCCGGTTACTGCCTGGAGCCATGCTTTCCAACTATAACCTGTCCTTTATGTGTCACCAGGAAGCACTCGTCGTTCACCATAACGGAACACCATTCACCACAGACTATAAAAAAGGTGAGGTTATCCATATGCCGATTGCTCACGGAGAAGGCAATTATGTCTGTGATGATGCGACATTGGCTGCATTAAAAACGAATAATCAAATTGTTTTCACCTACAACAACAATCCGAACGGATCTGTCGGGGACATCGCCGGGGTCATCAATCGCGAAGGAAATGTACTCGGCATGATGCCCCATCCAGAACGTGCGATGGAGAATTTGCTCGGCAGTGACGATGGACGCAGGCTTTTCCAGTCGCTGATTGAAAATTGGAGGGACGTCTATGCTCTCAACAGCTGATATCAGCCCGAAAAAAATTGAACAGGACCAATTATATCGCGATATGGGCTTAAGTGACGAGGAATATGACAAGGTGAAAAATATTCTGAAGCGGCGTCCAAATTTTACTGAGACAGGTATTTTCTCGGTTATGTGGTCGGAACATTGCAGCTATAAAACATCGAAACCCCTGCTGAAACAATTCCCTTCGGCTGCACGGCATGTATTGCAGGGTCCCGGTGAAGGCGCCGGTGTCATTGATATTGGCGATAATCAGGCGGTTGTTTTCAAAGTGGAAAGCCATAATCATCCATCTGCAGTAGAACCGTATCAGGGTGCGGCAACCGGTGTCGGCGGTATTATTCGGGATGTTTTTTCGATGGGCGCTCATCCGGTTGCGCTGATGAATTCACTCAGGTTCGGAAATCTGACAACAGATCGGGTGAAATATCTGTTTCAGGAAGTTGTTCACGGGATTGCCGGCTATGGGAATTGTGTCGGCGTTCCGACTGTTGGCGGCGAGGTGCAGTTTGATGATTGTTATGAAGGCAATCCGCTCGTCAATGCGATGTGTGTTGGGCTGATTGATCATGATGATATTCAAATAGGTGTCGCTGCGGGAATTGGTAACACGATCATCTATGCCGGTGCACCGACAGGACGTGACGGGATTCATGGCGCGACCTTCGCATCGGATGATTTGACTGACGATTTGGATCAGGACCGGCCGTCCGTTCAGGTAGGTGATCCATTTATGGAAAAACTGCTGATTGAGGCCTGCCTGGAAGTGATTCAAACGGATGCGGTTGTAGGTATGCAAGATATGGGAGCAGCTGGACTCACCTCATCAGCAAGTGAAATGGCGAGCAAAGCCGGTACAGGGATTGACATGGATTTGGATCGCGTTCCACAGCGTGAGCAGAACATGAATGCCTACGAACTGATGCTGTCTGAGTCGCAGGAGCGGATGTTGCTCGTCGTGAAACAAGGGCGTGAACAGGAAATCATTGATGTGTTTACAAAGTATGGCTTACAGGCGGTGGCAGTCGGTGAAGTTACCGGTGAGAAGACATTTCTGCTCAGGCAGCATGCTGAAATCGTCGCGGATATCCCGGTTGACGCACTTGCAGAAGAGGCACCTGTTTATCATATGCCGTCCAAAGAGGCAGCCTATGTGAAGACTTTTCAGCAAATGGACATGACGATTCCTCAAGTGGATCACCATGGCGGCATGCTGAAACAGCTTCTGCAGCAGCCGACCATTGCCAGCAAGGAATATGTCTATGATCAGTATGATTCAATGGTCCAGACGAATACAGTCGTTAGGCCGGGTTCAGATGCTGCTGTCATCCGGATTAAAGGAACAAATAAGGCACTTGCAATCACAACAGACTGTAATTCGCGCTATATTTACCTGGATCCGGAAACCGGCGGCCAAATTGCAGTAGCTGAAGCAGCAAGGAACATCGTGTGCTCAGGAGCGCGGCCGCTTGGGCTGACGGATGGATTGAATTTTGGCAATCCGACCAATCCGGAAGTTTTCTGGCAGATGGAAAAAAGTGTAGAAGGCATGAGTGAAGCAGCCCGAACACTAGAAACACCGGTCATTAGCGGGAATGTGTCATTATATAACCAAGCAAATGGCCAATCGATTTTTCCGACACCGATCGTTGGCATGGTTGGCTTGCTCGAATCGCTCGAGCACTTGACACCGAACCTTTTTCAGGAGCCTGGTGATCTCATCTATATAATCGGTGAAACCCAAGCGGAATTTGGCGGTAGTGAACTGCAAAATATTGTTCGTGGAAAATATGAAGGAAAAGCACCATGGATTGATTTGCAGGTCGAGGCCAAGCGACAGAAACAGCTGCTGGCGGCAATACAGCAGGGACTAGTCCGGTCAGCTCATGATTTGGCTGAGGGAGGATTGGGTGTTGCACTTGCCGAGAGTGTCTTTAATGGTAAAGGGATTGGCTTGAACGTGGAGATTTTCGGTGATCCGACAGTCGCATTGTTCAGTGAATCACAGTCACGGTTTCTTGTTTCGATCAATCCGGGACATAAGGAACGATTTGAAGCGGCAGTTAAGGACGCCCGGCAGATCGGGACAGTGAACGGTACTGGGGAGTTCATCGTAAGGGCAAATGACAAGTTGTTAATTGAGGAAGATGTCCAAACACTTCATGATTTATGGAAAGGGGCTATCCCATGTTTGCTGAAATGAAAGGCATCAATGAAGAATGCGGCGTTTTTGGGATTTGGGGTCATGAAAAAGCAGCAGAATTGACATATTACGGTCTTCATTCAATGCAGCATCGTGGCCAGGAAGGTGCAGGCGTTGTTGTCAGTGACGGGCAGGAGCTGAAGACTCATAAAGGCTTGGGACTTGTTAATGATGTTTTTAAACAGACGAGGTTCAATGCGCTTTCAGGTGAACGGGCAATTGGTCATGTCCGTTATTCAACACAAGGCGGAAAGACGTACGAAAACGTCCAGCCATTGCTGTTCCGGTCCCAAACAGAAGATATGGCACTGGCACATAATGGCAATATCATGAATACCGACAAACTTCGGGGTGAGCTTGAAAATCAGGGCAGCATTTTGCAGACCTCATCAGATACGGAAGTGCTCGCTCATTTGATTAAACGCGGCGGTATGGGTATCAATGAGACGTCGATTGCCGATGCACTTAACCGGATTACCGGTGCTTATGCTTATTTAATTTTAACAGAGGAAAAAATGTATGCAGCCCTTGATCCGAGTGGTATCCGTCCATTGTCAATCGGCAGGCTTGGCGCTAGTTATGTCATAGCATCTGAAACGTGTGCTTTTGACCAGATCGGGGCAGTATTTGAACGGGAGGTATTGCCTGGTGAACTGGTAACGTTCAGTGATGGGGGAATAACGTCAATCCGTTTTGCGATGAGAGGTCAGCGGAAAATGTGTGCGATGGAATATGTGTATTTGTCGCGGCCTGACAGTGATGTCAATCAAGTGAATATCCATGCGTCACGAAAACGAATGGGAATAGAGCTGGCAAAAGAATCTCCCGCAGACGCTGATATCGTCATCGGGGTTCCGGATTCCAGTATTTCGGCAGCTATCGGATATGCCGAAGCGACCGGGCTGCCTTATGAAATGGGGATCATTAAAAACCGCTATGTCGGCAGAACATTTATCCAGCCTTCCCAGGAATTGCGTGAACAAGGGGTTAAATTGAAGCTCGCACCGGTTCGGGGAATTGTCTCCGGAAAGCGGATCATCATGATTGATGATTCAATTGTCCGGGGTACGACGTGCAAGCGAATCGTTCACATGCTGAAACAGGCAGGAGCAGCGGAAGTTCATGTCCGGATTGCCTCCCCTTCGATTCAGCATCCGTGCTATTACGGGATTGACATGTCAACACGGGAAGAATTGATTGCCGCCAATTATTCGCTTGATGAAATAGGCGAGCTTATTGGAGCGGAGAGTGTAGCCTATTTGTCAGAAGCCGGACTGGAAAAGGCAATTGTCAGGGAGAAAACAATCCATCAGGGCATTTGCACAGCTTGCATGACTGGTCACTATCCAGTGACAGAAAACAGACAGCAGGTTATGGCACATGAAGTCCAACTTCCATCAGTGGGAGATTCGGCACACAGGAAAAGCTAGTTGTCACGGGACACGACGTACTGAGCCTGCCATCATATCCTGATGATGGTTAGTTGGGTGTTAGCGCCCGTTAACTTCAGCCAATACTTACTTCGTTCAATTACGTTCCTGAGGCGGGAATTTTACGGACAATGCATTGGGATAAAGGCAGAAACAAGAGGTGAGTTAAATTGACAAATGTATATCAAGCGGCCGGTGTGGATGTTGAAAAAGGCTATGATGCCGTTCAGCGAATGAAAAAACATATCACCAAGACCTCACGAAAAGAAGTGCTGGGTGAAATCGGAGGGTTTGGCGGACTTTTTGAGTTAACGTCATTCAACTATGAGGAACCGGTTTTAGTTTCTGGAACAGACGGTGTTGGGACAAAATTAAAGCTAGCTTTTGAACTGGGAAAACACGATACAGTTGGCATTGATTTGGTGGCCATGTGTGTGAATGATATCGTCGCTCAAGGTGCTCGTCCATTATTTTTCCTTGACTATATCGCATGCGGCAAAAATAACCCGGACGTGATTGAGCAAATCGTAACCGGTATTTCGGATGGCTGTGTGGATGCAGGCGCCTCGCTGATTGGCGGTGAAACAGCAGAAATGCCTGGTATGTATCATGATGATGAATATGATCTGGCAGGGTTTACAGTTGGAATAGCCGAAAAATCCCGCTTAATAACCGGGAAGCATATTGGTGAGGGTGATGCTGTAATTGGTCTGACATCAAGCGGTATTCACTCAAACGGGTACTCATTGATAAGGAAACTGGTTGAAGGGTTTGATTTATCGAAGTCATTTGAGAATCTGGCAAGACAGCCGCTGGGGGACATATTGCTAACGCCGACGAGAATTTATGCCAAATCGGTTGGTGCAATTATGGATGAAGTGGAAGTTAAAGGAATCTCCCATATAACGGGCGGCGGATTTCACGAGAATTTGCCACGGATACTGCCTGAAGGGCTTGGTGTCGAAATCAATTCATCCAGCTGGGAGCGGCCTCCGTTATTTCCGTTTTTGCAGCAGCTGGCTGATATTGAGGATGACGAAATGTACGGTATTTTTAATATGGGGATCGGAATGGCTGTTGTTGTCGCACAAAAGGATATAGAAGCTGTGCTGAAAATCTTAAAAAAACAAGGCGAGACAGCATCGGTAATTGGAAAAATTGTGCCAAATGAAGGAGTGCAAATTGCGCCATGAAAAAAGTAAGGGCAGCCGTTTTTGCATCTGGTACTGGCAGTAACTTTCAAGCCATTATGGAGGCGGGTCTTCATGATGACGTTGCACTGCTTGTTTGCGACAAGCCTGGTGCTGCGGTGATTGATTTAGCGCAAGACTTTGCTGTTCCAACGTTTGTTTTTGATCCCAAGCATTATGATTCAAAAGCTGATTATGAGTCTGCCGTGTTGGAGCATCTGCGCGGCAAAAACATAACCTGGGTGTTTTTGGCCGGTTATATGCGGATAATCGGACCAACGCTATTAAATGCTTATCCGGATAAGATGATTAACATCCATCCGTCACTGCTTCCGGACTTTCCAGGCAAGGATGCCATCGGACAGGCATATGAAGCGGGTGTCAGTACAACGGGTGTAACCGTTCATTATATCGATGATGGTGTCGATACAGGCCCGATTATTACACAGCAAAAAGTATCGGTTTTTCCTGATGATACGAAAGAGATATTGACAAATCGGATTCAGCAGATGGAACACAAGTTGTATCCGCAGGTGATACAGCAACTGATGAAATCCGAGCAATGAATGAGGCGAGCATTTATGCACTGAGTTTACGAAAGTGCATAAATCATGCGAGAGGATTACATACAATTGGTGCTGATATAAAAGCAGTCAAAAATATAATAACAAGGAGTTTTTCCATGAAAAAGCAAGCACTAATCAGTGTGTCTGACAAAAGCGGTATCACTGATTTTGCAAAAGGGCTGTCAGAACTGAATTATGAAATTATTTCTACAGGCGGCACATTGCGAACATTACAAGAGGCGGGTATTGAAGCTAAAGCTGTGGCGGATATTACCGGTTTTCCGGAAATCCTTGATGGCCGAGTTAAGACGCTTCATCCGGTGATTCATGCAGGGCTTCTGGCCAAACGGGATCATGATGTCCACCAAAACCAGCTTGCCGAAAAAGGTATCAGGCCAATTGATTTCGTTGTTGCAAACCTTTATCCGTTTAAACAAACATTGGAACAACCGAATGTCACAGAAGCAGACATCATCGAAAACATTGATATCGGCGGTCCGACGATGCTGCGTGCTGCGGCTAAGAGCTTTCATGATGTAACGGTGGTTGTCGACCCCAATGATTATGATCATATTTTACAGGCGATCCAGCACGATGATATGGATGTGGAAAAGCGGAAAAGGTTGGCTGCGAAAGTTTTCCGGCATACGGCACATTACGATGCGATGGTTGCCGATTATTTTACCGACGAGCCATTTCCTGAAAACTATACGATTACATATGAAAAGGTCAAAACATTACGATACGGGGAAAACCCGCATCAGCAAGCTGCATTTTATAAATCCCCTTCTACACAGGCGATGAGTCTTGCATCAGCTAACCAACTACATGGCAAAGCATTATCTTATAACAATATCCAGGATGCGAACGCTGCGCTTGAGATCATTGCTGATTATGACAAACCTGCAACTGCCGCTGTAAAACATATGAATCCATGCGGTATCGGGGTCGCGGAAGATCTGAGTACCGCATTTTCCAAAGCGTACCATGGAGATCCGATTTCGATTTTTGGCGGTATTGTTGCCTGTAACCGAACGGTCGATGCAGAGACAGCTGAAAAGTTAAGTGGCATCTTTCTGGAAATCGTCATCGCTCCGAATTTTACAGATGATGCTTTTGCAATTTTAACGAACAAGAAAAATATCCGGCTGCTGGAATTGAAAATGGATGACGCTAAAGCTGATTTCCATAAGTTAACGACCGTAAAAGGCGGCGTGCTGATCCAAAACAATGATAACGCTGCAGTTTCACAGGACGACCTGAAATACCCGACAGAAAAGAAACCGGAAGAATCGGAAATGGCCGATTTACTGTTTGCCTGGAATGCAGTCAAACACGTTAAATCCAATGCGATTGTGCTGGCGAAGGATCGGCAAACACTTGGCGTGGGAGCAGGGCAGATGAATCGCGTAGGTGCTGCCAAAATCGCACTGGAACAGGCGGATGATAAGGCAAAAGGTGCTGTTCTTGCATCAGACGCATTTTTTCCGATGCCTGATACGGTCGAAGAGGCAGCAAAGGCAGGAATTACAGCCATTATTCAGCCTGGCGGATCTAAGCGTGATCAGGACTCGATTGATATGTGCAACAAATATGGCATCGCAATGATTTTTACAGGAAGAAGGCATTTCAAACATTAGGATGGAGGGCGTTTCCTATGAATCTATTAGTTGTCGGACGAGGCGGGCGTGAGCACAGTATTGTCTTAAAATTGGCTGAGAGCGAAAAGGCTGACAGGATATATGCGGCACCTGGAAATGGCGGGATTAGTGAGATCGCATCATGTGTGAACATCGATGAGCAGAATATCGACCGATTAGTTGACTTTGCCGTTGAAAAACAGATTGATTTGACGATTGTCGGACCGGAAAATCCGCTGCTTGACGGGATTGCTGATCGATTCCATGAAGCAGGGCTTGCTATTTTTGCCCCGACAAAGCAGGCTGCTTTCATAGAAGGAAGCAAACAATATGCAAAAGATTTTATGAAGCAATATGATATTCCGACGGCAGCGTATGCCAGTTTTACAGATGCCGAAGAAGCTAAAACTTATATAGAAGAAAAAGAAGCCCCCGTTGTAGTCAAAGCTGATGGCCTTGCTGCCGGCAAAGGTGTGGTGGTCGCACAAACAACTGAAGAAGCGATGAGAACAGTTGATGAAATACTTGTTAATAAAGCTTTTGCTGAAGCAGGTAAGTCGGTTGTGATTGAAGAATGCCTGAGCGGACGGGAGTTTTCCCTGATGGCTTTTGTCCACGGACGCAGCGTTACCCCGATGATCCCTGCCCGTGATCATAAACGCGCATATGATCATGATCGTGGGCCGAACACCGGCGGAATGGGGGCATTTGCGCCGGTGACAGATATCTCGGAGGCTACGCTGAAGTTCGCAGTGGAGCATATTCTGCAACGGGCTGCTGACGGACTTGCCGAGTCAGGGTGTCCATTTACTGGCATTTTGTATGCAGGGCTAATGATGACAGGAGACGGACCAAAAGTAATCGAGTTTAATGCCCGCTTTGGTGATCCGGAAACACAAGTCGTGCTGCCGCTCCTAAAAAATGACTTGGTGGAGGTTTTTCTCGATGTGCTCAATGGCAGAGCCCCGGAGCTCAGGTGGGAACATCAAACTTGTGCAGGTGTGGTATTGGCCTCAAAGGGGTACCCGGGATCCTATGAAAAGGGGGCGCTTCTGCCGGAAATGCATCCGGGTGTGAATACGTTTATCGTCCATGCCGGAACGCGGAAAACGACGGCAGGACTTGTTTCTGACGGCGGCAGGGTGTTGCTGGCGGGAGCAAAGGGCCAACATTTGGCTGACGCTGTCGATACTACTTACCAATGGCTGGAACGAAATGTCGGATCAGAAGATTTTTTTTATCGAAACGATATTGGGAAATATCAATAAGTGTGCGGTTTTAACAAGGATAAGCCGCTTTGAACCACCCAACAACAAACCCGCATTCTGTCAGGGAGGGAGTGCGGGTTGCGTTATCATATTTAATTGACCATTTGCCGTTTTAGCTCTTTATTACGTTTCGTAAATACATCATTATGTGAAGAGACCATGGCCGCTTTATCAGCATCAGGCTGGATAAACTGTTTGGCTTGATTGACCGCATTGGCTGCGTCCTGGAAAGCACCTGCAATTAAGTTTAGCTTTCCATCATGCATCAGAATATCGCCGACAGCATATAATCCATCCAGCGAAGATTCACTGTTGGCAGTCCCCGAAATGAAATAATTATCCTCAATGGCAATGTCCAATTCACTGTTATCAAGTAATGTTGTATCACGTTCATAACCATGGTTGACAATGACGTCATCAACAGGCAAATAATTGACCGCACCTGTTTCGCGGTTGCTTAGTTCAACTTCTTTGATCGTTTCATGGTCATCATCTACAATCAGATCTGTGATGGCTGTATGGAAGAAACAAACGACCGAGCTGTTCTGTAATTGCGTTGCAAGCGATTCATGGCAGTCAAAATTATTTTTTCGGCATGCAATAAAGACACGTTTGGCAATAGATTCCAGTTCATTTGCCCAGTCTGTTGCCGAACTTCCTCCGCCTGAAATCATCACCGTTTTATCTTTGAAACGCTGCAGAGACTTCACGGAATAATGCAGATTCGAATCCTCAAACCGCTCTGCACCTTCTATATTCAGCCTTTTTGGATTTAATATACCACTGCCAACCGCAACAATGACAGTTTTGGAAAAATGTACTTTCCCTGAAGCAGCGTGCATTTCATAAATTCCTTCGTGATTACGTGTGATCGATTCTATTTTCTCGTTCAGCACTACTTCAGGATTGAATGTTAATCCTTGCTCAACAATCTGCTCTATAAATTTTGCTCCTGTGAGTGGTGGTAGTCCGCCAACATCCCAAATCATTTTCTCTGGGTATACGTGAACTTTGCCGCCTAAATGAGGCTGGTATTCGATTATTTTTGTTTTCATTTCCCTGAGACCGCTGTAAAAGGCTGAAAAGAGCCCGGCAGGTCCGCCGCCTATAATGGTCACATCAAACAGTTCATCTCTGGTCAAGTCAGTTCACTCCTCAGCATCTATGTAACTGATTATCATTCTCATTTAATTATACATGAATTCATCACAAATGAAAAGGTTGACAAAAATAAAAAAGAAGGGTAAATTTTACGTGTTATCGAAAATGATAATCATTATCAGCATAAGGTCGGAAATATAGATTACATAATAGATTAAGATGGAATTCCCAGTGTTTTATAATGAATAACCTCGAGGAGTGGTTCATATGCGGAACTGGCTGCTGTTAATTAGTATTTTGGTATTGACCATGTTAGCGGCATGCGGATCAAATGGCGGTGAAACGGATTCAGACAGTAACGATGCTGAACATACGGATGCGCACACCGTTACGATAGAAGATGCAACGGGTGAAAAGACAATCGAGGGCATTCCTGAAGATATCGTTGCCCTGGAGTGGTATAATGCGGAACAGTTACTTTCGCTGGGTATCCAGCCTGCCGGGATACCGAATGTAGAAGGATTCAATGATTGGATGAACATTGAGGAAGAACTGGCTGAAAGTGTTGAAGATGTCGGTACACGTGAAGAGCCGAATCTGGAAGCTATTAAACGAATGGAACCAGATCTGATTATAGCAGCGCAGTTCAGACATGAGCAAATATTAGACAGATTGGAGGACATTGCACCGGTCGTGACGTTTGCTCCATACAGCGAAGAGGGATCTGCCGACTTGTATGAGTCGTTAATGAGTGAATATGAAACCATAGCGGAAATCACCGATAAGGAACAAGAAGCTGACCAGGCTATTGCTGATCTGAATGATTTTTATGACGAGCAAAGACAGCGCTTAGCTGATGCAGGGCTGGAAGGCACGAAATATATCGCAACGATGGCTTTTTCTTCTCAAAATTCGCCTGTACTCAGGCTTTATTCCGATAATTCATACCCGGCCGCGGTCATGGAAAACCTGGGTTTTGAGAATGCCTATCAAACAGATGATGCCGAGCAGTACGGGTTTACTGAAGTTGGTATCGAAACACTGCAATATTTCCAGGAAGACGATCTTCAATTCTTCTCCATTGTTCAAGAGAATGATCATATTTTTGAAGATCAGCTGGCAGGAAACGCTGTTTGGGAAAATTTAAGTTTTGTTAAAGAAGGAAATACGCATTATTTGCCTGGTGATACCCCGGTAATTGGCGGTGTTTCATCGGCAAAAGCATTAACTGAGCAGATCGTTGATACGATGCTGGACGAGTGACTTGTCTGAGGGGGGATTGATTTTTCCTCTCAGTTTTTTTGTTTTTGTGGTTGATGTCATCTCTAGACAATCGCTTCCCGATTACATGAAGCAAAACCATCTTGCTGTTTCAGGCTAATACAATATGTTTGCCACAAGACATGGCGTTCTTAGCCTTTGTTACTTAATATGGCCTGTGGGGTATGGGGCTGCTTTGCTTTCGTGAGAGATTTTGAGTCGTTCACTTCAATCAATCTCTATTAAGAAATTTTAATACTACTGTCACAAAAAATTAAATTTCATTAGCTGAAACAGTACCGTACGAAAGTGCAATATATGTTACGATAGAAAAAACTGTATATTGGAGCGTTGTGGTATGGCAGAAAGTTTATATTGGAGAAACCGTGAGTTGCGAAAGCACGTTGCTGTCATCGATGGGGTGGATGAACCGACCATTGTATTAAAAAACAGTACCTATTTAAATACTTATACGAAGCAATGGCTGCGTGCAAATATCTGGATTTTTAAAGACCGGATTGTCTATGTCGGGGATAAACTGCCGGAAAACAGTTCGTCCGCAGAAATAGTCGATTGTGACGGTCTTAGCCTGGTTCCCGGATATATAGAACCTCATGCACATCCATTCCAGTTATATAACCCTGAGTTGCTTGCTATGCACGGAGCAAGATTTGGAACAACGGCTTTTATTAATGATAATTTAATGTGGAATTTTTTATTGGACAGAAAGAAAGCGTTTACTTTATTGGAGGCGTTTAATCAGCTGCCTGTTTCAATGTATTGGTGGGCACGGTTTGATTCCCAGACGGCGTTACAGCAGCGGGAGGAATTTTTCACGACGGATAAAGTGTTATCATGGCTAGAGCATCCATCGGTCATTCAAGGCGGGGAGCTGACAGCCTGGCCAAGGCTCCTTGACGGTGATGATCGTCTGCTATATTGGATTCAGGAGGCCAATCGCCTGGGTAAACCAGTAGAAGGTCACTTACCCGGTGCGTCGGAAAAAACATTAACCAAGATGAAACTGCTGGGTGTGACAGCGGAGCATGAAGCCATGACCGGACAAGAAGTCATAAAACGGCTGCAGCTTGGCTATCAGACAGGGCTGCGCTACTCATCGATTCGTCCTGATCTTCCTGTATTGCTGGAGGAATTGATGGCGGAGGGTTTGCAGGCTTTTGATCATGTCACGATGACGACGGATGGGTCAACGCCTGCTTTCTATGAAAACGGCATTATGAATATCTGTATCGAAATGGCGATTGAAAAAGGTGTTCCACTGGCGGATGCTTACCGAATGGCTACCCACAATGCGGCCAAACACTATGGACTGATTGATGAGCTTGGTTGTATTGCACCGGGCCGGATTGCGAATATTAATATATTACAGAAAAAGGAAAATCCGCATCCGATCAGCGTCTTGGCAAAAGGTGAATGGATCATAAAAAATCACCAGGAGCAGAACATCCCACCCCAAATCAATTGGGGAAAATATGATATTGAGCCTTTGACATTTGATTGGGATCTGGATTTAGAAGATTTACAATTTTCTGTTCCGATTGGGCTGCACATGATCAATGATGTTATTATACAGCCCTATGCGATCAAAACGGATGTGACGCTTAATGTGATCCCGCCTGATACGGATGACGCATTTCTTATGTTAATGGATCGCCAAGGGAAATGGCGCGTCAACACAGCCATTAAAGGGTTTACGAACCAGCTGGGCGCACTGGCAAGTTCTTATTCGACGACAGGTGATCTCGTTTTTATCGGCAAAAGCAAACAGGATATCATGCTTGCCTGGAAACGCCTGAAAGAACTGGGCGGCGGAATTGTACTTGTTAATGAAGGAGACATTTTATTTGAACTCCCGCTGAAACTGGGCGGAAGTATGTTTGCCGGCAGCATGGCTGAGTTAATGGAAAGTGAACGTTATTTGAAAAAGCTGCTGCAGGATTTTGGCTATCCATTTAATGATCCGATTTACTCGATCTTATTTTTGTCTTCAACCCATTTGCCATATATCCGAATTACACAGCAGGGCATTGTAGATGTCAAGAAACGTGAAGTACTCTTCCCAGCAACGATGCGATAACGTATAATAGGACAAAGACATGTGAAATCGGCTGATTCACCGATTTCTGCAAATCCAACTTGTGGCATTGGACTTCGGGAAGACGAAGCCAGGCCTGAGTTTTGTAAAAAAGGAGTGAAATCTTGAGAAAGTTTCTTGTTTGCTTGTTTTTGTTTATGCCGGTCCTCCTTGTTGCCTGTTCAGATGATGAAGAGCCAGGTGCCCAAGATAGTGAGTCAAAAGAACATGCAGTGGATGAGAAAGAGCAAGCTCCCGAGCCGCCGGATGACATGAACACATACCCTTTGACAGGGGTGAAAACCGATCAGCCGGTCAACAATCGAATCGTCAGCGTGATGGTCAATAATCATCCAAAAGCACGGCCGCAAACAGGTCTCAGTAAAGCAGATATTATTTTTGAAATGTTAGCAGAAGGACGAATCACACGTTTATTGGCTATGTATCAAAGTGAACAGCCAGATGTTGCCGGTCCTGTCCGGAGTGCGAGAGAATATTATTTTGAAATAGCAAATGGCTATGATGCGCTTTATATTCACCATGGAGCTGCTAATTTTGTAAAAGATATGATTCAAAACCGCGCGATTGATCATTTGGACGGGGCCATTTATGATAATGACGGCAACCTGTTCAAACGTGAATCGTTCCGGTCTGCACCACACAATTCCTATTTGCAGTTTGATGCAGTGTATGATACAGCAGAGCAAAAGGGATATGGCGTGTCAGAGACATACGATCCGCTGCCGTTTACAACGGAGGAAGAGGCGGCAGATATCTCCGGTGATCCCGCGGTAAGTGTTGAAATTGACTATTCCAGCAGGCTGAAGTATATAGTTGAATATAAATATGATGAGAAAAATGGGGTGTACACTCGTTACAGTGACGGGGAGCAGACCGTCGAACGGAATTCCGGCGAGCCGATTACAACAGACAATATTTTGATTGTGGAAACATCTCATCGCGTAATCGATGATGCAGGAAGAAGAGAAATCGACATAACATCAGGCGGAAATGCTTATCTGATTCAAAAGGGAAAAGTCCGCGAAGTCCAGTGGGAAAACCGTAACGGCAGAATTATTCCGGTACAGGATGGCGATCCGGTGAAGTTTGTTCAGGGTAAGACATGGATAAACGTCATACCTGCAGATCCAGGGATTTCACAATCAGTTACGATATCAAATGAGTAAAAAAGGCAGGTGATGTCATCATGCAGATTGATAAACTACGTGGCAAACAATTGGATCAACTGTTTGATGCGATTCTTTCGTTAAAAGATCGTGAGGAATGCTATAAATTTTTTGATGATATTGCAACCATGTCTGAAGTTCACGCAATCGCTCAGCGGCTTCAGGTAGCCAAAATGCTGACAGAAGGGCACACTTACACCTTCATAGAAGATGAAACAAATGCATCGACTGCAACGATTTCCCGTGTGCGCCGCTGTATTAACTATGGCAGTGACGGGTATAAGATCGTACTGGATCGCATGCTGGATAACGATGAATGATAAAAGCAGCTATCTCCGGTTTGGGGATAGCGCGCTTTAGTTGGTCGAAACGTCACGAATTTTACAATTCATATTCAGAAAAAAAACTATCCGAATGTAACGGGAAATAGTACATATGATACGTTGCAGCACCTCGCTGAATGAAGTTTTATTTCACCTGCACGAAATGCCACAAAAATCACCACACAAAATCCTAAATTCATAGCGCAATTTTTGGTATACTTTTAGAATGAAAGGAAGTATTATGTTTTTATAAAAACTTGGTTTATCGCCGAGTTAGCAAAAGCCATCTTTTTACTTATAAGATTAACCATTCATTTAAACGTTTTGACGTTGTAAAAAAGTTCGATATGAATCGTTATCTTTGTGAATCTAATTTTTTAAATGGAGGATTTATACGTGAATTATTCATTGGATAATTGGAATCATTTGTTTAAACTGGATCCTGCCAAAGAAATATCGGATGAAGATCTTGATGCCATTTGTGAGTCAGGAACCGATGCTGTGATTGTGGGCGGAACGGATGATGTGACGCTGGATGATGTACTGGATTTGCTTTCGCGCATCCGCCGGCATACAGTCCCATGCATTTTGGAAATTTCCAATATGGAATCCATTACACCTGGATTTGATTATTATTTTATTCCGATGGTAATGAACAGTACGGAGAAAGAATGGATGATGGATATCCAGCATCAGGCGATTAAGGAATATCGGGATTCAATGAACTGGGACGAAATTATTGTCGAAGGCTACTGTATATTAAATGAGGAAGCCAAGGCATTTAAACAGACAAAATGCAGCATGCCGGACGATGATGATGTGGTGGCCTATGCGTATATGGCGGAACACATTTTTCAATTGCCGATTTTTTACATGGAATACAGCGGCACGTATGGCCATACGGAGCTTGTCAGACAGGTGAAAGAACAGCTTCACAATACGAAGCTTGTTTACGGCGGCGGTATTGAAAATAATTTTCAGGCACGTGAAATGAAGGAACATGCTGATACTGTTGTTGTCGGCGACCTGATTTATACGGATATGAATAAGGCACTGAAAACAGTCAAAGCAGTTCAGGAAATGCAGTAAGAAATAAGTATAAAAAGTCGGCAAAAGTGGGTTACCAGTTTTCCATTTCCTGACTTTTTGAACAACATCTGAAGGTGGTGTCATCGTGAGTCAGACAATGCATGACTTACTAAACGGATTAAATAAAGAGCAGCAGCAGGCTGTACAGCATACAGACGGGCCATTGCTGATCATGGCGGGAGCAGGAAGCGGTAAAACCCGGGTGCTGACACACCGGATTGCTTATCTGCTCGGTGAAAAGGATGTTTCCCCGAGAAATGTGCTAGCTATTACATTTACCAATAAGGCTGCCCGTGAAATGAAGGGGCGTGTACACAAACTGGTAGGAGCAGGCGGTGAACAGATTTGGGTTTCCACCTTCCACTCAATGTGTGTGCGTATTTTGCGCCGTGACATTGACCGGATTGGCTATAATCAAAACTTCTCGATCCTGGACAGCGGTGATCAGCTGTCGGTCATCAAGCAAATTTTGAAAGACCTGAATATCGACCCGAAAAAATTCGATCCGCGCGCAATGCTGGGACAGATCAGCGGGGCAAAAAATGAACTGATCACCCCGGAGGAATACAGCCAGAAAGTCGGGGACTTTTTCCAGCGCCAGGTTGCGCAAGTTTACGAACGCTATCAGAAAACATTGCAAAAAAACCAGGCACTCGACTTTGACGACCTGATTATGCAGACAATTCATTTATTCAAACGTGTCCCGGAAGTGCTGGAATATTATCAGCGCCGGTTCCAGTATATCCATGTGGACGAGTATCAGGATACGAACCATGCCCAATACTATTTGGTAAAGCAGCTGGCAAACCGGTATCAGAACCTTTGTGTTGTCGGGGATTCAGATCAGTCGATATACCGCTGGCGGGGTGCGGATATTGCGAACATCCTGTCATTTGAAGAAGATTATCCGTCCACACGGGTCATTTACCTTGAGCAAAATTATCGTTCGACCAAATCGATTCTAGATGCAGCGAATAAAGTCATCCAAAACAATTCCGGCCGAAAACCGAAAAATCTTTGGACAGAAAATGACGACGGGAAAAAGATTCATTATTTTCAGGGAGCAACTGAGCAGGAAGAAGCACTCTATGTAACGGACAAAATTCAGGAGTTGACGCGTGAGGAAGGATTTTCCCGAAATGATATCGCGATTCTGTATCGGACGAATGCACAATCCCGGGCAGTTGAGGATACCTTCGTCAAATCGGATATTGCCTATCAGATGGTCGGCGGCACCAAGTTCTATGACCGAAAAGAAATAAAAGATCTGACATCGTATTTACGCCTGATTACCAATCCGGATGATGATATAAGCTTCGAGCGTGTGGTCAACGTTCCCAAACGCGGAATCGGGAAAACATCAGTAGACAAACTGCGTGCATATGCAGGAGAACATGGCATCTCGTTTTTCCAGGCCGTAAAAGAGGTTGATTTCATCGGTGTCACGAAAAAAGCTGCCAATGCACTGTCGGAATTCGGTAACTTAATACAAACTCTATCGCAGCAGCAGGAGTTTTTGACCGCTACGGATATGGTTGAAGCGGTATTGGAGCGTACTGGCTACGAACGAATGCTGAAAAATGAGCGGTCACTCGAGTCACAAAGCCGGCTGGAAAACCTGGAAGAGTTCATGACGGTCACCCAGGATTTTGAGAAAGAAGCCGAGGACAAAACGCTTGTTGCATTCTTGACAGACCTAGCGCTGATAGCCGATATTGACCGTGTTGATGAAGAGGAAGCAGAAAACGAACCAAAAGTTACACTGATGACACTGCATGCCGCAAAAGGGCTGGAATTTCCGGTCGTCTTTTTGGTTGGAATGGAAGAAAACGTCTTTCCCCACAGCAGATCGATGTTTGATCAGGAAGAGATGGAGGAAGAACGACGCCTGGCCTATGTAGGGATAACCCGTGCTGAGCAGGAGCTTTATCTGACCCATGCGAAAATGCGGACCCTTTACGGCCGGACGAACATGAATCCGATCAGCAGATTCATTAACGAAATTCCGGAAGATCTGGTTGATGGTATTGAACAGGTACGGCAGACGATGTATGGCTCATTTGAAAAGCAGAATAACCAGCCATCTGCTGCAAAACGCCGTGCCGGGAAAATGCAGCAAACAAGCGGAGCGGAGTCACAAACCTGGAATCCAGGTGATAAAGCGGAACATAAGAAGTGGGGCGTTGGAACAGTCGTCAAAGTTCAGGGAGAAGGCGAATCGATGGAGCTTGATATTGCATTTCCTGCACCGACAGGTATCAAACGGCTGCTAGCCAAATTCGCACCTATCACGAAACAATAGGAGGTGCTTGCTGAATGGACAAACAACAAGCACAACAGAAAATTGAGGAATTAAGGAAACTGTTACATCAGTATAATCATCAATATTATGTTCTTGATAATCCGAGTGTCCCTGACGCAGAATATGACCAGAAAATGCAGGAACTCATCAAACTTGAGAATGACTTTCCGGAGCTGGTAACTGCCGATTCACCTACACAGCGCGTTGGCGGTGAACCGTTGGATGCATTTCAGAAAGTACAGCATCATGTGCCGATGCTCAGTCTGGGCAATGCCTTTAATGAAGGCGACCTCCGTGATTTTGCCCGGCGCGCGGCTCAACTGACGGATGAGCCGATTTCATTTGTATGTGAACTGAAGATTGACGGTCTTGCAGTATCGCTCACTTATGAAGACGGAAAATTCGTCCGTGGTGCCACTAGGGGTGATGGAACAACCGGTGAAGATATCACAAGCAACTTGAGGACGATCCGCAGCATACCGCTTTCCATTCAGGAGGAAAGTACGATAGAAGTACGCGGGGAGGCTTTTATACCGCATAAATCGTTTTTGAAGCTGAATGAACAGCGGGAAGCAATTGATCAAGAACCGTTCGCTAATCCGCGCAATGCCGCGGCAGGGTCATTACGGCAGCTTGATCCGAAAATAGCCGCCAGCCGCAATCTCGATATTTTTCTGTACGGTGTGGGTGAATGGGAGGCAGGAACCCTAGAATCACACAGTGAGCGGCTGGATTATTTGAGCAAAATCGGTTTTAAAACGAATCCCGAGTGGCGTAAATGCGATACGATTGATGACGTCATCGATTATGTCAAGCATTGGGAACAAAAACGCCCTGATTTGGAATATGAAATCGATGGAATTGTCATTAAGGTGGATAATCTCGCACAGCAGGAGGAATTGGGCTTTACCGCCAAAAGTCCGCGCTGGGCAATTGCTTATAAATTTCCGGCAGAAGAAGTGATTACAACACTGCACGATATTGAATTAAGCGTCGGCCGGACCGGGGTTATTACACCGACAGCTATCTTGGCCCCTGTTAGAGTGGCTGGTACGACGGTGAAACGCGCTTCGCTGCATAATGAAGATTTAATCCGGGAAAAGGATATTCGGCTTGGCGACACGGTTGTGATCAAAAAAGCCGGTGACATCATCCCGGAAGTTATTCGTACTGTTGAGGAAAAACGCACCGGTGATGAGAAAGAATTTTTTATGCCAGATGAATGTCCGGCATGCGGCAGTGAACTTGTCCGTCTTGAGGAAGAAGTGGCTTTACGTTGTATGAACCCGAACTGTCCGGCACAATTAAAAGAAGGACTGATTCACTTTGTCTCCCGCAACGCAATGAATATTGACGGCCTTGGTGAAAAAGTGATCATCCAGCTTTTTCGGGAAGAGCTGATTCATACAATCGCTGATATTTATCGTCTGCGACGTGAGGATTTATTGCAATTGGATCGAATGGGCGAGAAATCAACCGATAATCTGCTTACAGCAATCGAGGCGTCCAAAAAGAATTCACTGGAAAGGCTATTATTTGGTCTTGGCATCCGGTTTGTTGGTTCCAAAGCAGCAAAGATACTTGCTGCTCATTTTGAGACAATGGAAAATCTGCAGCAGGCAACATTTGAAGATATTGTCGCGATCAACGAAATGGGCGACAAAATGGCTGACGCGGTTGTCCAGTATTTTGCCGAAGATGAAGTGAAGCATTTGCTTCATGAACTGAAAGACATCGGTCTCAATATGGCATACAAAGGACCGAAACAGCAGGACATAGAGGGAGATACCGCATTTTCTGGCAAAACAGTTGTACTGACCGGGAAAATGGAGAATTTTACACGATCGGAAGCAAAAACCTTGGTGGAGCAGCTGGGAGGGTCTATCACCGGCAGTGTGAGCAAAAATACTGATATACTTATTGCCGGAGAAGACGCCGGTTCGAAATTGGACAAAGCGGAAAAACTCGGCGTGACAATTTGGAACGAACGACAGCTTAGAGAAGTCTTAAATGATTAAGGAGTGGAGCAAATGAAAAAAATAGTCATCTGGCTGCTGACCACCATTCTGATCCTGACAAGCTGTACACCGTCTATCAACAATGAAGATGAAGTTGTTCAAAATGAAGATGAGACACAACAGCAGCAGAACTCGATTGTTTCTAGCCACCAACTATCAGATGAAAATTACCGGACGATTCTGCCCTATCGCCCCAGTGCATCCAGGGGCGTTACGACCAATCAGCTTGGAAACAGGGTCGATATTGATGAATTGGAGACAGGCTTAAGAAGGCTTTCTAAAGAATACTTTGATCCCGAGCAATATTTTTTTGAAGAAGGCCAGTATTTGACGTCTGATATGCTGTATAATTGGCTTGATACGTATCCGACGGACGAACAGCTTAAAACACTCGAGCAAAGAGTGGAAGATGATACTGATTCGTTTAGTGAAGCTGATTTAAATGCGCGCAAGCAGGCCTTAAACCCGCCGCTTGATGAAGACGAAGCAACAAAGGAAGATTACGAGAACAATCCGAAATATGTATCCCACATTCTGGAGCAAAATTTTTTAAAGCGGAATGAAGATGATACGGTGGAACTGGTGGGTGCTTCTATCGGGATAGCGTTAAAGTCAACCTTCACCTATGAGGTTGATGGCAATACCTACCATCGAGATATTTCGCAATCGGAAATGCTGGAAAAAGGAAAGGAAATTGCCCAAACGGTTCTGGAACGTGTCCGGAACATTGAGGAGCTGAGTGATGTTCCGATTATGATTGCGCTGTACCGGGAAGAAGACCAAAACTCTCCTGTTCCCGGGAATTATGTAGCTAAAACGGGTGTTGAAGGCGGACAGGCGTCAATAGGCGAATGGGAAACAGTTGACGAGGAAAATGTACTATTCCCATCTGATGAAGGCGAAGAAAAATATTACGATACCCAGCAATTAGTCCAAAACTTTGGTTCACGGATTGAAGAGTATTTTCCAAACTATGTGGGTGTAATTGGCAAAGGCTTTTACAAGGATGAAGAATTGCAAAAATTAACGCTGGAAATCCCGCTGGAGTTTTATGGTAAAGGCGAGGTGATCGGTTTTACACAATATACGTATGGTCTGGTGGAGGAAATGTTCCAAGATTACTATGACCTGGAAGTCAGAATTACCTCGAACGAAAAAATGGAAAGCTTCATCTATTGGGGAGCAGGTGATAATGAAGGGACTGTCCATATTTATGATTCGTAAACCTGAAAAAACAATTTAAGTCGATAGACTCAGCACAAAGAAAAATGCCCTTTTTTCACGAAAAACAGTGAAAAAAGGGCCATTTTTAACCGGATTTCCTCATTTCAGGAAAGTTGGCAAGTTTTGGAGGGGTTTATTGCCAATTTTACCCCTCAACTTTCCCAATATGAATTTTTGGAATTTATGTTATCATATAAATATAGCATTATTACCAAATCATTCTAAATTTCAGCTAGCGGGGTGGGTAAAAAGATGGAAATCGGACCCTATATTAAACTGCACCGCATTCAACAGGAAATGACCCAGGCAGAACTGGCTGAGGGGATTGTCTCCAGCGCTTATTTGTCCAAAATCGAAAATGAGAAAACCGAAGCAAGCCCAAACGTTATAAGTTTATTATGCACCAGACTTGGTATCCAGCTGGATAATGGAACCGACGAAATGATCAGAGAAAAGCTGCAGGAATGGTTTGGCATGCTATCTACAGAAAATGATGAGGAAGAAATCACCCGAACCTATCAGGAATTAAATCAGGTGATGTACAACAATCATTCTGCTGACAGTCTCGTCATGTTTGAGATTCACAAGATCAAGTATTTTTTAGTCATAAGTGAAATGGACAGCGCATTAAGTCAAATTAATAAACTAGCCGAAATGTCCGGCACTTTTGATAGTCTGCATCAGTTTTACTGGTATAAATTTAAAGGAAATTATAATTCGCTTAATTCCGAATTTAATCAGGCGATGCGCATGTATAAAGTTGCTGAGGAAAAACTGAATCAGGTGGATCTTTCAGAAGAGGAAATTGCTGATTTGCAATATGTAATAGCTGTGACACACAGTAAGCTGCGGAACACGCTTGAGGCGATTGAATATGCAGAAAAGGCAATCGCCACTTTTCGGACAATATATAATTTTATTCGATGTGCTGAATGTCATATTTTATTGGGCATTTCCTACCGCAGGATCAGGATGTATGATAAGGCGATAAAAAACTATAACCTTGCCAAACATTTAGGGGAATTGAAACAGCATAAGCATATTATTCAATTGACTAATCAAAATTTAGGATATCTATATTCAACGATAGGAGAAACCGAAAAAGCTATTTTTCATTATGAAGAGATCATGAAAGAGGAGAGAATATTATTATTTGAACGGATCCTTGCAGCTACCTCGCTAATTAAAGAATACCATAGTATTTATAATTTTGATAAGGCTAAAGAAATGGTTGAAATGAGTCAAAGTCTATTGGAAGAAGTCCATGACGAAGAAAGGTTTCAGCTATTCTATTACATTACCTATACGTATGATTATGCAATCAATCAGAAAGCCGAAAAGTTTGAATCATTCGTGATTGACGAGTTTATACCTTACTTAAGGAAACATAAGGATTATGCCAACTTGGTGATTTATGCCAATATGCTGGCACAACATTTTGAAGGGAATAACAGATATAAAGAATCTGTTAAATATTACAAAATGGCTAATAGTACTTTTGAAGAACTAGTTAGCCTGTAAAGGAGGGGGAGAATTTGAAAAAGATAATGGTAACTTTAGCATTTGGAGCACTTCTTGTAGTGGGATTTGCGGCAGCGCAAGATGCGCCGACGGATTCTGCGATGGAGTGGGAGCCTAAAATCCTTTCAGTAGGTCAGGACGTTAGTCACTTTTAATCTAGTTTGAAGCGAAAGATCAGTATTTTTTACCCTATTACTATATGATGTGATTTGCCTGAAATAGTGTGGAAAGCTATTTCAGGCTTTTTTCGTTTTCCGGAATTTACATGCAAATTTGCATGCAGTAAATGTAACAACTTATAATGAACTCAATCAGTGGTACATATGGTATAATAAATGTACAAATATTCTGAAAGGAGTGGGTGCAAGTGGAGTATGCCATTTCTGGAGCAACATGGCTGTGGATGTTCATTCCGATGCCTGTTGTGATGCTGCTTTCAATTATTACATTATTTACGGAAGGGAGGGGAAAGTAAATGGATCAGGCAACATTGATAACGTTTATTTTGTACGTGATTGGTATACTTGTAATCGGTATCATGATGTACCGGATGACCAACAATCTATCCGATTATGTTCTAGGCGGCCGTAAATTGCGTCCGGGGGTTGCCGCGTTAAGTGCCGGTGCATCGGATATGAGCGGATGGCTGTTGCTGGGGCTTCCGGGGGCTGTTTATGCTGCGGGTCTTGCAGAGGCTTGGATGGCAATAGGTCTGTCTATCGGGGCATATTTGAATTGGCAGATTGTCGCAAAACGTCTGCGGGTTTATACAGAGGTTTCCAACAACTCTATTACGATTCCGGACTTTCTTGAAAATCGTTTCAAGGATAACGCTCATATACTCCGGGTTATTTCGGCACTTGTTATTCTATTGTTTTTTACATTCTATACGTCATCTGGAATGGTGGCTGGAGCAAAATTGTTTGAGGCATCTTTTGGTCTGGAGTATCAAACAGCATTATGGATTGGAACCATTGTTGTTGTGTCGTATACCTTATTAGGCGGATTTTTAGCGGTAGCCTGGACTGATTTTCTTCAGGGCTCTTTAATGTTTCTCGCACTAATTGTCGTCCCGATTATTGCGATGAATCAAATTGGCGGCTGGGACGCTGCTGTTCAAGCTGTCGGGGATATCAATCCGGGTCATTTAGATATGATTGAGGGTGTCGGAATCCTGGCCATCATTTCATCTTTGGCGTGGGGGCTTGGTTATTTCGGACAGCCGCATATTATCGTCAGATTTATGGCGTTAAGATCACCGAAAGATGTTCCGAAAGCCCGGTTTATTGGAACGACCTGGATGGTTCTGGGATTATATGGTGCCATATTTACCGGTTTTGTTGGGTTAGCATTCATCAGTTCGCAGGATGTCAGTGTTCTAGATGAATATGGGATTGCCGTTGTGATGGATAACGGTGTGCAGATGCTGAATGATCCGGAAAAGATTTTTATTGCTTTTTCCCAGCTGTTATTCCATCCGGTCATTGCCGGTATACTACTGGCCGCTATTCTTTCAGCGATTATGAGCACAATTGACTCGCAGCTGCTCGTGTCTTCATCAGCGGTTGCAGAAGACTTTTATAAAGCAATTTTCAGACGAGCGGCAACAGACAAAGAACTCGTATGGGTCGGTCGGATAGCCACGCTTATCATCGCATTGATTGCTGCGATTATCGCCATGAATCCGGAGAGCACCGTGCTTGAACTGGTGAGCTATGCCTGGGCAGGATTTGGGGCGGCATTTGGTCCGACCATTTTACTTGCACTATTTTGGAAAAGATTCACCCGAAATGGCGCGTTTGCAGGTATTTTAGCAGGTGCACTTACTGTCATTGTCTGGGGTGGATTCCTGTCAGGTGGCATTTTTGACTTGTATGAAATTGCCCCGGGATTCCTGCTTAATCTGATTGTCGCTGTTGCAGTCAGTTTAACAGGCAAGCCTTCTGCGGGGGTTGAGTCTGAATATGATGAAGCAATTGCAAAGGTGAATGATGTGTGAGGTAAAATAACAAATCCGCTTTCCTTGCTGTTTCGGGGGAAGCGGATGTTTCTATTCATTTGCTTATTGAAGGCGAATTTTGCTATGATCATTAGTGTGTTTTAATAAATATCATTATAATGTAAAGTAGGATAAAATCATTTGTATGGAGGTGTCCAGCATGGCGGATATTTCAAAGGATCAGGTTAAGCATGTTGCCGGTTTAGCAAGGCTTGCCATCACTGAAGATGAAGCTGATATGTTTGCAGATCACTTGAGCTCAATCATAGAATATGCTGAACAATTAAACGAACTGGGTACAGAAAACGTAGAACCGACGACACATGTTCTCGATCTGAAAAATGTTTTACGCAAAGACGACCCGAAAGAATGGATTTCAAAAGAAGAAGCACTGAAAAATGCGCCGGACAAGCAGGATGGTTATTTTCGCGTGCCTTCGATACTGGAATAAGGAGGGAAAAATATGTCACTATTTGACCATAGCATTAAACAATTGGAAGAAATGTTACATAAAAAAGAGATTTCCGCTGAAGACTTGGTTGATGCTTCATACGATCGTATCCATGAAGTTGATGATCAGGTAAAGGCATTTTTGACACTGGATGAAGAGCATGCCCGCAGTCAGGCGAAACAGCTGGACGCTGCACCGGATGAAGATGCGCGTTTATTCGGCATCCCGGCCGGCATTAAAGATAATATTGTCACGAAAAGCTTGCGTACCACGTGCGGGAGTCAATTTTTAAAGAACTTTGACGATCCACTATATAATGCAACAGTTATGGAAAAATTGAACACGGATAAAGCGGTCACAGTTGGCAAATTGAATATGGATGAATTTGCGATGGGCTCCTCAAATGAAAACTCCAGCTTCACACCTGTCCGCAATCCGTGGAATACAGACTATGTGCCAGGCGGTTCCAGCGGTGGGGCAGCAGCTTCTGTTGCAGCAGGTGAGGTATTATTTTCCCTCGGTTCCGATACAGGCGGTTCGATCCGTCAGCCGGCGTCATTTTCCGGTGTTGTCGGGATGAAGCCGACATATGGACGTGTGTCACGCTTTGGCCTTGTCGCGTTTGCATCATCTCTCGATCAAATCGGCCCAATTACCCGTAACGTAGAAGATAATGCACGTGTTCTTGAGATTATTTCCGGGCATGACAAAATGGATTCAACCAGTGCTGATGTTGATGTCCCTTCCTATGCGGATGCTTTGACTGGCGATATGAAAGGAATGAAGATTGCAGTACCGAAAGAATACCTGTCAGAAGGTGTCGCCCCTGAAGTGAAGAAGGCTGTTCAGAATGCATTGAAAGTATATGAATTGCTTGGTGCTGAGTGGGAGGAGGTTTCCTTGCCACATTCCAAATATGCCGTGGCAACGTATTATTTGCTGGCATCATCCGAAGCATCCGCCAACCTGGCCCGTTTTGATGGCGTTCGTTATGGAGTACGTTCTGAAAAGGCGGATAATATGGCGGACATGTTCACGTATTCCCGCAGTGAGGGTTTTGGCGATGAAGTTAAGCGTCGGATTATGCTCGGGACATTTGCTTTAAGTTCCGGTTACTATGATGCCTACTATAAAAAAGCACAAAAGGTACGCACATTGATTAAACAAGACTTCGATAGCATTTTTGGAAACTATGATGTGGTCATCGGGCCGACTGCGCCAACACCTGCGTTCAAAATTGGCGAAAAGATTGACGATCCGCTGACCATGTATGCCAACGATATCTTAACGATTCCAGTCAACTTGGCGGGGATTCCGGGGATTTCTGTACCATGCGGATTTTCAGAAGAAGGACTGCCGATCGGTCTGCAAATCATTGGAAAACCTTTTGATGAAGGTACGGTTTATCGTACAGCACATGCGTTTGAACAAGCAACTGATCATCATACAAAACGGCCTCAATTGGGAGGTGCTAAATAATGAATTTTGAAACGATTATCGGACTTGAAGTACACGTAGAGCTAAAAACGGGATCGAAAATTTTCAGCCCGAGTCCAAATGCATTTGGAGATGAGCCAAACTCGAACGTTAACCCGATTGATCTCGGCTATCCTGGTGTTTTGCCGGTATTGAATGAAGAAGCGGTTAATTTTGCGATGAAAGCGGCATTGGCACTGAATTGTGAAATCGCAGCAGATACAAAATTCGACCGAAAAAACTACTTTTATCCGGATAATCCGAAAGCCTATCAGATCTCCCAGTTTGATCAGCCGATCGGCGAAAACGGCTGGATCGAGATCGATGTGAACGGGGAGAAAAAGCGGATCGGCATTACACGTCTGCATCTGGAGGAAGATGCTGGTAAGCTGACCCACCAGGATGACGGCCATTCTCTGGTTGACTTTAACCGTCAGGGCACACCACTAATTGAAATCGTGTCTGAGCCGGACATGCGTTCACCGGAAGAAGCATATGCCTATCTAGAAAAATTGAAAAACATCATTCAATACACAGGTGTTTCTGATTGTAAAATGGAAGAAGGCTCGCTCCGTTGTGACGCCAACTTATCCATTCGTCCAATCGGGCAGAAAGAATTCGGTGTTAAAACGGAATTGAAAAACTTGAATTCTTTCTCATTCGTGCAAAAAGGACTGGAATTTGAAGAAAAGCGTCAGGAAAAAGAACTGCTGTCAGGCGGCGAAATTTTGCAGGAAACACGCCGTTACGATGAAAAAACGAAGGAGACGATCCTTATGCGCGTCAAAGAAGGATCTGATGATTATCGCTATTTTCCGGAGCCGGATCTTGTGCCACTGTATATTGATGACGAGTGGAAAGCGCGCATCCGCCGGGAAATTCCAGAACTGCCTGACGCCCGCAAGCACCGCTATATCGATGAATTGGAGCTGCCGGAATACGATGCAGCTGTTTTGACCAACTCCAAGGAAATGTCCGATTTCTTTGAGGAAACGATTAAGAACGGCGCGGATATCAAGCAAGCTTCCAACTGGCTGATGGGTGACGTTTCCGGCTATATGAACAAGCATTACAAAGAATTGAACGAACTGTCTCTGACACCGGAAGCGTTAGCTAAAATGATCAAGCTGATTGACGACGGTACGATTTCCTCCAAAATCGCCAAGAAAGTGTTTGCCGAACTGGTGGAAAATGGCGGTGAACCGGAAAAAATCGTCAAAGAAAAGGGACTTGTGCAAATTTCCGATGAAGGACAGCTGACTGAAATCATTACAAAAGTGCTTGATGAAAATGAACAATCGATCATCGACTATAAAAACGGGAAAGACCGTGCCATCAAGTATCTTGTCGGGCAGGTTATGAAAGCGACAAAAGGTCAGGCAAACCCGCCAATGGTCAATAAGATTTTACAAGCGGAGATTGATAAACGTTAAGCTGCTGAAAACGCCAGATTCCGGATTCAAAAACGCCAAATTAAGGGCCCCACACAGCTACAAAGACGATTGATTTACCGGGACTACTGCCAATTCATGACATTAGTCCATCCTTATCGCATAATGACTTTTCAAATAGGTTGAAAAGCGCTATTATAGACGTTAGGTGTAAAAACTGATTTGCGTGTTGGGAGGGGGAGTGGCATGAAAAAAGCCCGCATTATTTATAACCCGACATCCGGACGGGAAGCATTTAAACGGGAATTGCCAACTGTCATGGAGCGATTTGAAAAGGTCGGATACGAAACATCAACACATGCTACGACAGGTGAAGGTGATGCAACCAATGCTGCTGCAACAGCTGCAGAAAGACACTTTGATTTGGTAGTCGTTGCAGGTGGTGATGGTACCATTAATGAGGTAATCAATGGATTGGCAGAACAGGAGCACCTCCCGAAGCTTGGCATTATCCCGACCGGAACAACGAATGATTTTGCCAGGGCATTGTGCATCCCCCGTGGTATCGAGAAAGCTGTTGATGTTATTTTAGCAGGACAATCGATGCTGCTTGATATTGGCCGTGTAAACGATCACTATTTTGTGAACATTGCGGGGGGCGGCAAATTGACCGAACTGACGTATGATGTGCCGAGCAAGCTGAAAACAATGCTTGGACATTTGGCCTATTACGTGAAGGGAATCGAAATGCTTCCATCCTTAAAGCCGATACGGACAAAAATTGAATATGATGGAACGATTATTGATGAGGATATTATGCTGTTCCTTGTGTCCAACACGAATTCAGTAGGCGGATTTGAAAAATTAGCACCAGATGCGCGCCTTGATGATGGATATTTTGACTTGCTGATTTTAAAGAAAATGAATTTAGCCGAATTTGTCCGCATCGCCACTCTGGCAGTAAGAGGTGCTCATCTTGAAGACAAACGGATCATCTATGCACAGGCCAAGCATGTTAATGTGACGACCGATGAAAAAATGCAATTGAATATAGACGGTGAATACGGCGGACTGCTGCCCGGGGAATTCAGGAATTTGCCGCAGCATATCGAATTCCTTGTGCCGGATAAGTTTGTTGAGAAAGAGGAAGAGGCATAAATATGAAGAGACTGCTTACGTGGCAGTCTTTTTAATTGGCGAAAAGGGTATGATAAGATAAGAATTACATTCAATGCGCAAAAGGAAGATACAAATGGCTAAACAATCTGCACCAGTGAAAAAGAATCAGACCGTCACACTTCAATTTGAAGATTTGACCCATGAGGGAAGCGGAGTAGGAAAAATAAACGGTTATCCTTTATTTGTCCCATATGCTTTGCCGGGGGAAGTAGGCGAAGTGAAGGTCATTAAAGTGAAGAAAAACTTCGGGTTCGGGAAATTGCTCAAGGTTACAGAGTCCAGCCCGGAGCGTGTCGAACCGCCGTGTGACGTTTTTTATACGTGCGGCGGATGCCAGCTGCAGCATATGAGCTATGATATGCAACTTGAGATGAAACAAAATCAGGTTAAAAATGCGATGCGGAAAATTGCTCGTCTCGAACATGTACCCGTCCACCCGATCATTCGGATGGAGGATCCATGGCGGTATCGCAACAAAGTGCAAATGCCTGTCGGGGAAAAAGACGACGGTGAACTGATAACCGGCTTTTATCAAAAACGCAGTCACCGAATTATAGAAGGAATGGAAACATGCAATATTCAGGACGAAGTGAATGACCGTATGGTGGAAGCAGTAAGAAGAATTGCTGACCGACTCGGCATTCCAGCTTATGATGAACAGAATGACACTGGCGTACTGAGGCATATTGTCGTCCGCACAGGTGAGGTGACCAAGGATACGATGATTGTCATCATCACACGGACACCGGATTTGCTTCATCAGGAAGAGCTAATCAAGGAACTGATTCAGACATATCCGCATATCAAGTCGATTGTCCACAATATCAACGACCGGAAGACGAATTCTATTTGGGGCAAAAAATCTAAAACCATCTGGGGAGAAGACTATATTTACGATCAAATTGGTGATATCAAATTTGCGATATCTGCCAAATCCTTTTATCAGGTCAATCCACCCCAAACGAAAAAACTGTATGACAAAGCATTAGCGTATGCCAAGATTAGCAGCTATGATACAGTGGTCGATGCTTATTGCGGAATTGGCACCATTTCACTGTTTATGGCGCAAGAAGCCAGAAAAGTTTACGGTGTGGAGGTCGTCCCGGAGGCTGTTGATGATGCCAAGAAAAATGCCAAACTGAATCGTATCACGAACGCTGAATTTTATGTGGGTGAAGCCGAAAAAGTGATGCCATGGTGGACAGCCCAAGGCCTGCGTCCGGACGTGATTGTGGTGGACCCGCCGCGAAAAGGCTGTGATGAAGAACTGCTGAAGGCGATGATTGACATGGAGCCAAAGCGAATTGTTTATGTGTCCTGCAATCCATCAACGCTAGCCCGTGACTTGGGCATACTGGAAGATGGCGGCTATGCCACACAGGAGGTGCAGCCGGTTGATATGTTTCCGCAGACGCATCACGTTGAGTGCGTTGCACAGATACAGTCAAAATTGTAGCCCAACAATAAAGTCTTGTAAGAATAATAATGTTTTGTGAAATCACACGAAATAATGAGAATAAAGTTTTGTAAGAGCGTGTGGAGAAAAATGGGAAATTCTTTTATAACAGGGGTTTCCCTTGTTTTTTCTACAAGAGTTTATTATGGTATTAATAAAGTTTTGTGAAATATGTGATGAAAGAAATCGAGAAAAACAACGGTTTGATCCAAGACTTTTTTAACAAAAGAACGGGCGAATGCGGGTTTAAAGGGTGAATTTTTACAAGAGTTTTTTGTTAAGGTACAAAAATTGTATAGTTAAACATAAATCTCTCGGTTAAAATAAACACTTCAGATTCAGACCCCGATTTCGTGAAAATAAACATTTCCGATTTCCGGGTCTTTTTCATGCCTAACCCTTTGCTCGGTTTTCTCTTCTTTCCGTTACGCAACATTTTGAGAAAACTTTATTTTAACTTCGAAAAAAAGGTGAAAAAACAGGTGAAAAAGATACGGAAAAACGGCCACTTTTGATCTGTAAATTCTTCGAAATGGGGTTCTGTAGCAAAACTTCATTTTAACTGAAACGGTGGAATGCGACCTGAAGAGATGTGTTTTAATTACTATAGTTTCTTGCAATAAGGAACATGACATGTTAAAGTTATAATGAACGTTCAATATAAAAGGAGTTGTCATATGAAAAAGTCACAAAAAAAAGAATCCATTTTGAATACGGCAGAAAAACTATTTTATCAGTACGGTTTTCATGCAATTGGTGTGAAATCTATATTGGAACAAGCAGGAGTGGCACCAATGACTATGTACTACCATTTCAACTCAAAAGAAGATCTAATCAAAGAAATATTAGTGCGAAGAGAAGATCAATATCTTCAATTGATAGAAGATAATGTTAAAAGGGAAGACGGAATGAATTCATATATAAAGTCTCTAATAAAGATACACTTGGATTGGATAGAAACGGATAGTTTTAATGGATGCTTATTCCTAAGAGCAAAGCAGGAGTACGAAGGTGTAAATGAGGAAGTTGCTTCGCTAAGTAGGGAACATAAAAAAACACTGCTAAACAGGATTGAAAATGATTTAGAGCTATTTCATGTTCCCAGATCACTTGGTGTCCAATTACTTATTATACTAGAGGGATTAACATCAATAGCCCAAATCCAGACAATAGATGAAGTAAAAGAAGCTGCGAATGGTTTAATAAAAGATATATATGTTGCTGAAAAATGAAATAGTAAGAGGGAAACTAATGCCGTACATTATTCCCTATTTTTTTATTTATTTATTATAATGAACGTTATATATAAATAGGAGTGGTCTAATGTTTGAAAAGAAATTGATTGTTGTTGGTTTACCAATGATCGCTGTGACGTATGGTTTATCTCGGTTTAGTTATGGTTTAATGCTTCCATATATTAATGAAACGATGAATATGGCACAGTCCACTAGCGGTGTCATTTCGTCTTTGTCATACATCGCTTACTGTATTGCAATCGTATTATCAATGGTATTTTCTAATAGGGTTTCCTCAAAGTCTATACTTGTCATAGCTGGCTTATCATCAATAATGGGTTTGGGGATTATCTCAATCTCGTTTAATCCGGCCGTACTAGGTCTAGGTATATTTTTGGCAGGACTAAGTACAGGTTTCTCATCCCCACCATACGCTAACATTGTTGAATTAAATGTAGAAACAAGATTACAGAATCAAACTAATTCCTGGATTAACTCTGGTACGAGTGTTGGCACAGCTTTTACTGGGGCAGTTGCCATCCTAATGACAGATAGTTGGAGAGAAACGTATTTTATATTTATGGTTATTGCTATATTTGTATTAATCGCTAATTACAAAGTACTGCCAAAGAATCAACCTTTAAAAGAAAAGGTAATAGTTGGTTTCTCAAGAGAAGAGTGGAGAAGAGCCACACCATTAATTCTGGCTTCTTTATTGTTAGGAATATCCTGTTCAGCCTATTGGACATTTTCAAGAGACTTTATGTTTCAGATAGAGAATGTTCCATTATACCTCGGAGAATGGCTCTGGGTGATTATTGGAATAGCAGGGTTATTAGGGGGAACTGCTGGTGTATTTGTAAATAAATATGGTTTAATGCCTGCATACAGGATTTCTGTATTAGCACTTTCAACCTCGTCTCTCCTATTAGGGACATTTGCAGATTATATTATAGTAGGGTGGCTATCACCAGCCCTTTTTGGTAGTTCGTATATTTTTATGACAGGTGTTTTAATCGTGTGGGGAATTTCCGTGTTTAAATCAAACCCATCATTTGGCCTAGGTATACCTTTCTTAATACTAGCACTTGGTCAAGCAATAGGGTCCATTGTCTCCGGGGTAATCGCAGATATATCGGGGTATCATGATCTTTTTACAGGAGCTTCTATAATAGGTTATGTAGCTTTAGTATTTAAACAAAAAAACACAAAGATATCTTAATTTCGCACTTTCTATTATAGGTGTGTCTGTTAATAGTGAATAAATTTTTACTGTTTCATGTGGAGTTAGTTTTCCATTTAAATCTTCTTTCTACTATGTCTAATTAATAAATAAACCTGCTAGTTAAAATATAAATTTGCTAGTCCGACCTGATTTCGTTAAAAAATACTTGATGATCCAATCATGGGTTCAGTCATTTTTTCGGCCAATAAATGATACTTTCTTAAAAACTTAAGGTTTTCTTAAGGACTGTATTAAGTTCTTCTTATGTTTTTCGAAGTATATTGATTGTAGAATATGTTTCTTGGATAACAGAAGAGGAGAATGGCTATGACAGAAAAAAAGGTATATATTCTTTTAACAGATACGGGTTCATTATTTACAAAGATGATCAAACTATATACAAAAAAAACATATAATCATGCGTCAATATCCCTCGACTCTGAACTAGCAGAGGTATATAGTTTTGGAAGGAAAAAGGTTGAAAACCCGTTTAATGGGGGATTTGTAAAAGAAGATTTGAAAAAAGGATTATTTAAACAGGCAGATTGTGCCATCTATTCTTTTACAGTAACAGAAGCTCAAATGCAACAAATAAGTAGCTATATAAAGGAAATCGAAGGACAAAAAGAATATTATCGCTATAATTTCTTAGGATTATTCGGATTTATATTTAATAAGCCAATCATAAGAGAACGAGCATTTTTCTGTTCCCAGTTTGTTGCTGCAGTACTAAAGGAATGTAACATCATAGATTTTGAAAAGCCGCTATCACTCATAGCACCAAATGACTTGCTGAAAGCGTCTAATTTTCAATTCGTATATGAAGGGAAGCTTAAGAATTATCATCATAAAGATGGAAATGAAGAATTGGGTGTTCCTCTCCATTACATCCCAGTTGAAATGTCATAAACATTTCTTTATCCTCTTACCATAATATCTTGCACGAAAAAGGGAGAATGTAAAGTGGATCAGACGATTAACATTTTAGTTGTTGAAGATGACAATGATATTAACCAATTGTTATGTAAAATAATAAGAAAAAGCCAGTATCATCCGCAACCTGCCTATTCTGGTACAGAAGCACTGATTTATTTAGATGAACAGAAGTGGGACTTAGTTTTACTTGATTTAATGCTTCCGGGTAAGGTCGGAGAGGAAATTCTCGCAAAAATAACGGAAAAAGGTTCTATTCCAGTTATTATTATTTCAGCAAAAAATGAACAGCAAACAAAAATTAAAAGTTTGCGATCAGGTGCAGATGACTTTATTTCCAAACCCTTTGATGTTGAAGAAGTATCTGCTCGTATTGATTCTCTGCTGCGTAGATACAAACATACGAATGAAACGCCTAGACAAGTGTTAACCCATAAAGATATTCACCTTGATTTGGAAACAAAAACCGTTTATGTAAATGGTAGAGAGATTACATTGACAGTTCGGGAATACAAGATTCTTGTGCTGCTTATGACTTCTCCCAAAAAAGTCTTCTCCAAATCAAATTTATTCGAAAGTGTTTGGAATGAACATTTTCACGGAGATGACAACACGGTTAATGTTCACATGAGTAACTTAAGAAATAAGCTTTCCAATGCGAACCCTGATGAAGAATATATTGAAACGATTTGGGGAATGGGCTACCGTATGAAATCTTAATGTTTTTTTTAGATTTATCTTAAGTCTTTCTTATGTTTTACGTTCCATACTGATTTATAGAGAAAAGGGGGTTACATGAATGAATGATTACATCTTAAGAACAAGTCATTTAACAAAAAAATACAGAAATGATGTTGCCCTTGAAGATGTTAATATATCCATCAAAAAGGGAGAAATTTATGGGTTCATTGGTCAAAATGGAGCTGGCAAGTCAACAATGTTACGTATAGTAACGGGACTATCCTTCCCATCAAATGGAACAATTGAGTTATTTGGAAATGATCATGCAAATATGTTAACAGATGCACAAAAAAGAATAGGGGCCATCATTGAAAGTCCTGCACTTTTCCCAAATATGACAGCATATGAAAATTTAGAGGTTCATCGCTTGCAAAGAGGCATACCAGGAAAAGGATGCATCAACAAAACATTGGAGTTAGTTGAACTTAACGGTACAGGAAAAAAAAAAGCGAAAAACTTTTCACTAGGAATGAAGCAAAGACTTGGACTTGCTATTGCCCTATTGAGTGATCCAGAATTCTTACTTCTTGATGAACCGACAAATGGCTTGGATCCAATGGGAATCGTTGAGCTTAGAGAATTACTTAAAAAATTGAATCGTGAACAAGGACTGACGATTTTAATATCAAGTCATATTTTAAGTGAACTGCATCAGCTGGCAAGCCGTTACGGTATTATCCATAAAGGGAGACTTTTAGAAGAAATCTCAGCTAAAGAATTGGATGAAAAATGCAGACAACATTTGCGAATTAAAGTGGATCAACCGACGAAGGGAGCCACGGTGCTAGAATCAGCTCTATCCACTAGTGATTATGAGGTAATGCCAGATGGGACTATAAAACTATACAGCAATCTCGATAATGTTCGGAAAGTTTCAATGGCTCTAACAGCCAATAACCTTGTGATTGAACATCTATCACAAAACGGGGACAGTCTCGAAAGTTATTTTGCAAGGGTTGTTGGAGGTGAGGAACATGCGTAATCAACTTAGAGCAGAATGGTTTAAATTACAAAGAAATAAGACATTTTGGATGTTATTATTAATCATTACGGGCTTAAGTGCATTGCTGCATTATTTAGTGATTATTGAGTGGTGGCAAATGCAGGGTACTGATTTTGATCGTGCTGGTTTAAGTGAGCTTAATGCTACATCTGCATTTACAATACCGTTACTATTTAATTTAATAGTCAGTACGTTGGCCGGCTTTTTTATCTCTCATGAATTTTCACAAAGCGGTGTAATCAAAAATCAAATAATAAGTGGCAGCAAGAGAAGTCATATTTTCATATCAAAGTATCTCGTATTTACCCTGGGATCAATCGTTGTTACGATACTGATTCCGTTAACGACAGGTATTATAGAAATTATATTATTGGGACACGGTGATATATTGACCGTTTCCAGTATGTTGTATTTAGGAAGAGCATCAAGCTTATTCGTGCTTCAATTTTTAGGCTATACAGCGATCATAATTCTGATAGCTATTACTACTGAAGATAGTGGAAAAACCATAATTTTTTCGATACTATTAACAATCGTGATGTTTGCATTTGAAAAACTTCCTAAGCCACCATTGATAAATATGATTTATGAGAATTCTATTTTTTACCAATTTCATGAAGTCTTTAAGTTTTCAATGACAAATGATGAAATGCTTAAGTCCATTCTAATTGGATTCGTAACATTCATTATCATAACCTTGGGTGGAATTTCTATTTTTAACAAAAAGGAAATGAAATAACTTCTAAAAGAGCGGGTGAAGAAAATGCTATGGTTGTATCTATTCATAATTGTGTTCCTTGCAGTTGTTTTTCTTTCCACTCGCTTATTTTCTTTAAAGAATGAAGTGAAAAAAATAGGCAGGCAAGTGGAAGATTATAATCATCAACGAACAAACAAAAAAATAGATATGGCTCTTTTGGATCAAAATATTGAAGAATTGGGGGCCGAAATCAATTATCTTATTGATTTGCATGTAAAAGAAAAAAGAGAAAGAATCCGCTTTGAAAATGAACTGAAACAGGCAGTTGCAAATATGTCACATGATCTGAGAACACCATTAACTTCAATTTTAGGATATATTCAGATGGCTGAGTCAAATGAAGTTCCAGAGGTCGAACGAAAAGAATATATATCCATTGCAAAAAATCGAGCGAAAAGGCTTGAAACCTTATTAAATGATTTTTTTGAGCTGTCTGTTATTGAATCTGCAGATTATCAACTTCAGTCAGAGAAATTTAATATGAAGAACTTAACAATAGATGTATTAATGCGTTTTTATGACCGCTTTAATGATAAAAATATGGAACCAATCATCAACATGCCGGAGCATGATGTGTTCATTACAACTGACAAATCCGCAGCAACAAGAGTCATGGAAAACCTGATTTTAAATGCCATCAGCCATTCAAGTGGAAATGTAGCCGTAATGCTTGAGGAGAAAGAATCAGCAGTTAGATTAATGGTCCAAAATGAAGCACATACGTTAACCGAAAAGGATGTAGAGCTGCTTTTCGATCGATTTTATATGGCAGATCAATCTCGATCCGGCAAAAATACAGGACTGGGCTTGTCCATTGTGAAGAGTTTAATGGAAAAAATGAACGGAACTATAACTGGTGAGTTAAAGGATGGGCAGTTGAAGATTATATGTGAATGGAAAACATAAGAAAACCATTTTTAAAAATGGGTTTGTCAAATAAAGTGCGTAAGTTAAAATTTACACAAGGTATTTTAAAACCCTATTCTTAAGATTTTCATGGACGAGGAGCTGGTTTATAACTATTGCCCAGTTTTGGATATGGCCACCGTCCCATTTAGTCTCCAGCTCTTTGATCCGCAAATATAATACTTTCAAAAGGGCATTTTCGTTTGGAAATGCTCCTTTTTTAGTTACTTTTCTGAAGCTGGAATGGATACTTTCTACCGCGTTGGTTGTGTACATAACTTTACGAATAGCACTGCCGTAGTCGTAGAGCTGCTCGACGTGATGAAAGTTTCTTGTCCAAACATCAATCGCTCCTGGATAGGCAGACCACTGGTGTTTAAAGGAGTCGAACGGACTATGACAAGCCTTAAGGCTTGGTGCCGCATATACTTTTCTTAATGCTTTGGTGAATGCCTTATAATCCTTGCTCGGAACATATTTAACGGAATTACGAATTAAGTGAACCATACAACGTTGGACGATGACGTGGGGGAAAATAGAACGTGCACCTTCCTCTAAACCACTCACACCATCCATGGAGATAAAGAAAATGTCTTCAACCCCTCTCGCTTTGATTTCATCAAAAATTTGCATCCATTTATGCTTGCTTTCTGTCTCATTCAGCCATAATCCGAGAATGTCCTTTGAGCCTTCCATCGTGTAGCCAAGAATGGTATAAACGGCATATTTCTTCGTTTCATATTGGTTTCGGATCGTTGTGTACATGCAGTCTACAAACACAAATGCATAACAGTTACTCAGCGGTCTTGTCTGTCATTCTTCCAACTCAGGAAGTACACTGTCCGTAATGTCAGAGATCATTTCATGGGAAACCGAAAAACCGTAAATATCCTCAATCGTTGAAGAAATATCGCGTTGTGACATCCCACGGGCGTACATGGCTATCACTTTATTTTCAATTGCCGAAACATCCTTCTGACGCTTTGGTATGAGTTTTGGATCAAAGGAGCCATCACGGTCTCGTGGAACCTGAATAGCCACTTCGCCTGAACTGGTCTTTACCGTTTTATCGCCGTATCCATTCCTTCTGTTTTCTATTTCCTTTTCGGCTTTATCATTTGATTCATAACCTAGATGATGGTTCATTTCACCTTTTAACATGGATTCAAACATTGGCCCAAATATATCCTTCAGTGCATTCTGCATATCTTCTACAGACTCTGGGTACTTCCAATTTAACCATGATATACACCCCAAAAGTTGGTTTTACTCTAACTTTTGGGGCGGACTTCAATGTATAGTCATTTTTTTGCTGCGATGGATATCGAAGCCCGTTATCAGAAATGTCAACACTTTTATTCCAATTGTGAAATGGCTCCCGCAAAACCATCAGCTAAAATCATCTTATCTTCTATTATTTCAAAAAATAAACCTTCTGCATTTTGGTTATTTAGCTCTTCGATGTAGTCTTTCTTCAATATTTCTCCTGTATCCATGTCTATTTTATACCAATCTGTTCCCCCCGGATCCTTGGTATGGTTCAGGACAGCTGTATACAAATAATTATCATTCACTGTTGCGGCAAAATCTTTATGTCTTCCATCAATAGCAACCGCCCAATTTGGTTCCAATGTGTCTTTATTTAAAGAAACAATGTATTCTTCTTCTTCCCTAGTGTTTTCGTGAACCATATAAATATTTTCTTCTGTCGCATGCAGAAGATGACTCCTCACTCCAAATTCAGCAGCATTCAATAATTCCCCTGTATTTTTATCAATCTCCAGGTATGCTTTATTTTCTAAATGGATATGCATGGAGTCTCCTACAAATATCGGTTCCTTTTGATAGGTGCCCACCATGGTATACAGACTGTCTTCACCCAATTCCAGATCCCAGGATAACTCTCCCGAAGTTACATCAAGGGCATATATAGAACTCGATAGTCCCTCAGCTCCTATGTATAATAATCCATCGTCGAAACCTATTGTGTTAAGATCTCTTCTCTCACCTAGAACTTCTTCCATATCAATCACTTCTTCTAATGAGTTTGTGGAGAGGTCAAATATATAAATATTTCCTACATATCCGGTTACACCAATGAGTTTATCTTCATACAAGTAGGTATTTGCAATATCATCCGTGTCTTTAGCTTTACTAAACTCGACCGTGTCAGCTATTTCTTCCGTATCTTTATTTAGATAATGCATATAGATTTGGTCATTATCACTATGTAAAAATAGTAATTCGCCATCATATTGGACGATTTGAACATCCGTACCTTCATCAATCTCATCTGCAAAAGAGTTATCCTTTAAATTTAATGGGTATGTATCCTGATTATTCGAAAAATAAGCCGTGTTGTCGACTACCGTAATGCTTTTATTAGCTAAGCTCATGAACTCAAAGGTGAACCAATCTAGATTGGCATTGTTCATCTCCAAAGTATCGTCATTTAAGAAATCATTTTGAACAATAGCTTCATAAACACTGTCAATATCCATGTCGGTTACGTTGCCAGCGGTATTTTGTGTTTCATCTTCTGTAACTGATTCCGCCTCATCATCGTTCTCTTTATTCGGAACTTCTTGCGTTTCTTTATCTGAGGCAGCCCCATTATTTTCCGCTGTATCGTTGTACGCCCCGTTAGATGGTTCTTCACCACACGCATAAAGAAAAACTAGCATCAAAACTAGGATAACTATTTTTTTCATTCACTCACTCCTCAACTTATTAAACATTATCGTTTTTATACTACATTTTTAATTTGGTTAGTCAAGCACTCACGTTCAATTAGATCTAAATATTTAGTGTTTAGTTACTAACGAATGAGGACTTTAGTCATGTTTTTACATACATTATGCTAAAATAGAAAAAAGTTAGACCAATCTAGCAAGAGTTATCACACGAGATCCAATAACTGCGGTCGTTTAGGGATATCAATTTATAAAGCGGTGATAGACATGAATAAAAATGAAAGATTAGCAGACGAAAAGGATGCCGAGGAGCTTTCCCGCCTTAATCAAAAGTTCAATGGGGGTGAGCGAGTACTGTTTCAGAAATTATCGATAGCTTAAATAAGAATGATGAGTTGGTCGCAGTGGGAATGCTAGATGAGGAATTTGTTGGCTTTGCTTGTGCACAAAGTTACAGGTCTTTTTGTTATTCGTCAGCCCAAGGAGAAATGACGGAACTATATGTTGAAGAGAAAGCGAGACGACTGGGGTTCGCATCATCTTTGATTGCATTATTGGAAGTAAAAACTTATGTCTCGCGGTGTCAAAAGTATAAAGGTGCTAACGAATAAAAATAATTCGGCTGCCTTGAACACATATTCACAATGTCATTACATAATAGATGATATCATAGTGTTTCAAAAGAATTATAATCAGGAAAGAAATAATTGATGAGAATCAAATAAATCGCTGTTTTTAATAAAGGGCCAGTTGTTAGAATGTCAATTTAGCGTCGGCATGTTTCCTGTTAATTGTAGGTGTATATCGTTTTTGGCATTCCAAAAACACATCACTGGTCAACATTTTTGTTCGTACCGGCTAATGTAGCTGACCCTTCATCTCGATCAATCGGCTTTTTCGCCCTTTACCAGTCTTTCTTTGCTATATGTTACATGCTGCCTGTTATGCTGTAAATACAACCTGATTTCATCAATTGTCATGCCCATACGCTTGGCTTTCAGAATTAATGCGATCCACTCTTTATCTAATGGTTCCATATCCATATCGTCCCCCCTAAAATGAATTTTGTTTATGAAATTTTGTTGTGTTGGCGGTTTCAAAACATTACTGTTTCATTTAAAAATATTATCAGACCTCTTCATGGAATCATACTTAACTTTTGGCTAAAATTTACGAAAATCAAAAATACCGGATCAAGATGTTGTTCAGTTTGATTCGGTACAATGGTTTCAATCAAGGATATGAAGTTCTCTTGCCTTTGCAACCGCCTTTGTGCGGTTATTGACCCCTAATTTATCATATATTTGCGTTAAATAAACCTTGACTGATCCGAGGGAAATATATAACGCTGTCGCAATTTCTTTGTTTTTCATGCCGGTCCCAACAAGCTGCAGCAGTTCAATTTCACGATTTGTCAAAATATGCTGTTTGGATGAATCCTGTGTCTGGTTAAGGAAATCGATACCTTCTTCTTTAAACAATGATAGCAACGTTTTAACGTAATTCCTCGGTTTATGCCGTTGCAGGCTATACAATATCTCAGCTGCTTGTTTTCCCTCATCCAGGAATATACGGATATAATGTTCCGGTTCAGCTTTTTCAATAGCTTGTTCCATGGTCAGCATAGCTTTTTGCAGCTGGTTTTGATGATGAAACACCAAACTTTTTAAAATGAATACTTCAATCATATCTCCCAGACGTTCTTTCATTTCAAAGTGATGGGTCAATTGATTTAGGATTTTATTTGCTGTGTCATATTGCTGTTTCATCATCAATGCCCTTGCTTTTGTTATATCTTCAAACCCCAATAAAGGTTGATTTTCGTCGTATTTCGGGGATTGTTCTGCGTCTAGGGTTTCTCTAAGCCATTTCTCTACCATATCTTTCTTTCCTTCTTTGATATAAAGTCTCGTTTTAAACGTTTCGATCATCCGGAACCAATGCTTTGGAGGGTGTAACTCGTTTAATCTGGCTTCAAGTGTGGTGAACATTTTCCAGGTAGAATCAGTTTCTCCTCGAGCGATGTTGTATTTTATCTGTAAAAAATGAATAGGTACGAAAATGCCGACCATCTGATTTTTCCACCCTAATTCTTTTCCTCTGTTAATAAAATAACGGGCTTGTTCCCATTCACAGCGTTCATAATGAATTCCTGCAAGAATAATGGATCCGTATCCTACGACGGCCAGTCCCCTTTGACGCAATAATGGCCGTAAGCTTGTATATAATGCATGTGTTGTATGAAGCCTTCCCCCTCCGCTCAGAGGTCCCCTGATCGGATAAGCCTCGACCCCGTTAAAATCGACTCCGGCTTGAAAATATTTGCTGACGGTTGGTTGTATGGTTACCGCCTTTTTCAGTGAGTAGAGAGATTTATGAGGTTCATGGCGAATAATGGCCATATAACCTCTCAGAGCAAAAAATTCCGCATATAGCTTTTTTTGCTGCGTCTTGTTTAATTGTTCTACTAAAGCATTTACTTCCAATAACTTTCCGTCTGCCTCATCTAAATATCCATTTAGCGCCAGCACCCAAGCGTGGATTATCATTAGATCGGCATCACGTTTACGTAGTTCTGCGGGAAAATCATTCAGCCAGTCGTTTAAATATGTAAGCTCTCTTTTCCTTAGCAAATAAGGAGCATAGTGGCTGAGCCATGTTGCTGCCTTTTGATATTGCCGTCCACTCAGTGCATGTTTGATTGCCTGATCATAATATTTATGTTCCCCGAACCAGTCTGCTGCTTTTTCATGCAAATGATATTCCGAAACATCCTCGTAATGCCGCAAATAGAATTGCATCGCTTCGGCAAACAACGGATGAAAACGAAACCATTGTTGCGCGTTATCACAAACGTTAATAAAGATATTAGCTTTCTGCAGTTTTTCCAGCATTAATTTGGCATCTGGATACCCTGTCACGGCT
The DNA here is from genome assembly GCF_900112045.1 of Lentibacillus halodurans. Lineage (GTDB taxonomy): Bacteria > Bacillota > Bacilli > Bacillales > Amphibacillaceae > Lentibacillus > Lentibacillus halodurans. The sequence continues at coordinate 120,230 of NZ_FOJW01000008.1, forward strand.
TCACATAATGGCGGCGAAAAGTGATCAAGCAGTGATAGCCGTAATACAAATGCCCGCAATGAATCAGGCAAACGATTCAATACATCTTTTATCAAGTAATCTGAAATGACTTCATGTTTTCCATTAATAAAAGAGATGGCAGTGGATTCTGCTGTCTGTTTATCTTTCATTGTGAGAACTATAAAGTTAATACCGGTTATCCAGCCTTCTGTCCGCTTCTCTAAGTAGGTGATTGCATTTTCCGAAAGATGTAAATTCATATAGCTCAAATAATCGAGTAATTCTCCACGATTCAGCCTTAATACATCTGTGTCCAGTTCATGAATTTGTCTGTCAAGCTGCAAACGGTGAAGCTCAAATGGAGGGTTCATGCGACTAGACAGAATGAAGTGGAGTTTATCTGGGGTGTGTTTAATAAGATATTCCGTCGCCGCATGAATCCAATGATGATTAATTTCATGATAGTTATCAAAAACGAGAATCAATGGTGAAGATAAATATCTTAATGTGTTAATCAGTGATGCCATCGTTGCCTCAGCAGAATGGAGATGCAGTTCCAGCGACTGAACGCTTAACTCTGGTATGGTGTGGTGAATGGAATATGTGAGATAACGCCAAAATTCCACTGGATCATTTGCTTGTTCATTTAAGAAAATCCAAGCTGAACGGAGACCCCTGTTATGAAGCCATTGGGCAATAGTAGTTGTTTTTCCGAAACCGGCAGCTGTGCAAACCAGTGTCATTTTACCGTTCAAGCATTTGTCCAGGTCATTTGATATGCGTTCTCTGTGTATACTGTCGGAATTTAGTTTGGGTGCCTGAATTTGATGGTTGGATGGGGTAAAACCTTCATAAAAAATCATTTTTAACACCTCCAAACAGAAAGTAGTCACGATGCTAAATGCTATTGTTGCAGTTCGCAAAAATACGAGGGTTGCTTTTCATTTGTATATAGGTCTTTTAATCTATTATGAAGGAATTATACAAAAAAACCAAACATTAATAAATTTCAAATATAAAAAAGTGCGAAAACATTCCGTTTTTGAGAAAAGGAAAGCAAATAACCAGGGATGAATCGCCTCGGAAATCCAGATTAACACCTGAATCGTGCCGCAACCCGCATCGCGTTATAAGTCATCCTCGCATGTCTGCCTTCTTGTGTATATGGGTTGACTAACGGGCGGAGACGCTGAAGGAATTGCTGATCGCAAACACACGGTGATCCACCTCTTTGCAAACATACATCATGCGCTCTGCAGGCAGCATCGACTGCGTTAACTGGTGCGCCTGGTCCGCTGCATCTGGGTCCGCAATACCGGTATCCGGGAAAAATGCAAGTGCCAGGGTGGATCTGAATGTGGCGTGGCATCTATATCCCCCCTTTCATTGTTTCAATATCTTATGCCAGAAGTGTTTAGCAGACTGTTTGAACACCTAATCAAAAAATGCTTCATAAAAACTTTTTGACACGAAAACAATCAGCCGTTATGATAATGAAGTAATTCTGACTAAAATGATATGAAAAGGGTGAATAAAATGAGTGAAACGACAAGCGTTCAACCGATAGATGAAGTAAAAGATCCGGTGCAGAAAAAAAGCACTGAACTAAATAAGCCGCAAATGCCGCTAATTATTGGCGGGCTCACCGTCGGGGCAATTCTGATGATTTATCTGATGTTTTCACAAAATATCGTGCAGCCGTTATTGCTCGTCATTGGTCTATTACTTGGATATACATTATTCCATGCCCGCTTTGGTTTCACATCGGCATTTCGCAGACTAATGTCCGTTGGAAACGGGCAAGCATTACGTTCACACTTGTTAATGCTTGCAGTTGCTGTAACCTTATTTGCACCAATTCTGGCCATTGGCTACTCATTCTTTGGAAGTGGCGTTTCCGGCTATGTATCTCCGGTTGGCGTCAGTCTCTTAATTGGTGCCTTTATGTTTGGCATCGGGATGCAACTTGGCGGAGGATGTGCTTCCGGTACACTTTATGCAGTTGGCGGAGGTCGCTCTGTTATGTTTGTCACGCTATTATTCTTTATCATTGGTTCAACAGTCGGCGCCTATCATCTGCCATTTTGGACAGAGGGTTTGCCGGCATTTGAGCCTGTCTCTCTGGCAACATCAACAGGACTCGGCTATGGTGGTGCGTGGATATTATCGATTGCATTGTTTGGCCTTATCGCCTGGATTACATTGGTTGTGGAAAGAAAGAAAAAACCGCCGAAAATGGCTCCTAAACCATCAACGACAGGATGGAAACGAATTTTTCGCGGGTCATGGCCGTTGTTTGCGGCAGCCATTGTATTAGCCGTTCTGAATGCCTTGACGCTAATGGTTCGAGGTGCGCCCTGGGGAATCACCTCAGCGTTTGCTTTATGGGGTTCCAAAGTCGCACGATTCTTTGGGGTTGATGTGGCCAGCTGGGGATATTGGCAAGGTAACGCAGCGGCATTGGAGACATCGATCTTTGCCGATTCAACAACAGTCCTTAACCTTGGTGTCATTCTTGGGGCATTTCTTGCTTCAGCAGCAGGGGGACTTTTCAAATTTTCCAAGATAAATGGGAAAAATGTCACGGCATCTGTTATCGGCGGATTGCTCATGGGCTACGGTGCCCGTCTGGCATTTGGCTGTAATATTGGCGCATACTTTGGTGGTATCGCATCATTTAGTCTGCATGGCTATATCTGGGGCATCATGGCTCTGGCAGGAACATTTATCGCATTATATCTGAGGCCGCTCTTTGGACTATCGGTACCAAAACCTAAAGACTCGTTTTGTTAAAAATGCTTATCTTAAAAGGGACATTTCATCAGGATTTGTCCCTTTTTCTGTGTGTGCCCGGCATGGGCTATAATTTAGTGGTGAAAGTCCACTACAGGCTTGGCATTAGGAACTGTTAGCCAATGGCAAGGGTGTCCACCGCGAGATGGAATCTGAAGGAAGCCGGAGGCAAAATCCCGAACTGACGAACAGAAACTGTATATAAGGCTGAATTGGGATGGATGAGTTTGCACAACAAAACGAAGTCCAATACTGCTTATTATAAAGGAGAACTGGCTGGTTCGATGAATCTAATTCTTTCAGAAGAATTTGTGGAAATGGATGATTTGACTGTCCGGAAATCATTAAGGCGAAAAGGTATAGGCTCCCATATGCAGCAGTTTGTCATGGACAGTTTTCCTGAGCATATGGTGATCTTGGTTGCTGACGGGAGAGGACACACCGAGAGAGATGTATCAGCGCCAGCATTATCAGTATTTCGGATTTAAGTATGAAGTGCAAAGGATTGACTCAGACAGTGGTTATGGAAGTGAAGAATATATTACAGAATCATGGTATAATAATGTGTAAATAGTCATGGTGTCATTATACACTGAAGATCGAAAGTTCAAGCATAGCTCGCATAAAAAGAATCATAACTGCGTCAAAAGAATTTGCCGGCAGAAACTTTTTCTATGACGAAGAAACGCTGAAGCCGGCATTGATTGTAAAGAAATCCGCGGCTTTATAGATCCTTTATATGGCCCAAGTAAATTCACGCCTGAATTTGACAGTTCATTTTGCTTAAATAAATAACGATAAAGTTTTACAATATATTTGGTAGTATTTTTAATTGGTTATGTTCACTGAGAGGATGAATCACATGAGCAGACAAATTGTCACCTCATCAGATATAGATAAAGCCGGGATTGCATCAGACAGGGAAAGCCAAGCGTCATTCGTGTCAGATCTGAAGGCACTTCTTAAATTACCTGTGCTGATCGCCAATGCGGTACCGGTCTTTGCCGGATTTTGGCTGGCGGTATATTTTACTGAGTCAACGTTTGCCGCACATTTTGATACGTTTTCGCTGACGATTTTCGGCAGCACGCTGGTAATGGCAGGAGCCCTAGCCATCAATAATTGGTATGATGTTGATATTGATACGGTCATGGACAGGACCAAATCACGTCCGACGGTGACCGGGAACATTTCTCTGCGGACAGTTTTTTGGATTGGTATGTCAGCCAGCATCCTGGGTATCATGATGCTGGCCTTCACGACACTTGAGGCCGTCATTTATGCGTTGATCGGCTGGTTTACCTATGTCGTCCTTTACACGATGTGGTCGAAACGCAGGTATACCCTGAATACGGTGATTGGCAGTATTTCTGGTGCGATAACACCATTAATTGGCTGGGGAGCCCTGGATTCCGTATCCCATATTGTACCGATCGTTCTGGCATTGATTATTTTTATTTGGCAGATGCCGCATACATTTGCGATTGCCATCCAGAAATATGATGAGTACAAGGCTGCAAATGTTGCTATGCTGCCGGTTGTGCATGGCATGGAAATCACGAAACGGCAGATGGTCGTGTATATTGCTTGTCTCCTGCCGCTTCCGCTTTATTTATCTTCGCTTGGCACCGCATTTGTTGTCATTGCCACGCTGCTTAATGTCGGATATCTGGGGCTTGCCATCAGCGGTCTGTTTTCCACGGATACCCGAAAATGGGCGGATAACATGTTCATGGTGTCAGTCAATTATTTAATGATTATTTTTGTAGCGGCGATTATCGTTACGGCGCCGTGGTTCGGATAAGGCCATTTGATTAGTTCCTGCGTTAAACGGGAAAGATAGAGTAAATCCGTTAAGGAGGGAAATCTTTATGGCAGAAATAAAAAAAGGTGATCACAAGTTTTATATCGGTGATGATGAACAGAACCCAAAAGCGGAAATCACCTTTAAGGAATCCGGCGAGAATGAAGTGAATGTCGATCATACGTATGTGTCGGAAGAACTCCGTGGCGGGGGCATCGGAGGCAAGCTTGTCGAAAGGATGGTGGCCCACGCACGTGATGAAGGGAAGAAAATTGATCCGACCTGCCCTTATGCTAAACAAAAAATGGAAGAAACACCGGAATATCAGGATGTGCTCGCTGATTAGCGACCGCCATCAAATCATATCACTTATTTATAACGTGTATATAATGATGGTCAGCCTTATAAGAAAATTCGCCAGGGTTACGCTCCCCTGGCTTTTCCAATATAATAGGTAGTGCAAGGTAGTAGAAGAGGGATAACCATGCAAAAAATTTTAAAAATGATGTATGAAAGCATTATGATCTTACTCGTGATGCTTACGATTATAACGATTTGGACGGATGAAACCTATAACTCGGCGATCAGCTGGATTGTATGGGCGGTATTTTTTGCTGATTTTATCGTTCGTTTTATTATATCGAATGCGAAATGGGATTTTATCACACAAAATCCATTTCTTTTAATTGCCATCATCCCATTTGATCAGTTTTTTCAGGTTGCCAGAATTGTACGGATCATTTATTTATTCCGGATCAAAACGATTACCAAATATTATGTTGTGCCATTTGTCGAAAAGCTGACAATCCAATCAAAGTCACTGATTCTGTCTATGGTTCTGCTTTTGCTGCTTGGTGAAGCTGTATTGATTCAGGTGATGGAAGACTCAGTTAATACTTATTTTGACGGATTATTTGTGGTGTTCGGCTATCTGCTCTTCTTTGGTCACCGGATGTTAGAAATTGAACAATCCATTTCAGTTTGGACCCTGACCGCCGTATCTGTTCTAGGTATTGCCATTCAAGGACTGGCATTGCAATGGGTGTTTAATAAAATCGATGTTGTTTACAGACGGTTAAAAGATAAGTATAAATCCGGTTCAAAAGAGCAGGAGCTTAAATCCAATGGACAATAGGCATCATATAATTAGGTATTTTAGGTAATGTGGACTTTTGTCCAAAGCTAAAATTTCTTTATGACAGGAATGGCCATTCAATTCGAAATTCCCCTGAATGGTGCACCTGATTCGTAACGCCGTTAAATAAATACCAAGTAAGATTATAAGGCATTCGCAAAGAGAAGTACAACCAATGCAGTAGAGCGTATCATGCCAGCTTCATAAAGGTAACCAAAAAAGGCGCATTTCCAAATGAAAATGCCCTTTTAAAGATCCGTATTTTTTTAGTATTTTAGTTGTGGATAACCATTTATAAATTTTCTCCCCAAAAAAGTAAAGAGCCTCTAAAGACTCTTTGCCACTTCTCACATATGAAAACATGTTATATTTTATATCACCGTAACATTTGATAAGTCTGCTTTATTCCTTTTTAAGAGTGCATATGTTACTTTGTCCATCATCGCACCATCGAAATTCGCCCTGTGGCAATAGTAAGCATATTTAAAAGATACATTTCTAAATACAGCATTTTTAAAGTTTACGCTTTTTAATCCGCTTTGGTAAAAATTCGTACCACTGAATGTATGGTTCTCGAAATCAATACCAGATAAATTAGAATAGCTTAAATCTGTTTCATCTAAAACAGTCTTTTTAAAACTTGATTTTGATAAATCTGTCTTCGATAAAGTAGCTCCCGTAAGATTTGCATCGTCGAACCTAACATTTCTTAGATCACAAGTATCAAACTTAGTATTTGATAAGTCTGCTCCAGTAAAATCTGAGCCCCTTATATCACTTTTACTAAACTCAGATCCTTGCAGATTAACTTCTTTAAAGTCAGAATTTAAAAGGTCCATTTTCGTAAAATCCATTTTTTTCTGTTCTATCTGATTTTCATCTGTTCCTTTTGAAAATTCCTCCACCATTTCACTAATATCACCAATTGAGTTAACAGTCATTTTAAAAGCAGTATCTTCGTCATAACCTTGTTCTATGAAGTCATTTAATTTTTCCTGTAAATTGTTGTTTAACTCTTCCTTCAACTCCCCAACAGAGTGAGTATTTTCATAAGGTAACAATATGCCGTCAACATATTTTTTTATTTTGTTCGTCATTTTTCATTTCCACCTTTCTCTAATAATTGATCTAAAATACGTTTGGATGCTTCCCAATTTCTTTTATTTTCGTAATAATTATCTTTTCCTTTTTCCGTTATCCTGTAATATTTACGTCTGCCACCTTGGGTCTCATCACCCCAATAGGATACGATACTGCCATCCTTCTCAAGCCGTTTCAGACTTGAATACATGGTCGCCTCTTTCAGCTCATACTCTCCAGCTGAATATTCTACAATCAATTTCGTTATTTCATATCCGTATTTATCTCCACTGATTAATAAATTCAAAATAATTGTATCTGTATGTCCTCTAAGTAAATCAGAGGAAGCTTTATTTTTCACTTTTTTTGCACCTCCTATATATAATATACATTACTTTGACCTTCATTGTATTGTTATTGCAATTACATTTCTATTTATTTCTCTGAGAGGTGTTTAGATACGAGCTAATTAAGATGTTTTATGTTTAAACACCTGTACGGATGCTATATAGGTCACAACTAGCAACCCGAATAGCCATAGAAAAGATATCCAAATATTGTCGCCAACAGGTTCACCTATCAACAGGTTTCTTATGGCTTCCAGTATCGATGTCATTGGCTGATTTTCAGCAAATAGACGTACCCATTTAGGCATGGAATCCGTTGGTACAAATGCTGAGCTAATAAAGAGAAGAAGCAGCACGAGATAGCCATACGACGCAGCGCCTTCCACCGACTTTGCTAACAAAGCAGATAATACAGATATCCAGGAAATAGCAAGTGTAAACAAAAACAAAAAGACAAGTGTTAGCAGCCATTCACCAACATTAGCATTTGGGCTAAATCCCATCAAAAAGGCGAAGATTATTACTAGCAAAGTCGAAAGAGTATTAAATACAACAGATGTCCACACATACCCGGATAATAAGGAAGACTTTGCAACAGGCATCGAACGTAAGCGATCCATTATTCCTTTATGAATATCCTCACTTAATCGGACGGAAGTATAAGTACCTCCTGTAGCAATCGTCATTAAAATAATTGCCGGAACTAGATAATTGACGTAATTTTCATAGCCGGTTTCGATTGCTCCACCAAATACATATACAAATACAAACATAATCATAATCGGCATTGCGATGGTGGTAATCATTGTATCAAGGCTTCTGAATGAGAGTCGCATGCTACGTCCAATCATCACTTTTGTATCATTGAATTGACTTTTCATACTTGAAACTTTTTCCATTAAGCACCCTCCTTTTCTCCGATGATGGTAAGGAATACATCCTCAAGTGTCGGCTGTTTTTGCGTCAGTTCAGCAACAGGAATTCCAGCTTGATCTAATCGATTCAACATGTCTGTCATTTGCTTGATGCTCCCATCAGTAGTAAGCACAATTTTGTGACTTTCCTGATTGATACTTGGATTAAACTCTTTCAGCAAACTAAATGCTGCTCCCACTTCCTCTTCATGATGAAATCCAAGTTCAATATGCCCTTGAGGCAGCAGCTTTTTTAAATCTTGTGATGTTCCTTCAGCTACTATTTCTCCCTGATTTAAAATGGAAATTTGGTCAGCCAGGTAATCTGCCTCTTCTAAATATTGTGTAGTTAAAAACACCGTTGTACCTGAGTCAGCTAGCTCTTTAATCATTTGCCACATGGATAATCTGCTTTGTGGATCTAATCCCGTGGTTGGTTCATCAAGAAAGATTACCGGTGGATTTCCTAGCAAGCTCATGGCTAGATCGAGTCGGCGGCGCATACCACCTGAATAGGTCGCAACCCGATTGTCAGCTGCTTCAAGCAAATTAACTTTTCCGAGTAATGCATCAGCCTCTTTGTTTGGATTAGTGACATGACGCAGTTTGCCAATCATACGTACATTTTCTCTTCCTGTTAAACCCTCATCAACGGCAGCATATTGCCCAGTAAGACTGATTATTTCACGGACCTGTTCTGCCTTTTTCGTTACATCCAATCCATTGATTACAGCAGAACCCTTATCTGGCTTAAGAAGTGTAGAAAGGATTTTAATTGTGGTTGTTTTGCCTGCACCATTTGAACCTAACAAAGCAAAAATACTGCCTTTTTTCACTGAAAAATTGATTTTGTTTAATACTTGATGGTCCTTATAGGATTTTTGAAGATCTCGAATGGCAATAATTGTTTCTTTCGTTTGAACCATAATGGCATTCTCCTTATTTATTAATTTTCTCTCACCAACATCCTTCAAGATACAATATAAATCAAATTACTATTATTGTCAATGTAATATTTAAGTAATAATAATATTATATCAATATTAATCTCTTGCGTGGGGGTTAAATCAAGGAATGGCAAAACTTTATCTATATCTCCCATTCATTGGCATATAAAAACCGCTTTACCTTTTACCAGGTAAAACGGTTATGTTATGAGGGAAGTTTTTAAATCTTGATTTTGTAGTTTCTTGTTGAGTTTGCTGAGCTATTTGATTATGAGTTTGGGGTTTCCTGGTTATTAGTATCATTCAATATCTAAAAAAACTCGTTGACGTTTTCGACAAAATCGACTGTTTTAAGGAAGAGTTTTGTTGTTAGGAACCCCAATAGGTAAAGGTTCTTCAACTATGGGTGCAATTGTGTCGAACCCTAGTTTAGCGACTTGTTTTTTGTGAGTTTAGGGTGAAAACATTTTTAACAACTTAAATACCCCAACCTTGTTTAGCACCGTTCGGTTAGCCGAACGGTACTTTATATGTGCCCCGGCATGTGCACACGCTTTAGGGGGGAGTCCCAAGCGGTGAAGGTTGTGGTAGCCGTTAGCTGAAGGAAGACGGAAGCAAATTTCCGACCTGAGGAACACGGATCTTATATAAGGATGTCATTCTTGAATGAGGTTGCATATCAAGCCGAACGACCAAAAGGAAAGGGCAATAGGCGGGTACATGGAAAGGAAGCTTGTGCACTTACCCAGGAAGGTCTGTCGGATAAGCGAATTGCCCTTCGCAATCTATCTAGCGATAGATAGCTAAACCATCCAGAGTGTCATAGTACCATTCTTATCACTGAAATTCACAATCTCTCGATATTAGGAATGAATTCGTTTCAAAAATCATTCGAAGGACTCATTATTGAAAGTTGTTAAATATGTTAACGTAAAATTGACCCTTTAGTCGATTTTGAAACTATTAAGTCATATTAAGTACTGTACTCCTCTTAGAGAAAATGAAGACGAATTCGGCAGTGTAAACTTGTGAAAGATGGGAGGTTTTATGATGGCAAAGTACGCGATTATTAATCAAGAAACATGCATTGGTTGTGGAAACTGTGAGGAAATAGCTCCAGACATTTTTGACCTTGATGAAGATGGAATAGCGTTTGTGAAAGCAGATCAAAATCAAGGATCTGTGCCTATAACGGAGGATCAACTGGATAACTTGATAGAAGCCATTGAGGAGTGCCCTACGGATTCAGTAAGGCTATCCGACCAGCCATTTGGCAAGCAAGATTAAATTCGTTTTGATTCACTTGCTTAACTTGAAAGGAGATATTTACTTTAGAATAAATACAGCCGTTAACGGATTAGACAATAAACGGGTCATGACAACGGTAACGTATTATATCTCAATTTTAAATTTAAAGGAGAGTTATCCTGATGGCTAAAGAAATTATTTCATTGCAAGAGGTTAAAAACTTCCAAACCCGTTCAGAAGAGTTCTTCCCGCTTAATTGGTATAAAGAAATGCTCAATGATACGCCTGTTTACTTCGATGAGAAAACGAATACTTGGAATGTCTTTAAATATAAGGACGTTAAACAAATTTTAACTAATCACGAAATCTTTTCGGTTGAAGGTCCTAGAACATCCATTTCTGTAGGAGCGAATAACGAAGAAGGAACGATTCCTGATAATACAAACATTATGGTCGACCCTCCGGAACACCAAAAGAGACGTTCCTTATTATCGGCAGCTTTTACCCCCCGCAGTTTAAAGAATTGGCAACCTCGCATTCAGCAGATTGCGACCGAACTTATTGACGACATACAGAAAAATTCCACTGTTGATATCGTTCAAGCATTGGCAGGTCCTTTGCCTAGTATGGTTATCACAGCATTATTTGGTGTTCCTGTAGAAGACAGATCTCAGTTTAAACATTGGGTGGATATCCTCTTCCAACCTTATGACAAAGAAAACCAGGAGGAAATTGAGCGAAGAAAACAAGAGGCTGCTAAAGAATATTATCAGTATCTCTACCCGATTGTTGTTGAGAAACGATCCCATCCATCCGAGGATATTCTATCTGACTTAATAAAAGCTGAGGTAGACGGTGAGAAGTTTACCGATGATGAAATTGTACGAGTATCCATGTTTCTTTTAGGTGCAGGGGTTGAAACAACCAGTCATGCGCTGGCTAATACGTTTTATTCATTGCTTTACGATGATCAATCCCTATATCAAGAACTACGAAATGATTCAGATTTGGTTCCAAAAGCTGTTGAAGAGATGCTTCGCTATCGTTTCCAGATCGCAAAGAGGGACCGCACCGTGAAACAAGACAATGATTTATTAGGTCCAAAAATGAAAAAAGGGGATGCGGTCATTGCATGGATGAGCGCAGCCAATATGGATGAAGAGATGTTTGAGGACCCGTTCTCTCTCAATATTTATCGCTCAAACAATAAAAAGCATTTGACATTCGGAAAGGGTCAGCATTTCTGTTTGGGTGCCCCTCTTGCACGATTAGAAATAACGCTTGCCTTAAAGACATTTTTACAGAATTTTTCTCGTATCGACCCCGTAGAATCATTCGAGTTGGAGAACAGTTTAACTGATTCAGCTCCAGGTCAGTCCTTAACGCATCTTCCAATGAAGGTGTATCCATAAAAATGAGAACTTTAACATCATTCTATGGAACAATAAAAGTACACACAAAACCTTCTATGCCGATTCAAACCCTTACGCAGGTAAATATGTTTGGACCGTTGAAACAATCGTTTTGAAAGGAGAGCGTTGCTGGGACAAGAGCCGGGTGGTGAGGGCGTGTCCCCCTATGTCTCGGCAGCGAGAACGGAGGAGGGAGGATTGCCAACTTTAATATCATTCAAACCCGTGCTAAGCTGAATTTCGATATACACACGCCTTAAGTAGCATGATCTATTCGGATTCAATCACTGATTTACTTGGATTCTTGTTTATTTGTAGACTGTCAGCTAACTTTATCCTCGTCTCCTTGAGCGAACGAATCGGTTCAAGGTTATGAAGCATTCCCTTAAGAATAGCAGATCTCGGTTGCATGCTCATCAGTTCCTGTTCCATGATAGTTAAGGACTGATGAGCTTCTTCACTTTGTGTTTCAGGGATCGACTCGGTTTTTAATTGATTCTTCATTTGCTTAATCAATTCAAGAGGGTGGACCTTTTCTTCACTGGCTTCTGCTAAGTATAAAGACCATAAATTTTCGTTGATTAACGGTTCAAAATTATTATCCAATACCCCTTTGATCATAAAGTCAATTTGAGCCATTAAAAACCGAACAACTTTTTTTATATTTAAAGGAAACTGTTTCAAGATGATCAGCTCCATGTATTGTTTGATCATTCCTATGAACAAAAACGCCCCATCAGCGGCGTGGGGTTTAATTTGATTTCCATAGATTTTGATTAAATATTGCTCAAACCATTTAGCCTGAGCAATTTTTTGTTGATGCAAATAGTGATAAATGTTCTTATCCGACAAATCCGAAAGTTCTTGTTCTTGTAATCTGTAGAATTCCTGATTTTTAATATAATGACCTAGTTTGATTTCAATTTCTTTCATAAATTTCTCTGCTGCAGACAAGGAGGCATCTTCTTCAATAAGCATAATTTGATCTTCAATATATTGAAAGTAATATTGAAGAATATTTAAAAGCAAATCCTCCTTTGACCTAAAGTAGACATACAGACTCCCTTTCGAAATGTCGCAAATATCGGCGATTTCCTGCATAGATGTCCGATTGTAATTTTTGGATGAGAAAAGCTTCATCGCCGTTATTAAAATGTGTCTTTTTTTATCAGAATCTTTTCTTCTCATTGGAAAACCACCTTGTACGATTGACTAGATTACGGTTATGATGAGTCACATATTTGTAACATCAATCATAACACATCGCTATTTAGATAGGACAATGATGATTTTCCGTGTAAAAAAGCTTGGAACTGGTTTTATCCTTTTGCGATATCCAGGCCAATGACAGGATCCATTCTTTTATCACTACTCCTTTTGTATTCGCCGGTGTGTCCCCTAACTAATCTTGTATTTTCATAGTTCGCTTGTTATGCGGGGTTCATGTCCCACTGGGACCAGTTGTTCAATTAGGATAGTTGCCTTTTGTGCTGACGAAGTATTTAATTTTAAAATCCATGGGAAATTGACGGACTTGGTCATATAATCTTGACTTTTCTTTAAAAGGTATATACAATACATATGAATTTAAAATTTTAAGGAGGATTATTAAAAAATGACACATGCTATGAGACTGCGTTTCCCAGCTTTGAACCAGTAATTGAATATGGTCAAAGACTCTGTTTTGTGTAATGGAGTAAATGGGATTAGTCTGTCATTTTTTAATAATCCTCAGTTCAAACACAATTGTGCCATATGAGGAAAGACGGATTAGTCTGTCTTTGTATTTTGTGCCCCTTTTGTTTTTATGACAGGGGTTATTTGTGGAAAGAATGTTAGCTTTACCCTAATCGAAAAGGATGGGAAATATTCCCTTTACTCTCAAATCACAGGCAGCCAGTCTGTGATTTTTTATGATCATTAAGAAAGTGAAAGTAGGAGGGGAGAGCTGTGCAATTTTTATTGTTTTTTTGATACGAGCTTGATTTAGAGGCTCGTATCGGTCCTAGCTATCGATACGAAATCACAATATTTCGGGAGGTAGCAAAATGGAACAAATATGTTTTGAATTAGAAAATGTTGACGTGACCTATTTGGATAAAGAGGTATTAAAGATTGAACGTTTAGCCGTACATCAGTTTGATCGTATTGGTATCGTCGGAAGAAATGGTGCGGGAAAAAGTACAATATTGAAGCTGCTTGCAGGGATAGTACAACCATCAAATGGAAAAGTGAATTGTCATGCAGATTTCGGTTATTTTGAACAGGTGGAAGCTCCAACAGCATCTGAAGCTGATCCTGCGTTATTAGGAAAATTGAATGTATCACAATATGCTGATGTGCTAAGTGGTGGAGAGCATACGAGGCTGAAGCTGGCACAATTGTTTACACATTATTACGAATCCTTATTAATTGATGAGCCGACTACACACTTGGACCACGATGGTATTTCTTTTTTACTTGATGAACTGCGCTATTATTATGGTGCGCTACTGCTTATCAGTCATGACCGTGCTGTATTGGACGAACTTGTTACAACGATTTGGGAAGTAGATGATGGAAAAATAAACGTATATTTTGGAAATTACAGTGACTATATGGCTCAAAAGCAGTTGGAACGTGAACAGCAAAGCCAGGCTCATGAACAATACTTGAAAGAAAAAAGCCGGCTCGAAAAAGCCTCCCAAGAAAAAATGAAAAAGGCTCAAAAAATTGCTAAAGATGGGTCTATGTCGAAAAAAGAATCGAAGGCAAAAGCAAATCGTATGTTTGAGACAAAATCAAAAGGCTCGAGCCAAAAAGCCATACAGCGTGCGGCAAAATCAATTGAGCATCGAATGGAGAAGCTTGAGGAAGTTGAAGCTGTACAAGAAGAAAGACCAATTGTGTTTCGCCAGTCAAAAGCATTGGAATTGCATAACAAATTTCCAATTATGGCAGACAGCCTAACGCTCCGTGTGGGTGAAAAAGTGTTATTAGATGACGTAAGTTTCCAAATACCACTGGGTAAAAAAATAGCAATCACCGGTAGCAACGGAAGCGGGAAAAGCACTTTGCTGCACTATATTGTATACGATGGGAAAGGTTTAACCATTTCACCAAAAGCAAAGTTAGGTTACTTCCGTCAAATGAGCTATCAATTTACCAGCGATGAAACGGTATTGCAATTTGTGAAAAATCGCTCAGAATATAATGAAGGATTTCTGCGGAGTGTTTTACATTCCATGTTGTTTGTCGGAACAGATATACAAAAAAGTGTGAAGTACCTAAGTGGCGGAGAGGCGACTCGCCTTCAACTTTGCCATTTATTTTTAGGGGAATATAACATTTTATTGTTAGATGAACCGACTAATTTCTTAGACATCCAGGCCATTGAAGCATTGGAAAACTTTATAACTTCATATGAAGGAACCATCATATTTGTATCACACGATAAGCAGTTTATAGAAAATGCAGCAGAAGTACAATTTCACATTTCAGATCAAAAGTTCATGCAAAAGTGATTTACATTTAAAATCAGTGACAAGGCTGGGACACAATTAAAACTTTCCACGCTAAAGACGAACGATTACAGGGCAGGAAGGGCAGCATTTTACTTTTTCAACAGTCACATCCTTATTGATCGTTGATAACGACTGCGAAAGCGGAATTTGTTGTAGCCTTCCTCCAACTGATTTTAGTTGCTTGCGATCATTCGCTCCGGCAGCATACTGCGCTTTCCATGGGCACGGCCTCAGTCTCCTCGGAAAGCAAAGACCTCTTCCCTGTGGGGTCTTCGGCTCGTGCTGTTCCCATAGGAGTCTCCGTATGCTGCCTCCGCTCATGTTGGGGTTCTGATGGTTGAAAGAAAAGAACTTATAGAACGATATTCATTGAACTTGCTGTTACCTGATGAGAACACGATTCTAAGCTGCGGAAAAATGCAACACGCCTGGGGGAACAGCGCGAGCCGAAGATCAACTTTGCCAAGTGTGTTTCTTGCCAAAGTTAGCTGAGGCCGTGCCTCCGGAAAGGGCGTATTTTTCCGCAGCGACCATCATGCACTTACCAACAAAAGAATGGAAGCAAGCAAATCTAAGACCAAGTGACTTATCCGTTGATAGATCATGCGCAACAAATTTTCAAACATACCTCAAAAGATACATCCGAACTGTTCCAATCATAGTGGAATCATCGTACGGATTTATCTTTGGCTAATATCCTTTTGTTCCAGCCTCTATTTTTCACTGTGAATAAGGATGATTATTTTTTTACATCGTTTACCAGATAATTATCATTCGGAATTGCCAAATAACCAGGCAGAAAAGCTAAATTTCACTCTATTCAATCCAACGGCGCTTTCTCCACCACGCGTCCGTCTCGCCCTTTCGTTGCTTCTGCATGACGGAGTGAGTTAATAACTGACTCTTCGGTTGTTTCAACGACGGCTTGAAATAACTCGTTCACAATTGGGTCATCATCACGGACATAGGTTAAATGTTCCGTTTCGGTCTTATTTCCATGATCATATATATTGGCAGTGGAAAAAGCAATGGCAATATCGCCGCTGCCATGACCGATATGGCTGCCCGTTCTGCCCAACCCGGCGGCGCAGCGTTTGGCAAGACGTTTCAGCTGCCGGTCATACAGCGGTGCATCAGTTGCAATTATCATCATAATAGATCCGTCGGGTGTTTCCTTCTCTTGTTTGCTAAAATCGGCAAACAGGGCATCCTCCCCTTTACCGAAATTGCTTAGCACGAGACAGCCGACTGTATAATTCTTCACAGTGCGT
This sequence comes from Lentibacillus halodurans, assembly GCF_900112045.1. GTDB lineage: Bacteria > Bacillota > Bacilli > Bacillales > Amphibacillaceae > Lentibacillus > Lentibacillus halodurans. The sequence continues at coordinate 136,684 of NZ_FOJW01000008.1, forward strand.
GATGCTGTTCCAATTCCCCCTTTATAGCCGAAGCACATCATCCCTTTGCCCGCTCCGACAGCGGCTTCTTCAACAGGCCCACTGGAAGCATGCTCGATTGCCTGTACGGCATGTTCCGGTTTAACAGCCTGGAGTCGCATTGAATTCAAGTAGCTGTCATTGCACTCGCCAACTACAATATTGAGTGAACTTGCCGTATCACCGATTTCCGGATTGTCATCAAGCATATATTGAAGTGTCCCCTGCATAATAGCTCCCACGCCGAAGGTATTGGTGAGCATAATGGGTGATTCCAGCAGCCCAAGTTCGTCAACCTGCACCAGCCCGGCTGTTTTCCCGTACCCGTTAATGACAGAACTTGCTGCATGCACTTTTTGCCTGTAAAGGTTGCCACCATGCGGCAAAATAGCAGTTACCCCAGTGCAGATGGTATCCTGGCTGCTGATTTTTTCATACAATGTAACGTGGCCGACCTTTACACCGCCTATATCGGTTATACAGTTGTGTTTTCCTTTTGGCAATAGCATGCTAATTCTCCTTTTTGCATTTATTATAGCAGACGGTGCTTACATCTGAACACGTCCATAAAAAAGACTGCCACAGCAATTACGTGACAGCCTGTCCCTTGACAATCTATCTTATAAAATTAAAAATCTCGTTAGCTATATCGGTATTGTCGATTAACCTTGAGAAAATATCACTTTTAGGACCGTATGCGTAAACAGGCACATCCACGCCAGTATGCCCGCCAGTTGTGAATCCCGCACCAGCACGTTTGTTGAACACATCGGAAATAGCGCTGTAAACCGTATCGAAATCGTCTGTTGCGGCAGCTTCCTTGACAGATGCCATTTCTTCTTCAGTGAATTCAAAACGCACATATTCATTCAGTATATCTTCAATATCAGCACCATCGATGATTTCTTCAGCCAAAAACTCCGGTGTGCGCTCTGCTGCTTCAATTGCTTCAGGGTTAAAATTATATTCGCCATCCCGGCCGATGGAAAAGCCACCAGTTGAGTGATCAGCTGTCAGTACCACTTGTGTATGTTTATCCTTTTCAGCAAACTCAATAACCGTTTCGAATGCTTCAGCAAAATCCTCCATCTCACTCATGGCGCTCACTGAATCATTATCGTGCGCTGCCCAATCAATTTGGCTGCCTTCAACCATTAAGAAAAAGCCTTCCTTTTCTTTATCCAATTGCTCCAATGCCTCATTTGTCATGTCCTTCAGGGAAGGGATAGATTCCTCACGGTCGATTGCTTTGGGCAGTCCGACTGGCGCAAATAAGCCAAGCAGCTGCTCATTGTCATTTGCCTGCATGTCATCTTTGCTTGTCACATAATTGTAGCCGTCATTCTTAAATGCCTTAATCAAATTTCGGTCCGAACGATCAAAATAATCTGTTCCACCTCCGAGTATGACATCCACTTTATGCTTGCCATCTATCTTTTCATCATAAAAGTCATCCGCGATTTCATCATAATTATTACGGGATTCATTGTGTGCCCCGAATGCTGCCGGTGTCGCATGGTTGATTTGTGATGTGGCAACAAGTCCGGTAGCCATGCCATTCTCCTTTGCTGCTTCCAGCACTGTTTTAACAGGTTCACGGTTGTTATCAACGGAAATAGCACCATTATAAGTTTTGATTCCAGCTGCCATTGAGGTTGCCGCTGCCGCAGAATCTGTTACATTCTCCTCCGGGTCTTGCGGATGAGTGACGGCATCTCCAACGTAATGCTGATCAAAAACGGTCTGTTCCATTTTTGCGGTGGACTCATCATCATTCATGTACCGATAGGCAGTGGTGAAAGCTGGCCCCATTCCGTCACCGATCATGACGATAACGTTTTTCACCTTTCCATTGTTGGGTGAATTGAGACTACTTTTCTCGCTGTCAGCATTTGTGAACCCTGTATTCATTGTCAGAATGCTGCCGGCAATTAGAATGCTTAGGGTGAGTACAAGCAGAAAAGTTTTACGCATCATAACCCTCCTTAAATGATAATAGTAATTGTTGAACGCCTTCTAGTATTATCTTAAAATAGAATGTTTTCCATATAAATAGTAGATTCGTAGCGAAAAAATTTATTGAAAACTATCAATATAGCGAAAAGTAGGTATAATGTATGAGTATTTATCAAAGACATATCAGTAGCTGGACAATGCATTGAAAGCAATCATATGTTTTTTATCAAACTTTCATATAGATGCTTTATGATGAAAACGGACTGGAGGAACTAGGATGAAAAAAATGAATGCTCAAACATTTAAACAAATGTGTAAATATCGCATATAAAAAGTCTGTCTTTCATTACTACAATTGAAGCCAGATCTGAAAAAGGTACATGAAATGTTTCATTTTCCCTGTCCCTTTTTGCGATTATTCATCGCTTGTAGTTATAAAGGAGGTACAAAACAGTATTTTTGGTATATTCTGTCTGCTTAGTGCTATACTGTAAAAAATTTAAATACACATGCATGACATTCCTTCGGGGTCGGGTGAAAAATCACTCAACCCCGTTTTTATTAGCTTCCGTAACCCTTGATTTGTTAGTCTTTTTCCTATATGGACTTGTTGACAAAATTTCATTTGTTGACCGATTGTTGACCATTTTTCTTGGATCGAATTTGTTAAAACGTTTTCTAAATGCTGCATGTCTCTTACGGATCCAAACCCACAATGTGTCCTGGTATTTTCCTTTCCATAATTATTCCCTTCTGCAACTAATATCGAAAGAGGTTATGAAAGGGGGCGGATAAAAAATGGATTTTTTAATTTTTTCTTCAAATTATTTTTCGAAAATCCGTGATAGAATGGGTTTATGGGACATAAATAAATACTTAAATCAGATACCAGTATTTGATGAGTGACAAAGACACTCTCGAGCTACAAAGGAAATGTTAATGACGGGAGAAATTATATGAAAAACGATTGGGACACAATCCTCGATACTCTTTCCAAAATAACTGTTATTTCAAATTCCAATAATGAACCTGTAACCATAAAGGGTCACGCTGACGATTTAAAATGTATAGGTGTAGGGACGGATGCGGCAGTTTTTCAATCTTTAAGCGTTCCAGCTTTTGCGTTTAAAAAATATGCTGAGGACAGAGTAGCTAAAGCAAAAGTTGAAGCAAATGTTTATCAAATATTAGGAGATTCACCTTTCTTTTCAACTTTTTTTGCTTCTTATGATGAGTACCTCATTTTAAGTTACGAGGAAGGAAAAACTCTTTTTGACTGTATTCTACAGGGAATTCACATCCCTGAACAAGTTATAAATGACGTGGAGAGTGCAAGAGAATACGTTCGTGCCAAAGGGCTTAACCCACGTGATATCCATCTGAAAAATATTCTACTGCAAAATGGGAAGGCCAAAATACTTGATGTTTCTGAATACGTACTACCAGGTAACGATTTTCGTTGGGAACATTTAAAAAAAGGATATGAACAATACTATCATTTAATTGATGGGAATTCAGTTCCGTTTTGGTTAGTAAGAACAATTCAAAAGTGGTACAATCAGCGGAATAAATATTTTTCCTCATATGAGGACTTCATAAAAGCCATTGTTAACTTTTTGTATAAAGATAATTCGTAATACCAAGTTGCAGCTGGCAAAAATGATCTCACAGGTGAGGTTAAGTATTACGATCATGATGTCCATGACTTTCAAGTAATAAAGGGAAAGTTGCTTATGGCTGAACACATTTACTAAGATCTTACGATTTGATGATAAGGAAACACACAGTGATTCCACTTGATGATGTTAAGGAAGTTGTGATTGATTAGACAAAAAAACGTCGGCGTTTACCGGGGAGGAAGGGAGAGTAAAGACTCCTAAAGACTCCTTTTTATTTTTTCCAGATTTTGTACTTTTAATACTTATTATAATATCTCAGAGTAATAACATGAATATAAATGACTAGGTGTAATACAAACGGGTTCTATCGTATAAAAGAATCATAATTCAATCTTAAGCAAACGGGTGCTTTCTGGACTATAAGAGAACATTGAAAAGAAAAGTTAAAACTTGTTAAAAAGATTCATTGTATATGTATCTTATTCTTATGCTATAATACGAACGAATGTTTGTGTGCTGGAGGTCATAATAATGAGTGAAGTGAATGACAGAGATACGAAAAAATGGACTGCCATGATGATGCCGGAACATGAGGAAATGCTCCGGCGATTATGGACTGAACAGGAATAGAAAGAGAAACCTATTTTAGACGAACAAAAGCAATTTGAAATAAACACTCAGTTGCAGTTGGCATTAAGCAACGATCTAACCGTCGAAATTGAATATTATAGTCATGATCTGCATGAGAAAATCAAAGGGAAGTTGTTGTTAGTTGATAATTTGGCCCGATTGCTGCGGTTTGACAATGAAGATAGTACTGCAATTTCTTTGAATGACGTTATGGAAGTGACGGTTGATTGACTCCTCAAGTGAGGGGATTTTTTATTTTATGTATAAATCAGTTACTTCACATTCCAGTATTTCAGCAAGTTTAACCGCTGTTTCAAGCGGAATTTGACGTTTACCACTTCTATAATGTGATAGTGTCATCGGATTAATGCCGAGCTGTTTGGCTATGTAGAATTTTATCAAGCCAGACGGAGGATGCAAGACATGGGCAGGTTCAGAAGAAAAATGAAGAAAATGCTTAAGGTTGTTGACAAATTGTTGACTACATTCGTCAACAACAAGTAAAATGAATCATAATTAAACCAAAATCATACCTAAAGCTGATTATTTGCGATAGTATCGCTTTTCAGTTATAACTAAGATGAATAATCATAATGCACATTCCTTCGGGGTCGGGTGAAATTCCCAATCGGCGGTGATGAAGTATAGCTTCCCAGTCCGCTACCCGCACGGTTTTAGTCCATGCGGTGGATCCGGTGAAACTCCGGAACCGACAGTGACAGTCTGGATGGGAGAAGGAATTTTTCAGGTCGTTTGCTCACGTATATGCAATGGACGTTTTTCCATTGTCATATATCCCTGTGAACAATAAATGATACCTTTAAAAATTCTGTCCTTGTACCTCTGAAGTGAATTCAGGGGTTTTTTTAGTACCTTAAACGAAACAGTAAAGCGGTCATTTAAGACTAACTGCTGAATCCCGGTGCTGGTTTCCAAAAGGAGGAAAGAGATGTGAGCGATAAATATTATATGCAAATGGCACTGAATCTGGCCAAATCTGTTTCAGGCCAAACCAGTCCGAATCCGCCGGTTGGCTCTGTTGTTGTCAAAAATGGTGAAATGCTAGGATTTGGCGCTCATCTGAAAGCTGGTGAAGCACATGCGGAGGTTCATGCACTCCGTATGGCGGGTGAAAAAGCAAAGGGTGCCACCATTTATGTGACACTGGAGCCGTGCAGCCACCATGGCAAAACGCCGCCGTGCGCTGACTTGATTATTGAAAAGGGAATCAGTCGAGCCGTCATTGCCGTAACGGATCCTAATGAGAAGGTTGCCGGACGCGGGATAGAAAAACTTCGATCAGCTGGAATCCAGACAGAACTCGGTGTTTTAGAAAAAGAGGCTACGGCAATTAACCGGATCTTTTTCCATTATACCCGGACTAAAATGCCATACGTAACGATGAAGTCAGCCGTCAGTCTGGATGGGAAAACCGCAACATATAGTGGTGACAGTAAATGGATAACTGGTGAGGCTGCAAGGCTTGATGCCCATCATTACCGGCATACCCACGATGCGATTCTTGTGGGCGTGAACACGGTTATAGCTGACAATCCGAGCCTGACAGCACGGATTCCAAACGGCGGCAAAAATCCATTGCGCATTATTCTTGATGGAGATCTGCGCACACCAGTGGATGCAAATGTTGTGAATGATCAAAAAGCTGATACATGGATGTTGACCGGGAATAATATAGAAGAACGAATGGCACCGTATAAAGAAAAACCTGGTGTCAGCATCATCATGCTAGATTCACTCGATCCTGAAACTGTTCTTAAATATTTGGGGAGCAAGGGTATTATGTCACTATTCGTGGAGGGGGGATCGGCGGTCAACGGCTCATTTCTGGAAAGCGGAAAAATCAATCAGCTTGTGCAATATATGGCACCAAAACTGATTGGCGGAAAAAATGCTCCGACATCCATTGCCGGAAGCGGTTTTAAAAGTATATCAGAAACAGTGCAGCTGAAAATCACGAATGTGGAGATGATCGATGAGGATATTAAAATGACTGCTGAACCTAGAAAGGATGATGCAGATGTTTACGGGAATCATTGAAGAAAAAGGCAAAATCAAACAACTCAAGCGTGTCTCCGAACAATCAATCGAGTTGACAATCGGATCATCGAAGGTCCTGCAAGATATGCATATCGGTGACAGTATTTCGGTTAACGGCATCTGTTTGACGGTAACGGACTTTTCGGACGATACTTTTCAAATGGATGTGATACTAGAAACGATTAACGCAACGTCCTTAAGTATGCTAAAAGAAGGATCGAACGTAAATCTGGAGCGTTCGATGCCTGTAAACGGCCGGTTTGGCGGACATTTTGTTTCCGGTCATGTAGATGGAACAGGTACGATCATCCGAAAAGAAAAGCAGGAAAATGCGACTTATTATGATATCGAAATCCCTGAAGAGCTTACCATCTATTTAATGATGAAAGGCTCTATTGCGGTGGATGGTGTCAGTCTGACGATTTTTGGCATCAGCGGTAATGTTTTTACAATATCACTCATTCCGCATACTGTATCGGAAACGATTATAGGAGATAAAAGCGAGAGGGACATCGTAAATATCGAATGCGACATGCTCGCCAAACATGTGAAAAACATGCTAAGTCAGCAGCAAGTTCATCAAGACTCGTAAAATAAAGGAAGTGGACTAGGTGTTTTATAAAATAGATGAAGCGATAGATGACTTAAAAGCAGGAAAGCCAATTATCGTGGTTGATGATGAAGACCGGGAGAATGAAGGCGATCTGGTTGCATTGTCGGAAAAAGCAACGCCGGAAGTTATCAATTTTATGATTACGCATGGGAAAGGCTTAGTGTGTACATCCATCAAACCGGATTTAGCCGGGAAAATAAAGCTTCCGATGATGACGAGTCAGAGCAGCGATCCGTTCAGAACGGCGTTTACCGTCAGCATTGACCATAAAGACACAGTCACAGGAATCAGTGCTGAGGAACGATCCAAAACAATCCAGGCACTGCTCAATCCAGAAATTAAAGAAGAGGATTTTAAGCAGCCTGGTCATGTATTTCCGCTGATTGCCAAAGATGGTGGCGTTCTAACCCGGCAAGGTCATACAGAAGCTTCCGTTGATCTGGCAGAATTAAGCGGTTCCTTCCCATCAGGCGTCATTTGTGAAATTATTAACGATGATGGAACGATGGCACGTGTTCCAGATTTGCGCGAGATGGCTGACAGGTTTAATTTAAAGTTGATTACGATCGCGGATCTGGTTGCTTACCGCAAGCGTCATGAAGTTCACATTAGCCGGGCTGTGGAAACGGTACTGCCGACTGCGTTCGGGACGTTTAACGTATACGGCTACACAAATGATTTGGACGATAAGGAACATATTGCCCTCGTTAAAGGTGACATCCATGCAGAAGAACCTATTTTGGCACGGGTACATTCAGAATGTTTGACTGGTGATGTGTTTGGATCTTACCGCTGTGATTGCGGACCGCAGCTTCAAGAAGCCTTGAAAAAAATCAATGAAGCGGGTGCAGGAGTTTTAGTCTATATGCGTCAAGAAGGGCGGGGTATCGGGCTGATTAACAAACTGCGCGCCTACCAGCTTCAGGATGCAGGGATGGATACAGTTGAAGCAAATGAGCAGCTGGGATTTGCGCCGGATATGCGCGAATATGACATAAGTGCACAGATTTTAAAGGATCTAGGTGTGGAAAAAGTGAATCTGCTTACCAATAACCCGGAAAAAATGCAGGGACTCCAGTCTTACGGGATTCAAATTAACACGCGCGTACCGATTGAGATAGGGGAGCGGGAAGAAAATAAACGGTATATTCACACAAAATATCATAAGATGGGACATTTATCCCACCTTAACGAACAGTAACCCGCCAGATAACGACGGCTAACTGTCCATAAAGGTCCGATTCTGTTCAACTAACATTCAGCGGGGAAAAGCGCACCGTTGAATGAGGTTTCGCTTTATACAGTTTTCATCAGTAACTAAAAGTGCGAATTCAAAAAAAGTGGCATGTCATATTGCCCAGACTTTCTGAACATCAGATAAAGGAGATGATTACATTGGGAAAAACGTTTGAAGGTAATCTGGTTGGTTCAGGTTTGAAAATAGGCGTTGTCGTAGCACGGTTTAATGAATTGATTACAAGCAAGCTGCTAGGTGGAGCGGTGGATACCTTGAAAAGGCACGGTGTACAGGAAGATAACATGGACATTGCCTGGGTACCAGGTGCATTTGAAATTCCAGTGGTTGCACAAAAAATGGCACTTAAAGACGAATATGATGCCGTTGTGACACTGGGAGCGGTTATCCGCGGGTCTACACCACATTTTGACTATGTCTGCAATGAATCTGCCAAAGGGATATCCAATGCTGCGCTGGAATCAGGCAAGCCGGTTATTTTTGGCGTATTAACGACGGAAACGATTGAACAGGCGATTGAACGGGCTGGAACAAAGGCTGGCAATAAAGGATCGGAAGCAGCAATGGCAGCAATTGAAACAGCAAATGTTATCAGGGAATTAGATGGATAAAGAAATAAATTAATGTTAAGGTGCCCGGCAGAGGTTTGAACACTGAGAGACATTCATCCTAATCGGCTGGCTATCAGCGCATTTCTGCTTTTTATCAGCATTTTCCGCTTTCCAGTGCCAATATTTCATGATGGCATGGTCGCTGCCAATAAGATACACTATGGATAGGGATTATGTAATGCACACATTTATATTAAATTTTGAGTCTATCAATCATCGGATTGGGATGGGGTTCTTTTTAAATTTCAGTTCAACTACTATTCAGCCGGGATAGAACCCTCACTGAATGAAGTTTCACTTTACGCGGCTTATATCCTGGTTGTTATTATTAATGGTTATGTTCGTAAAGCAGCTGATTAATAGTCGCAATAATGATGGCTCTACAATAGGAAGGTAATTAGGATGCACACGATTGAGAATATATATAAGTCTTATGGCGACAAAACGTTATTGAACAATATTTCATGTACGATCAAGCCGAATGACCGGATCGGATTAATTGGTGTGAATGGTACCGGTAAATCCACATTTCTGAAAGTGATTGCCGGAATCGATACGGCGGAAAAAGGCACGATTCAACATGCAAAGGACTACAGAATTGAATATCTGTCGCAGGATCCTGAATTGGATCCTGGTTTGACCGTGATCGAGCAAATTTATTACGGTGAGGCAACGATGATGAAGGTTATGCGTGAATATGAGCAGGTACTTTTGAATTTGCAGCGTGATCCGAACAATAAAAAGATTCAGGAGCGATTAATCGATAAACAGCAGCAGATGGATGAACAGGAGGCATGGGAAGCAAACACAGCCGCTAAAACGATCCTCACGAAATTAGGGGTTACGGACTTCCATAAACATGTTGCCGAGCTTTCAGGCGGTCAGAAAAAGCGGGTGGCGATTGCGAAGGCATTAATTCAGCCTGCTGACCTTTTAATTCTTGATGAACCGACGAACCATCTTGATAATGAAGCGGTCGAATGGTTGGAAAATTATTTGGCATCGTACAAAGGTGCGCTGATCCTCGTAACGCATGACCGCTACTTTTTGAACCGGGTCACGAATCAGATTTTTGAACTGGATAAAGGCAGCCTTTACGTGTATGAGGGCAATTATGAATTGTTTTTGGATAAAAAAGCTGAACGGGAAGCATTGGAAAGAAGTTATGAAGAAAAACACCAGAATACATTGCGCCGCGAACTCGCCTGGCTGAAACGGGGGCCCAAAGCAAGAGGAACGAAGCAAAAGGCGCGGGTTGAACGAGTTCAGGAAATGAAAAAGAAAACATTTGATACGGATAAGCAGGATGTGTCTTTTGAAGCCGGATCAACCCGGCTCGGCAAAAAAGTAATCGAGCTTGAAGGTATTGAAAAAGCGTACGAAGGCAAGTCCCTAATAAAAGACTTTGACTTTTTGGTTGTCCCTGGTGATCGTCTAGGGATTATCGGATCGAATGGAGCGGGGAAGTCAACCCTACTGAATATCATAGCAGGACGCATTGCCCCTGACAGCGGTGAGGTAGAAATGGGTCAAACGGTTAAAATAGGCTATTATACGCAAGGTGACGAGGAGCTTGATGGTGATAAACGGATTATCGAGTATATCCGGGAAATCGCCGAAGTGATCCATACGAAAAATGGGGACGACATTACGGCTGAACAAATGCTGGAGCGCTTTTTATTTTCTCGTTCGGATCAGTGGAACTATATCCGGAAATTGTCCGGCGGAGAGCAGCGACGTCTTTATTTATTGAAAGTGCTGATGTCTGAACCGAATGTTTTGCTGCTTGATGAGCCAACCAATGATTTGGATACACAGACATTGGGCGTGTTGGAGGAATATCTGGATCAATTTCCGGGCGTTGTCATAACGATATCCCACGACCGGTATTTCCTTGACCGTGTCGTTGACCATCTGCTCGTTTTCAAAGAGAATGAACCGATTGAGCACTTTTATGGAAACTATAGCGAATTGTTGGAACATCAACAAGAGCAGGAAAAACAACAGACCTCAAAACCGGTCAAAAAACCGCAACCGAAACCCTCTAGAAAAAAGATGTCCTACTATGACAAAATGGAATGGGAAACGATTGAAGATGAGGTAACAGAATTGGAAACAATGATCGAGGAGCTGCAGGGAAGGATTGCCAACGCCGGCAGTGATGCTGGAAAAGTGCAGGAGCTTTATAAGGAACAACAGGAAACCGAGGCAAAATTGGAAGCGAAAATGGAACGCTGGGAAGAGCTCTCACTTTTGGCGGAGGAGTTGGAGCAAAAATCATGATACGGTCCGGGTGCTGCTAATTCCGGAATTTTTCCCCCACTTAAAAAAATAATGAAAAAGAATTGCAATTTTTCACATCATGTTCGTATCTGTTTGTGCTATACTGAAACATATTACATCTCTGTAGTATCGAAATAATGGCAATTACCACAACCAAACTGGAAATGTTATGAGAAGAAATAGTTGAATTTGTATTTTCTCTAATTTTATGTTTAATTTATATGGTATGGCGGAAAATAAAAAAGATATCATGTATAAAATAAAAGGAGGTATCAGAAATGAAATTATTTCAGGTCAGGAAAGGTCAGTTTGTTTATTACAAAAATGAACTTCATAAGGTTTATTCCGTAAAACCGATGTTCAAGCAATCTATACACCTCTACCGCCTAAAAGATATGCAGCAGGATATAACGAGTGCCAACAATATTGAACCGTGCCGGCCAAAACATAATGATACATTTATTTTTTATGGGAAACGATATACCATTGATAAAAATAAGAAGCCTGAACCAGGTGATTATATTTTAATTATTAAGCCGGCTCCTGATTTTTTGGATCATTATTCTCTTAACGAAATTGAAAAGGTAGATAATGTGGAAGACGGAAATGTTGTCACAACAAGAGATAATGGTGTGAAACATAGTGAATATGTCGTCATGGTTCCGGGGAAAGCCGAGGGTAGTGATGATATAGCTTACTATGATAAAGCACTTGTTTCAGAAGAACAGCTCCAGGAAGACGAATCGGCAGCTCTAATGGCAGAAAATGATAATTTTGACAAGCCTGTTGTCGGTGATATTTACCATGATGTGGAAAACAACACAAAAGCTATGATTGTTGCTATGACAGATGATGAAGTATTTCTCGGTCATAATGTGAAAGTACATGTAAAAGATCTGATGGATGAAGAGAAGTTCAGGTTAGTTTATCGATTTGAAGAGGGCTTTTAAACTAAAATCCCGAAGGCTTTTGCTTTCGGGAGTTTTTGACTCAAAATCACTTCATTTTACCACAAAAGAAATATCAAATATTCATTTTGATGTCTTTTTAATTCCTATTCCAGCGCTTTTTCCGCCTTGTACCCGATAACATTGACCGGGTCTTTTGGTGAGGAATACGGCGGGGCATAACCGAGCTCCAATTCAGGAAGACCACGGACGGTCAGTCCTGCTTTCATAGCTGTTGCCAGCACAGCTAAACGCTTATCGACGCCTTCTTCTCCAATGACTTGTGCCCCATATAAACGTCCGGTTTTCTCATCAAAAAGGATTTTGATACAAATATTTTCCGCCCCGGGGTAATATCCAGCATGTGATAATGTCTCATGTGTAATTTCTATGTATCCGATTTTTAAATGATCCAATACTGCTTTATTCAGCCCTGTTGACCCAACAGTCATATCAAACACTTTGAAAATAGCTGAACCTAATGTTCCGGCATATTCAATCTCATCACTGTTAAGATGGGCTGCAACGACGAATGCCTGGCGGTGTGCTGGTCCCGCAAGCGCAACATGTCTTGGTGATCCGGTCAAAGGGTTATTTGTTTGAACTGCATCACCCAGTGCATAAATATCCGGATCACTTGACTGCATATACTCATTTACCTTGATGGCACCAGTGCTGCCGATTTCCAATTCGCTGTCCCTGGCCAATTTTGTATTTGGCCGGATCCCAGCAGCCAGTATAGTCATATCCGCCTGCAGAATTTTTCCGCTGTTTAAGTGTAATGTCTTACTATTATTTGAAAATGAATCAAGCTGATCATTTAATATAAGTTGTACATCTTTTGCTTTTAAGTGATCCTCAATGATGGAAGCCATATCTTGGTCAACCAGCTTCATGACTTGTTCGGAGCGGTCAACAACTGTACAGTCAATACCAAGTGCTTTCAGATTTTCCACCATTTCCAGTCCGACAAAGCCAGCACCGATAATGGCACAGGTTCTTGGTTTTTTGGTTTGTATAAAATTATGAATCGCATCCATATCCGGTATGGAGTGGAGTGTAAATACCCGCTCGTCATCCGTCCCTTTCAGGTCAGGTTTGATGGCAGAAGCACCAGGTGAAAGAACGAGTTTATCGTAGGATTTTCTCTGTTTCCCTGTCTTATTTCGATACGTAATCTGTTTATTTCCCCGATCAATAAACGTAACTTCTGTATTGGTTTGGACATTTACGTTGTATTTTTCGGCAAATTGATCAGCGTTAACGAGCAGGTGCTCCCGCTTGTCGACAACACCGCCAATATAATAGGGCATGCCGCAAGTGGAGAATGCAATGTGTTCCCCTTTATCAAATAATATAATTTCCGATTCCTGATCATCACGGCGGAGCTGGGCTGCGACATTCGCACCACCCGCAACACCACCGACAATGACGACTATTTTGGACATATGTGATGACCTCCTTCCATGATAAAGTTCCCTTTTAATCGGGTTTTTAACCTTGAATGCCAAAGCTCAAAATGAATTTGCTAAAGTTCACATTTGAATTGATAAAATGAATGAACGACTAAGACAAACTATAAAAAGAAGCCTGCTGTGCAGACTTCCAACGATTAAATAATCCCCAATGAATTTAAAAATACAATCACGATGGTAATTGGCACAACCCAGCGCATGATTTGAAACCAGAGTTGGAACGTACCGGAAGACAGTTTGTTGCCATTGGAAAACTCCTGTTTCATCAGCGCACGGTCCATTTTAATCCCAATGAACAAGGCAATTAGTAAACAACCGCCCGGCAATAAAATATTACTGACAAGAAAATCGCTGGCATCAAAAACAGTCAGACCGAAAATCGTAAAGTCTGCCAGTGCACTGGAAGACAATGCGGCAGGAATCCCGGCTATGAATACGATAAGTCCTGCAATCCATGCTACCCTCGTACGCGAATAGTTCTTCTTGGCAGTGACTGCTGCGGTAATAATCTCGAGCATGCTGAATGCTGATGTAAAAATGGCAAACAGGAACAATAACAAGAATAAACTCAGGAATAGCTCACCAAAGAGCATTTGCGCGAATGCTTCCGGCAACACCATAAATAAAAGGCCAGGTCCTTCTGTCGGCTCAAGTCCGAATGAAAAGACGACAGGGAAAATCGCCAGACCAGCCAGCAATGATACGAAAATATTCATGATCGAAACGGAACCTGCTGAGAATGGCAGACTGACATCTTTGCCCAGATAAGAGCTGTAGGTTACCATGACGGAAAAACCGACTGCCAGGGCGAAAAAAGATTGTCCGAGGGCATACAGGATTCCTTCTGCTGTCAGTTTGGAAAAGTCAGGCTTCAGGAAAAACTCGATTCCTTCCGCAGCACCTTCAAATGTCACGGACCGAATGACCAATATGATAAAAAAGATAAATAATAACGGCATCATCACCTTGCTTGCTTTTTCGATCCCATCTTTAATGCCAAACGAAATGACGATGACAGTGATGATTAAAAACAGCCCCAGACCTGAAATGGCTATGAGGGGATCACCGGTAATCATGCCAAACAACTGTTCATAATTGGCATTTTCGGTAATTACTGAGCCGAAGATGGATAAAACGCTGTAAATAAGCACCCACCCACCGACAACACTGTAAAATGACATTAGGATGAATGCCCCGATAACCCCCCAGTAGCCAATGACAGGCCAGCTGCTTCCGGGAGCAAGCTTTTGATAAGCACTGATTGCTTCTTTTTGACCACCGCGTCCGATGACAAATTCAGCAATTAATAGCGGGAGTCCAATTATTAAAGTAAATGCAATAAACAGCAAGAAAAAGGCACCGCCGCCATTCATCCCGGTCATATAAGGAAATTTCCAAATTGCTCCAAGTCCGATTGCTGCACCAGCTGATGATAAAATAAATCCGATCTTGGATGACCATTGATCACGCATATTATGTTCCCCATTTCTTCACAAAGTGTACCCAATATTATATACCATTTTAGAGAGGTGTCACAATCAAACAAAAGAGTGATTAAATATGGCTCCGAAGTTCCCACAACTCCGGGAAAAAGTAATGATTCAGCACCTGTTTTAAATAGCCGACCCCTGACGAACCGCCAGTCCCGGTTTTATGACCGATAATCCGTTCAACCGTCTTCATGTGCCGAAAACGCCATTGCTGGAACCAATCTTCAATATCAACCAGTTTTTCGGCCAGTTCATAGAGCTCCCAATTGGCCGACACGTTCCGGTAGACTTCCATCCAAGCTTTCGCAACAGAAGCATTTTCTTCGTATGTTTTGGAAAAGTCCCGGTTGAGGATTTCCTGGTCAATATCAAAACCGCTCCTTGCCAATGCCTTAATGGCAACATCGTATAGCCCTGGTTTGTGATAAGCATCTTCTAATATGGCATAAAGCTCAGGATCTTTTTTGTATATGTTTAAGATGTGTGGTGTTTTATAGCCCAAAACAAATTCAACCAAACGATATTGGTAGGACTGAAAACCGGAGGCACTCCCGAGCTTGTCGCGGAACTCCATATATTCAGCAGGCGTCAGGGTTGCCAGGACATCCCAGGCATGGATGATTTGTGATTGGGTCTTTGAAACACGTGCGAGCATTTTGAATGATGCTCTCAGATTATGTCGTTCAATCGCTTTAATGGCCCCTTTTGTTTCGTGAATGATCAGCTTCAGCCAAAGCTCACTCACTTGATGAATGATGATGAACAGCATTTCATCGTGATGATCTGAAAGACGCTTTTGACTGTTGAGCAGATTATCGAGCTGCAGGTAGTCGTCATATGTCATCTTATCCAGAAAATCAGTATGGATGCCTTTTTCGTTTTCGAATGGATAGTCGCTCATTTCTTTTCCCTCCTGTTAGTCAATTGGACGCAAAACGGCGCGAACCGGGCTGCCGTCAGCATCGTCAATGGCAAGCGGCAGGGCAATCAGTTCATAACAGCCAGGATCTACGTCGTCAAGCATTAAATTTTCCAGAATAAAAATGCCATGCTGATAAAGGGCATGATGTGCAGTCAAATCTTTGCTTTCAGGCGGGTCAACGGATGGCATGTCAACGCCGATCAGGTTCACGCCATTTTCGTTCAAAAATGCTGCGATACTTGGATCAAGCTCCGGCATCTGGTCCGGAAAACGTTCAGGATTGTTCGGCAGTGAAGTATGCAATAAAACGCGTGAAACACCGCTCAAATCAAACTGTTTCAATGTATCTGCCGTGATTTTATCCGTATAGCTGACATCAAGTACAACGGCCTCACCGATGTAAATGTCAAGGTCAAGCAAGTCAACTGTTTTGCCGTTACTGTCATAATGGAATGGTGCGTCAATATGTGTACCGGTATGAACACTTCCCGTAATTTGTCCGACGTTAACTGAGCCTGTTTGTTCTTTCGTATAAGTCAGCGCGTAGTTAAATGGTGTATCACCGGGAAAGTGTGCCATTTTATTTGTCAGGGGCTGTGAAATATCGATCCATTTTGCTTGTGTCATTAGGCAATGACTCCCCTTTCATTTACATAGGATTGGTAACGTTCCTCTTTCATGATAGTCTTTAGGATTTGAATGGTTTCCCACACCTCTGTAAAGGTATTGTAAAGGGCGACAGGTGCCAGCCGTATGCCATTTGGTTTACGAAAGTCCGGTATCACACCATCTGCCTTCAGAGCCTTGCAAATACGGGCTGCGTCAGGGTGTTCGAGATAAACATGCCCGCCACGCATTGCTGTGTCCCTAGGATTGGCGATCGTAAACCCGAAACCTGTCAGCTCAGATTCAATCAACTCCATGAAATATTGCGTGAGCTGAAGTGATTTTTTACGGATTTTTTCTATACCAGCTTCCTGAAACATTTCCAGTGATCCGAGCAGCGGTGCGGCACTTAACAGATGTGGTGTGCCGATCTGGTAGGCACCTGCATCCTGAGCAGGGGTCAATGTGTGTTCCATATCAAATTGTTTGTCCTTCGCTGAGCTGAACCAGCCGGCAAGTCCCGGTTCATGGCAGAGATGTTTCTCATTGACATATAGACCAGCAACACTTCCGGGACCGGCATTCAAATGTTTATATGTGCACCAAAATGCAAAATCAACACCCCATTCTGACAATTGATGCGGTATCGATCCAATGGAATGACAGAGATCGAATCCGATTGGAATATCGCGTTTGTGTGCTTCTCGAGTCAAAGTCTGCATATCAAGCACCTGTCCGCTTCTGTACAGAACACCGGGCAGGACGATGAAGGCCGTCTCATCTGTCATCGCTTCGACAATATCCTGCGTTGAAAGCGTATGACCATCCTTGCTTTTGACCTGAACAAGGTGTTCGTCCGGATCATAGCCTTTTAGCTTTAACTGGCTTTTCAGCGCATAGATGTCAGAAGGAAAATTCAGTGTATCTGCGAGGATCTTTGTTCTTTTGCCTTCAGGTTTATAAAAGCTGGCCGTGATCTGATGCAGGTTGATTGTCGTTGAGCCAGTTATCATCACTTCTTCCGGTTTGGCTCCGATTAATGGGGCTGACATGGCACCAAGCTTTTCGGACAGGTAATACCATGGCTGACTTCCCTCTGTCCACCCGTCAATCGCATGATGTTTCCATGATTCAACCATGTCATTAATCTTGTTTTCGGCACGTTTCGATAAAAGTCCTAGTGAATTGCCGTCAAGGTATATCGTATTTTTTGGCAGATAAAACTCATTCCGGAAATTTGCCAGATCGTCTTGCTGATCCAGACTCGCTGCATAGGTTTTTTCGATATTCATCATAGCACCCCATTCAATAGATTGCTTCTTATATAATAACAGGGAACCGATACGTTTGGAATGTTAATATGTTTAAACTTTTGGAATAATCATGCGACCATGTTGTCTGGTCAAAGAGCAGGACAATGCTGACAAGTTTGGTAAATTGGCGGTAAAGGCAGACTTTAATACCATTTAAAATTTATTATTTAAAAGCAGTTGCAATTTTCCAAAATGTGATTTACACTCATTTCAGATAAATGAAATAGCGTTTCATAATATGAAATAGGAGGATATTGGATGCCTTTTGTCTCGGATAAAGTGAGCAATTTACCGCCATATTTATTTTCCGAGTTTCAGCGGAAGAAAAAAGAACTCGAGGCCAATGGAGCAGATGTCATCGATTTGGGAATTGGTGCTCCGGATTTGCCGACCCCTGATTTTATTATTGACCGGCTTGCTGAGGAATCAAGACTTGCTGTGAATCATCGCTATTCGACGTATAGCGGGTGCAGGGAATTCAGAGAAGCGGTCGTTCATTTTTACCAAAAACAGTATAACGTTGAATTGGATCCGGAATCGGAAGTGCTTGCTGTGATTGGATCAAAAGAGGGGATTGCCAATCTGATGCATGCCACGATCAACCCAGGGGATACCGTTTTGGTTCCCGATCCTGGATATCCGGTGTACGGGACTGCTGTGCATTTAGCCAACGGGAGAAGTGCTGCATTGCCGCTGGATGATGCGAATGGTTATGTGCCGTTATATAACCAGGTTGATCGTGCTACCATCGAACAGTCGAAATTAATGTTATTAAACTATCCGAGCAATCCGACAGCGGCAACCGCTCATTTCGACATTTTTTTGGAAGCGATTGCATTCGCCAGGGAAAATCAGCTTCTGCTCGTACATGATGCCGCATATGACATGATCACGTTTAACGGTTATGAAACAACGAGCGCCATGCAGGTTCCCCGAGCCAAAGAACATGCAGTGGAAATCGGCTCACTGTCGAAAAGTTTTAATATGACCGGCTGGCGGATTGGCTATGTTGTGGGGAACAAGGAAATCATCCAGGCGCTGGCGACGTTTAAAAGCAATATCGATACAAGCCAGTTTCTCCCGATTCAAAAAGCTGCTGCTGCGGCGTTGAAAAGTAATTTTTCCGCAGTGACAGAACATAACAAAATCTACCAGGAACGAATGGAAAAACTGCATAGAGGCTTTCGGCAGCTTGATATTGAGGCGGATAAGCCAAAGGGCACGATCTTTCTCTGGGCTAAGGTTCCGGATGGCTTTACGTCCATGTCGTTTGCAGACAAATTGCTGCAGGAAGCGGGCGTTATCGTTACCCCCGGTAATGCATTTGGCTCAAGAGGAGAGGGGTATTTCAGGGTTGCGCTGACAGTTACAGCTGACCGTCTCGATGAAGTCATCAGCCGCATGGAAAAATTGAATTTGAAGGGGGGACCAGTTAAATGAAAACGACAACTGCAGCACGATCAGTCAAAACAGTAACAGCAGCACGGGCGATTGTGGAATGTATGAAAATCGAAGGTATCAGCCATACTTTCTGCGTTCCCGGAGAAAGCTATTTGCCTTTATTGGATGCGCTGCATGATGAAGATTCAATCAAACTGGTATCGGCCAGGCATGAAAGCGGTGCAGCGTTTATGGCAGAAGGATATGCAAAGTCATCCTTGAAGCCAGGCGTTGTCATGGCTACCCGGGGAGTTGGAGCATCCAATCTTTCCATCGGTGTTCATACCGCTTATCAGGACTCGACGCCAATGGTTGTTTTTTTAGGACAGGTACACAGCAAATTCCGGGGCAGGGAAGGATTTCAGGAAGTAGACTTGGATCAATATTTTCAGCATATCGCCAAATGGTCGGCTGAAGTGAAAGATCCGAAGCGTATGCCGGAGATTGTACAACGAGCATTCCGTATCGCAAAGACAGGGAGACCAGGTCCGGTTGTTGTTGCGCTGCCGGAAGATGTTCTGCCTGCTGAAGCAGAGATGACATTTGGCCCTGTTGCTGTTAAGCCTCGTCCGGCACCTGCCAATGAGGAAGTCAGGCAGGTTGAAGAGCTGTTTGCTTCTGCTGAAAAACCGCTGATCATTGCCGGCGGGGGTGTGAAAAGTTCAAAAAGCGAAGAAGCACTCGTGGCATTTGCTGAAAAATATCATTTGCCAGTTATGGCAGCCTTTCGCAGGCAGGATGTGTTTCCAAATGACCATCCGTTATATGTGGGGCATCTTGGGCTGGGTACCAATCAAAAAATACTGCAGACCGTTGAGGAAGCAGATACCATTCTGGCGATCGGGACACGTTTGTCAGAGGTGACGACACAGGATTATCAAATCATTACACCGGAGAAAAAACTCATTCACATTGACATCAACTATGGCACTATTGGCAAAGTATTCAGTCCAGATGCCGGGATTGTTGCAGATGCAGGGGAAGCGTTAAAGAAATTAGCCGGTATGGATGCCCAGGGCAGCTGGAAAAATTGGGTCACAGAGCGCAGAAGTGCTTTCAAGGAGGTCAGTCGTCTCGATGTTTCGCATAAAAACACAATCAATAAGCATATAGTGGCAATGATGGCGGGCATTTTGCCGGACAATGCGTTATTGACCAATGATGCCGGGAATTTTGCCGGCTGGTTCCATGCGTATTATCCGTTTAAGAAAAAACATACGTATGTCGGGCCAACATCCGGTGCAATGGGGTATGGCATGCCGGCGGCACTCGGGGCTAAAATCGCTTATCCGGATAAACCGGTTATTGCACTGTCCGGTGATGGCGGGTTCATGATGACCGTGCAGGAACTGGAAACAGCCGTCAGATACCATATTCCAGTTATTTGTCTTGTGTTTAACAATCAAATGTATGGGACCATCCGAATGCATCAAGAAATGCATTATCCGGAAAAAGTCATCGGAACGGATTTAGGACGTGTTTCATTTAAAGATTTGGCCAGCAGCATAGGCGCAGATGGATATTTGGCTAACACACCAGAACAGTTTGCTGAATCACTTGAAACAGCATTGCAGAAAAACGTGCCGGCCGTGATTGAGGTGATGACTGATCAGGAACAGATTTCAGTTTCTTCCACGATTACACAAATCCGTGATCGTGCTAAATAGAATTAACTACAGGAGGTATTTGATATGGCTCAAAGCTTGCTTAAGACAGAGCAGCTAAACAATTTTATTGACGGAAAATGGGTGGAAACAAATGAATCTGCTGCAGTTGTGAATCCGGCAAATGGTGAAACAATCGTAAATGTTCCCTTGTCGGATGACGGGTCGGTCAATACGGCCGTTGAAGCGGCCAAAAAAGCGCAAAAAGAATGGGCACTGGTACCAGCGCCACAGCGTGCAGAGGTTTTGCTTAAAGTTGGGCAAATGATGAAAGAACGCAAAGAACGTCTTTCTCAATTGCTGACGATGGAAAATGGAAAAGTGCTTGAAGAAGCACGCGGGGAAGTGCAGGAAGGAATCGACATGGCGTTTTATATGGCCGGTGAAGGACGTCGTCTGTTTGGTCACACGACACCGGCGGAACTTCCGAATAAATTTTCTATGAGCCAGCGCTTTCCTGTCGGCGTTGTCGGAATAATTACTCCGTGGAACTTCCCGATTGCGATTGCAACGTGGAAGTCATTCCCAGCTATCGTTGCGGGTAATGCGGTCATTTGGAAACCGGCGACTGAAACACCGATTATGGCGTATGAACTTGCGAAAATTTTTGAAGAAGCCGGACTGCCAAAAGGTGTGTTGAATGTCGTATACGGCAAAGGGTCGTCCGTTGGCGATGCGATGGTAAACCATGATGATATCCGGGTTATTTCATTCACCGGATCCAATGATACTGGCCGCCATATTGCCAGTGAGTGCGGCAAACAATTGAAAAAGGTTTCCCTCGAAATGGGCGGCAAGAATGCTGTTATTGTAATGGATGATGCCGATCTGGATTTAGCTGTGGAAGGCATTATTTGGAGTGCATATGGCACAAGCGGTCAGCGTTGTACAGCGGCCAGCCGGGTGATTGTACATGAAGATGTGAAAGAACGGTTGGAGGAACGGTTGCTTGTTGAAATCGAAAAACTGACAATCGGCGACGGTCTGGATGAGGCGAACAAGGTAGGACCAATCATCAACAAAGCTGGCCTTGAAAAAATCCAAAAATATACCCAGATTGGCAGGGAAGAAGGCGCCAGCATGATTGCAGGCGGCTATGTGCTTGATGAAGGCGATTATAGGAAAGGGCATTATTTTGCACCGACATTATTTACCGATTGCACACCGGATATGCGTATTTCCCAAGAAGAAATTTTCGGTCCGGTCATTTCGCTCATCCCCGTGAAAAGTTTTGAAGAGGCAATCGAGGTGAATAACGGTGTAACATTCGGCTTGTCAAGCTCGATTTTTACAACAGATGCCAACCGTATATTTAAGGCACAGCGCGATTTGGATACAGGCATTGTTTACGTGAACGCTGGTACAACCGGTGCGGAAATTCACTTGCCATTCGGCGGTACAAAGGGAACCGGAAATGGTCACCGTGATTCCGGGGTGCAGGCACTTGATGTATTTACCGAATGGAAAGCTGTTTATGTCGATTACAGCGGCAAGCTTCAGCGCGCACAGATTGATACAGAATAAGCTGTTTGAAATGATTAATATGGTGGGATTATAGCGAGATAGAACGGGAGAGGAGTTCATTTATTCGAGGGAGAAACAGCGGATGAGACTCTCCCTAATAGAATGAAATACGAAGTAAAAGCTGAAGAAGATGAAGTATTTTACAGGGAGTGGTGAATAGATGAAAATAGGTGTACTGGGATCTGGCTTAATGGGGAAGGAAGCAGCGCGTGATTTGGTTTCAAATGAAGGGGTCACAGCTGTCGGGCTGGCCGATATCGATATGGACATTGCACAACAGGTTGTTGATCAGTTAAATTCCCCAAAGCTTTCAGCCTATCAGGTTAATGCCAAGGATGAACAGGAGCTTGGCAATTATATGCGGCAGTTTGATGTGATTATTAATGCATTATTTTATTCATTTAATGAAATCGTTGCTAAAACCGCCATTGAAGTTGGTGTTCATTCCGTTGACTTGGGCGGGCATATCGGTCATGTTACCGATAAAGTGCTCGATCTGAAAGAAGATGCTCAGGCTGCGGGGGTTACGCTTATCCCTGATTTGGGTGTAGCACCGGGCATGATCAATATTTTATCTGGTCATGGAGCGGGAAAACTGGATGAACTGGAAGAGATCAAATTGTATGTCGGTGGAATCCCGGTCAATCCGGAGCCGCCGTTTGAATACAACCATGTTTTCTCTATGGAAGGTGTTTTCGATCATTATACAGATCCGGCATTGATCATCCGTGATGGCATCAAACAGGAAATCGAATCCTTGAGTGAGGTTGAACGCGTTCATTTTGAAAAATTCGGCCCGCTTGAAGCATTCCACACATCAGGTGGGACATCGACATTATCTATTTCATATCCGCATCTGAAGACATTGGAGTATAAGACGATTCGCTACCCTGGTCATGCGGAGAAATTTAAGCTGCTCGTTGACCTGAATTTGACCCGGATGGACTACTCGGTTGATGTTAACGGCCAGGAAATCAATCCGCGGGAAGTATTGCTAAAAGTGCTCGATCCGATTGTCGAACTGCGTGATAAAGATGACGTCGTACTTCTGAGGGTTAAAGTCAGCGGTCAGAAAGGCGGACAGCCGAAAACGCATGTATTCGAAATGACCACATACAAAGACAGGGAACATAACGTGACGGCCATGGCCCGTGCCACTGCCAATACCATTTCAGCTGTTGCCCAGATGATCGCTAGCGGAACGATCACAAAACGAGGCGTTTATCCGCCTGAACAGATTGTTCCAGGTGATCCATATATAGAAGAAATGGCCAAACGCGGTGTGACTATTTATGAATCAACCAGTGCAGAAAAAGAACACGTAACAAATTAACCTACTGATCAAGGGCTGCTCTGTTTTAATAAGGCAGCCTTTTTTCTATAAAATGTACGAACATTCATTCAATAAGATAACGGCAAGGAGTTTTTTCCCATGAATCAAAGTGTGATCAAAGCATTAAAATTATTAAACTATTTTTCAGTGGAAACACCCGAATGGACATTAAAGGAAATAGCCCATAATGCAGAAATCCCGAAACCTACCGCTTACCGACTTTTATCAGCACTGGAATCCAGTGATTTTTTATATAAAACAAAAGAGAACGAGCATGACAGCAAGTATCGGTTAGGACTTAAACTGCTGGAGCTCGGACAGATCGTTTCCGATCAACTGGAGATTCGGAACGTCGCCTTGCCTTATATGCAGAAACTGGCTGCTGATATCAATGAGGTTATCCATCTGGTCATCAGTAATCAGGATGAAGCTACATATATCGAGAAGGTGGACAGCTCAAGGGCACTAAGGCTGAATACTAGAGTTGGCAAAAGTTCACCACTTTATTTGGGATCCGGTCCTAAAATGCTGTTGGCAAACATGCCCAGGAAGAGACAAGAAGCTATTTTAGAGGAATCGGAACTGCGCCGGGTTGTTGATCATAGGACGATTGATCAAAATAAATTGCTGCAAGAATTGCAAACCATTTATGATGAAGGCTATGCGTATAGTATCGGTGAACAGGACCCGGATACCACCGGCATATCGTATCCGGTTTATGATTACAGCAATCAAGTCATTGCTGCATTGGCGGTCAGCGGGTTATCCAGTCATTTTGAAGGGGAGAATTTGGAGCTATTGAAAGCCAAATCAAAAGTGACGGCTGAAACGATTTCCAGAAAACTCGGTTATCGCGGGCCGGACTTTTAGCAGGGGGATGATGTTAAATGTATACGGTTTTTATCGCAGGGCATGCCAGATTACCATCTGGAATGGCAGCCAAAAGTATTTATGAGACATTGACGATAACGGCTGAAATCGATAAAAAATATGGCGTGATTGTCGCAGCCAACTGCACCCTGGCGACAGAACACGGCAGACAATTCGTGCATCAGCTTTTGAGGGGGCACAGTCTCCAGGATGGGATTGACAAGCCTGCCGAAACTATGAAAAATCATTATTTGGGAAAAGCTGGCAATGCGCTTGTTTCGGCATTGCATGATTTGTATCGGCAGTATGAGCATTACCGGGAGGGTCATGGTTAATAGGGAGCTGACTATGCTTTGCCAGCAGGTCATAGTGAACACAATCTTGGATTGGCGCTTGATGTAGGATCAACCCAAATGTACAACGCTGAAGCAGGGTACGCGGGTTTTGGTGGATCCTGCATTTTATGACCGACTTGGTGATGATGCCAACCCGGTAGGTCTCTTGGGAAGTGAGGTAGATGGAGGCTTCACCCAATATGCAGCCGTTGCAGATTCACGAGCCCATGATGTAACCAACTCCCCATTAAATGATGAGCAGTTGGCATGTTTACCGACTGCATATGGAACAGCGATGGGTATGCTGGAGCGTGCAGGAATTGTTAAAGGTGATACGATTCTTGTAACTGGTGCCTCAGGTGGAGTCGGGTTTGCCCTGGTGCAACTGGCCTCTGCACGTGGTTCTCGCGTCGTTGCCATTACTACCTCAGCGAAAAGAGATTTGGTTGCTGAATCTGGGACGGATGCCATTGTGGACCGTGAGAAGTCTGATCTATCGGCGGAAATATCAGCTGCAGCACCGTCAGGTTTGGATGCTGTGGCGGATGTCGTTGGTGGGAATACTTTTGAGTGGCTGTTGCCTCTTCTCAGGGAAAGAGGGCGTTGGGTTATTGCCGGTGCTGTCGGGGGACCTGTAGTAACTTTTGATCTGCGTAGAATTTATTTAAACAACAGACTTCTGATCGGCTCATCCATGCATACACCTTCTCACTTTCTGAAACTGATTGATGAGGCAAACGAGGGTCGAATCCAGCCACGAGTCGCTAAAACGTTCAAGTTAACTGACATTCACAAGGCTCAGCAAGTATTTCGAGGTCGACAGCACGTGGGTAAGGTCGTTATACTTCCCTCTTAGATTTTTTAAGACACAGTTTACCGTTAACGGGCACGATTCTGTAACAATTTTGAATATAGTGTATCGTAGCTTTAAGTGATATAATTAAATAAAATATTCATGGAAGAGGTAATCTTACATGAATACTGCAAGGATCGTTTACCTAAAATTATTGACGAAATACTCGAACAGGAAGTGGATAAAATTCTGGAATTTGCAGAGTTTTAAATCTAAAAAAAGGGAAAAGAGGATTAAAATGGATGTAAGATACCCAATAGGCAAATTACAAGTTCCCGAAAAGGTAACATTTGAAAATCTTCAAGAATGGTTAAAGCAAATCGAAACTTACACGATTCGATTAGGAGAAACTGTCGACTCATTAAGTGATGAGGAATTAAGCAAAACTTATCGTGATGGTAGCTGGACAGTTCGTCAACTTGTTCATCATATTGCTGACTCTCAGTTGAACATGTATCAGCGTTTGAAGCTGGCTTTAACAGGTGAGAGTGCAACAGTACCAGCTTTTGATGAAGAAAAGTGGGCTATTCAACCGGATACAAAACTTCCCGTAGAATGTTCTATAAAAATGTTGGAAGGTATAAATGAGCGTATCGTATCTTTGGGTCATAGTTTAACTGCAGAGCAATTAGATCGAACTTTTGTTCATCAGATAAATGGTAAAATAACAGTTGCAACAAAGGTTGCAAAATTAGCTTGGCATGAAGAGCATCACTTAGCCCATATAAAAATCGCATTATCAAAATAGCATAATATTTAAGGAATTGGGGGTTTATCAAATCTCGATAAGCCAATTGTTTATTCGACTATTTTTTAGTTCAGCAAATTCTTTAAGTAAGTTGGGCTTTATTTTCTTTTTAATTTTAAAGTCCATTCTTCAAGACTCCTTTTTTCCAATCTATAACACACCTGGATGTCTTTTATTTTAACAAATTGGAATGATTCCCTACACAACATTTTTGTACTAACAATTATCGGTTGATTCAAAACAAACAACTATTTGGTTAAAATAAGGCGCACATTTAGAAGGAAAAATGCGTTTTTATGGCCATTCAAATGAAACTTCTTTATTGTCATGGCCCAGTTAGCGACTTTAACTTTAATTGTCACGCTTGTCGTGTACCTGAATGAAAAAAGTAATCGCCCCAAGCCAAGGTCAGCGATTACTTCTTCAGATCGACAAGCCAGACAGCTGGCCAACTGCACTTTATGCAGTTTGTAGTAGCAGTACCGGATAGTTATGATCCCAACTACGGCGATTTCATACGAGTCTATAGCGATTCCGGCTTAATCTACAGCGGTAATTTCAAAAAATGTCAAATTAAAACTAATAGCCACCTTTTGCAGCAGGAAATGCGACCATCAGTTATTAATAGGTACTGTCAATCCCCATCGATACATACTTCATTTCTATAAACTCATCCATGCCATGGTGGCCGCCTTCTTTGCCGACACCGGACTGTTTGATGCCGCCGAATGGTGCCTCGGCAACAGCAGGGAAGACGTCATTAATGCCGACAATGCCATAGTCAAGTTTTTCCGAGACTAGGACCGCGCGGCTGGTCGTTTCAGTGAAAATATAAGCGGCGAGTCCGTAGTCGGTATCATTGGCTTTCCCGATAACAGTATCTTCATCACTGAAAGTCTGCACCGGCATAAGCGGGCCAAATGTTTCCTCGTTCATGACGAGCATATCATCGGTCACGCCTGACAGAACGGTAGGCTGATAGAAATAACCATCAAAATCGCCGTTCCATTTATCGCCACCGCAAACGACTTTTGCCCCTTTTGCCACAGCGTCATCAAGGTGTTTCTCGACTTTTTGCAATGCCTGCTCATTGATCAGCGGGCCGAGATCGGTTCCTTCTTCGGTGCCATTCCCAACTTTAAGCGCTACAATTTTTTCGGTCAGTTTTTCATTGAAAGCATCTTGAACAGATTCGTGAACATAGATCCGATTGGCACATATACATGTCTGGCCATTATTACGGAATTTGCTCGCCAGTGCTAGTGAGACAGCTTTATCGATATTCGCATCGTCAAACACGACAATTGGTGCATGGCCGCCGAGCTCAAGTGATAATTTCTTCACATGATTGGCACTTTCACGCATCAAATATTTCCCGACTTCAGTGGATCCGGTAAATGTCATCAAGCGGACATCCTTGCTTTCAAGCATCGTATTGCCGATTGCCTCGTCATCACCGGTCACTAGGTTGACAACGCCATTTGGTATTCCGGCATTTTCCAGGATTTTGACGATTTCAATGGCCGACATCGGTGTTTCCGGTGCCGGCTTCAAAACAACCGTACATCCGGCAGCAAGGGCCGGAGCAATTTTGCGAGTGATCATGGATGCCGGAAAATTCCATGGTGTAATCGCCCCGACAACACCGACCGGCTGTGGGATAACAAGCAGCCGCTTGGATTTAATGGATGACGGGATCCATTCTCCATATGTTCGGCTTGCCTCTTCGGCATACCAGAGCAAAAAGTTGGCAGCACCTTTCACTTCGCCGATTGCTTCCTTCAGCGGTTTACCCTGTTCAGTTGTCAAAATTTCTCCAAGGCGTTGCGCATCATCCATCATCAATTCATGCGCTCTGTACAAAATGCGTGAGCGCTCCCGGCCGGTCATTTCTCGCCACGTTTTGAACGCCCGTGACGCCGCTGCAATCGCTGCTTTGGCTTCCATTTTCCCGCCATAAGTAACTTCCGTGATCGGTTCAAGTGTTGCCGGATTATAGACGCTTTCTGTTTCCTGTCCGTCCACATCTTGCCACTTGCCGTCGATAAAAATACTATTTGTTTTGCTTTTAAGCATCATGTCGAAATCCTCCTTTGACCATTTAGACTTTAGCTCGATCGCCTTCCCATGCCGGCAGCATTTTATTGAGTGGTTTATCCTTCCGATAGCCTAATGCGTATTCTGCCTGCATGATCGTATGGATTTCACGTGTCCCTTCATAAATGACTGGTGCCTTTGAGTTGCGCAAATACCGCTCAACCGGATATTCATCCGAATAGCCATATGCCCCGTGGACCTGGATGGCATCATCAGCGGCTTTGTTGGCGAAATCACATGCCTGCCATTTGGCCATGGACGTTTCCTCTGTGTTGCGTGTACCGGCATTTTTTAATTCGCCGGCGCGATAGACAAGCAGACTGCTCATTTCAAGTCCGGCTTTCATATTGGCAATCATACGCTGGACAAGCTGATGCTGCCCGATTGGTTTTCCGAACGTTTCTCGCTCATGGGCATATTTAACACTCGCTTCCAGGCAGGCACGAATCTGTCCGACAGCACCGGCAGCAACCGTAAATCGTCCATTGTCAAGTGCTGCCATGGCGATTTTGAATCCTTCTCCTTCCTCACCAAGCAGATTCTCTTTCGGGACTTTTATATGATCGAAAAAGATTTCACCGGTATTACCGGATCGGATGCCAAGTTTTCCTTTTGTCGCTTTCGAGTCGAACCCTTTCCAGTCACGTTCGACGATAAATGCAGAAATACCTTTATGGCGTTTTTCCTTATCGGTATAGGCAAATACAAGAAAATGATCGGCTGTATCACATAGGGAGATCCATGATTTCGAGCCGTTCAGAATGTAGTGGTCACCATCTTTGACGGCCGTGGACTGGATGGAGGCAACATCTGACCCGGCACCAGGTTCTGTTAGCCCATAAGCACCGACTTTTTCACCCTTAGCCTGGGGAACGAGATATTTCTGCTTCTGTTCCTCTGTACCCCATTGCAGCAGCGTCATGCTGTTCAGTCCTGTATGAACAGAAACCGCTGTACGGAATGCTGTATCGCCGCGTTCCAGTTCTTCACACACGATGGCCAGTGAATTGTAGTCCATGCCACTGCCGCCGTATTCTTCCGGGATACAGACGCCCATCAGTCCAAGGTCAGCAAGTCGCTTCATAATAGAAGGATCGAATTTTCCTACGCGGTCCCATTCTGCGATATGTGGCATAATTTCTTTGTCAACAAAATTTCTGACTGTATCTCGGAGCATATTCTGTTCTTCTGAAAAATTAAAATCCATCTGATCATCTCCTAATTTTTTGATTTCGTTAGTCCTAATTGTTCCAGTATCGTTTCAGTATGTTCACCTGCATCCGGCGGGTGACGGTTGACATTGGCCGGTGTCCGCGAAAGTTTCAGCGGACTGCCGATCATCTGGATACCCCCCGCTGTTGGATGTTCAGCATTGATGAACATATTCCGTTCGCTCAGCTGCGGGTCATTCGCCACCTCATCAATTGTTTGAATCGGCCCACATGGAATACTGTTTTCCTGGCATTTTTCCTGCCAATAAGCGGTTGGTTTAGTTGAGAACACCTTTTGAAGCAGCGGGATTAAGGCTTCCCGGTTCGCCACCCTGTCCGGATTTGTCTGAAAACGTTCATCTGATGCATATTCCGGCTTATCTAAAATCTTGCATAATCTGTTGAATTGATTGTCATTTCCTACAGCGATCACCATTTGACCGTCCATTGTTGCAAATGTCTGGTACGGGACAATATTTGCGTGCTGATTTCCCAAGGCTGCAGGAATTTTTCCGGCCATCAGATAGTTGCTGCCGATATTGACAAGCGCACTAACAGCTGAATCATACAGAGAAAGATCGAGCTTTTGCCCCTTGCCTGATTGTGTCCGTTCGAGCAGTGCTCCCTGAATTCCGATACAGGCATACAGACCGGTTAAAATATCCGTGATCGCCACGCCGACTTTCTGCGGGCCTGATTCGCTGTCACCGGTAATACTCATCAATCCGCTCATCGCCTGGATAATGAAATCATAGCCTGGCATATCCTTATATGGCCCTGTTTCGCCAAATCCCGTTATTGAGCAATAGACGATTCCGGGATTGATTTCGGATAACGTTTCATAATCCAATCCGAGTCGTTGCATGGTTCCGGTTTTAAAATTATTGATGACCACATCGCTTTCACGTGCGAGCTCTTTGATTGCCTCAATGCCTTCCGGGGACTTGAGGTCTAACGTGATGCTTTTTTTGTTCCGGTTGGCCGAGAGATAATAGGCGCTGACACCATTTTGAAATGGCGGTCCCCATTTCCGTGTCTCATCACTGCCTCCTGGTGCTTCCACTTTAATAACCTCTGCACCAAGGTCACCAAGGATCATTGTGCAATACGGCCCGGCCAGCACGCGTGATAAATCGAGAATCTTGATGTTTTCAAGTGCTCCAGCCACGTCATCACTCCTTTTACAACAATAAAGTGAAACTTCCGTCGTTTGGGGTTTTTTATTCCCCGCTGAGGTTAGTTGAACCAAATCGATTTACGGGCATTTGCTTCCAATTACATTTCCTGATCTTTCCGGAAGTCTTGATATGGGAACTTAGCCTTCATGCGGAATAAAATAAGCCACTCCAAAAAGACCACAGAAAGAAAGCTGTAAGTCTATTTGAACTGGCTTTTATCTGTTGCATCAGAACTGGTATTGAACTGTTAACAGATTAGGCAGTTATCAACTTGTTATTTGGTACCAGAGATGTTTTATAAGGAAATCAATCCAATCGGCGATTTCCTTCAACATGACTTCTGCTTATGATGTATCATGCGTCATAGCGTGGAACCGCTTTAACATGATTAATTCTATTATATATTGTTCTGAAAAATTTGTAAACAACTATTTATTGTTCTGTTGTAAAGGTAGCTGTCACAACGTTTGACAGGTTAATAATATTAGTGATGTCATCAAACAGTTCTTTAATTTCAGGGTTTTGATTCACTTGCGCCATAACGTCATCATGGTGTGATTTGTTCCGAAATACGGACTGGCCGAAAAAAATCTCCTCATTCTTTTCCTTTTGGATCACATCAATCAATCCTTTGGCACCATAATTTCCATTGAGGTCTTCAGCACGATAAGTGTTATCTTCCAGTGCCCCGTTTGACAAATAAATTTCACTAGCCTGACTGTTAATATTGGTAAATGTTTGAACATGTTCCTGTTTAACGCGATAAAGGTAAATGACTGTATACATTTGATCACCTCTCCATCCTTACACTACTAATTCCATATAAGTTTGAAAAATCCTTTTTATAGGAGCTGATAATTTTTGGCATTGTGGCAGACGTGCGAAAATATAAGGAGCAGGATCGGCAGGACAATCAACAGAAAAGCGTGAGAGAATCGACAGAAGAGAGTGGGAATCAACAGAAATCCTCATAACATATCGCATGCACGTCATTTCATCATCCTATGAAAAAACCGCGCTCCTTTTACGGAAAACGCGGTTTTCAAATTTATTAGCCCAGACCAGGCAGGTTACTTCGCAGCTTTTTGCAATTTTGCAATCATCTTCAGTGAACGACCTGTTCCAATCGCTACTGATTCAAGCGGGCTTGGTGCAATGTGAACAGGGACAAAAATTTCCTCTGAAAGCCAGTCCTTCAGACCGTTTAACATCGAGCCGCCGCCAGTAAGAACAATTCCGCGATCGACAATGTCGCCACTCAGTTCAGGCGGGCAGTTTTCCAGTGTTAATCGGATCGTTTCGAGGATCTGTTCGAGTGATTCTTTTAATGCGGTGTAAACCTCTCTTGAAGATACAGACACTGTTCTCGGTAATCCGGTTACCATATCACGCCCGCGGACATCCATGGATTCCTCGCTATGATTTTCATATGCATAACCAATTTCCATTTTAATATTTTCTGCGGTACGTTCACCGATCAGGATATTGTATTTCTTCCGGATGTAATTGATGATTTCCTCATCCATTTTGTCGCCGCCGGAGCGAATGGAATTACAAGAAACGACACCGCCGAATGAAATAATTCCCACTTCGGAGGTCCCGCCGCCAATATCAACGATGACATTGGCAATTGGCTCATCAACCGGTAAATCTGCACCAATTGCAGCGGCTACAGGCTCTTCAATTAAATGGACATGTTTGGCTCCATAGCTGGTGACGGCATTGTGAATCGCACGCCGTTCTACTGTTGTGCTTCCGGATGGTGTGCAGACAACAACAGTCGGTTTTCGCATGGATAATCCCATTTTCCTGCTGACTTTTTTCAAGAATTCCTTCAGCATTTGGGCAGTGACATCATAATCCGCGATAACCCCGTCTTTCAACGGGCGGATTGGGACAATATTCTGTGGCGTTTTGCCGACCATTTCCTTTGCTTCGGTTCCGACAGCTACAACATTTTTCGTATTTAAGTCAATGGCGACTACAGATGGTTCATTTAAAACAATTCCTTTTGATTTGGAATAAATCAATATATTGGCAGTACCCAGGTCAATTCCGATTTCTGCAGTTGATAACATGTTAGTTCCTCCAATGATGTAATAAAATCGATTCAATTAATATAGGAATATACTTAAATTAAGTTATGATAGAAAAGTCCATATTTCACTACTATACCTTTCTCTAATTTATCATAGTTTTTGGGGGTAGGAAATGACTTACAAATATTGTCTGGGATGAAACTTAATACACCACCGATACGTTACCTTTAGACAGCCGTCCGTAAGCCTCTCGCTTCAGGGTATGTGAATAAACAATACTTAGTCGGAAATAACAGACGTAATCTTTTAAATTGTGAGGCAGTCAGACTAGGAGCGACCACCATTCTTCGACATGGACGATTATACGTCTTCTTCATTTGAAACGATAATCTATGAAAATTCAAGTAACATTTCGTTTACAATTTACGGTGGATTGTAATATAGAAGCGTAATTTGAACAGGTGTCAATAGATATTTCGTTGTAAATTTTACCACTGTATTAAAACTTTTCCTGTAATTCTTTTAGCATAAAAAAATCGATAGCCTGATATTGAGCCATTTTCTGAAAAATCTATGAGAAATATGGTCATTTGGAAACCGATGCCAACTATATTACAAAAAAAGCATGGTATGATGATTTTGCAAATTAAAAAACACAGGAGAGGTGACATCAATGTTTAACAAAATAGTGGCCGGTTCAATGACCGCAGCACTGTTATTTGGCGGAGCATTTCAAACAACTGCAGACGCATCTGCAAACGCAGATAATTCTCAGAGTCAATCATATCAGCAACAAGTATATTATTCTATTAACGGGAATGAATGGACTGAATTATCATCTGATCAGTTCAGTAACCACTTAAATAAATACTTCCCGCAAATTAATTGGAATTGGGACAAGCAACAAAATAATGAAGAGCAACAAAAACAGGAAGAGCCAAAGCAAAATAATGAAGAGCAACAAAAACAGGAAGAGCCAAAGCAAAATAATGAAGAGCAACAAAACCAGGAAGAGCCAAAGCAAAATAATGAAGAGCAACAAAAACAGGAAGAGTCAAATCAGGATCAACCTGAACAAAACCAGGAACAGCCTGAAAACAATGACAACTCTGAACAACAGCAAGATCAATCAGAACAACAAGAGACAGATAAACAAGAAGAACAGCCAGCTGAACAGCCGGAAGCTCAGACACCACAGCAGCCAGCTGAAGGGCAGCAAGAACAGCAAAATCAATCACAGTCACAGCAGCTGAATGAATTTGAACAGCAAGTGGTGGAACTGACAAACGAGGAACGGACTGCACAAGGTCTGGAGCCACTTGAAGTCGATACGGAATTAAGTAAAGTGGCACGTGAGAAGTCACGTGATATGGCGGAGAATAACTATTTCTCCCACGACAGCCCGAACTATGGCTCACCATTTGATATGATGAAACAGTATGGCATTTCATATCAAACCGCCGGTGAAAATATTGCCAAAGGTCAGCAAACACCAGAGCAAGTTGTAAACGGGTGGATGGAGAGTGAAGGCCACCGTGAAAACATCATGAATCCGAACTTCACGCATATCGGTGTCGGCTATGTAGAACAAGGCAACCACTGGACACAACAATTTATTGGTAAGTAAAGCGAAACTTCATTCAGCAGAGTGCTTTTTTCTGCTGAACGTTAGTTGAGCCGAATCGGACATTTATGGGCAGTTAACCCCCGTTTTTGGGGGATTACTTCCCATTATATGCGGGTAAATAGGATGAACAAAGGGACTGATCTAATGGGTCAGTCCCTTTGTTTTGTCATTTTCCCCTGTCCATACATCGAAATCAGTGCCGCTCCAATTGAAAGAATGACAAACAGTCCACCAATCGTTGCATTTTGTTCAACAGAAGCACGCTCAACGACCAGCCCGCCGATTAGTGACCCAAAGGCAATGCCGAGATGAAGTGCCGAGTTGTTCAAACTTTGCTGGATATCTGATGTTTCGGGTGACAGGCTAATTAGATAACTTTGCGTGGCCGGCGCCAATGTCCAGCTTAACATGCCCCAAATGACCAAGATCATAAGGAATAGTGGCAGTGCAAATGTCGTATACGGTATGGCAAACATCACCAGCCCAAACAGAATGGTGGTGGCTATAATCGTATTCTTTGCGCCCCAAATATCCGAGAGCGTACCGCCAATTCCGCCTCCGCTTACTGCCGCAATACCGAAAATCATATAAATGATACTGACCCAGGCACCATCCACACCTAAAGCCGTTTTGGCAAAAGGCGTCAGATACGCATATAGGATCGTATGCCCTGTCAAAAACAGAAAGGTGATGGTTTGTCCAAAAAATACTCCCCTGCTTTTCAATGTCGCCAGCTGTCGTTTGATCGGACTGGATGGCTTTGGTTCAACATGCCCCATCAGAAAAAACACACCAACCATGGATAAGACAGTCAAAATTGAAATGAGTATGAACGGTGCGCGCCATCCAAAGGCATTGCCCAGCAGCAAACCG
Organism: Lentibacillus halodurans; assembly: GCF_900112045.1. Classification (GTDB taxonomy): domain Bacteria; phylum Bacillota; class Bacilli; order Bacillales; family Amphibacillaceae; genus Lentibacillus; species Lentibacillus halodurans. The sequence continues at coordinate 172,272 of NZ_FOJW01000008.1, forward strand.
ACAGGAAGGCCAAGCACAATCGATGCACTGACACCCATAGAAACAATCCCGATAGCACGGCCGCGGTATTTCGGATGAACAATTGATGGTGCGATCGTGAGACACAAAATAATCAGCAGAGATCCGCTCAGGGCGGAGATCACTCTTCCAATGAAGACCACAGTATATGTCGGACTGAACACGGTTACCAGATTTCCAGCAAGAAATACGGCAAGTGAAATGAGTGTCAGCCGCTTCCGTTCAATACTCGATGTAAGGATCAGCAAAACTGGTGCTCCGACCGCAAAAATCAGGGAAAATATCGTGATCAGAAAGCCAACCTGACCAAGGTTCACATCTAAATCTTCTGCCATCAAATCCAGTATTCCGCCTATAATCAATTCGACCATCCCGACAACGAACGCGACGACCATTAAAAAGTAAACACGTTTATTCATGTTATGACGCCTTTCTCAATAAGCTCGAAACTTAATCGTACTCCCAATCATATTAAAACACAAGAGGATGAAACATGTTTGGAATATTATCGTTGTTTGGACAGCATGCTTCGTTTCTTTTCACAATTCTCTATCAACGGTATAATGAAAGGGAAAATAGGGGGAATGTTAAAGGAGTCTTCAAATTTACTTATATGCGGGTATACTGATCATCGGGGCCGGTTTTAAATTGCTGCACGTCAAAAGGAGACGTCATCAGCCAGGAACGTCCCTCACTATGGAACAAATTTTTGTGACCCCAAAAGACGTTTCACAAAAAATCATTCAAAAGACGAACTCCGACGTTCATGTGAGCGGCAGGGAGAAATTACCGGACGGACCTGTATTGATTGTTGCCAATCATCAGGGGTTGTTTGACATTTTAACGTTGCTCGGTCATTTAGAAAAGCCGATTGGGTTTATTGCCAAAAAAGAAATCAAAAAACTGCCGATTGTAAGCAATTGGATGAAGCAGTTGAATTGTGTATTTATTGATCGGAGCGACCGGCGTCAATCGGTCGAAGCCATCAATCAGGGAATAGCCAATTTGAAAGAAGGGCGCTCTATCGTTATTTTCCCCGAAGGCACAAGAGGTAAAGGGAGCAAGCTTAACTCCTTTAAATCCGGTGGCCTTAAATTGGCGACCAAGGCAAATGTACCGATCGTACCTGTTGCGATTAACGGGACGTATCAACTGCTTGAGTCAGGTAAGGGGTGTATCGGAACTTCAACGATAACGCTAACCGTAATTGATCCGATTTATCCCGACGAGTATGAAGATAAAACGCATCGTGAACTGGCTGCAGAAATTCAGGGGATCATTGAAAATGCACTTGATTCAAATGCAACTGCCAGGCGCCTTGAAAATTCCTGTCAAACAACGCCAATCACAGAGTAAGCATTTCCGTTTTTTCAGAAGAAGGTAATGGGATTTGGACATCATATTTTTTGAAATAAATCATGAAGAATTCCTCATATAGGCATACTACTATATGAGGTGATCGTATGGTACAAGGAGCAGTGAACTGGAATACCGGACAGACACAGGAGTGGCTGCAAGCATATGTTGATGACTGGGTAGCCTTTTACCGGAAACAGACCAGTGATGGCGAAGTTGCATCCTACATTCCGATTTTAGCAGAGGCTGATCAGGATGATTTGGGTATTGCGATCATTGGTAAAAACGGGTTGACGGTGCGTTCGGGTGATACAGATATACCTTTTACACTGCAAAGCATTTCCAAAGTCATCAGTTTTATTGTTGCCTGTATGGAGCGGGGTGTGTCGTATATGCTGCAAAGAGTTGATGTGGAGCCAACTGGAGAGGCATTCAATTCCATCATGCATCTCGAAATGAAACCGGTCAAAAAGCCATTTAATCCGTTTAATAATGCTGGAGCGATAACCGTGACGTCTGCCTTGCCGGGGAAAACATCGGATCAGCGACTCGAACCCGTGTTCAAACTACTTGAGAAGATGCTGGGCTACCGTCCCGAGTTGAATGTTGATGTATATAAGTCGGAGCAGGATTCATCAACACGAAACCGGGCAATCGGGTATTATTTATTGGAAATGGATTTTTTGGAGTCGGATTTGGACGTCACATTGGAAACATATATCAAGCAATGTTCAATTGAAGTGACGATAGATGATTTGGCCCAGATTGGCATCATTCTCGCCAATGATGGAATGGATCTGAAAACCGGCGCAGAAATAATCCCAAGGCAAGTGGCACGGATAAGCAAAGTACTCATGCTGACATGCGGGATGTATGATGCGTCGGGAAAATTTGCCACCTATGTAGGAATTCCAGCAAAAAGTGGCGTGTCCGGCGGCATTTTAGCGGCGGTGCCACCAAGAGTCCGGGATGAAGCGATGCCCTTTACAGACGGCTGCGGAATTGGCGTTTATGGTCCCGCCCTGGGAGACAAAGGAAATAGTATTGCCGGCATTCGTCTGCTTCGGCATATTGCCAAACAATGGGATTTAAGCATATTTTAAATGATACCTCCAATCCGGCCTTTCACGTCTGACTCTGGAATGAGTCGGATGCCGAACTTTTCTATAATAGGAGAGGAGTGAAACTATGTGCGGACGTTATACATTGCTTGCTGATGAACTGGAGATTTTACAGGAATTTGGAATTGACCAGCCGATTGAGGATTATCAGCCAAGTTATAACATTGCACCAGGACAAAATGTACTCGCCATTATTCACGACGGTAAGCAGAAACGGGCAGGCTATTTGCGCTGGGGGCTTGTCCCATCATGGGCAAAAGATGAAAAAATCGGGTATAAGATGATTAATGCACGCAGTGAATCAGCGCATGAAAAGCCAAGTTTTAAACAGCTCATGGCCAGAAAACGCTGTCTGATTGTGGCGGACAGTTTTTATGAATGGCAGCAGGGTGAAAATGAAAAACAGCCCAAACGGATTCAGCCAGGCAACCGGGCGTTATTTGCGTTTGCCGGACTGTGGGATAAATGGGAAAACGATGGCAAAAAGCTTTTCACATGTACCATTCTCACAAAAGAGGCGAATGATTTTATGCAAGATATTCACCACCGGATGCCGGTCATTTTGCCAAAGGATAAAGCAAATGCTTGGATTACAGCTGGTGATCAAACACCTGCAGAAGCCCACCATTTTTTGGAATCACTGGAAACAGAGGACTTGCAGGCCTATAATGTCGCAAGTTATGTCAATTCGGCGAAAAATAATGATGAAGGGTGTATTGCACCACTTATATAGGCTGTTAAACAGTTTTATTATTCCCTGGCAATGGGGGAAAGTGGCATTTACGAACACCTCCTATTATAATGAAAGCATAAAAGAAATGGGGGTATGAGCTGACGGATGGTGATGTGTGTATTATTTATATGTCTCGGGAATATTTGCCGGTCCCCGATGGCAGAGGCGATTTTCAGGGATTTGGTGAAAAGAGAAAATCTTTCTGATAAAATCGAAGTGGATTCAGCTTGTTTTAGTCCTTGGCATGTTGGTGAAATGCCGCATAAAGGGACAATGAATATGCTTGATCGGCAGCGTATTTCTTATGAAGGAATGAAGGCACGCCAGTTACATACACGGGACTTTCACGATTTTTATTATACAATTGCGATGGATGATCAGAATATAGAAGCTTTACAGGCGTTTGACAGGGGAAGTGATAACGTTACAGTTGCAAAATTGATGGATTTTGTCGACGAAGCAGAAGCTGTGAATGTCCCGGATCCATATTTTACAGGCAATTTTGATTATACTTATGATTTAGTATCAAAGGGCTGCCATGAATTGCTGAATGATATCAGGAATAAACACAATATATAACATTAAAGGAGCGAATTCAGATGGGAAAACAAAAATTATGTCTTGGGATATTTATTGGTGCCGTTGCAGGAGGTTTACTTTCTTTATTTGACCGTGATGCACGATATTATGCAAAAGGAAAAGCGGCGGTTGTTAAAAGCGGATCTTCTTACTATGTAAAACGTCCATCAGAAGCAGTAAAAGGCGCAAAAAATGCCTTTGATCGTTTTAATGCACAATTCACGAAAGGTGCTGATAATGCCATAAATGCATTAGAGCAAGTGGAAAACACGTTGGATCAGTTTACGAATAAAGAGAAAAAGGAATTGAATAACAATCTGTAAACGATAATGTGAGGGCGATAGAATGTGGCAGGAAACGGTGGATTTCATTAAAAAATTGTTTCAGCGCATTATGGAAGGTGACATTTTTGGGTTAGGAGCCCAGCTTGCCTATTTTTTATTGCTTTCCTTATTTCCTTTTTTATTATTCTTGATGACACTGGTCGGTTATTTGCCGCTGGAAACACAAAACATAACGAATTTTATCGAACAATATGCACCCGGGGAAATATCTCGGCTGATCAATGAGAACGTGACCGAACTTGTCAATAATCAAAACAGATCATTATTATCGATTGGTATCATCGGTACATTATGGGCTGCATCAAACGGTATTAACGCTATCATGAGAGGATTTAACCGTGCATATGAAGTTGAGGAAGACCGGTCTTTTATCGTGGTGCGGTTAATTGCCATTATTTTAACAATAGCTATGATCTTAGTCATATGTATGGCTTTTTTGCTGCCTGTTTTCGGAAAAATGATCGGCGAATATGTTTTTACGTTTTTTGGGGCTTCCGAATCATTTTTGAATATATGGGACACGATGCGCTGGCTCATTTCATCCACGGTTATTTTTATCGTGTTGGTGGCTCTTTATAAAATGGCGCCTAACAAACGGATATACTTTAAAAATGTCGTATGGGGGGCTTTATTTGCAACCATTGGCTGGCAGTTGGCATCAATGGTATTTTCTTTTTATGTCAATTCAATGGCTAATTACTCAGCGACATATGGCAGTCTGGGAACGGTCATTGTTTTGATGATTTGGTTTTACTTGTCAGGCATCATTATTATGATCGGTGGTGTGATAAACGCGATTTTACGGGAAAAGAGATCCTGAAATAAAAAAAGCTGTCACGTGAGTGTGGCAGTTTTTTATTGATATCATTAATACAGTTTATGATTGTAACAACAACAGATTTGTACAATGTTGAAATAATATTTGGGAACTGTTATACTTTTATATAAATTTTAAATATAACAGAACATTGGATTGGGGGATACATATGCGTACAAAAAGGTTCGTGGCGATATTACTTGCAGCTATTTTTATTTTAGGAGCCTGCAGCGATAACTCCGGTGGAAGTGATGATGGAGATCATGCTGCAGATGAGAAATGGAATGAAATTCAGGAAGCTGGTGAAATCGTTGTTGGCACTTCCGGGACACTGATTGCGGGGTCTTATTACGAAGGTGATGAAGAAATTGAAGAAGCCCTGACAGGGTATGAAGTGGAAGTCATGCGTGAAATTGCCGATCGCCTTAATCTGGATATTACGTTTGAAATTATCGGCTTTGACAGTGTATTAGCTGCTGTTGAAAGCGGACGAATTGATATGGCAGGTATGGGCATCACGGATAAACGGAAGGAGAAATTTAATTTCAGCAAACCGTTCAAATACTCTTACACGACGATGGTTGTGAGAGAAGATGGACATTCAGGTATTGAAAAATTGGAGGATCTGGAAGGGAAAAAAGCTGGGGGAGCGGCTTCCACCGTATACAGTGAAATTGCCCGAAAATTTGGTGCAGAAGTTAAAACCTATGGCAATGCTCCAAATGAGGCTTATCTCCGGGACGTGAATAATGGTCGGACTGATGTGGTCATTAATGATTACTATCTTTCAAAATTCGGCATAGCTGCTTTTCCGGATTTTGATATAATACTGCACCCGGAATTAAAATTTCATCCGACAAGAAAAGGTGTCATTATGGAGGATGGAGCCGAGAAGCTGCAAACGGAAGTTAATCAGGCACTTAAATCGATGCGGGAAGATGGTACTTTAACGACACTTGCCGAAGAATTTTATGAAGAGGATGCCTCTCAAGAGCCCGAGGGAGATATCCGGGAAATTGACGGATTGGACTTTTAACGTATGAATGGGGTTAATTTTGGCGGGATTTTTGATGTAGAGCTGGCTTTGGAAAGTCTTCCATTTATACTTGGCGGCCTTCCATCTACGGTTGGTGTAGCCATCGCTGGAATGGCCATCGGGATGATATTGGGCTTGTTTCTCGCATTGGCCCGCGGTTCATCCAGAATTATATTAAGGTGGCCTGCCAGGGTTTATATTTCCTTTATGCGCGGTACACCTATACTTGTGTTTCTCTTCCTTTTGTACTTTGGTCTGCCATATATCGGTCTGGAATTGACAGCAGTTTTAGCTGCATCACTCGGATTCGGATTGAACAGTGCTGCCTATATAGCCGAAATTAATCGTTCATCTCTGAATAGTATTGATGTTGGGCAATGGGAATCAGCCAGGTCACTCAACTTAGGATATTGGCAAACATTGTGGATCGTTATCTTGCCGCAAGCCACCAGAATAGCTGTACCGCCACTGACGAATGTATTTATGGACATTGTCAAGGCCACGTCTTTGGCGGCTGTCATTACAGTACCGGAGCTGTTTCAGCGGACCCAAATTGTTGTCGGCAGAGAATTTGATGCGATGACGTTGTATATATTAGTTGCCTTGATTTATTGGCCAATATGTGTGCTCATTTCATTCATGCAGGATCGGCTTGAGGCTAGGTTCAGCAGATTTTTGTAATAAAAGAGACTGAGACAAAAGGATATTAGCCAAAGATACATCCGAACGATGATTCCACTATGATGGGAACAGTTCGGATTTATCTTTTGATATAGGTTTGAACATTGGTTGCGAATGATCGATAAAACTGAGAAGTAACTTGGTCTGAGATTTGCTTCTATGCTTTTGTTGGTGAGTGCATGATGGTCGCTGCGGAAAAATACGCCCTTTCCGGGGGCACGGCCTCAGCTAACTTTGCCAAGAAAACCACTTGGCAAAGTGGATCTTCGGCTTGCGCTGTTCCCCCAGGAGTGTCGCATCTTTCCGCAGCTTAGAATCGTGTTCTCATAAGATGACAGCAAGTTCAATCAATATTGCTCCATAAGTTCTTTTCTTCCAACAATCAGCACCCCAACATGAGCGGAAGCAGCATACGGAACAGCACGAGCCGAAGACCCCGCAGGAAAGAGGTCTTTGCTTTCCGAGGAGGCTGAGGCCGTGTGCCTATCAGTATGCTGCCGGAGCGAATGATCGCACGCCACTAACATCAGAATGGAAGGAAGGCTGCACCAAGACAAATGTGACTGTTGAAAAAGTAAAATGCTGCACTCCTGCCTGTATTGTTTGTCTTTAGCGAGGAAAGTTTTCATTGTGTCCCAGGCTTTTAAATGTTAACTTTGCAAACGTCCTGTATCCTTTTTGAAAGATATGGCGATCAGCATGAGGGCGAGCATAAAAATGATAACATAGAAAAAGGATATACTAGGGAAGTATTCAATAAATAATCCGCCTAAATAAGGTCCGGACAAGCTGCCGAGGCTGAACGAAATCCCTGTCATCAAATTGCCCGCCGGTAACAGTGAAGGTGGCAGCAAGTCAGTCATATAGGCGATGCTTAGCGAATATAGCGAACCGACTAGCATGCCTGATGCAGCAAATGAGATAAACAATGCTGCGGCCGATGTTTCAAACGATGCCGCAAATAGAAAACAGATTATGCCACCTGATAGGACCGCCAGTAAAATGTTTCGTCTCCCCAACCGGTCACTTAACATGCCTAAAGGGATTTGTGTAATAATGCTTGCGCCTGCAAAAAAAGGAATGATTAATGATAAGATATTCACGTCATGCCCAATTCGCAATCCATAAACCGGGAAAATCCCATGTAATGTCGCCTCTAAAAATCCGTACCCGAATGCAGGCAACAGGGCAATCCAGGCAAGTTTGCCGGTTTGAATGAAACGTCGTAAGGAGCTGGAACCGCCAGCACTATGAATCTCCTCATCATCTGGCCACTTGTTTCGGACAAAAAACATAAACGACCAGATAAGCATGCTAAGTGCTGCAGATATGAGAAACGGCAATGCCTGATGAATCTCCAGGAGCCGGGTCATCAGCGGTCCTATCGTAAATCCCAGCCCGAATGACAAACCATAGAACGAAATGTTTTTTCCGCGTGTTTCCTTGGGACTGGTTGTCGTGATCCATGTTTGGGTGCCGAAATGAAGCATGTTATCCCCGATGCCTATCATGACACGCAGAATAAACCAAAACCATAAAGCGTGCCAGAAAGGAAATAACGCCAGGGAAATGAATACAAGTATACCACCGATCATAATGACCGGTTTGAAACCAAGCTGCCGCATCGGTTTTTCCATAAAAGGTGATGCGATCAATATTCCAATATACAGTCCGGTTGCATGGAGCCCATTGACCGAAGAGGGGACACCGTTTTGTTCAAGAATAATCGACAATAATGGAAGGATCATGCCTTGTGAGAAACCGGATATGAAAACGAGTGCGATTAAGATCCAAAACCTAGATTGTGCGGATACCATAGTTCTTCTCCTTCCCCATTCATGCTGCTGCATTCAATGTAATGTTTTTCACAACAAAGGTCAATTCAAATATTTCATCCAAAAGGACGTTATGGTATAGGATTAAGGGTACATAATAATATAAGATTTCATTTAAGGGAGTTGAAAACAGTGGATTTATACTTAAAAGAAGAAGGTATGCGTGTTGATTTGGAGTATGGACAACTGGATATATCAGGGGATGAGGCATTTGGATTCCGCCCGTACCAATTGATGGTTGCATCGATTGCAGGCTGCAGCTCATCGGTTTTCCGGAAGATTTTAAAGAAACAGCGGACAGATATAGCAGACATGAAGGTGACAGCGGAAGTCGAACGCAACCCTGACGATGCCAACCGAATTGAGCGGATTGCTTTGCATTATGTCATCAAGGGGTATCATTTAGATGTTGATAAATTGTATAAAAATCTGGAGGTGGCCAGAAAAAATTGCTCGATGATCCGTTCAGTCGAGGACACGATTACCATTGAAGAAACGCTGGAAACGATTGAATTAAGCCGTTAAATTTTAACAAGGTATAATATTCATGTGACCGAAAAAACTAACGATAAAGATGAAGCACTTTTCGTGGTTTACGCAAACGAAAGGAATGGGATACATGAATAAACGATATTACATTATCGTATTAATGGCACTGGTTTTATTGTTTCCTGACAGCGGTCTGGCTGAGGAAAAAGAAGAATCAAAAAAGGAATTTGAAGTACCGAGTCATGTCCTGAACATATCAAAGGAAAACACTTATCCTAATTCAACAGAGGATCAGGAAGTTGTTGAGCCCAGTGAACTGACAGAGGAATTGATTGAAGGCGTTGAAGTTCCGATTGAAAATCCGGATCTGATTAAAATGCTCAATGAAACGTCCATTAAGCCCTCGCCAATTGCTTTTGGCTACAGAGGAATGGTTTATGTTGGACGCTGGCCGCTGAATTATCAGTCGGACGAAACAAATATCAACTGGGAATATCAAACAATCAACACAAATGAACTTAATAATATTGGTGGTGATTCAGAGCAGAAAATGCAATATAACCAGCAGGAAAAAAGGGAAGTTAAAGGTGCCCTGACGAACAAAATTAGCAATCCGGATGATGTTAAAAAAATGATGCTGTTAAAAGCAAAAGATAAGATTGAACTGCCACTGGCTTATACAACTGTTATCGGTCAGAATACGAAAAAGGAAAATTCGTATAGTGTGCCGGCGAAAAAGTACGGGGAACTGCAGGCATATGCACCTGCAGTCAATGAACGGGGGCAAGTGACATTCGGTGAAGTGTACTTCCAATTGAAAGGGTACGATAAATCGATCGTGATCAAAAATGTTACGAAGCAGGGAATCGGTGCATGGATACCAGTACAGGATCACGTGTCATTTTCCTTTCAGCTTAAATAAGTGGATGGATAAAGGCCTCCGGGGATTTCCCGGAGGGTTTTTATCAGCTGGAGAAAGAGAACCTCAGCTCGTCCGGCTTGAAGACAGCCCATCCCTGGAACTTATTTTCTTTACACGCTCTGTGGACATCTATTGGATAATTTTCCACTCCAAAGAGGGTTGATTTTTGCACTTTAATGCTTTATCATGATGAAGTATTAAAAGTTAAACACTTATGAAAGAGATAGAGAGGAGAAACAAATATGGAATGGGTTGTTGTCGTGTCTGTATTCGTGTTGACCATTCTTAGCTTGTTAAGGATCAACGTCATCATTGCAATTATTGCCGCAGCACTTACGGCAGGCTTGATGTCGGGGGATTCTGTCATAGGATCTATTGAAATGCTTGTGAGCGGTATGGGTGGCCAGGCAAGTACAGCATTAAGCTATATTTTGCTTGGCGCTTTCGCAGTAGCGATCAGTTATACAGGCATTACAGCTATTCTAGTTAACTATTTAATCAAAGTATTGACCGGCAAAAAAACGATGATGTTATTCGCAATTGCCGGTGTGGCTTCGTTATCTCAAAATCTGGTACCCGTGCACATCGCATTTATACCTATTTTAATTCCACCGTTATTAAAGCTTTTTGATGAAATGAAAATTGATCGGCGTGGCGTGGCGACCGCTTTGACATTTGGGTTAAAAGCGCCGTATGTCATGATCCCGGCCGGGTTTGGTTGGATTTTCCACGAAACCATCGTTAACGGGATGACTGAAAATGGTGCCGATATTACAATAGGGGAGTCGGCACTTGCCATGCTGATTCCTGGAGCAGGGATGGTTGTCGGATTGCTAATTGCCATCTTGTTCACATACCGCAAAGATCGTGAATCAATTCCAGGAGCAGGCGGGAACGAGGCGAACTTTACTGCACCGGAAGCTGGAAACGTGACGTTCAATAGAAAGCATCTTTTGACGCTAATCGCTATTGTGGGAGCATTGACTGTTCAATTGATGACCGGAAATCTGATTGCCGGTGCGTTAACTGGACTGGTACTGATGTTTGCACTTGTCGTTGTTCCGTTTAAAAAAGGTGATCAGGTGATGGCTGATGGCATTGCCATGATGGGCCAAATTGCATTTGTTATGCTGGTGGCATCCGGATTTGGGCATATTCTTACAGAAACAGGCGCAGTAGATGCGTTAGTGGAGGTATCATCCGGATTTCTCGGTGATAATAAAGCATTAATCGCTTTGATCCTGTTGCTCGTCGGACTGGTTGTTACCATTGGCATTGGTTCCTCATTTGGAACAATCCCAATTCTGGCAGCTCTTTTTGTACCTATTTGTCTGACAGCGGGTTTTTCATCGCCTGCAACGGCTGCTTTGATTGGAACTGCTGGTGCGTTGGGTGATGCCGGATCACCAGCATCAGACAGTACACTCGGACCAACATCAGGGCTGAATGCTGACGGCAAGCACCATCACATTTGGGATACATGTGTTCCGACATTCATTCACTTTAATATTCCTTTAATTGTATTCGGCTGGGCAGCTGCGATGGTTCTTTAAGTGGTCGTTTAATGATCTTAGGCATACTGACTAGTATCAAACGTTCGGTTGATGAATAAGTGAGACCAAACATGGACAAAGTAAGGAAAAAAATAGGTGGGGTATGCTATGCAAAAATACATTGCGGTAGCATTGCCGATCATCCTGTTCTGCCTTACTTTTGTTCCATGTCAGGATGTGACGCATGCTGCTGATGGCTATGGGTGGGGATTTAAAAAGAATAAGGAACATAAGATTCCTAATGTTGGAAAGTATCAACAGATTCTGGAGGAATATGGTGCTTACTATGCAGATGATTCCGGTGAAAAAGTAGTATACCTGACGTTTGATAATGGATATGAGGAAGGTTATACCGATGAGATCCTGGATGTTTTGAAATCGCAAAATGTTCCTGCTGCCTTTTTCCTGACAGGTCATTACGTGGAAAGTCAGCCCGAACTTGTGAAACGAATGGCAGATGAAGGGCATATTATCGGCAATCATTCCTATCATCACCCGGACTTTACAGTCGTCAGTAAAAAAACAATGCGGGAAGAGCTCAAGACGCTGGAACAGGCAGTTGCTGAAGTGTCAGATCAGGAAGAAATCAAATATTTACGCCCGCCAAAAGGGATGTTCAGCAGGAAAACATTAGAGTGGGCAAAAGAACTTGGTTATATTCACATATTCTGGTCCTCTGCGTTCGTTGATTGGGAAACGAGTGAGCAAAAGGGATGGCAATATGCATATGAAAATATTATGGATCATATGCACCCGGGATCAATTATTTTGCTTCATACTGTGTCGTCCGATAATGCCAAAGCATTGGATAAGTTGATTACGGAGTTGAAAAAGCAGGGTTATCAATTCAGGAGCTTGGATCATCTTGTGCTGAAAAACAAACTTCCGCGCCCGATTTACGGCTATTGAATTCCCCTGCTGGACTTTTTTAAAACGAAAGAGGCTGGGACAAAAGTATATTAGCCAAAGATACATCCGAACGATGATTCCACTATAATGGGAACCGTTCGGATGTATCTTTTGAGGTATGTTTGAACATTTGTTGCCGATGATCTATCAACTGAGAAGTCACTTGGTCTTAGATTTGCTTTCTTCCATGCTTTTGTTGGTGAGTGCATGATGGTCGCTGCGGAAAATTACGCTCTTTTCGGGGGCACGGCCTCAGCTAACTTTGCTAAGAAAACCACTTGGCAAAGTGGATCTTCTGCTCGCGCTGTTGCCCAGGCGTGTCGCATTTTTCCACAGCTTAGAATCGTGTTCTCATCAGGTGACAGCAAGTTCAACCCCAACGTGAGCGGAGGAAGCATACGGAGACTTCTATGGGAACAGCACGAGCCGAAGACCCCGCAGGGAAGAGGTCTTTGCTTACCGAGGAGGCTGAGGCCGTGCCCATGGAAAGCGCAGTATGCTGCCGGAGCGAATGATAGCACGTAACTAACATTAGAATGGAAGGAAGGCTGCACCAAAACAAACTGTCACTCGTTCGTAGTTGTTATATCGACGATGAATAAAGATGTGACTATTGAAAAAGCAAAATGCTGCACTTCCTGCCCTGTAATTGTTTGTCTAGCCTCTTTTACTTCTATTAAAAAAGTAGCATATTAAGTGGAATTCTGTTGTTTCATACATGACATGAGTTGTTTAAAGTTTACATATATTCTGATATAATTAAAAGATATATTAGTATGGGAGTGAATAGGATGAACAAAGCAGATTTAATTGCTCCGGAAGATTATAATATTGTAATGGAAATGGAACGTTTTGCAGCAAAAACTCCAAGCAGAAAAGCATTGATTTGGCATGATGAACAAGGACAGTCAAAAGAAGTGACATATGAACAGCTGATGAAAAATGTCAATAAAATTGGTAACGCTTTCAAAAGAAATGGACTTGAAAAAGGCGATAAATTGTTCATCATGATCCCACGGATGATAGAAGCATATGAAACGTATCTTGCTGCGTTAAAGATCGGTATGATTGTCATTCCAGGATCGGAAATGCTGAAGACAAAGGATCTGCAGTACCGGATCAGTCATGGTGAAGTCAGTGCTGTCGTCAGTTATTATCCGTTTGCTGATCAATTTACAGATGTTAAAGAATATGATCAACTGATATTATTTTCTGTCGGCGGGTCAGTCGATGGCTGGCATAACCTGAATGACTTGAAGAAAAAAGCATCGGATCAGCTTGAAATGGCCGACACTTCAAGAGAAGATATTGTGTTTTTATCCTATACATCAGGCACCACTGGGAATCCCAAAGCGGTCGTACATACACATGGCTGGGGATATGCTCACTTGAATACAGCCCCTGAGAATTGGCTCTGTATAAGCGAAGGCGACAAAGTATGGGCAACAGCCGGACCGGGATGGCAAAAATGGATATGGAGCCCGTTCTTATCTGTACTTGGTTCGGGTGCAACCGGATTCGTTTATCATGGTAAATTTGATCCGAAGACCTACTTGGGATTGCTGCAGGATGAAGACATCAATGTATTATGCTGTACACCAACCGAGTACCGATTGATGGCCAAAGTGGATAATTTGGATGACTATCAGCTCCCAGCGCTTCATAGTGCCGTTTCAGCGGGAGAGCCGTTAAATCGTGAAGTGATCGATACATTCCGCAAGTATTTTAATGTGACGGTTCGTGATGGTTATGGACAAACCGAAAACACCTTATTACTTGGTTTTATGAAAGATATGGAAGTAAAGCCCGGATCGATGGGGAAGCCAACGCCAGGCAACGAGGTGGAAATCGTGGATGAAAACGGACAGCCGGTTCCTGCCAATGAAATCGGTGATATCGCGGTGAAACTGGACAGCCCGGCACTATTCCGGGAATATTATAAAGATCCGGAGCGGACGGAAAAATCCCGGCGCGGCGATTATTATGTAACAGGTGATCAGGCATCAAAAGATGCAGACGGTTATTTTTGGTTTGAAGGCCGAAGTGATGATATTATCATCAGTTCCGGCTATACAATCGGACCATTTGAGGTGGAAGATGCATTGGTCAAACATCCATCTGTTAAGGAATGTGCAGTTGTGGCAAGTCCGCATGAAGTGCGCGGGAATATCGTCAAAGCATTTATAGTACCACAAGAAGGGGTTAACACAGGTAATCCGGATTTGGTCAAAGCATTGCAGGATCATGTTAAAGAATGGACGGCGCCGTATAAATACCCGAGAAAAATTGAATTTATCAGTGAACTGCCGAAAACAACGTCAGGGAAGATTAGGAGAATAGAATTGCGGGAGAAGGAAAAAATTAAACAGTAAAAGTATTTCAATGAAGAAGGCTGTTCTATGTTTAGGGCGGCCTTTTTTACGTTAATAACACTGATGAAGGATTTATAGCTTTAGAAAAAAATTGAGTAAAAACACTTGAAAGTCAAAAAAGGTCAGAGTATAATGACGGTAAAAGGTCAAAGATAGTCAAAGTCAAACCTTTTAATATACATTTGAAATCAATAAAGGAGGAATCACATTATGCAATGTCAAAATTGTGGTATTCGTCCAGCAGCAATTAACGTCTCAATGCAAATTAACAACGAACGAATGAATATGCACTTGTGTAATGAATGTTTCCAGGAAATCCAAAACAGCATGATGAACGGTGATTTTGGTCAAGGCCAGCAAGGTGATTTTGCCAATAAATTTTTCCAGGGCAATGGTCAAAATCAAGGATTCACTGGAACGAAAACACAGCAAGGATCCGGTAATGGCAATGGCTTACTTGATCAAATGGGCAAAAACGTTACCAATGCAGCACGTGCTGGTTTGATTGATCCGGTCATCGGACGTGATAACGAAGTAAAACGCGTGATTGAAACGTTAAACCGCCGGAATAAAAACAATCCTGTACTGATCGGTGAACCCGGTGTCGGGAAAACAGCCATTGCTGAAGGACTGGCACTGAAAATCACGGAAGGCAAAGTACCGGCTAAACTGATGGATAAAGAAATTTATCTGCTTGATGTCGCCTCGCTTGTGGCCAATACAAGTATGCGCGGCCAGTTTGAAGAACGGATGAAACAACTTGTTCAGGAATTACAGGAACGGCAAAATGTCATCCTTTTTGTTGATGAAATCCATCTGCTGGTTGGTGCCGGTACCGCCGAAAGTTCCCAAATGGACGCCGGCAATATTTTGAAACCGGCATTGGCACGTGGCGAACTGCAATTAATCGGTGCAACGACACTGAAAGAGTATCGTCAAATTGAAAAAGACGCTGCCCTTGAACGCCGTTTCCAACCGGTTATGGTCAAAGAACCATCCGTGGAAGACGCTGTCCAGATTTTGCAGGGAATTAAAGACCGCTATGAAAAATTCCATGAAGTCAAATATTCCGACGAAGCGATTCGCGCGTTTGTCACACTATCACAACGTTATATCCAAGACCGCTTCCTGCCGGACAAAGCAATTGACTTGATGGATGAGGTCGGCTCACGCCTGAATCTCGACAACGCGGAAAAAGATTCTGATTCCATCCAAAACCGACTGGATGAAGTCGTCCGTGAAAAAGAGGCAGCTGCTGAAAAAGAAGATTACGAAACAGCAGCCCACTTGCGTTATCAGGAAATCCAGCTGCAAAAACAATTGGAAAAAGCTAAAGACGAAGAACAAGTTGTCGATGTGGATATTTCCGATATTCAATTGATTGTTGAGGAAAAAACGGGTATTCCGGTTACAAAACTGCAGAGAGATGAACAGGAAAAAATGCGCAACCTCGGCGAATATCTCAGTGCCAAAGTCATCGGCCAGGAAGAGGCAGTGCAAAAAGTTGCCAAAGCTGTCCGCCGCAGCCGTGCAGGCCTGAAATCCAAATATCGTCCAATCGGTTCATTCCTGTTTGTTGGCCCAACCGGTGTCGGTAAAACGGAACTGACGAAAGCGCTGGCTGAAGAATTGTTCGGTTCACGTGATAGTCTAATCCGGCTTGATATGAGCGAATATATGGAAAAACACGCAGTATCCAAGATCATTGGTTCACCACCAGGATATGTCGGACATGAAGAAGCAGGACAGTTGACTGAAAAAGTCCGTCGCAATCCGTATAATATCATTTTGCTCGACGAAATTGAAAAAGCGCACCCTGATGTGCAAAACACGTTCCTGCAAATTATGGAAGACGGACAACTGACCGATTCACACGGCCGCACCGTAAGTTTTAAGGATACAGTTATGATCATGACCAGTAATGCCGGAACCGGTGAGAAACAGATCAATGTTGGATTCAACCGTGATGAACATGATGCTGTATCTACCCTTGAAAACTTAAGTGCCTATTTCAAACCTGAGTTTCTAAACCGTTTTGACAGCATTATTCAATTCAACGAACTACAGGAAGAAAGCTTGCTGCAAATTGTTGATTTAATGCTGGGAGAATTGGAAAAAACGATCGAAGAAAATGCCATTTCCATCTCCATTACGGACGCTGCAAAACATGAGCTTGTTCAGCTCGGCTATGACCGTCGCTTTGGTGCACGTCCGTTGCGTCGTGTCATCCAGGACAAAATTGAAGATCAGTTGACCGATCTGATTTTGGAAGAAGAAACAGTTGACACCGTTCAGGTTGACGTTAAAGATGGCGAAATTGTTGTTGGAAAAAGCGAATAAACTTTGCTTAATAAAAAGAAAGGCCGCTGACACTGTTCAGCGGCCTTTCTTTTTTGAAAACTTCAGCCGGATGCATCATATTTATCCGGATTATTCCGCATAATAGTAAACCTGATAGGTGAAAAACTAAAAGCAATCAGATTTAAGAAGGATGTTTCATATGCAGCAGCGAATCACGTTACTGATAATGATCTTGCTGACCGCTGTAACAATCATTCCGTCAGCATACATAGACGCACGGGAGCAGCCGGATATGGATGTTCATTTTATCAATGTCGGGCAAGGGGATAGTATTCTGGTTCAAACGCCCTCCGAAAAAAACATCCTGATTGATGGCGGTCCCCCACGTGCTGGTAAGAAAGTTGCCGCATTTCTTAAAGAGCAGAACGTGGAAAAGCTTGATTTAGTGATAGCAACACATCCGGATATCGATCACATTGGCGGACTGACAGAGGTTATGAAAACGTTTGAAGTGGATAGAATTATGGATACCGGGAAAATTCATTCGACGAGAACGTATGCCCAATACATCAGCCAGATCCTAAAGCGGCAGATTCCGGTTGAAATTGCTGATCGGAATGATCTTATTAAAATTGATCCATTATTAAAAATGCGCATTTTAAATACACATGCAGGCTCCAAAACGAATAATGAATCGTCCATCGTTCTGAAAATCACATTTCATAAAATGGATATTCTGCTGATGAGCGATGTCGAAAAAGAACAGGAAAAGAAACTGATGGAAAAACATGATCTCGATTCAGAAATTCTAAAAGTGGCCCACCATGGATCACATACGAGCACGTCATTGGAATTTTTACAAGCAGTAAGTCCTAATGCCGCCGTTCTGACTTATGGTAAAAAAAATGAGTATGGTCATCCTGTCGACCATGTCATGGAAAATTTGCACAAAGTTGATACGGCCATTTATCCGACAGCAGTGTTTGGCGATATAACGATTCGAACGGACGGTAAAGGCTTTGTCATTTTTAATGAAAAGCGTCCAGCAAGCAATTTAAGAGCAGGATAGTATTTTACAGAAATAAACAATACTGATATCATAAAAATATAATTTAAATATCAAATCGGGGAAGGTGTGTCAATGTGATTCGTGAAAAAGATGCGTGGATGATGAATGGATATGTCGGGATTCTTGCCATTGCTGTACTGGTGGCAGTTACTGTCATGAGCTTTCTGGAAGGACAGTTTGTGATCGGTGGTATTGCGCTGGTGATTGCTATTGTATTGGGGAGTGGTATTACGATTGTCCAGCCGAATCAGGCAGCTGTCGTCATTTTTCTGGGAAAATATATGGGAAGTATCCGGAAAGAAGGAATTGTCATCACAATCCCATTCTCCATAAGAAGAATGATTTCATTGCGTGTTCGGAATTTTAACAGCAGCCGGCTGAAAGTGAATGATGTTAATGGAAATCCGATTGAAATCGCAGCTGTCATTGTATTTAAAGTGGTTGATGCCGCAAAAGCGGTTTTCGAAGTGGACCGTTACGAAAAGTATGTTGAAATACAAAGTGAAACAGCGATCCGTGCTGTTGCCACACAATATCCGTATGATACGTTCACGGACAAGGAGATGACCCTGCGCGGAAATGCGGAGGAAGTATCAGAGCAGCTTGCAAGAGATCTTCAGGAACGGCTGACGGTTGCCGGAGTTGAAGTTATTGAAACAAGGCTAACACATCTTGCCTATTCCACTGAAGTTGCCCAGGCGATGCTGCAGCGGCAGCAGGCAAGTGCTATTATTGCTGCGCGTAAGCAAATTGTTGAGGGAGCTGTTGGAATGGTGGAAGATGCGATTGCCCAGCTAGAGAAAGATGGTATAGTTGATTTAGATGAAGAGCGCCGTGTCACCATGGTTAATAATCTGCTCGTTTCCATTGTTTCGGACAATGGTACACAGCCGGTTGTCAACACGGGAACACTTTACCAGTAAAAAGAGGGTTTCGATGGCTAAAAAGAAAAATTTCCCATTAAGGTTAGACCCGGAATTGTATGAGATCCTTCAAGTCTGGGCCAAGGACGAATTCCGGAGCGTCAATAGTCATGTGGAATTTTTGCTGAGAGAATCGGCTAAAAAAGCAGGACGTCTGCCGAAATCTCAGGATAAAAAAATAGGGGAAGATTAAACATAGACTCCGCGCTGATTTGGTGCGGGGTTTTTTTATGGATAATTAGCCCCGGTACGGTGAGAGAATGTGAACTTTAGCGTTTTCTTTTGATCATTATTGTTGATTTCCGTTACCTTTTTTTTAAAAAAAGAATTGACAAATACATTAAACAGTTATATGGTTAGTTACATAAGCAATTAACCAATCAGCTAAGGAGCACCGATTATGAAATTCCAATTGGATGACAATAAGCCCATTTTTCTGCAGATCAAAGAACAACTGGAAGACTCAATCATCAATGGAACAGTACAACCGGGTGAACGTGTCCCTTCAACAAATGAATTCGCCAAATATTATCAAATCAACCCAGCTACAGCAGCGAAAGGGACGAACGAGCTGGTGGATGAAGGTATTTTGGTAAAACGGAGGGGTGTTGGAATGTTTGTGACCGAAAATGCCAAGGCGATTTTAATCGAAAAACGGAAACAGACATTTTATGAACATTATGTGCTGCCGTTAAAAAACGAAGCAGCAAAATTAAATATTCATAAGAGTGAGCTAATGGAAATGATGAACAGGGAGGAAACCAGAAATGAAAATTAACGTCAAAAACGTTTCGAAAACATATAAAGAAACGAATGCACTGGATAATATTTCGTTTACACTGGAAGAGCCAAAAATTTATGGACTGCTGGGAAGAAACGGAGCAGGGAAAACAACGTTTATGGAGATTTTGTCGGGACAGATCCTCGCATCAGAAGGTGAAATTCTGATCGACGGGAATAACCCGTTTGATAACCAGCTTCTGACCGAATCGATTTGCCTCATTAAAGAAGGCGATAATTTCAAAAAAGATTTAAAAGTGAAAAATGTGCTGCAAATTTATGCTTATTTTTATCCAACATGGGATCAGGATCTGGCTGATGAACTGATAGAAGAATATAATCTCAATCTGAACGCGAAAGTAAAAACCTTATCGAAAGGGATGGCCTCGGCACTAGGCATTATCGTTGGTCTGTCAAGCAAGGCACCGATCACGATTTTTGATGAACCCTATATCGGACTCGATGCCGCTGCCCGCAAAACGTTTTACGATATGCTGCTGGAAGAATATGAAACAGAAAAACGGACGATTATCTTTTCTACACACCTGATTGATGAAGTCAGTCTGATGTTTGAAGAAGTGCTGATTCTGCAGGATGGGAAACTTGTATTAAAAGAAGAAGCGGATGTTCTGCGCAATCAAGCGTATGCTGTTTCCGGACCAATTCAGGATGTTGAACAATTTATCAAGGATAAAGAGGTTATTAAGAGAAAAGAGCTTGCCGGTATGATGACCGCCTACATTTACGGTGATATGGAGCAGGCAAAATCAGCAGGGCTGACGGCTGAAGGCATACCGATTCAGGAACTGATGATTTACTTGACGGAAAAGAAGGAGGCATAACAATGGGGAGACAGATAAAGGGATTACTCTATTTCTTTGGAGCAGATATCAGGCATTCATTAACCATCTTTTGGACGATTTTACTAGGGATTTTAGTTGTTTCGCTTGCGTTTACGTATTTCCTGTCTGGAATAGATGACGATGACGCTTTATTCACACTTAGTCTTACTGGACCAATGTATGTTTATTGTGCGATTCTGGGATTTTTGACCGTAAAGGAATCAGTGCCTTTTTCAATTAAAATGGGGGCGACA
Source organism: Lentibacillus halodurans (assembly GCF_900112045.1). Taxonomy (GTDB): domain Bacteria; phylum Bacillota; class Bacilli; order Bacillales; family Amphibacillaceae; genus Lentibacillus; species Lentibacillus halodurans. The sequence continues at coordinate 193,206 of NZ_FOJW01000008.1, forward strand.
CGTAAAAATTTATTTGTCAGTGTTGGCATATTTTTCCTTGCGCTTTCATTTGCCATGTCTGTTGCCGCAAGTATTCTGCAGGAGCTTGTCATGTCATTATTGAATGTGTCAGGGATTGATTTATTTATGTTTCTTCACCCGGCATATTTTCTGGATGACACATGGTATACAAGGATTTTAATAGATATGTCTATCATGTTTTTCTTCCTGTCAGTGATGTTTATCATCGGTTTGATATTCTACAAGTATGGTCTGGCAGGTGGCGGCAGCTTCCTGGGAGTGTTGCTGATTGTCTGTCTTATAGGAATAGCACAGGGATGGCTGATTGATTTCTTGTTTGAATTGGTTGCTGATATTGATTTAGGATTCTTTTATCAGCTGTTCGGTATCGGAGTAGTTATTTACGCCATTTCTTTTCTGTTTTTGCGAAGGATTACAACGGTTAAAGTGAGATAGTAATAAGTGCGGATGTCTCACTTTTTTCCGGAGGTTGGATGCTTGAGCGGGGAAATAAGTGATTCAGCCGATTTTGGCATTGAGACGAACAAAAACACCATTAAAAAAAGCTGTGACAAAAAACGTTTATAAAACAAGAACCCGAACAAACAAAGCAAGGTATATCCCGCTGCGGAAATATATTAGGTGCTCGTCGTGTTGAATGAGATTTCGGAGAAGCAGCACTCCTCGCAACTCGCAGTTTAGTTTCGCTCGTCGCTTTCCGCAGACGGCTGGTGAGCCCCGCATGCACTCGCACTGCGGGATCTCACTCAGGCCTTTCCTCCTGCTGGCGTCTACGTATATTTCCACCACTAAAACGGACTATTGGTCGTCTTATAAGCCCCCTTATTTTAGTGATGTCCCAGCCTCGTTTAACCTGCTAATTCTTTATTTTTAAATATGCTGGCAGAGCCAAAAACCAGTAAAATGACCAGAATGATGGTAACGCCTGCCGTTCCGATTAATTCGCCTGGAACACTCCCGGTTATGAGCATTTGCTGGATATAGTCGGACATATAATTCGGGCTCCATTCAAGGACGTGAGAAAAAATTGTGGTGATCAGACCCATGAGTATTATTGTAGCTAAAGTTAGAAATGCAACAATCCCAGGTGTTTTGAATAACGTATTGTAAAAAATAGACAGTGATATGACCAGCGTTAGCCATAATCCGTAAAAGAATAAAACCTGCAGCAGCGCTCCAAAAGATAGGTCGCCATATAATATATTGATATAGTACCAGCTGGCAGCCATTCCAAGTGCAAAGGCAGTCAGGACCAGCAGTGCTAATGATGCCCATTTCGCCGTAATGTAGTTCATATAAGAAACGGGTTTAACCAAAATCAGTTCGGAAACACCACTGTTACGTTCACCGGCAATCGTCCCCATTGATATGAGTGCAATGGTCAACACGCCGATAGTGCTGAATTGTCCTAAACTCATCATGACGACATCATCTGGCTGGTATTCGGGTAGCTGTACCTCAGCACCTTCAGGCATTCCACCAACAGCTTCAATTATTTGCGGCAAATAATAATTGGTCAGTGGATCCATGATCGCAATCAGTATCATAATCAGCGGCACCCAGATCCATTTGACATTCCTGACGTTTTCGATCAATTCTTTTTGAAAAAGTGTCCACCATTGCATTAGCTATTCACCGCCTTCATAAACATATCCTCGAGTGATGCCCGGTTAATTGCAAATGATGTCAATGGCCATTGTTCTGTTGAAGCTGCCGTTAAAATCTGCAGACGTGCTGCCCCGATATCCGTCACTGTCACATGCAGGAGGTTCCGGTCAATATAACATGTTGTCACAGCAGGCATGGCAACCACCTTTTTCTGATAGTCATCCAAGTTCCCGTCAAAACCAAGCTCCATTTTTGCGGTCTGGTACTGGCTGCGAAGTTCATCCATTGACCCTGACTCAACGATCCTGCCATCGTGCAGCAATAAAAGCTCATCACTTATTTCGTCGGCATCACTCAAAATATGCGTTGAAAATAAAATCGTCATGTCAGTCTTCAATTCTTCCATTAAGCTAAGTACTTCACGGCGGCCGATTGGATCAAGTGATGCCACCGGTTCATCGAGTACAAGCAATGTCGGGTGGTGAATCATGGCTTGTGCAATCCCGAGCCGTTGTTTCATACCGCCAGAGTATTTACCGATTCGCCTATTTGCGGCCTCGGTCAGTCTTACACGTTCTAGCAGTTTTTCAGCACGTTTTGTTGCTTCCTTTTTTGACAAGTGCGCAAGCCGGCCGGTATAAATCAAAAACTCCCATCCAGTCATCCACTTATAAAAAACAGGATGCTGCGGCAAATAGCCGATCATCTTCCGGATATCATCATGTTGTTTTATACCGGTAAATGTAATTGATCCGCTCGTCGGTTTTAACAGCCCGGAAAGGATGCGTAAAGTTGTCGTTTTTCCAGCACCATTCGGACCAATCAAGGCAACACATTTTCCGGAATCAAATTGAAAACTGACTTGATCGATGACGGGTTTTCTATCATATTTTTTGCTTAAATTTTCGACGTTAAGCAATACCATTTAGTCATTTCTCCTTCCGAAAATGAAATAAATAATGGGGCCGATAATGTTAATCAGTATGACAATCAGTCCCCACATCCATTTTGGTCCGTTTGTTTTGTCAATCCGGATCAGGTCGATGATGGCAACGATTATTAAAATGCCTTGAATGACCAGTATTGGTGCTATAACAGCCCAATTGATGTCATTGAATAAATTGACTTCTTCCATCATGATACACTCCCATCTGATTATATAGTTGTCATACGGGATATAGTGCAAAAAGGATTCTTTACCAACGAAAAACTGGCATTTGTCATATTATTCAATGATCAAATGCCAGTTGATGGTTGCGGTATAAAGGATGGCTGTCAGTTCATTCTCCATTCAGTTGAAGATTATATTTTGTCAACCTTTTCGATAAAGTTTTCGAGCATATCATGTACGGCCTGCTGCTTCCGAATCGGGAGATTGCGCAGGCGGAAAACCTGCTTTTTAAACGAGGGATTTTCCATTAAATATTGGATAAGCTCCACTGCTTCCTCATCGAATGGTTTTGTTTTTGAACTGTATATCCGCTTGAAATCTTTCAGTAAATCCTCCCGGAATGAATGATTACCAACGATATGATCAATGGTCACATCGAATAGTTCACTTAATTTTATTAATGATTCCAAATCCGGGATTACTTTATTTGTTTCCCATCGAATGACAACATAGCGAGATATGTTCAATTTAGCTGCAAGTTTTTCCTGTGTCCAGCCATTTTGCTCACGTAAAAACTTAATGTTGTATGCGATCTTTTCCAAGTTCATATTATCACACTCTGCATATTAATGGACAAATTATCCTGATTCTTCCAAGGATATTTAAATCCTATCATGACTTAAAGCTTATAAAGACTATTTTGTTGTGCTTAATATGAACATATAGTACTATGTGTTTAAACGGCACATTAAAGGAGGGGATACAAATGGTGAGCTGTCTGATTCTGTTCCATAAGACGATTACGAGTCTGACAAAAATTACGATTCTTAGGGCAGTGTTTCAAGAAGAAGATTTTGAAATACATGTTATAGATAAAGATACAGTAATGATGTACTTATGGAATGTGGACAAAGCTAGCATTCTACAGGTGGCATTAGTACTTGAAACGGAAGATATTAATACAGGATTTGGATTTGGGGCATGTAAACTGGAAGCATTGAATGAGGCCAAAGGGGTGCTGGATCCATCCCCAGCGTTATCCACATCTTCATTGGCTAACACAAAGTAATAAACAGTTTTATCCTCATTATCCACATAATCAAAGAAAGTTATCCACTAAATGTGTGAATAATTGCTCTTTATGTGGAGGAATTTCACAGATTAATCCCGTATATACTGGTCAGCAAGCTCCCGCCTCAGGATTTGAGGTAATACGAAGAAGGGTAAGTGGGGGTGAGCTGCCCGGCAGTTAAGTGCAGACGTCCTCGAAACAGGAAAGCATTTTTTCTTCGTGCGATGTATTCCCTGCTGCAGCTTTCCTTGTCCTGTCGCATACTTGCACTAGCATGTTCTGTGCGTCGTAAACTCATTCAGAAGGGGTAGGACGCCCCGCTGAATGAAGTGTCACTTTACCAACAGCGCATATATTTTGTGGTGGACTAGTAAAAGGAAACCGCGCTGTTAACTACGGTTTCCTCTTTGGGTTACCCGATTATACGCTCGGTCGGCCCGTCTGAATTCTTTTTGGTAAAGAACTTCCTGTGTTTTGGACAAAAATTTTTCCTGTTCGATGGGTTTTTTCGGCATAGATAATCCCTCACTTTGCATCTAGGATTACCTGTCCCATTGAAAATATACACAAAATCGATTCCTAGCGTTCTGTTTCCTGTAAAGCCTCTTTGAGATCTGAGTAGGAAAATGCGTAATGGTATGCTTGTGCTTTTTGGGGCAGAACGTATTGCCCTTTGGCAACCAATATACTCATTTCTCCAATCACAGCCCCAATCATCAAGGCGGGCACCGGAATCCAATTGGGGCGATTTAGGACGTTTGCCAGTACGCTGATAAAATCTTTATTCCGCTTTGGGTTTGGAGCGGTTACATTGACAGGACCACTAATATGGTCATTAAACAGACAAAATTGGATCATCCCGACGACATCGTTTATATGAATCCAGGAAATCCATTGTTCCCCGCTGCCAATTCTGCCACCGGCAAACATTTTCACAGGCAATTTCATGAACGGCAGCGCGCCTTCTTTCCCTAAAATAACGCCAAATCGTGTGTAAACGGTACGGATTTCAAGCTTTTCCGCCTGTTTTGCAGTTTGCTCCCATTCCGTCACAACGCCTGCAAGGAAGTTATCACCAGGCTGAGTAGTTTTTTCGGTGAACACGAGGTCTTCGGAAGTGCCATAAAACCCAACAGCTGACCCGCTGATGAATACATCCGGCTTTTTGTCCATTTGTTCCATCATCCGGATAACGTGCTGAGTTGTGTCAATCCGGCTAGTGCGGATCGCCTCCTTTTTCTTTTTGGTCCAATAACCAAATAATGAGTCTCCAGCCAGATTAATGACCGCCTGAATCTCTGGCAGATCTTCAATTGGATGGTTATAACTGATGAAAGATGTTTTCCTGGTGTTCCTGTGTTTTTCTGGGGAGCGTGTTACTATGTATACATAATGGTCTTGTTCGGTTAGTGCATTGGAAAGATGCTTGCCGACAAAGCCGGTTCCGCCGCTAATCAAAATGTTCATGTGACTCACTCCATTTCATTATAGTTTATTCCAAAATATGTCGTATAGTATACTAATCCATCCGGCGATTTTCATGATACAATATAATGCATGAGGGGGAGTCATATTGTCGAAAATTTCCCGGATCACGACACAAAAGAAACATAAAGACCGCTACAATATCTTTCTCGATGACGGCAAAGCCGAGAAGTATGGTTTCAGTGTTGATGAAGCCATATTAATTGAATATCGGCTACGTAAAAATATGGAGCTTGACGATGAAACCATTAAGGCACTCATCCATAAAGATACGCTACATAAATCATATACCCTTGCGATCAATTTTTTAAGCTACCGGATGCGCTCAAAAAAAGAAATTTATGACCATCTCGTCAAAAAGGAAGTGGACGACGAGCATATATCTAAAATTATGGAAAAACTCATCGCTGAAGGGCTGGTTAATGACAGGCAATTTGCAGATGCATTTGTTCGGACGCGAATGCAGACGTCAAGTAAAGGGCCGATGCTGATCAAGCAAGAGCTGATGCAAAAAGGGGTAGATGAGCCGATTGCCGGCGAGGCAGCTGATTTGTACACGTATGACGTGCAGTATGAAAAAGCAAAGAAATTGGCAGAGAAAAAGCTTCATTCCGGCAATCGAAAGTCGTTCCGCCAACAAATCCAGCAGCTGCAGGGTACACTGATGCAAAAAGGCTTTTCTGGTGATGTTGTACAGGCTGTGACAGCAGAACTCCAGGAACAGAAAGATGATGCTGCTGAATGGGAAGCGCTTGTTAAGCAAGGCGAAAAATTGCTGTTTAAACACCAGCAAAAATTAAGCGGCTTCCAGCTTCGCAATAAAATGAAGGAAGCATTGTACCGAAAAGGTTTTACGATTGATTTGATTAACACGTTTTTGAATGAAAATCTTGAAGAATAAACAGGATTGGGAACTGGTCCAATGAACAATTCATTTGAATAAATAACCGTGAAGATTTGGTTGTTACCGCGATAATTTGGTAGAAAAATGTAATCATTGGTTGATAACTGTAAAATGATATCCGGTGATTAGATCTTTCGCCAGCGCGCTTACGAAGCTTCTTATTGGTCAATCATGATTTCGTTCCGCCCGTCATCCTCATTGAAAATCTGCTCGGCCACAACTGCAGGCTCTTGCAGTACGGACGGATCCTCAACATGCGATGAATGATTCCAAAAAGGTGTGTTCATGCCACCCATGTAAACAGCCGTGATCGCAATCTGCTCATGTTCCCATTCCTTCTGCAAGCTTTCCGTAAAACCTTTAACGGCAAACTTGCTTGCACAATAAATGGATTCATTTACTTTTCCCCGCCGACCGGCTGTTGAGATGATCGTTAAAATCCGTCCTTTGCTTTCTCGGATTATTGGAAGTGCAGACTGGACACAGAGGATGGCGCCTTTGACATTGGTATGCAGTGTTTTGTCAATATCCTCGCTGGTGTATTCCTTCAAAGGTCCAAAGATTCCGATGCCGGCACTATTGATGAAAATATCCAGCTCGCCGATTTGCTGAAAAGCGATGCTGACTGAAGCCGGCTCCCGGACATCACAAAGGATCACCTCTCCACTGCCGCCATTTTCCTGAATTTCTTTCTGTACCAGATGAAGCTTCGTATCATGTCGTCCCAATAAATACACTTTATAATCATTATTGGCATATTTTAGGGCAAGTGCACGTCCAAGACCGCTTCCGGCCCCTGTGATTGCAACTGTTGACATATCGGATCCCCCTCCAATATCGTAAACTATTATGATTTCTATTTTGCTAAACAATTGATAAAATGTAAACTGATAGAGAAGGGAGCTAGGAAAATGGATTATCGATATAGTGATTATACAGTTGAACAGTTACGTGAAGAAGTTGGCAGGTTAAAGGAAAAAGCCCAAAAAGCTGAACAGCTGGGAAATATTAGTGAAGTGGCGATTAATGAAAGGAAAATGCAGGTTGCTATTGCCTACATGTTGAATCCGGATGATTTCTCCCCTCAGGATGTACATGAACTGAAAAGCGATCCTGGCTATAAATTCAAAATCAATTACATAAATGGCGTGTTTGCCTGGGGTCACCGTGTCAACTTATTGAATGAAGTGCACGAAAAAGAAGAGGCGCTTCCGATTTCATTGCTGGGGGATAAGGTCAAGGCGTAATCGCTAAGCGGCTGATTTATTCAAGCAATATAAAGAAATCGGCTGATCACCGATTTCTCCATATTCGCTTTCCGATATATGACCGTTGCAAACCGGGTTCTTCTTTAAATTGGATTGTCGCCGATCTCAAGTTTGTTTTGCAGTTTTTGCTCGGAAAAAATCCAGCCCGTATAGGATGTCAAAATGCGCATGTTATCATCAATCTGGACGACAGCTACAAACGGATAGCGTTCATTCGAACGGTACCGCAAATCAATGAATCGTATTTCGGTGAAATCATCGAAGTTGTGGACTTCCCAGCGATAAACCGGGGAAAATGACAAGAATGCATCAACATTTTTATCCTTTTTTGCCAATCGAAAAAGGTCGTTGTCAGGCAATGGAACTTTCTCAAATTGATCGACAATTTCAATATGGCTGTCTTTTACCAGCCCTACATAAAAATAATCTGTCGTCGTAATGGCAACCCGCCAGCGGTTTTGCTTAATGGTTGGAGAGGTTGCAATTTGTTCGGTGTTCGGGTAAAATTCCCTGATTTTTCGGATGATCTCCCGTTTATCCATATAACGTTTCATGTAATAAAGCGCAATGACGGCATAAATGATCAGAAACGTATAGCCTGGGTTTGCTCCAAGCAGCCAGGCAACAATCCCACCGATATGGAGCAGGAAAATATACGGATCGAACGTATTAATAAATCCGTGTGCAACCCATTTATTGGAAAATGGCCGATATGCTTGTGTCCCATAAGCATTGGGGATATCAACAAGAACATGGATGATAACCGCAAGTGCCGTCCAAGCCCATAAATGCAGGAAATTGACACTTGGAACGATTGTATGAATGATGCCGGCTATCAGGACGCTCCACATGAGAACAGCGGGGATCGAATGGGTGGCTCCGCGGTGATGTCGTATATAAACAGCATTGTTTCGCAATTTTAAAAGGGTATCGAAGTCTGGTGCGTGTGAACCTACGATTGTTCCGACCAGTACAGTGTTAAATAAAGCAGGATCATTTTGCACAGCGGGATCAAGTGTTGCCAGCCCGCCAATTGCAATCCCCATAACAATATGGGTGCCTGTGTCCATAAGTCAGGTTCCTCCTAGATTAGGTTCATGTTGTAAATTGATTTAATGAAAGCAAGCTGAAAGCCAATTTTAATTGTAACAAAAGGATGTAACAGAATGACTGAAAGATTATTACAGAATTTTGACATTTATGCATTCCAGGAACGATTAATCGAATGGTATCAACATAATAAACGCGATCTGCCTTGGCGCTATGATCAGGATCCGTACAAGGTCTGGGTTTCCGAAATCATGTTGCAGCAAACCAAGGTTGATACCGTTATTCCTTATTTTCAACGGTTTATGTTAAAATATCCAACCGTATATGATTTAGCAAATGCGGACGAGCAGGATGTTTTAAAAACATGGGAAGGTCTTGGCTACTATTCCCGCGCACGGAATTTGCAAAACGCTGTCCGTGAAGTTGTTGCTTCGTATGGCGGTGAAGTGCCGGATGATCCAAAATCATTAGGATCCCTGAAAGGTGTCGGTCCGTATACAAAAGGTGCCATTTTATCGATTGCATTCGATCAGCCACAGCCGGCTGTCGATGGTAATGTGATGCGAGTGCTTTCGCGTGTTTTAAAAATAGAAGACGACATTGCTCAGCCAAAGGTAAAAAAGCAATTTGAACGTTATGCGGAGACGCTCATTTCACACGATGATCCTTCTTCATTCAATCAGGGCATTATGGAGCTCGGTGCCTTAGTATGTACACCTAAGGAACCAATGTGTATGCTGTGTCCCGTTCAGGAACTTTGCCGCGCGTTTCAGGAAGGGATGGAACAGGATCTGCCCATTAAGTCTAAAGCAAAAAAACAGAAAAAAGTTCCTTATATCGTACTCTTAATCCGTAATGACAATAATGAATACCTGATCGAAAAACGCCCTGATAACGGTTTGCTGGCAAATATGTGGCAGTTCCCGATGGTTCCGGTCGATGAAATCGGGAAAGATCATGCGAAAAATTGGTTTGAAATGGAATACGGCATCGATGTTGAACTATTATCTAAACAGGGTGAACTCAAACATGTATTTACCCATATTATTTGGCAGTTGGAAGTTGTTGCTGCGGTCACAGCAAGTAATCAGACAACAGACGAACGCTTGCGATTTGTGAGCTGTAATGAAATGGACAATTATCCATTCCCTGTGTCCCATCAAAACATGATGCAATATATAACCTGAAGTCAGTATAACTTGTCCTATTTACTATATGCAGGCATTGACGCGGTATGCTTTTCCATTTTATACCTGTAACAGTTAATTTTAACTCTGTTTATGATGGATAACAGCCTGCAAAATGGAAAAAGTATGACTGCGGAGGTGATATTGATGGCTAAAAAACAACAGCCCAACCAAACATCTGCTGGTACCAACGTACAAAAAGTAAGACAGCAAAACCAGCAGGCACAACAAGGACAAGGTCAGTTCGGTACTGAGTTTGGATCTGAAACAGACGCACAATCAGTCAGACAAAAAAACCAAAAATCACAGCAAAATAAGAAATAACGTAACCACCCCCAATTTTTGCATTAGAGAGCTCCCTTCCCCAGGGAGCTCTTTTATTTGTCAGCTTAACCAATCGCTGACTTTAGCATAATGGAGCTTCTGCTTTGTTACAGACGATGATTGGAATTATAATAAAGGGACAAGGAATTGCGGATTTCCGGAGAAAGGAATTCCTATTTGTTACCTGAAGAACTTTTTAAGGAGAGATTGGATGGCTGCTCCACAGGCAGGATCAACAATAGAAATACAAAGTTACAAACATAATGGCCAGTTGCACCGTGTGTGGGAAAACACCCTGGTATTGAAAGGTACCAACATGATTGTAATTGGTGCAAATGATAAAACCCGAGTGAATGAGAGTAATGGACGTACCTGGATAACCAGAGAGCCTGCCATCTGTTATTTTCATGCAGACTATTGGTTTAATATCATTGGGATGTTGCGTAATGATGGTATTTATTACTACTGTAATATTAGTTCCCCATTTGCATTTGATGGAGAAGCGTTAAAATATATTGATTATGACCTTGATGTCAAGGTGTATCCGGATATGACGTATAAATTACTGGATGAGGATGAATATGAGGAGCACAAGAAACAAATGAACTATCCCGGCTCTCTGGATCGCATTTTGCATCACCATATCGGTCATTTGCTAAGATGGATCAGACAACGCCAAGGTCCTTTTTCGGCCGAATTCATCGACCAGTGGTATGAACGGTACTTAACGTATTATTAACCACAAATTAATTGATTGATTATCAAGACGGAAAAGCTTTATAATGCAATATGTATCCATGTGAAAGTTCCTTGTTACGATTGTAGCAAGGCTTTTCTTCAACCTATCAATAATGAAGGAATTGACGCTTATGAGCAGTATTAAACAGTATTTACAGTTTGTTAAGCCATACAAGTGGAAGATTTTAATAACAGTGATTGTCGGAATCTTAAAATTTGGCATTCCCCTTCTTATTCCACTGATTCTAAAGTATGTGATTGACAATATAATTAATGCAGATGATCTCTCAGATGCAGCCAGGCTCGAGCATTTATTTTGGTTAATGGGTGGAGCATTTGTCATCTTTCTTATTTTGCGCCCTCCAATTGAATACTTTCGACAATACCTGGCGCAATGGGTTGGCAACACGATCCTTTATGATATCAGGGATAAGCTGTTTGACCATATCCAAAAATTAAGTCTGCGGTTTTATTCTCAGACAAAAACCGGGGAAATTATTTCCCGGGTAATACATGATGTCGAACAAACGAAAAATTTTGTTGTGACAGGATTAATGAATATTTGGCTCGATATGATCACGATCTTGATTGCAATCGGGATTATGATGACGATGGATGTTGGGTTGACAATTGTCGCCATCATTTTGTTCCCGTTCTTTGGATTTTCTGTGAAATATTTTTATGGAAGACTCAGAAGGCTGACACGAGAACGGTCACAGTCACTTGCTGAAGTACAGGGACACTTGCATGAGCGCGTCCAGGGCATTCCGGTCACAAGAAGTTTTGCATTGGAGGATTATGAGCAAGGTCAATTTGATGCACGAAACGAAAACTTTCTGAACAAGGCGCTGAATCATACAGACTGGAATGCCAAGACCTTTGCTGTCATGAACACCATTACTGATCTGGCACCACTATTGGTTATTGCATTTGCGGGCTATCAGGTGATTCAGGGGAACGTAACAGTCGGGACCATGGTTGCCTTCTCTGGATATATGGAACGAGTCTACAGTCCGTTGCGGCGGTTAATTAGTTCATCAACCGTCCTGACTCAGTCAATTGCGTCGATTGACCGTGTTTTTGAGCTGATGAATGAAAAATACGATATTGTTGATAAAAAAGATGCGAAATCAATTGGGCGCATTGATGGCAAAATCGATATCGATTATGTTTCATTTAAATATGAAGACGAAGAAACTGATGTATTACACGATGTTTCTCTTCATGTTAAAAGCGGCGAAACAATTGCATTTGTCGGTATGAGCGGCGGTGGTAAGTCGACGCTGATCAGCCTTATTCCGCGATTTTATGATGTGACGGGCGGCTCAATTAAGGTTGATGGTATGGATATTCGTGATGTGGAGTCCCGTTCGTTGCGTGATAATATTGGCATGGTGCTGCAGGATAATATATTGTTCAGTGAATCCATCGCCATGAACATCCGGATGGGCAATCCTGAAGCAACTGATGAAGAAGTTGTTGCTGCAGCCAAAGCGGCCAATGCTCATGATTTTATCCAGAATCTGCAAAATGGTTATGACACACTGGTTGGTGAACGTGGTGTCAAGCTTTCCGGGGGGCAAAAACAGCGGATTGCTATTGCACGTGTGTTCTTGAAAAATCCGCCAATCCTGATTTTTGATGAAGCAACATCAGCGCTTGATCTGGAAAGTGAGCATATTATTCAGGAAGCAATGGAACGGCTTGCTTCTGATCGGACGACATTTATCGTGGCACATAGGCTGGCAACCATCACACATGCTGATAGGATTGTCCACATTGAGGATGGTGAGATTAAAGAAATCGGTACACATCGTGAATTAATGCAGCGAAAAGGGCATTATTATGATCTGTATCAAGTACAAAATTTGGATGCTCATACGGGATCTTGATATTAATGCAGGATGCTGGGAGCGGCAAACCGCTGACAACGCCAAATTTGCGCATCCACCAAGGGATCCTTCTTACTGCTACCATCGAAATAAAACCGGAAAAAGGGGCAAGAAAATTAAATGTAATATCCCCTTTTTCACGTTTGTTTCGATGATAGTTAAAAGAAGAAAAACACCCCTCCGGTCGGAAGGCGTGCATTTATGTAAGCGTGTCTGTTGAACTCGGCATGCGCTAATTTCCTCAAATCTGAAAATTGTTTGCCGTATCTGTTTGCTTCGTTAAGCCATAGCAGCAAAGGCTCTGCCGGCAGCTTCAATGGTTTTGTCGATATCGGATTCAGTATGCTCGGTCGTTAAAAACCATGCTTCAAACTTGGCTGGTGCCAAGTTGATGCCTTGTTCAAGCATCAGCCAGAAAAACCGGGCGAATGATTCACCATCACTGGCTTCTGCCTGTTCATAATTTTCAACAGTATCACCGCCGAAATAAACAGTAAGGGCACCACATACACGGTTTACAGAAATTGGAACGCTCAATTCAGATGCCTTAGCCAAGATACCATTTTCCAGACGCTCACCAAGCCGGTCCAGTTTGTCATACACACCGTCTTCCTGAAGCACTTCCAGACACGCAATACCTGCTGCCATGGATGCCGGATTACCGGCCATTGTACCAGCTTGATAAGCCGGTCCGAGTGGTGCAACCTGTTCCATAATATCCTGCTGGCCGCCATACGCACCGATCGGCAATCCGCCCCCGATGATTTTGCCCATTGCCGTCATATCTGGTTCGATGTCATAAATTTGCTGTGTACTGCCATATGTAAACCGGAATGCGGTAATGACTTCATCATAGATAACCAGTGCACCAGCATCATGCGAAACATCTTTAACACTTTGTAAAAAGCCATCATGTGGCTCGACAATGCCAAAGTTGCCGACAATCGGCTCCACAAGGACAGCTGCAACCTGATCACCCCAACGTTCCATTGCTTGCTGGAATGTATCCAGGTCATTAAATGGAACAGTAATGACATCTTCTGCAACAGACTGCGGGATTCCTGCTGAATCGGGTGTTCCCAATGTTGCTGGTCCGGAGCCTGCTTCAACCAGTACCGAGTCAAAGTGGCCATGGTAGCTGCCGGAGAATTTGATGATTTTATTTCTGCCCGTATAAGCGCGTGCTACCCGTACTGTTGTCATAACTGCTTCTGTTCCGGAATTGACAAACCGCACTTTTTCTAGTGATGGAATGGCCGCTTTAAGCATTTTCGCGAATTTGTTTTCAAGATTAGTTGGTGTGCCATACAAGACGCCGTTGCTGGCAGCATGTGTTATGGCCTCTGCAATATGTGGATGGGCATGCCCGGTGATGATTGGCCCATACGCTCCCAAATAATCAATATATTTGTTGCCGTCAACGTCCCAGAAATAGGCGCCTTTTGCCTGGTCCATGTAGACAGGTGTGCCGCCGCCGACACCTTTATAGGCGCGAGATGGTGAGTTCACCCCGCCGACAATATGATCAAGTGCTTCTTTGTGCAATGCTTTTGATGTTGAAAAATCCATAAAAATGCCTCCTGTATGATATATTACTTTTTGTCCCGGTGTAACCGTCCGATTCGTTCAACTAACATTCAACAGGGAAATGCCTCTCTGCTAAATGAATTCTCACTTATGTAAATAAGATTATCCTCCGTGAAGAATATAAATCCTTCAATCCGATTATATCCTATCGGAGGGATTACGAAAAATATATGACAATTCTTTAAGTGAATAAGCATATGAATCATATAGGGGCAGGGGATTCTATGGATATTATTTCTTGGGTAATCATAATTGGGATTGCTGTGATTGTCATGATCAGCATTATGGATTTCATTCGCGGCGGAATATTCCACAAGCGGCTTCAAATGCGGGAGAGTCGTTTTTCTGCTGAGATTTTTTATACGTTACTCATGATTTATTTAATTGTCATTTTAGGATTTGGACTGATCTATTTTATATTGTCCATGAACCATATTCTATTAGTTGAGAACGGGGAACTGCGTGAGGTAAGTATTCTCGGCTCCATTATCCATTCCCTTTACTTCAGTGGAGTCACATTATTGACGATTGGGTATGGGGATATTACACCAATCGGCATTGGCAGGCTTATTGCACTCGTACAGGCGCTGATTGGATATATCCTGCCGACAGCATTTGTGCTTAAACTGGTGCAATCGAATCAGCAGAATAGAGACAGGAGACAAGATATGCTATAGTGAAGATAATCGACATTTTCTATGGAGGGATATCGATGAGTGCAGAATTAGGTAAACAAGCACCGGATTTCACATTGCCGAATCAGAATGGAAAGCAAGTAAGCCTGTCTGACTTCAAAGGCAAACATGTTGTCCTGTATTTTTATCCAAAAGATATGACACCGGGATGCACCAACGAGGCATGTGACTTCCGTGACGCTTATGAAAGCTTTAGTGACTTGGATGCAGTTATTATTGGCATCAGTCCCGATCCGGTTGAAAGTCATCAGAAATTTATTGATAAACACGATCTGCCGTTTATATTGCTCGCGGACGAAGATCATAAAGTCGCAGAAGACTACGGAGTGTGGAAATTCAAGAAAAACTTTGGCAAAGAATACTACGGCATCGAACGCTCCACTTTCATCATTGATAAAGAAGGGAATCTGCAAAAGGAGTTCCGTAAAGTGAAAGTGGACGGGCATGTGGAAGAAGCACTTGACTATTTAAGGGAAGCTGGTTAATAAAATGCGACAGTCCGTCTTTTTGGGATGGGCTGTTTTTATATTATTTATGGAGGGCAGAGGATCAGATCCTGTCACGCTTCCCACACCCTTTCGTATATTACAGTTTCATTATAATTGCAGGCGTCATGTTATACAGGTTCATTCTCCGGAATAACATTTACTGAATAAAACATTAAAGGTGTGTGGCTGTCATGGAGATTCGTCAGCATGTCCGATTGCGATCTGTCTCTGTCAGGAATAAGCAGCTGTTTTTCATGATAAAAAGGTCCCTCGACATTGCCATCAGTCTGGTCTGTTTGCTTGTATTGACACCGTTCATGGTCTGGATTGCCTGCCGGATGATGAAAAAAGAAGGGAAACCGATATTTTTCAGGCAGGCCCGTGTTGGCAGGGAGCATCGTATATTTGTTTTGTGGAGGTTCCGCACGAAGACCAATTCCTCCAAGGTGATCCGTTCCCTTCCGCCGCACCCTTTCCCAAAAAACTGGGACAATGGGGTGCCGGATGCCTTTTATTTTAAACGTGATACAACGCAGACGGTTACTCAAACAGGTAATTGGCTTAAAAAATATCACCTGGATCGGATTCCGGAATTATTTAATGTATTAAAAGGGGACATGAGTCTGGTCGGGCCGAGTCCTGAAGTGCCGGAAATTGCAGATCATTATAACCAGTATCAGGCACAACGGCTTCGGGTGAAACCTGGAATAATATGTTTATCCCAAATCAATGGCTACACCAATCAAAATTACGGCAAAAAAATCAGGGATGATCTTTTTTATATCCGGAATTGTTCAGTGAAATGGGATATGGTGATCATCTGTCGTGCATTAAAACAGCGTATGAAGTAATAGCTTTTTCATTCGAAAACGGTTACGATAGAGGTGGGATAAAGATATAATGGAGGAATTAAATTGATGATCCTTTCTTCAGCAAAAATTTCGGAAAAACATCAAATAAGGCTTCGTGAACGCTATCCTGATGTAACCTTTATTTTTTGCAGTAACATGGACGAAGCAGCCAGGCACATAGACAATGCTGAAATTCTGATCACCTATGGAGAAGACCTTAACGGCGGTTTGATCAGTGAGGCTCTGCAATTGAAATGGATCATGGTGCTGTCAGCAGGCCTCGATAAAATGCCATTTGAAGCCATCAATGCACGGGGGATTCTGGTTACCAATGCGAGAGGCATTCACAAATACCCGATGGCTGAATATGCCATTTCCATGCTGTTGCAAGTATATCGTCAAAGTAAACAACTGACGGCGAATGAAGCGGCAAAAAATTGGGATAAATCGGTACGAATGCAGGAAATAACGGGCAAAACCATGCTTATTGCCGGAACCGGTGCAATCGGTCAGGAAGTGGCCCGACTTGCGAAGGCATTTCGGATGGAAGTATACGGTATTTCAAGAAGCGGCCACCCGGTGGAGTATTTTGATCAAAATGTCAAACAGGATGATCTTGAGCAAGTGCTGCCTGAAGCAGACTTTGTCGTATCTGTTATGCCAAGCACGGAGGAGACAATCAAATTTTTTACATATGATCATTTCCGGAGAATGCCGAATCATGCTGTGTTTCTGAATATGGGGCGTGGTGATGCTGTCCGAGGAGAAGTGATTTTAAAAGCAGTTCGTGCGGGGGAGATTACCCATGCTGTACTGGATGTTTTTGAAGAAGAACCCCTTCCCAAAGACCACCCGTTTTGGAAGGAAGAGAATGTAACCGTCACACCGCACTTATCCGGTGTGTCTCCGCATTATCAGAGGCGTGCGCTTGACATTTTTGAACAAAACCTGAGAACTTATCTGAACGGTGAAGCAGATTACGTGAACAAAATTGATGTCACCAGGGGGTATTAAAAATTGCGGATTTATACAAAAAAAGGCGATAAAGGGAACACATCATTAATATCCGGTAAACGTGTACCGAAAAATGATCTCCGAGTTGAAGCATATGGGACATGTGATGAGGCCAATTCCATAATTGGACTGGCACTGAGCTTTCTCGATCAGGAGGATTGGACGGATAAGGAAGCTTTTTTGAAAAAAATGCACCGTGTTCAGACGATTTTATTTCATGTCGGAGCTGAGCTTGCAACACCAAATGATAAGGAAGTGACCTGGAAATTGAAGCAGGAACATATCGAGGAGCTGGAGAATCAGATGGATGCCTGGGATCAGCATTTGGAAATGCTGCGGAATTTTATCCTGCCATCGGGACATTCAGCATCAAGTGCGCTGCATAGTGCAAGGACAGTTACAAGGCGTGCAGAGCGGACAGCCATAGCCCTGAATGAACAGGAAGAGGTCAATCCGCTTGTCATATCCTATTTGAACCGGCTTTCCGATTTTTTGTTTGTAGCAGCAAGATATGTCAACCAGAAACTTGGCGGAAAAGAAATAACATTAAAAGCGGATATTTAACACGGAAAGGAGCGACTATCAAAAATTGGTATCGCTCTTTTCTGCATTTTGGATTAATAATATGAACATGATGGAAATATACTTATATTGACAGAATGCAGTGAGAGCGGGTACACTTAATTATAAGAATTATAATATAATAATACTTTGGATTGAATAAATACTGAAAGCGGGGTGCATGACGGTGTCTGATAAAAAATTGCAGGAAGCAATCGATACACTCAGAGACTCTGGCGTACGCATAACACCACAACGTCATGCGGTTCTTGAGTATCTCCTTAACGCGATGGTTCATCCGACAGCCGATGATATTTATAAAGCCCTTGAAGGTAAATTTCCAAACATGAGTGTTGCGACGATTTACAACAATTTACGTGTTTTGCGCGAAATCGGTCTTGTCCGGGAATTGACGTACGGTGACTCATCAAGCCGTTTTGATTATAACTCAAGTGAACATTATCATATTATTTGTGAAGAATGCGGCAAGATTGAGGATTTTCATTATCCGACGTTGGATGAAGTCGAGTCCTTGGCTGAACAAGTAACAGGGTTTGAGGTCAGTCATCACCGAATGGAAATTTATGGTAAATGTGAAGACTGCCAGCAAGTAGAGACACAAAAACATTAAATGTATGAAATAAAAAATCCAGTCTGCTTTCGCGGCTGGATTTTTTCATTTTCATTGATCATTTTTCATCTTGGCTTTTACTTCATTGCGGTACTTTTTCTTATTGTACTTTTCATCAAATTCCATGCCTTCCAAATCTTGATCGAGTGTCAGCGGCTGTTTGCAGTGCATACACGCATCAACCTTGCCAAGCATTTTTGTCGGCTTTTCACAGCTTGGACACATAATTGGAACGGCCTTCGTTGATAAAAGCCCGATCCAGAAATAGACGACACAGCTTAGGATAATAAACAGCAGGCCGAGCAGAAATAATGTCAGCATCAGCCACTCAATACTTTTGGACAACAGCCCCCCATACATAACTGCAAACCCAACAAAAATTAATATGAGCGCGAATGAACGGATCTTATTTATTTTACTGGAATAGACCAACTTTTCAGCCATGATGAGTCCTCCTTGTTGTGTGGGTAAAGTGAAACTTCATTCAGCGGGTGCTTTCCCCGCTGAATGTTAGTTGAACCGAATCGGACATTTACGGGCAGTTGAATCTCGCTAATCTAGCTTGGTTTCATTTTAAACTTTTGAAGCGTGTTGTTACTGCCCGTTACATGCGGGATAAAGTGAAACTTCATTCAGCGGGTGCTTTCCCCGCTGAATGTTAGTTGAACCGAATCGGACATTTACGGGAGTAAATCCACTGCAGTTTTCTGTATTTGCCCAAGATAGTGGTAATGGATTTTACTGACTGTTACATACGGGATACAAGGCTAGTATAGCATATTTATATAGGAAGAACGAAGACTTTCACCCAATGACTTCACGACAAGCCAGTTTTTTTGATTTTGAAAGAGGATTTTACCAAATAGTAACGAATAATATATAGTATCCAATTTAATGGAGGAACTGTGAAATGGAGGATTTATTAAGACCAATTTATCAGGAACGTGTGGACAATCCTTATACATTAGGGGCTATTTTAATTGAAAAAAGGCGTCCGGACAGCCCGATTACCGATAATTTCGATGTCATTTTACTTTTTGTTGTAAGCACAGCAGAAGTGAACTGGCAGGAACAGCATTATGAATTCAATGGTAAAACAGCGGTCATGCATACGATAACTGAAAACTTATTAAGGGAATGGATCGACACAAGCGGGTATAGGAAAGCAGTCGAATGGATTATGGCAGGAAGCATTATTTTTGAGCGGGATGAGTATATATCCGGTTTAAAAGAACAGCTAAGAAATTTCCCGCACAAAAAAAGAGATTTAAGAAAGGCAATGGAATTTGGGAAATTGCTTAAAAGTTATACGGAGGTAAAAGACCTTTACATGTCCGAACAGTATAAAGATGCATTTAGCCGGATGGTTCATTCGCTGCACTATTTGGCAAGACTCGCGATCATTGAAAAAGGGTACTATCCGGAAATGACATTATGGAACCAAGTAAAGAAAATCGACCCTGAAGTATATAAGCTGTATGAAGAATTAATTGAAAGCAATGAAGATATAGCTAAACGAGTGCAGTTGATGATAATTGCTGCGGATTTTACGATCAGCAGAAGGGCAAAGACGTCGGCAAAGCATTTATTGGATATTATGGAAACAAAAAGCAATGCTTGGTCATATGGAGAAATGAAACAAAATCCTAGTATTAGACCGTATGAACTAGATCTGACTGCAATGCTCAATTATCTGACCGAAAAAGGAATTATGGCAACAGAAAAAATTGAAACGAAAGCTGCAGGTGTATATCAGCGCAAATATCTGGCGAATATAGAGGAGAGCTAGGTATAGCCAGTATGTTGTCAGGAATGCAGTCGGAAGTTTATTTGAAGGAATGGAGAAATGTTTTGAGTAGTTTCTGTTTACTTTATCATGAATAAAAGATGAGAAGTTTCCCACTTCAATTATGAGGAGAGCTACAAACAACAATAAGCGGGGATCAATCACCCCTCGGGAAAGAGATCGCTATAACCCGCTCAATTGTCCATCGTTCCTGAAACCTGAATGGTACGAAAAACGAATTATGACTGCATTAAAACCCTTTGGTTCTCTCCAGGTTTGTTTCCGAACTGCAAATACAAGCATCAAGAAGTTAAAAGCCACAGTAAATGGGATATCGCTAACGTAGCTAAGCATAGGCCATTGTCGGGTCAACGGAGGTTTAGCCTAATAAAATTGCTCTGAGGACGTATTCTTTCTTAGAAACACTCACTACAAAAGTCCATAAGGGTGTTAAAAAGGTAGTAGTTCTAATGGGAAAGTGTTAAACATATATGATGATCAAAAACAATCGCAAATAAATGGATGTATTCATTGATATGTTTGGTATAGAGGTGAATTTCTCTGCTGTGTAAAATCCTTACGCTACCGTTTAGTCCTGCAAGTCAAATCAGAACGTCGGATAGACATGTGACAAATCCGTTGCTGTACAGGTTCTTCATTGTGGTGACGCATGTATCGTCAGTTGTTTTACAGGTGCCAGTTTTGCATTTACAATAGCGTTCTACGTATGATTTGTTAAATAACTCGAGTTGGTGATAGAGTTTGGAGATTTCCTATCCCATGAGTAAGGGGGAACAAATCATTCTTCATATTGGGCATTTACAAAGTGCTTTTAATCTTTTCGAAAATGCTTATTGACTTTCATTATCATGCATGGTACATTTATATCCGTCGCAAAAATTCATATTGAATTTGGCCGACAGATTTCGTTTAAAATTTCCTCTTGATAACAATGAGGTTAACATGTTACTTTTATTATCGTTGTCGTTAACAGCGCAACTACATGCTTTCAAAAAATCAATAAAAAATTATTGACTTTGTGGTTGAAAGATGGTATATTATTAAAGTCGCTTTTTGAGAGGCGGCACTGAATTTGCTCTTTGAAAACTGAACAAAACAACCAAGAAAGATGCCTAAACAGATGTCAGAGGCAGGGAGCTAGAAATCGGTTATATGCCGATGAGAGCTTCTTAGACCCCCTGAATCAATTTTTGAAGCTGAGATATTGATAAGGCTGATCGGTGTCAGTCTTATGACAACTTTATTGGAGAGTTTGATCTTGGCTCAGGACGAACGCTGGCGGCGTGCCTAATACATGCAAGTCGAGCGCGGGAAGCAAACTGAAATCTTCGGATGGACGTTTGTGGAACGAGCGGCGGACGGGTGAGTAACACGTGGGCAACCTGCCTGTAAGACCGGGATAACT
>NZ_FOJW01000016.1 GCF_900112045.1 Lentibacillus halodurans
GTCCAGCATGCCTTTCCGGTTCCGGCGGCTGAAAATCTCCTGTTTCAATCTGTTTCAGCTGTGAAACAAGTTCCCGGACATCCATGCTGCCATCTCCACCATCTCGGATCGCCTCAACCATGTCTTCCAACGATTGCACTGCCAGAAACATGACATCCATCACATCTTCCGTCACGTCCAATTCCTGATTTCTGATCTGATCGAAGACATTTTCCATTTGATGGGTTAAAGCGGCAATGTCATGAAATGCCATTGTTCCGGCCATGCCCTTCAATGTATGGGCTGAACGAAAAATGTCATGGACGATATCCGGATTCTCCGGATTCTGTTCGAGTTCTAATAAATGATGATTGATGGACTGCAGGTGTTCATCACTTTCGTCAAGGAATACATCAAGATAATCACTGGTATCCATTTCAACCCCCCTATCTATTAATCAAGCAACAGGTTATGAACTGACATCGATACATGAAGGAAATGTTTAAAACAGATCAATAAATTGCCTTTTTTCTAAATCATGGGTTAATAGAACCATTTCTTTTTAACTATTATAATTACTATATCGACAAATTTTTTACAAAGTTAAACACAAAAGGTGAAACTTCATTCAGCGGGCTGCTTCGACGCACAGGACGTGACGAACTTAGCCTGCCTGGGAGCTGTTCCCCCACAGTTTTTACGTTTACCCTGCAAGCACGAAGCGGGAAACTTACTGGCTGCAACTGATTGACAGGCATTCCCTATTCAATTTTTCACCTCTTTAGTCGATATATGAAATAGGATCATATTTGATATTTTATAAGGAGCATAAGACATGGCCACATTAAAAGAGAAGCAACTTCCGCAAACATTACATATTATCGATACATTAATAGAAGCTGCTGACCATTTTTCTGATTTGGTGAAACAGAAAAACCTTAACCAGAGTATTTATATATTCAGCTCCATTGTTGACGGATTCAGTGCAATAGAGAAAACCTTAGCGAAAACAAAATCTGATGAAATGAAGCAAAATAAAGAAAGCATTGAACGCAGTATTCACTTCATAGCTAAACAGATGGAACAAGGAAACTTTTTAAAAATTTCGGAAGTCATCCAGTTTTCCCTGATGCCGCAGTTTCGGGAATTAAAACGGACATTTGAGGCCTGCATCCCAGGTGAACAAGCGACAGAACCCATTACAATCGGGGTTTATTCAAGCAGGGCCAATCCTCGTATCGCCTATCCGGAAGAACGCATTAACGCCTATGTCGAGGAAGCGGAACGTCAAGGTGTCGATTTGATCTTTTTTTCTTCAGAAGATGTTGATTTTGAAAACAAACAAATCAATGCCGACATTTTCAAGGCCAATGAATGGCAGAAAATGGTTTCTCCTTTTCCGGATGTCATCAATAATATTGCACCAAGCTCCCGCATTCAGCAGACCCGTACGGAACGGAAGCTGCGGCGTGAACTGCCCTTCACCAGTTTCTATGTCGGCAATAAATTTCACTTGCCAAAGAAATTGGTGAAATACAGGAAATATGCGAATCTGCTGGTTCCATTCAAAATGTGTCGTCATGAAAACATCATCCATGAATTCATGCAGGAAAATAAAATTGTCGTCTTCAAGCCGATTATGGGACGCCGAGGCGAAAACATCTTCTTTGTTGAAAAAAGGGGCAACAGATATTCATTGCTGGATCACAAAAAGGAGCAAATCATCGGTCAGGAAAAATTTAACGAATGGCTTCATAAAGTTATTTTAAAACGTAAAAACAGTTATTTAGTTCAGCGTTATATTCATTCCCGCACCAAAAGTGACGAACCGTTCCATATTCGGGCACACGTTCAGAAAAATGGCGATGGATCTTGGCAATTGACTAAAATCTACCCACGTGTCGGCAGCAAGAAGAGTAATCTCAGTAATATCGCCAATGAAGGGAGAATTGAAGAACTCGGACCATTTCTGGAAAGAGAATTTGGCGGGCAAGGCAAAGAATACGAACAGAAAACACTGGAGATTGCCATAGGCTTAACACGGCATCTTGATCATATTCATGGGCTGGCCTTGGATGAGCTGGGAATTGATCTGACCATTGATCAAAATGGCCGCTTCTGGCTGCATGAGGTAAACAACGGACCACAAACCTTATTTCATGAGAAGGAACGGGCGGCCAACACCGTCGCTTATGCAGCGTATATCGCCAAAAATGGCATTGTGCACACAAATGAACTGGCTGAACGAAAGCCGATAAAAGATCAATTTGAATCTCGTTACACCAATTTAACATGGGTTGAATCAACTGAACAGTCTCGGATTGGAATGCTAATGCAGAACAATGAACCTGACGAATTAGCTGTCTCATGTGCCAGAACCGCCCATAATGAAAGTGTGGACTTTTTCTATTTCACACCGAAAGATATTGATTTTGATGAAATGGTAATCAGAGGCTATTTTTATGAAAATGCGAAATGGATACCTAAAGTCGTGGAATATCCGGATGTGATTTACGACCATCTCAGGATGAGAGGGACAAAACGATATCGAATTATCTATGAAGAACTGGAAGAGATACCGTTTACGAATGAACTATCGGTGAATTCAGTTAGCCGGTCAAACATTTATGATCACTTGACAGATGCGAACGATTTAAAGGATGTTACGATACCCTATCAAAAAGTCAGTCGTGTCAAGGATATACTTCATTTTGTAGAACAGTTTGGAGACGTTATGTTAAAACCTGATCGCAGTGCTTCTAAGGATTGCTATTGCATATCAAAATCAGCTATCGATCATTACATGATGTCTGATGAAAAAAAGAATAAGCAATACAGCGAAATAGGTTTGACACAGCACTTAAGGGAAAAGATTAAAAAGGGAAGCTTTGTTGTTCAGCAGCATGTTAAAACACTGACAACAGACGGACAATCATCTAACATTCGGATACACATGATGAAAGACGGGAATGGCGAGTGGTCGCTTGTGAGCAGTGATCCGGTTTTGGAACATGATGGCAGCAGCAGAACGGACAATGAAAACAATTGGCTTGTTCAACATTATGGCGAAAAATGTGCAGAGAATCTTAAAAAGCAACTGCCAGCTTTATCACACAAGATTGTAACAGTCCTTGAAAGAATCCATGCTGAACACTTTCATGTTGTAACACTGGATTTCACTGTTGATGAAAAAACGGACCTCCGTTTCGTTGAAGCTGATTTTGATAACCGTGGTATTGATGATGTTAAGACAGCGCAGCACGCTATAGCTTATGCAGTTCATTTGAGTGAGGGTCAGATATAACTAGCTTCCTAAAAACGAATAGATTGAATAAGAAACCATTGGCAGTGTCCGGTGGTTTCTTATTTCACAGGACTGACCGTACAAATCTTGTCACATCTTCCTCCCTGATAACTATCCGGTCAATTTTAGTGAGATACCGCCACTTTTATATTGTTATTCGTTCAGGAAGGGAAACCACTTTTTGAAACATTCCGGCCACTTGAGTAATTATCCAGCTGATTTGGTGAATCATTCGGAATACATGATTCCACGAGTAGAATCATACACCTAAAACAAGCTCTATTTGACGTTATGTCGAATTTTTTGCTAGTTTGATAGATAAGTAATAAGAAACGCTTACACATAGAACACAGGGGGAATGAAAATTGAAAACACTAACGGCATTATTTGACCGGATGGTGCAGCGGTATTTACCCGATGCTTTTCTTTTTGCCATCATCCTAACGATCATTGTTTTCTTTCTGGGAATGGGTGTTATGGGCAGTTCACCCATTGAGATGGTTGAATATTGGGGTACAGGCTTCTGGGATTTGCTTGAATTCGCCATGCAAATGTCGCTGATTGTTGTGACCGGATACATCCTGGCAAGCACACCGTTTGTTCGTAACATTTTGCAGAAAATCAGCACACTGGCCAATACACCCGGTCAGGCGATATTGCTGGTCACATTTGTGGCTTCTGTCGCCTGTCTCATTAACTACGGATTCGGGCTTGTTGTTGGAGCACTCTTAGCTATCCATGTGGCAAGACGTGTTACATCAGTCGATTATCGATTGCTGATGGCCAGTGCCTACAGCGGCTTTTTGCTTTGGCACGGTGGACTTTCGGGATCAATTCCGTTACTGGTTGCAACTGATGACCATTTTTTAATGGACACGATCGGGACAGTACCGGTAACGGAAACACTTTTCAGCAGCTTTAATCTATTCATTGTACTTTTCTTGCTCCTGACATTACCTTTCATCAATTGGTATTTAATGAAAGCCCGTGATCCTTTCACAAATACAGATGCGTCAACATGGGATACGAAAGATTATGAGGATACTGAAGAAGAAACAATACCTGCCAAAAACCGAACACCGGCAGAAAGTCTGGAAAACAGTCAAATTATTTCGCTTATTATCGGAATCATGGGACTCGCGTTTATCATCTATCATTTTACGCAAAACGGCTTTGACCTAAACCTTAATATCGTCAATTTCACTTTCCTTTTCCTGGGGATTCTGTTCCATAAAACACCACGGCGCTTTTTGAACAGTGTCACGAGTGCGGTGCAAAATGCCGGGGGAATCATTATCCAATTCCCGTTCTATGCAGGTATTATGGGCATGATGGTTGAGTCGGGACTGTCACAGGAGATGTCGATGTGGTTTGTTAGCATATCAAATGAAATGACCCTGCCGTTATTTTCGTTCATCAGTGCCGGCATCGTTAATTTCTTCGTCCCATCCGGCGGCGGTCAATGGGCGGTACAAGGACCCATTATGGTACCAGCTGCTCTGGAGATTGGTGCAGATACAGCGAAAACCGCAATGGGTGTCGCATGGGGAGATGCATGGACGAACATGATACAGCCATTTTGGGCATTGCCGCTGCTCGCGATAGCAGGTTTAAAAGTTCGTGACATCATGGGCTTTTGTGCCCTGATTCTGTTTTACAGTTTCATTCCGATTTCGATAGGTCTATTGTTCTTTTAAAAATAGAAAATGTCCCGGTGCCATATATGATACCGGGACTTATTCGTAGTATTGACCGTAAAAATACACGTTCGTTTGACGTTTTCAAGCCGAAATCTGGCCGTTTTGGATCAAAATTTGATGTTGTCTCCGGTTTCATCAGCTCAAGTCTCAGCAGTCTGCTCTACTTTTCGTTTGCCGAATACCTGCGCAACAGCTATACCGGCAATAATCATCGCCGATCCGATCAGAATCCCATTCGTCAACTCTTCACCTAAAATCCACCATCCAAAAAACAGACCAAACACCGGAACAAGTAATGTCGACAAGGTTGCTGTCACCATATCAATGATGCTCAAAAGCACAAACCAGACAGTGAAACATAACGCCGATGCCAGCACACCGGTAAATAATATGTAAAAAACGCTTTCGCCAGTCAGTCTGATCGGATCACCCCATTCCGCAAACAGCGTCGCAATAACGATACCGATTGTTCCAAAAAACATTTGATAGGCTGACACCTGCAGCTGGGTCATGCCTTCAAGTTTAAGGCGATAATAAACATTAGCACCTGCCCACGATACGGCTGCCACAATGATCAGAAGTTCACCGAATATGGTCGCCGGATCCTGTACAAAAAAGATATCCCAGCCAAGTATCGTTACAAGACCCAACATACCAACCACAAGCCCAAGAAACTTTCCTCCCGTAATTTCTTCGCCTAAAATTTTTACTGCAAAGATACTGCTCCACAATGGCATTGAGTACAGCAAAACAGACGATTTCCCAGCATCGACAAACTGCATCCCGTACATGACAAACGTAAACACAATTGTTGTCTGCAATATTCCGACAATAATAAGGTGTTTCCACATATTTCGCGCCGGCTTAGCTTTTTTAAGCAGCCAGACAGCAAGCAGTAATACAGCTGCACCGGTTCCAAACCGAAACGCAGAAAACGTAAATGGCCCCATAAAATTAAGCGAGGCTTTCATGAAAACCCATGCATAGCCCCAAATAATTGTAATAAGCAAAATCAAGGTCCACACAATCCATCTATTTTTCAATAAAGAATTTCCCATAGCCCCAAAACCTCTTTATCTGGCATTATAACATTAGTATAGTCATTTCCGATACGGTTGGCAATAAATGAATCCAGTGAAACTTAATTCCTATATCAATAGACATATATTGACGAGTATGCGCAACTTTTTTAATTCCTGGGTTGGATGGACATTCAAATCTTATCGAATTATGATGAATATAAGCTATAAGATTCCCCCTTTTAAAAATATAAGGTGTCCCACTTTCATTTGGGGCACCCCTTTTTTGTATTATTCGATTAAATTCCTTACGCGAAAAATATGTTCCTTTTTGCAATCCACTAGCACTTTTTGCTTCGGATCAGCTGCTTTCAAAAATCATACAGCAGTGTCTGAAACTTTTCGTCTGTATCATTTAACATATAATTATAGACTTTCCCAACGTTTTTAATGCATAAGTTGGATGGACGTACGAACTTTATCGAATTACGCTTAATGTAAGCCCTTGCAAAAAGGAGGAAAATTATGAAAAGACGATTGTTGTACACTGTCACTTGTGCTGCTATATCGGCGACTATAATAGCATTAGTTACCACACCAGCATTCGCGGAACAGAAACCTTCCATGAAAAAACAAAACAAGAAACACGTGCAAGAACAACCACACCCTACATTCAGCTGGGGATCACCAGGACCATCATCACCCGTATTACATCCCGGTTCGGTAAAGGGAGCCGGAATGATGGAGGAACCTTTAAATGACATTGATACAGTCATAGAATCAACGATTAACGATGATGTCATGCCCGGAGCGGTTACATTTGTTGCCAGGCAGGGCCATATCGTGCAGCACCAGGCATATGGGAATGCTGTTCTTTACCAGGACGACAGTGGGAACGAGCTGAACGATCCCATTTCAATGAACAAGGACACGATTTTTGACGTTGCCTCTCTCAGTAAGATTTTCACAACCATTGCAGCGATGAAGTTATACGAAGAAGGACAATTAAAACTGGATGATCCGGTGGCAAACTATATCCCGGAATTCTCCCAAAATGGAAAAGAACATGTTACCATACGGCATTTGATGACACATACCTCTGGATTCACAGCCTGGGTTCCACTCTATACGATTGGCGACGCAAGGGAGGACAGGCTGCAGTATGTCTTTGAATATCCATTGGATAACGAGCCTGGCACAACGTATACCTACAGTGACTTGAATATGATCACACTTGCCGCCATTATTGAACGGCTTTCCGGCAAAAGACTTGATGATTTCGTCAAAGACAACATCACTGACCCGCTGGACATGACAAATACAATGTACAACCCGCCGGAAACACTAAAAGAGCGGATTGCTGCTACCGAATATCAGCCGTCTACAAACCGCGGTCTCGTCTGGGGCGAGGTTCACGATGAGAACGCCTGGGCACTTGATGGAGTTGCAGGTCATGCCGGTGTTTTTTCCACCGCGAATGATCTCGCAAAACTTGGGCACATGATGATCAATGACGGACAATATGGGAACGTCCAAATTCTTCAGCCTGAGACTGTTGAACTTCTCGCTAAAAACCAGTTGCCGCAGTTCCCCGGTGATGAACATGGATTAGGGTGGGAAGTAGCCCAAGGCTGGTATATGGATGCGCTATCAGATACATCAGCAATTGGGCATACTGGTTTCACAGGGACATCAATTGTTATAAACCGGAACAATGACACCATTGCGATTTTATTGACAAATCGTGTACACCCGACACGTGACACCGTCTCAACCAACCCAGCAAGACGGCAACTTGCCCGCCAGGTTGCTGATGCTATCCCTGTCAGCATTCCGGGTAAAGAGGATGCATGGTTTGCCGGTTACGGCGATAACGAAAACCGGACATTGACGGCAAATGTCGACCTTGATGAAGTGACCTCCGTTTCGTTTGATACATGGTTCCGTATTGAGCAGGCCTATGATTCAGGGACTATGGAAATCTCGGAGGATGGTGAGAACTGGACGAGTGCTGGAATCGAGTTTACAGGCAGCAGCGACGGGTGGCAATCACATGAAATACAAATACCTGCTGAAACCAAGCACATCCGTTTCAACTATCAGACAGATGCCAGTACCAATGGGAGGGGATGGTATATTGCCAATGCCCGTCTGGACAATGGGACCCAGCTGAATTTTACAAGTGAGAACTGGGTCAGGCGAAACTACTGAACTTTTTCTCTATTAAATCCGTTAAGAAGGGGAACCGCTTAAGCGATCCCCCTTTTTTCTTATCCTTTAATGGCACCCTCTGTCATGCCTTTTGCAATCCGCTGCTGGAAAATGGCATATAAGATGATCACCGGAACAATCGCAATGACCAAACTTGCAAATAACGTTCCCCATGCATTCGTATACTGTGCTTCACTGCTAATAAAATCAATCGCCAATGCAAGTGTATAATTTTCCTCAGTCTGCAGAAAGATAAGCGCCATAAAGTACTCGTTCCAGAACTGAATTGCGTTCATGATTGTCACCGTAATAATCCCTGACATAGAAAGCGGTGTAATGATTTTCCACAGCACACCATAAGGCGACATGCCATCCATTGCCGCTGATTCTTCCAATGACTTGGGAATTGTACTTATAAAGCTTGTCAGTACGAAAATCGAAAATGGCAACTGGCTGATCGCATAGACAATCGCAAGCCCGAATATATTATCCAGTAAGTTGAACTGTGCCAGCAGGAAAAACAGCGGAATCCAGCCGAGCACCATTGGAATCATCATCGCCGAAATATATAATGTAAATAAAAAATGGCCTCCTTTAAAGCGGATCCGTTCAAGCGCATAGGCTGTCGGAATGGCAAGCACCAATGTCAAAACAGCACCAACCACCGTCACAATCAAACTATTAAACACGCTTGTATCAATATTATATTCCGTCCACGCCGTTACAAAGTTCTGGAAATTCCATGTTTCCGGAAAACCCCATGGATTGGCATAAATTTCAGCGTTTGATTTAAATGAACCAATAAGCATCCAAATAATCGGATATAGCACAGCGATCGACCATAATATAAGCGGTATCCTGATCCCGGTTCTGGATATCATTTGACCTATACTTGGTTTCATGCTTGTTCCCCCTCCATCAGTATTCGACCTTATCTCTCTTCAGCAGCAACTGCAGGATCAATACGGTGATTAATGAAATGACTAAAATCATGACACCAATGGTTGCTCCGTATCCAAAATTATACTGCTGGAAAGCTTGCTGATAGAGGTAGGACCCCATTACGTGTGTCGCGTTATTCGGTCCACCCCCGGTCATGACTTGTACAATAATAAATGATCCATTTAAAGTTGTAATGACAATATACAGGATGGAAATTTTAATCTGTGGCCATACAAGTGGTAGCGTTACTTTCCAAAATTGCTGCCATTCATTTGCCCCGTCAATGTGTGCCGCTTCATAATAACTTTTGGAGATGTTGGCAATCCCCCCCATTAAGAGCAGCATAAATAAACCAATTCCAGCCCAGATGGATGGCAGAACAAGACTCGTGAGTGCCCAATCTTCATTCCCTAACCATGCTCGCTGCCATTCCTCAAGACCGAGAAACTCAAGTCCCGAATTAATCAGACCCAAATCCGGATTGTAAATAAATGCCCACAAAATACCAATAACCACGACAGACATAATATTCGGGAAGAAAAAGATAATCCGGTAAAACGGCGCCTCCTTAATTTTCAGCTGCGTCAGAGCAACCGCAATAAACATCGCCATAATCATTATCCCGATCACTTTTGTAATAACAAGAAAGTAATCGTGCCAGATTGTTGCGGGAATTATCTCATCCTTGAAAAGTCTTATATAGTTGTCCAATCCGACAAATTCTCTCGCCTGTGACGAACCCGACATGTCAAAAAAGGAATAATACAATCCGCTGAATAATGGATAAAGGGTAAAAATGCTGAACAGGATAAATGTCGGGACGAGACAAAAAGCCAGAAACAGGTATTTTTGTTTTTTTGACTGTACCATCTAACCACTCTTTCCGGTGAAAATAATGGTATGGAATATGAAAGCAAACAAGCAGCCTTCACATTCCATACACATTTATATTATTATTGGTTGTTTCGATATTCGGCAGCTGCTTCTTCAGCTTCCTCGACAAATTCTTCTGCTGTAATATTACCGAGCATAAGCGAGACGAGTGAATCACTGATCGGTGTTTCCAAGTCTGCACTCATTGGATGAGGCTTATGATAGATTTGAGCCTGTTCAGGATCATTGATCATTTCATTCGCATCAATCAGATATTGCGGTACGTTTTCGTTCGACGCCAAATCTACGCCTTCGAGGTTCATAATAGCACCAGTATGCTCAGAAAATGATTTAGCATATTCTTTTGTGAAAACAAACTCAACAAACGCCTTGGCTGCTTCCGGGTTTTCCGCCTGTTCAGCAATCGCCAGTGGACGCAGGTCCGGAACAACTGCCATTGGTTCGCCCGCATCGTTCATTGGTGACGGGATGAAACCATACTCCAAGTCCTCAGGTTTGTCACCTTCCATTTCATTTGGCAGCCAGAACCCAACCGGAATATAGGCATTATCGTGAAGCAGGAAATTCATTTGTGACTGCGTATGATTAATCGCTGCAAATCCTTCGTCAATATAGCCCTCCTGCTGCATCTTTTCCACTTTCTTCATGACTTCGAGTACTGGTTCACTTGTCCATGCACCTTCTGCACCAGTAATGACATCCTCCAGCAATTCATTACCGCCTGCTGCCCCGAATGCCGGATATAACATACCACGCAGGAAGTAGTATGGATGCTGTCCGGTTGTCACAAATGGTGCAATATCAGCAGACTCCTGAATGTCACCCATGGAGCTCATGAAACTTTCAAAATCGGTCGGTACTTCAAAACCTTCTTCCTCAAACCAAGATATGTCATACCATGTTCCCCATGTATCAAATACTAATGGCAAGCTGTGAATTTCACCATCATATGTGGCCGGTTCTACTATAAAACTATCAAGCAGTGGTGTACCGTCTTCCAATTCAATATCTTGTACCCAATCAGACAAATTCATCAATTGTCCATCTTCTACCATCTGTGTTTCGCTTGATCCAGCACCATCAATGTAAACAACATCAGGCGGATCGCCGGAAACCCAGCGTGATCTCATTTCTTCATTAATATTCGGTCCGGCATGTTCGACAATTTCCAGATCAGGGTGCTGTTCCTGGAAGTCGCCAATAACCTCTTTCCACCATGAGTCACCATAACCTCCGACAAAATACTGAATCTCAAGTGTTCCGCTCAAACCATCGCCCTCGCTTGACTCTTCACCTGAACCATCACTGCCCTCATCAGGTGATTCTTCCGTTGTGCTGTCATCTGAACAGGCTGCTGCTACAATAAGTAAGACAGCCATCAGAAAAAGCACGAAAGGATTTTTAAATAAACGCTTCAAAATAATCTTCCCCCTTTGTTTAGTTTAAAATATATGAAACTCACTAATAGCTCATGTAACTATTAAACAAGTTTCAAACATTGGAGTTCATTACAATTGCAATCGCATCACGAACATAACCATTGCTTTGCTCGATGGCTTCTTCTGCTTCCTGGTAGGTAACACCCCCCTTAATCATCACAATTGCTGGTTTCACCTGGTTATCAGTTAAAGCTAGTACTCTATCAGCTTCCTCATAATCAGCACCAGTAATTTCCATAATAATTCGTTTGGCACGCTGCATTAACTTATAATTGCTGGCATGCACATCTACCATAAGATTTTCATAGACTTTTCCCAGTTTTACCATTGTTGTTGTGCTAATCATATTCAAGATCATTTTATGAGCTGTTGCCGCCTTCATCCGGGTAGAACCTGTCAGCACTTCCGGACCGACAATCACCTCAATTTCGGTATCCGCAAACTCACTTATTAATGAGTGTTCATTGCATGACAAAGAAACAGTGTATGCACCAATTTCCCTTGCATATTTCAATGCACCAATTGGATAGGGGGTTCGCCCGCTTGCTGTAATACCTATCACAACATCTTTATAATTTAGATTTTTGGTTTTTATATCCTGCACACCCTGTGTTTCGTCATCTTCTGACCCTTCAACGGCGTGAAAAAATGCACCATTACCACCTGCCATAATGGTTTGAACCATATCATCCGACGTCATGAATGTAGGCGGACATTCTGAAGCATCCAACACACCAAGTCTGCCGCTTGTTCCAGCTCCCACATAAAACAAACGCCCGCCTTGATTCAATGCCTTATAGATATGTTCAATGGCATCATTGACCTTAGGTAATACGTTTTTAACAGCCCCTGCAACTTTTTTATCTTCTTGATTTATCACATTTAACATTTCCATTGTCGACATTTGATCCAATGTCATCGTGTTATCATTGCGTTTTTCAGTTATTAGCTTTGCCAGTTCCATATTTCCATGCGTCTCCCCACATAAAGAGTAATAAAGCGCTTTCAACCAAACAAAAGAAATCGAATAAATTTTTATTTGATTTAAGTATAGGTTTGTTGAACTATTTTGTCAATATAGCTTTTGTATTTTTGTAATAATATTTCAATATGCAACACAAGTTTCTTACTTTTCTTTCAAATCGGATATGGCTTTCCTAGTTTGATCAAGGTGCTGCACAATTTCTTCATAATCCTTTGAAGCTAAAGCCATCAACAGAATATCAATCACGTGGAGCTGTGCAATTCTTGAAGAGGTTGCTCCGCTTCTGAAGATTGCTTCTCTTGCTGCAGATGTATACAATTGAATATCCGAAATGCTGCTGACCGGTGACTTCCCGGATTTTGTTATACTGATCGTTTTGACTTGTTTATGTTGGGCCAGCTCCAGCAAATGACGCACTTGTTTTGTTTTGCCTGAAAAAGAAATCCCGACAACGGCGTCATTAGGTCCTTTATTGGCAATAGCTGTTGCCCCCATATGTACATCTGAAAAGGACTGCACATTTTTATCAATTCTCGTAAACTTCTGTTCCGCATCTTTTGCAGCAATATACGAAGCACCAAATCCAATAAATACAATTGATTTTGCATTGGATAAGGTGTTTACCGCTCTTTCCAAATCTGACACCCGCATAATGTCAACCGTTTCTTTTATTGTTTGGATCGTGTTTGAAGCGACCTTGTCAATAATATTTTCATATTTATCATTCGGTTCTATATCCCGGTATCCCTGTTCTGCCTGTTCCTGCAGATCACCAGCGACTCGAATCTTCAATTCCTGAAAACCATCCAGCCCGAGAGATTTGCATAAACGGATTACAGCAGCACTTGAGGTACCACTTTTTTCTCCAAGCGCCAACGCTGTAAGCATAATTGATTCTTCCGGATTTTCTAAAATATGTTGTGCCAGTTTTTTTTCCGATGGCGGAAGTGTATGTACCATTTCCCTTAAAATCGTCAGACCGCCTTTGACTTGTGACAATCCCATCACCTCTTAATATGTTGAAATAATATTTCGAATCGCGTTACCACCCAGTCTGATATTATCCATTAAAAAAGCACCAACTATTGAACCGCCTACCGGTTCCATTTCAGGTCTGATAATTGTTAATTGCGGAAAATCGTCCAGTTTCTCTTCAAGTAACCGAGGCAAAACATTTTCATCCCGAAAAACGCCTCCACATAGTACCGCGTTCAATCCATCCCCCGGTGAAAAAAGTTTCGAATATAAAGTCCGCATACTCCAGCTTAAATCATTGACGGCATTCGCAACAATTTCTCCCGCAACCGGATCGTTATGTTTATAAGCCCCAAACACCAGCTTTGATACCGGGGAAATGTGGCTTTTCGGAGCTCCGGAAGTATAAATTTGCTGAACAAGGTCAAATGGATTTTCCATTCCATAATGCGTACGAACCATGTCAAGCAGCATTGTCTTTTCACCACGTCCGTCAAAGGCTTTTAACGCTGCTGTTATCCCCTTTCTGCCAATATCGTATCCGCTGCCCTCATCACCAAATAAATAGCCCCAGCCACCGACACGATCACGTTCTTCATTACTGTTAATTCCATAAGTTATAGAACCTGTTCCTGAGATCTGTACAATTCCGGGATCACCATAAGTCCCGGAATACAGTGCGTTCACCGTGTCAGGTTCGACTTGAATCACGACCTTTTGCGGAACGGTCAGGCTTAATATCTCCTTTAGATCGGTAACAGCTTTGTTATTACCGGCACCTGAGATACCTGCAAATAAATTGGTTACATTCTCAAATGCTGTGGGATTCTGTTTTTTTAAATCCTCCATTATATGCGTCAAGGTCTGGATGATATCCTTTTTTTCAACGGCATTCGGATTGATAGGTCCTGCAGCAGATTTGGCCGTAACCATGCCATTTGCGTCCGCTATTGCCGCTGTAGTCTTGGTTCCCCCACCGTCAACTCCAACAACGTAATTCATATTCCCCCGACCCTTCGTGACATGTTGTACTATCATCTTATAAAATTTAAAATATATTAACAAGTTTTTATGAAATAAAATTTCAAACAGATAATCGTTCTAACCTCCTTTTTAATAACTTATTTTTTCGAAAAATGCAATAATGAAATAAATTGAAAGGAGCGAGCTTCATGTATGGAGGAAAACACCGTAAAAAGCCTGTCATTAATGAACCAGGCTGGACTGTCGATGATTATTACCAGCTGCCGGAAGATGGAAACCAGTATGAGATCATTAATGGAATACTTGAATTGAAACCATCGCCATCCACGACACACCAGCGGATCAGCCACCGTCTGGAACGAACACTGACTGATTCATGCGAAAACAATTATATTATCACTGATTCACCAATTGATGTCATTCTTTCAGACATGGAAACACGTCAGCCCGATATACTCATGATTCATCGCAGCCGGGAACGTATTATTCAGGAACATGCCATTGTCGGACCGCCCGATTTAGTCATTGAAATCCTCTCCCGCAACAGTGCAAATCGGGATCGGATCATGAAAAAAGAAAGCTATGCCAGGTTCGGCGTCCCCGAATATTGGATCGTGGACTATAAAAATGAAGCTGTTGAGCAATACGTTCCAGAAGGGGACAAGCAGCAATATGATTTGATTAACGTTTTCGAAGCCAACGATACCATCACATCAGACCGCCTGCCATGTGTGTCATTTATTGTGAAAGACGGGTTGAAGATCTGACGCCTCTCCTTATGCTTAACATCCAATACTACCCCTTATCATGGCGATAAGTGTGGTATATAACCATTTCCAAGCTTGCCGGTGAAAATGTTAAACCTATATTCGATCCCATTGCTAAATGTTCAGTTCATTTTTACTGTATTCCACGATTGCAACATCGTTTGCTGATGCATGAAAATAACCTATTGTGGTAAGGTAAATTCGAACCAAACCATGAAGAAAGTTGGTGTACGCACGTATGATCGTTAACCAGCAGCCTAACCAGTTAATCAGCGAAAAATCGCCATACCTCCAACAGCACGCCTACAACCCGGTTAATTGGTATCCATGGGGTGATGAAGCTTTTGAAAAAGCCCAGCAGGAGAACAAGCCTGTTTTCCTTTCCATCGGTTACTCAACTTGCCATTGGTGTCATGTCTTCGCGCATGAATCATTTGAGGATGAAGAAATCGCATCTTACTTAAATGATCATTATGTCGCCATCAAAGTCGACCGCGAAGAACGTCCGGACATTGATTCCGTTTATATGAAAGTTTGTCAAATGATGACCGGACATGGCGGCTGGCCGCTATCCATTTTTATGACACCGGATAAAGTCCCATTTTATGCCGGGACTTATTTTCCCCGTACCAGCAAATACGGCATGCCCGGATTTATGGAAGTTATCACGCAACTATACCGACGATACAAACAGGATCCTAATCAGATTGATGAAGTGACCAATAGTGTGACCGATGCGCTGGAAAAAACTGTCGCAATCAAAAGTGAGAACCGCCTTACGAAAGACATCACCGATCAAGCTTTTCAGCAGCTCGGCAAACGATTTGATTTTACCTATGGCGGATTTGGTTCAGCACCAAAATTCCCCGCGCCACAAAATTTGCTGTTTCTGTTAAGATATTATCATTTTACCGGCAAAACCGCCGCACTGAAAATGGCAGAAAGCACACTGCAAACAATGGCTGACGGCGGCATTTATGACCATGTCGGCTTCGGATTTGCGCGCTATTCCACCGATAAAAAATGGCTCGTCCCCCACTTTGAAAAGATGCTCTATGACAATGCATTATTACTGATCGCATATACAGAAAGCTATCAGATCACGAAAAACCCATTATATAAGAAAATCAGTGAGCAGATCATCACGTTTGTAATGAGGGAAATGCACAGTTCGGAAGGTGGTTTCTTCTCGGCCATTGACGCTGATTCAGAAGGTGTTGAAGGTCAATATTACGTTTGGGATTATGATGAAATCTTTCATATCCTCGGTGAAGAACAAGGAGATTTCTATGCGTCTGTATACGGCATAACATCTGAAGGCAATTTTGAGGGGAAAAACATTCCAAACCTGCTGAAAGCTGACCTGGAAACAATAGCAGAAGACCATGACATGACATTAACACAGCTTGATCAAGAACTCGATGATGCACGGAAGAAATTGCTGTCTGCACGGGAAAAACGCGTTTATCCGCATGTGGATGACAAAATCCTGACATCGTGGAATGCCATGATGATTACCGCTCTGGCTAAAGCCGGGAAGGTTTTTCACAAGCGCGAATACACGAAAGCTGCTGAAGACACGATGGAATTTATCGAAAACAACCTGATTCAGGACGAACGGGTTATGGCCCGCTATCGTGACGGTGACGCGAAATATAATGGTTACCTTGATGATTATGCCTTTTTATTGTGGGCTTATGTTGAACTGTATGAGGCAACTTTTTCATTGCCGTACCTGAAAAAAGCACGTACTCTGACCGATGACATGATTGCATTGTTCTGGGATACCGGTGAGGGGGGGTTTTTCTTTAATGGACATGACAGTGAAAAACTGCTGTCACGGGAAAAAGAGATCTATGACGGTGCACTCCCTTCAGGTAACAGTGTTGCAGCTGTCATGCTCGCTACAATGGGATACTTGTCCGGTGAAACATCTTATCTCGATAAACTGGAAGAAATGTACTATACCTTTTATGACGAGGTTAATCAAGGTACAGCAGCGAGTACACATTTTATTCAGAGCCTGCTCTTAACGGAAAACGCGACAAAAGAAGTCGTCGTTATCGGTGATTCAAGTCCATTTACAGCGGAACTTCAACAATCATTTTCACCAGATGTAACACTGCTTGCAGGCAATGATCCAAGGCAGCTTGCAGAGGCGGCCCCTTTCACATCCGAATATAAACAGCTTGACGATGAGACGACCATTTACGTCTGCGAAAACTTTGCATGCCACCAACCAACAAGCAATATGGCAAAAGCATGGGAGCTCATCCAGAATGACCGTTGATGCTATGAAGCGCAGCGGTCATTTTAGCAGATAAGATAGGATCAACTTTCCTATATGCATAAGTACAGCTTAGACTTTGGTATAAGGCTTGGTGATGCGCGAAGTTTTCTAATGAATTTGCCATAACTGCAGCGCTTCCTTCATAATCTGCTATTTGACTATACTAAACGGGCCTGAAAATCAGACCGTCCCTATGATATAATAAACGTAAATAGCCATATAAAGGAGCATTCGCATGCAGAAGGTAAAAATGAATGTTCAAACTGCATACCATGGTGACCTGCTTCGTGCAGGCAAAATCTATGAAGTGGATGAAACTACCGCTGAACGTTGGATCGCCAGCAAAATAGCGGAAAAAGTTGAAAACGAATAGAAAGTCTATAGCTCTCTATCAAAAGAGAATATATACTAGAGAAAAAGGAGGTGAACCAAATGGATGCGCAACGTTCGGAACGTATGGAAAATATGCTTTCACAATTAATCTCTATGGTTG
Organism: Lentibacillus halodurans; assembly: GCF_900112045.1. GTDB lineage: Bacteria > Bacillota > Bacilli > Bacillales > Amphibacillaceae > Lentibacillus > Lentibacillus halodurans. The sequence continues at coordinate 17,983 of NZ_FOJW01000016.1, forward strand.
GCAGCATGCGGACTGAGCAGACTGCCATGAAAGAAGAACAGGCTGCCATGAGGGAAGAGCTGGCGGAAATCAAGAATGAACAGACTGACATGAAACAGAAAATGACGGAAAACGACAAACGTCATCGAGAAATTATGGATGAATTCAAAATCCTGCGGGCAGACCAGGATCATATCTGGAAGAAAACTGTGCAAAACGAACGGGACATCAACCAGTTGAAGCATCAGTTAACAAATTAATACCTCAGCTCATGCCCCACGAATAAACAAATTGGATCTTTCCCGAAACTAAAAACCCTCGTACCATGTCCTCAGGGAGAACACGTACAAGGGTTTTTTAGTCTGCATGTACGTCACCTGTTTGCAAAGAATTCCTCAGCCTCGTCAAGATATTTTTCCTGTGAAGGCTCCAGATCATACTCTTCCACAATCGCATCAACCGGACATACCGCCTTACATGCAGCACAGTCGATACAAACATCCGGATCTATGTAAAATTGTTCCGGTCCTTCCTCGATGCAATCAACAGGGCAAACCGTCACACATTCACCTGACTTTTCACCACGGCAAGGATCTAATATAACAAAAGCCACAAATGTAACCTCCTTCCAATTATATTTAATGATACATGATACCGCGGTTACAAGTAAACAGCTTGTCACTTTTCAAAATACAGGTGAGCATGCAAGGCGCAGCCCGGATTAAAAGCTGCATGACAAAATGGACAACGGTAGCTGCCCTTGAGGTATTCGTTTATCGTCAGTTCTGTTTTGCAGTTGCCGCAAAAAATTGCTTTACGGTCAAATTTTGTCCGTGGCCAGACCTTTGTTGTCCCGCACCCATATTGCGCATGACATTTATAGCAGGGAAAATACTCCCCGCAACAATAGAATTTAATCGCTATTCTATCATTGGAACTGTGATAGTGTTCACAGCGTGTCTCCTGATCGATTGCTCCTTTTATCGTCATAAAAAACTCCTTCTGCTATATATGGCTGAAACAAAGATTTCCTCCCCAACGTTTCGGGGGCAACGCATTCTTCATGCTGATCACCCCAAACCTCTGCGGCCGCTTCTGATATTTCCTCTCATCTCTGCATAATCGCTATGTTTTTAAATGGAGATCTCCCTAAGGAAGATCCCCACCCTATTTGAATGACAAGATCAGTCATGCGGTTTTTCTTTTAACTCTTTACCATTTTTCCCTTCATAGCGCAATCCCCATCCGGTTAATGCTGCAATCAGCATGATGATGAACAGGAACCAGCCTTGAAATACGAATGGGAACACAGCTGTCGGCTCAACAATCGGGAGCCAATCATATTGCCCCTGCATCGTTTGGATTGTTGACCAGCCCAACAGTACTGGAGCTCCCCATGGAAAAATGTAACCCAGGGCTGAAGTCACAGCATCGAGCATGTTCGCCATCCGGTAGCGGTGAATTTTATACTTTGAACCTATCTCTTTAACGAATGGTGCTGCTGCGATTTCTGCCGCCGTATTGATAGTGATTGAACTGTTTAACAATGCGACAATCGCCCATATCGACACCTCAGCTTTGCGGACAGAATGTTTGATCCATTTGACCAGACCTTTCGTAATAGCTTCCATTGTTCCGCCCAATTTCAGCAGGTGAGCCGCTGCTACAATAAGCAGGATAAGGATGGCCATATTAAAATAACCTGTCAGTCCTTCAACCAAAGCACCTTCCACAACAGCATCTGAATCCGGGTTAAAGCTTAGAATGTCACCAAATGTTCCCAAATTCAGCAGCAAAATGATTGGGATAGCTGATATGATCCCCCATGTTAACGATGTAAGCAGATGCTGTCCGGATAAAGCAAGTATAAGTACTAACGCAAAAGGAACCAGCATCATTAGCCCGCTTGCATTGACAGATTCGATCACCGAATTCACTGCAGCCTGATCAACCTGTACATTACCGCCGCCGCCGAAAATCGCGAACAAAATAACAGCCGGAACAGCAGCGACGATCGAATATTTGAAACGGCTCCGTACGACGCCGGGCACATCTGCGTCCTGTGTTGTCGCCGAAACAATCGTCGTATCCGAAACTGGTGCCAGGTTATCACCAAACACAGCTCCAGCCAAAATAGCTGCAAACATGAATGTCGGGTCAGCCCCTACTGCAATACCAGCCGGATACATTAACGTACAAAAAGCAACAGTCGTTCCATAACCAGTACCGACAGCTGTTGAAAAAGTCGCCGCCAACAGAAAGGTCAGCGCAACAAAAATACCGCCTTCAACCCCTGTTACAGATCCAATCCATACAAGCCCTTCGACAAGACCGCCCACCTGCAATACTTGTGCGAACATGCCTGCATAAAACCATGCCACCATCGCAATTACACCAACAGGCTGTGCGAGACCGTCAAATAAGCCTTGTGCATAATCTTCCCATCTGCTTTTGCATAACAGTAAACCGAGTGTCAGACCTATAACAGCTCCTAAAACCAGTGCAACCTCGGATGACAGCTGCATGACACTTATCGTAATCGCCCAAACGACAAAAAATAGTAAAGGCACTGCTGCCCCAAATGGTCCGAATATGAAATCCAGCTTTTGAACTTTTTTATCCCCAGTGGCCTTATCCAATTCTTCGTTACTCGACATTTCTCGCTCCTCCTCTATCATAGGAAAATGTTAAAAATCTACTACTAATACAGTTTATCATGGATTTCGAAAATTATGAATGCATGTCATAAACATTCCACCAATTTCAGGAAATCATTTTAACGCAGATTAGAAAAACGCGGCATTTACATTGCCTTATAGTAAGTGCCCAAGCTTTTCTTATAAGGTCAACCATGACATGTATGTACTTTTGAGGTTACAAAAATATCAATACGCTGGCCAGGCGACATTTCAAACAATGCAAATGCTCGAATAACAGTATCCAACCAGCAAAAAAGGATCAGGCTGTACAGCAGCAGAAACGCCATCCGTGTGTCAAATGCCGTTTTTTATCATTCGCATTCATAAACGTCAGTATAACATTCCGGGAATCATGACAGGTACAATCGACGTATAAAAGAATCCCTGCATGTGCAAGGATCCTGATCATCAATCTATTCTTTTAATTTGGAAAGCGCGTCTGCCAGTGCATTATTTTTAAACTCGTCATCCTGATGTTTCAAGTATTTGTTGACATCTTTTTTGGAGACTTTCTGGTTTTTCTCTTGTTCTTTCCGTTTGTTGAATGTAGAGAGTTTTTCACGGTGACCGCATTGGCAAGTGAACGTTTTCCCTTCACCTTCACCGCGCAGTTCCATCCGTTTATGACAATTTGGGCATCTGGCATTCGTCCGTTTTAAAATATTTTTTTTGTAGCCGCATGAGCGATCCTGGCATACAAGCATCCGGCCCTTTTTATTGTCAATTTCCATCATGAGCTGTCCGCAGTTCGGACACTTGCTCCCGGTAAGATTATCATGTTTAAACTTCTCTTCACTCGTTTTGATCTGCTGGACGATCTCCTTTGTATAGCCTTTAATATCATTAATAAAATGCGTTTTATTCAATTGGCCTTTCGCAATCTGACCGAGTTTGTTTTCCCACTCGGCAGTGAGTGCCGGTGAGCGTAAATCTTCCGGAACCAATTCAAGCAGCTGCCGGCCTTTGGATGTCGTGAAAATATGTTTACCCCGCAGTTCCATAAGCTGGCTGTTGAACAATTTTTCGATGATATCAGCCCGTGTTGCAACGGTGCCAATTCCGCCGGTTTTACTGATCGTTTTGGCCAAATGTTTTTCATCCTGACTCATATAGCGGACCGGGTTTTCCATCGCCTGCAAGAGCGCCCCTTCTGTAAAACGTTCCGGCGGTTTGGTTTCACCGGTTGTCATCTTGATGTTGACATTGGATAATGTGGATCCTTTCTGAACGTCAGGCAATTGCTCATCATTCGTACTTCCATCGTTGTAGATTGCCTTCCAGCCTTGTTTTTTAATTTTTTTTCCTTTGGCAGTAAAGTGTTCTCCATCAATCCGGGCTTCAATTGTCAGCTGTTCGTATTCGTACGGATCTGACAGTACAGCCAGGAATCGCTTCACAACAAGATCATAGATTTTCCGTTCTTTACTATTCAAGTCAGCCAACACTGCAGATTCTTCAGTCGGGATAATCGCATGGTGATCGGATACTTTTGCATTATCAACGACCGACTTTGGCAGCTTCCATTCTTTTTTCATCACTTTGTTAGCAGCACTCGCATATTGATCAACGCCAACCGCTTTCACTCGATCTTTCAGCGTCGGGACAATATCCGTCGACAATACACGTGAATCGGTCCTTGGATATGTCAGGACTTTGTGCTGTTCATACAGCTTTTGCATTAGAGATAGCGTCTCTTTCCCTGAAAAACCAAAAATACGGTTCGCATCCCGCTGAAGTTCGGTCAGATCATACAATTGCGGTGCATGTTTTTTCTTATAAGCCTGATCAATGCCGACGATTTTAGCAGGTTTGTTTTGTAGCTGTTGAACCAGCTTTTCCGCCTTTTCCTTGGAATCAATCCGGCTGTTATGCTTCTCGTCCTGCCAGGTCAGTGTTATTCCCGTGCTTGTTTTGGCCTCAATCCCGTAAAATGGCTGTGGCTGGAATTCCTTAATTTCTCTTTCCCTTGCGGCAACCATTGCAAGTGTTGGTGTTTGCACGCGGCCGGTCGAAAGCTGGGCATTGAACCTCGTTGTGAGCGCCCGTGTCGCATTCAGCCCGACATACCAATCGGCTTCCGAACGCGCCACTGCCGACGCATAAAGATTTTCGTACTGTTTGCCTGGTTTTAGTTTTTTAAAGCCTTCCCGGATGGCCTTATCCGTGACAGAGGAAATCCAGAGCCGTTTGACTGGTTTATGGACACGTGCCTTCTCAATAATCCAGCGGGCAACCAGCTCCCCTTCACGACCGGCATCCGTTGCAACGACAATCTCACCGGCATCTTTACGGTTCAGCTGTGTCTTGACAGCATTAAATTGCTTTCCAGATTTTTTTATCACTACAAGCTTTAATCGGTTCGGCAGCATGGGAAGATCATCAAGGCGCCATGTTTTCCATTTATCCTCATACACCTCAGGATCAGCAAGAGTAACGAGATGCCCCAGCGCCCATGTAACAATATATTTCGAACCTTCCATATAGCCGTTCCCTTTTTTCGTACAGTTCAGCACGCGGGCAATGTCCCGGCCAACAGAAGGTTTTTCAGCTAATACGACTGTTTTGCTCATATGAATAAGTCCTTTCTTTAAAATCCTTATGATGCTACTGTAACACAATTTGCTTATATTGTGCGTGTTTCACACCATGCGCCAATTCCCATACACTATTTTAGGAAGTTACGGAAAGGAAAATGATATCGATGCTCTATTACACCGGATTAATTCTTTTAATCATCGGAGTCAGTATCGACGGGTTTGGCGTCGGTATGTCATATGGCATAAGACGTGTTCATGTGCCATATACAGCCCTGGGAATCATTATGTTCTGTTCCGGATTGATTGTTTATATTTCAATGATCATTGGCAATACGCTGAAGTCCTTTATCACACCAAATCTGACAGATAACATCGGTGGTATTATCCTGCTGCTGATCGGTGTGTACTGTTTATACAATGTCATCCGTTCCAAACAAGACACTCATTTGGCAGCAGTTTCCGATGATGCAACCTGGGACCATTTCAAAACCGTCATGAGAGAGCCGCAGCAGGCAGACTTGGATGAATCCGGGAGCATTTCATTGACAGAAGCAATTCTTTTGGGATTCGCACTGGCAATTGATGCATTTGGAGCAGGACTGGGAGCAGCCATGCTGGGGTATTCACCCGTGATAACCGCCCTTTCAATCGCATTGATGAGCGGATTATTTGTACTATGCGGTATTCGGTTCGGTATGTTTTTATCAGCCACAAAATGGATGAAGCAACTGACACTGCTTCCTCCATTTCTGCTCATTATATTGGGGATTTTTAATATGATATAATATTGATGACATTCAATAGCACGGTAACCGTTACAATACTTACTAGCGTTGTCACAAGTGTAATACTGGAAACAAGCTCGGGTTCAGCATCAAACTCAATAGCATACATTGTTGTCGTGGCAGCGCTGGGCATTGCCGCAACAATCATGAGTACCGCTCCGATGACCGGGTCGACCGGCACTAACCAAATAAATAAGAATGCAAGCATCGGCGAAAGAATCATGCGAACACTCGCTGCCGATAAAATAACATTCCAATTGAATTGCAGTCCCGTAATCGATGCTAGCTGCATACCTAAGATGACCATCATCAATGGAATAGCCGCATCGCTTACCATCGCTAATGTCGAATAAACCGAATCTGGTATGTCTACAGAAGACGCCTGAAATCCAACGCCCAAAACAGCCGCATATGTGGCCGGCATTTTAAAAATGGTTTTACACGCCCTCCAAAACCCGCTCGTGCTGCGCGATGCATAATAAACCCCAAACACATTCATGATCAACGATTGAAGAACCATCAGAAACACAGCGTATGGCATAGCCGCTTCGCCAATACTGAACAGGATAACTGGAACCCCATAATTACCGCCATTCATGAAGGCAGTCGTCAAAATCGACCCGCTTTCCACCGACTCTGACCATTTGAAAATATGTGCAAGCATTTTAACAACAACGATCATGGCAAACAATAAATAGAACGCAAATATGACAATCATGGTGTATCCTTGATTAAAACTGGCCTCATATAATGTTGTAAACACCAGTGCCGGCAGAAAAATATAAATCGATGCCGCAGCAAGTGATTTCACATCAAGAAAACGAATCCGCTGCAGCAGAAAGCCTGCTCCGAACACCGCCATAATCGGCAATACAACTTGAAAAAATACATCCATTCATAACATCCCCATTAAAGCGAATCTTTTTCCAGTCTATCACTTGAATTCGAAGGTCGCCAGATTTTTAACGCCGTTCGCCTCCCGTTTGATCATTCGTTAATAAACGGTCCCTCCTGTTTTTTGTCCGCTTCTCTTTGTTTTAAGGCACCTGCCTGCTTATCATAGTTTATGGTTCATGACCACTCAACTGTCACAGATGAACATAAAAAAAATACCTGCCCTTTCCAGTAAGACAGATATTTTTCAGTTATTATTCATTATGAATGTTGTCTATAGGTTTCAACAAGCGATGTCACAATAAACCCGATTGCTGCAGCAAACAGGCTGGCACCACCCCATCCGCCAAAACCTAATCCTAGCATTTCAACTTTGCCGAATATTGAAATCACAATCATGACAATACCGGCTACAAAGATCATTGCAGCTGGTGCATAAACCGCATATCCTCCCCTGGAAGTTGCCAGTGTGACGACAATATTAAGAAGCATAATGACAACCAGCAATGAGATGCTGATAAGCAAGGCCAAATTAAACATGAACTCACCTCATCTATCCTTTTCTACTATATACCAGTTTATCGATGTGTATACATAAAGTCAATTTAATCCTTGTATAAACAGGACTTTTCAAAAAAATGTCGAATAACTCTATAGAAGGAGGAATCAGCAGATGTTAACCTTTGAAAACTATGCATACGAACGGCCGAATATGAAACAGAAAAAAGAGGAATTCACCAAGCTTTTACAAAAGTTCACCAATGCTTCCTCGGTTAATCAGCAGAACGAAGCGATAGCCGAGATCAATGCATTTCGCAATCAGCTGTCAACACTTGAGAACCTGGTCTATATTCGTGCTTCCATAGACACAGACGATGAATTTTATCAAAACGAACGGGATTACTTTGACGAGATCGGGCCGGAGATACAAGAGATGGACACGGCCTTTTATAAAGCATTGGTAAAATCCCCGTACCGTGATCTGTTGGAACACAAATGGGGTCGACAGTTGTTCCGGATTGCCGAACATGAAGTCAGGACATTTTCACCAGAAATCATGCCACTATTACAAAAAGAAAATAAGCTGGCAACCGAATATTCCAAGCTCGTTGCATCCGCACAAGTGGAATTCGAGGGTGAAACCTATACACTCGCACAACTCGGACCTTTTACCGAACATCAGGATCGTTCCATCCGCAAAAAAGCGATTGAAGCGAGCACAGGATTTTTCGAACAACATGAAGAAAAATTTGATGACATTTACGATCAGCTTGTCAAAACGCGCCACGAAATCGCTACCACATTAGGTTTTCAAAACTTTGTCGAACTTGGTTATTTACGAATGCAGCGTGTTGACTATGATGCTGATATGGTGGCTAATTTCCGGAATCAGGTGCGTGAATCCATTGTCCCCCTCGTCACAAAGCTTTCCGAAAAACAGGCGGAGCGAATCGGTGTGGAAAAGCTCAAATATTATGATGAGAACTTTGGATTCCCTGATGGCAACGCAACGCCTAAAGGTCCACCCGAGTGGATCATTGAAAACGGTAAAAAAATGTATGCGGAATTATCGTCAGAAACAAAGGAATTTTTCCAGTTCATGCTTGACCGCAACCTGATGGATCTGGAGGCTAAGAAGGGTAAAGAAGCCGGCGGGTATTGCACCTTTATCGAGGATTACGAATCACCGTTCATCTTTTCCAACTTTAACGGGACTTCCGGAGACATTGATGTACTGACACATGAGGCAGGGCATGCTTTTCAGTTTTACTCCAGCCGCCAAATCGGCATTCCGGAATATATTATTCCAACTAGTGAAGCAGCGGAAATCCACTCGATGAGCATGGAATTTTTTACATGGCCGTGGATGGAGCTGTTTTTCCAAGAGGAAACGGATAAATATAAATATGCCCATTTGGCAGATGGATTGCAATTCCTGCCGTATGGCGTCGCGGTTGATGAATTCCAGCATCTTGTTTACAAAAATCCAGACTGGACCCCCGATGAGCGTAAAGCAGCATGGAAACGGGTTGAGCAAACGTATCTGCCGCATCGCGATTACGACGGGAATGCTTACCTGGAGTATGGCGGTTTTTGGCAGCGCCAGGGACATATTTATGAAGTCCCGTTTTATTACATCGACTATACACTGGCGCAAATCTGTGCCTTCCAGTTCTGGAAACGGTCACGCGAAGAACCGGAAGCAGCTTGGGTAGACTATTTACGTTTATGTAAACTTGGCGGATCGAAGTCATTTCTCGAACTGGTTGAAGCGGCAAACCTGAAATCCCCTTTTGAAGATGGCAATGTGGATTCAGTTATTGAATCCATTAACAAATGGCTTGAACAAAATACTTAAAAAGAAGCGGACTGCCGATAAAAACGACAGTCCGCTTCTTTTTTTACATTCCTATCCAACACTAGAGCCCTGGAAAATTTGATCCCGTATTATTTAAGCCATTATTTCATATTTTTCCGGTATCGGTTTGCCCCATACTTTTTTCATGATAAAGGCCAGAACAAATACAACAACAATACCAGCAACAAGTGCCAATATTGAAGAACCTGTAACACCGGCTATCAGGAATGAAATCACACCACTGACCCCTGCGGTAATCGCATACGGTATCTGTGTATTAACGTGATCAATATGGTCACTCGAAGCTCCTGCTGATGATAGTATGGTCGTATCGGAAATCGGCGAGCAGTGATCCCCGAAAATGCCCCCACTAAAGACCGCAGCAATGGCCAAATACATCGATATATCCATCGAAGCGGCAATCGGCATAGCAATTGGAATCATAATCGCAAATGTTCCATATGATGTTCCTGTCGTGAACGCAACAATTGCACCAATAAAGAACAGCAGTACTGGAATGATGGCCGATGATGTTGTCTGTTCAGCAAAGTGCACAATGTATTCAGCTGTTCCAAGTTCTGTCGTCACACCGCCAATTGACCAAGCCAATGCCAATATAATGTAAACGAGCATCATACTGCGGAAACCACTGACAATGATGGACATGGCCTCTTTGAATGAGTAAAGTTTCTGCTGCATGCCCATCACCAGCGCCACAATACCCGCCACAAAGGCAGCAATTAAAATTGATGTTGCACCGTCCGCTTCCCCAAACGCTGTCACGAAGTCCTGTTCCGGGTAGCCCCCGGTCCACAGAAATAGTGGCGGGATCATGCCGACAAGCACAACGATCGGTACAATCATATTCCGCATTTTAGGTGTGTAGCCTTCTGCCATCTCAACATCCATCATTTCATTATCTGACGGCGGCTCTGCATCATCACGAAACAGTTTGCCCGATGTTCTCGCGCGGTATTCGGCCTGTGCCATCGGTCCAAAATCCCATTTGAGGAAAACGATAATACCGACAAGTATGATCGCCAGAATGGAATAAAAATTAAATGGAATCGTTAAAATATAGGTCATATATTCAGAATCGGAAATGCCCAGTTCTGCAAATTGTGCACCAATCAACCCCATGACGAAAACAACCCAAGTGGAAACCGGTCCCAGCAGACAAATCGGTGCAGATGTTGAGTCAACGATATATGCCAGTTTTTCACGGGACACACGCATTTTATCAGTGACCGCACGCATCACACTTCCGACCGTCAGTGCATTAAAATAATCCTCAAAGAAAATGATAAGCCCGAATAACATCGTTGAACCCTGTGCGCCTTTTGATGTTTTAACTTTATTGGAAATGAAGTTAGCAATGGCATGTGCGCCACCCGTTTTTTGCAGAAATGCAATCAATACACCGAATAGACCGCAATAAATCAAAACGGTGGCACTCCATGGATCACCTACATTCGGTATAATAAAATCACTGAAACTTGCATAAAGACCCATAAACGGGTTCCAGTCATACATCATCGTCGCTCCAAGCCAAACGCCGGCAAATAAAGCAGGAATAACATTTCGGGTAATAAGAGCCAGTATAATTGCAATCACCGGCGGCAACAGCGACAACACGCCAAATTCCATAATTTAATCCCCTCTCGAATTTACAAATAATTGCTATTATTATTATATTTCCGTTCCTTTATAATATTTCTATTTGAAACTGAAAATTCCTGCTAAATTATAACTGGTTTTCACTCTAATCACAAAAAATTTGAACTTCCGCATTCACTCACATTAGAAAAACTGAGACTTTATGCAAGTCTTGTAAGGGAATGATAAGCCTCACATCAATTATACCTTTTTGACATTACAAAAAGACAGACCCGATTTTGTTTCGGATCCGCCTTTTTTGCTGTAAGTCCGCCAAACAACTATCGATTGTTATCGGACATACCTCGTTCGGCTATTTTGATCATCCGTTTGACCATTTCGCCTCCCACAGAGCCATTTTCACGTGCAGTTGTATCCGCTCCGGGCTGGACACCAAATTCATTTGCAATCTCTTCTTTCATATTTTCCATTGCATCCTTTGCTCCAGGCACTAACAAATCATTTTTGTTACCTGCCACAACTGATCACTCCTCGTGGGAATTCGAACAGAAAAAATTTATCTGTTCACGGTTTATTATGTGGTAACATTACGGTTTTAGCCCTGTTAAAAAATGCATATGAAGAGACCGCTCCAAACTTGAAACGGCCTGTACCGCGCTGCAATTGTGAACTTTAGCGATTTTCCAGAACTGAAGCATTTCCGGCAAAATAAAGCCCTTTCATGAGATGTTGCTATCCCAACCTTTATTGTGCTCCCATGCCGCCATCAATTCTGTATTGCGAACCTGTGATAAAGCTGCTGTCATCAGAGGCCAGAAAAAGTACCAGCTTGGCAATATCCGCGGACTCGCCGTAACGTCCCAGTGGAATGGCGTTCTCCTGTTCTGTTTTAGCTTGCTCAGCGTTTTCCGGATTAAATCCTTTTTCAAGTGAACGCATCATTCGTGTATTGACCGGTGAAGGATGGATGGAGTTAACGCGGACATTATCCTGTGCCGCTTCAAGTGCGGCCGTTTTTGTCAATCCTGTTACTGCATGTTTTGATGCGATATAAGGTGCAACCCCAGGAGAACCGTCCAGCCCCGCAACGGATGAAGTGTTGATCACACTTCCGCTTTTCTGTTTTGCCATGACCGGAAGAACATGTTTCAGTCCCAAAAAGCTACCCTGAACATTGACTGACAGTACCTTACTGAAATTCTCATCCGTTTGCTCTACAATCGGCGCAACTTCCCCTTCGATTCCGGCATTATTGAAAAAGACATCAATCGTTCCAAATTTGTCAACGGTCTGATGAACATAATTTTTCACATCATCCTCATTCGTAACATTAGCTTTTACGATCATCACATCACCATATTGATCAAGATCTGATTTGACCTCATGCAGTGCATCCTGGTTCATGTCAACCAGTGAGACACTGGCACCTTCCTTTAAAAATAGTTCGGCTGTTTTCTTGCCAATACCGCCAGCTCCACCGGTAATAAGAACTGTTTTTCCTGCAAATTTTGCCATAATCGCATACTCCTTTGTAACATTATAGAGGGCAAAGTAGATTGTCCATGTATACTATTTCCTTAAAAATAGCTGACCAAACATTTTTTCGCAAAAAGTTAGACGCTTATGCTAAAATGCATGTAGACAATAAAACACAAGGAGAATCACATGACATACAAAATTTTATTTCTCGATATTGACGGAACTATCTTAAAGTCGGATCATACATACTCCGACATCACAAAACAAGCGATCAGTACAGTAAAAAAACAGGGAATTGAGGTCTTTCTTGCCACAGGTCGGCCACTACATGAGATTAGCGGCTTGGCTGAAGATCTGAATGTCCATTCATTTATTGCCTACAACGGTGCCTTTGCCCTCCATCAGGGAAAAACAATTGTTGATGAACCGATCCCGCAAAACAATATGGAACAGTTTATCGATATCGCTGCCAATCATGATCACGAGCTGATTATGTACACACGTGATCAAAATTATTTCACCAATTTTGAACGTCCATTTATCAGCAAGTTTATTGATATATTCGGTCTAAAAGACAACACAGCATTCACACCTGAAATAACAGATCAAGTTCTGGGAGCAACAGTTCTGAATGTATCTCCTGAACAAGTCGCTCTATACGAAATTGAATCCAATCTCCGTCTTTCACCAGTTCATGTAAATGGTGCAGAACATAGCTACGACATTTTGCGGAAAAACGTCAACAAAGGCTATTCGGTTGAACAAATCCTCAGCCTGCTGGATATCTCCCGTGAACAAGCCATAGCTTTCGGTGACGGGATGAACGATAAAGAAATGCTCAGTGCAGTTGGTGAAGGATTTGCCATGGGTAATTCCCATGAGGATTTATTTCCTTATGCCAAACATAGGACAGCCACTGTTACAGAAGACGGCATCGCCTATGGTCTAAACCAGCTTGGCCTTCTTTAATGTACAGAGAGGTTGGGACAAAAGAACGTTTATAAAACAAAAATGCGAACAAACAAAGCAAGGGATACCCCGCTGCGGAAATATACTTGGTGCTCGTTATGTTAAATGAGATTTCGGAGAAGCAGCACTCCTCGCAACTCACAGTTTACTCGGTGAATGTTTCGCTCCTCGCTTTCCGTGAGCGGCTGGTGAGCCTCCGCGTGCATTCGCTCTGCCACCCATGCCTTTCCTTCCGCTGGAGTCTACGTATATTTCTTCCGCTAAAACGGACGATTGGTCGTCTTTTAAGCCTCCTACTTTAGTTTTTCCCAGCCTCATATTCCATATAAAAATATCCTCCCTTCTGAGTTATTTTACCGCTCGTTGCGCAGGCTTCCCAGGAATTTAAGAAACTATTTTACTGCGTGACCTTTTCTCCACCAACATATTGCCAATATCGAATATTTCAGACACTTCCACGATTGACTGTCGGTTTTAACTCATTAAATCGACGTAAATTCCATCACCATTTTATCTGTATTAACAACACCTATCTGCACACCGCAGTCGCTGGCAAGTCTTTATACAGCCGAAACAACCTTTTATTTGCCACCCCATTCCAATACAGGGTTTTATAAAATTGCGTTCCTCTATAACTGCAATCGTATCGAATGGTCGAAAGGGTGGCATTCAAAGAAAACTTTTTATAACTTGACACATTTTGATCATTTTGTTTAAATTAAATTATACAAATTAAATAAATTAAATGGAGTGTTGGGTGTGGCCGATCATGAGGAAAGGATAGAAGAAGCACGGGATGTAATGGAAAGTGCCATTGCACAATCCATGGTTATATATGGTGTTACACCGTCTGTAGGCAGAATTTATGGTGTTCTCTACTTTGCTGACGAGCCAATGAACCTTGATGAAATCAAAGAACAGGTGGCTATGAGCAAAGCCAGTGTAAGTAATGGAATGCGAGAACTGTTAGAAACTGAAATGGTCACAAAAGTTTGGAAAAAGGGCGAACGAAAAGATCATTTTATGGCTGAAAAAGATTTTCTGAAAAACTTGCTGAACTTTTTTGTAAAAAAACTCAGGCAGGAACGGAATCTCATTATGAAAGCAGCAGAGCAAACCAAATCAAATTTGAACGACATTTCAAGAGAAACGGAAGATGCGCAAATCCAGGAATACATCGAACGGGATCTTGAACTGATTGACGAATCCCAGCAATATCTCGATTGGACCATGCGGTTGGCGAACGCAATGGAGTCTGGGGAAATATTTGATTACTTTCCTAAAAATAAAAAATAAGGAGTCGTTAGCAATGAACATCCAGGAATCAGCCCTCGTATTGATCGACTTGCAAAAGGAAAGCAATTTCAGTCTGCAGCATATGGACCGTGTTATCGGGAATTCCAGGCAGCTCATTGAGGCGTGCAAGACTGCCGGGATACCGGTTATATATACAAGACAGATTAATCGTGCTGATGGTATCGGTCTTTCCAAAGGAGAGCCGCTGAACGATGACAGTACACCATTTTACTATGCGTCCAATACCAGTCAGATTGAAATTTTTGAGGATATAAAGCCACAGGAAAACGATATTGTTATTGATAAATATCGCTGGAGTGCTTTTTATGAAACAAGTCTTGATTTAATATTGAAAAGCCTGAATGTCAGACATTTAATTATAGGCGGCGTCGTTACAGATGGCTGCTTAATGACTACTGTTTTTGATGCCTATTTTCGGGATTATGACATTCACTTGATCCAGGATATATGTTCAGCATCCAATGAAGGTGCTCATATGGCATCCTTAATGATCATGGCGAATTGGATCTATCATTTATCCATCTATGACACCGAGAATTTCATTAAATTTTTAAACGGTGAAGCGTTTATAAACTGGGAATCAACCGCTGCCGACACGTTACAATTCACCCCTGAAAATATGCGAGAAGTTTTCAGCAGCATTCAACAACCACGAAAGGACGGAAGATAAGATGAAAAAATTTGTAAGTATACTGTTGATGATTGCGCTTGCTGCATTGGCAGCCTGCAGCAATACAGATGAAGAATCAGCTAATCATTCAGATGCAACAGAAAACAAAGATGAAACCATCGTATTTGGACAGACATCGTGGACAAGTACCGAAGCACCGACACAAATAGCCAAACAAATCCTAGAGGAAGCAGGATATGATGTGGAAATCAAATTGCTTTCACAACCAGTTATTTTTGAAGGCTTGCAGTCAAAAGAAGTTGATATCTTCATGGATGCCTGGCTGCCATATACCGAAGCAGAGTTATGGAATGAATATCAGGATGACGTTCAGAAAATCGCCACCAGTTATGAAAATGTGCCATTGGGCTGGGTTGTTCCAACTTATGTCGAGGAAGATTCCATTGAAGATATAAAGGAAAACCCTGAAAAGTTTGGCAACGAAGTGTACACGATCAGCCCTGGTGCCGGAGTCGTTTCTATTTCTGAAGAGGTCATGGCAGATTACAACCTGGATGCTTTCGAGCTGATGCCATCCAGTGAAACCGCTATGATCAGCACATTGGATCAAAAAATCAATAACGAGGAACCTGTCATTATTACAGGCTGGCGCCCACATTCCATTTTCGAGAAATATGATTTGAAATTCCTGGAAGAACCAAAGGAAAATTTCAAATATGATAATGTATATGTGGTAGGCTATAAAGGGCTGGAAGAAGATCACCCAAAAGCTTATGAAGTATTATCAAAATGGAGCATTGAAGTCGGCGATTTGGAAAAAATGATCCACGACTATGAGAATAACGATGTTCCATTTGAAGAATCAGCAGCACAATGGATTGAGGAGCACCGTGACAAGGTCGATGATATGCTAGGGAAGTAAATCTGCAAAAAACTGCAAAGCAGAAAAAGAACCGTTCAAGAGCTTAAATCTCCTGAACGGTTCTTTTTCTAAACCAAAATCACCCACAAAATAAACGTAACCGCGATCGCCACCATTCCCTGTAATAATGTACCAGTAGTTTGAGCTTTGTATGCCTGTGTGACCGACATCCCGCTGAATTCCTTCACAACCCAGAAGTAGCTGTCATTAATATGAGATACAACCATTGCTCCTGCGCCTACCGACATAACGATTAAAGCGAGCGGAACTGCTCCGGTAACGCCCGCATCCGGAAGTAATGGAGCCACTAAAGTCGACGTGATGACTAGGGCTGCTGTTGACGAACCTTGAGCTGATTTTAAAGAAGCAGCAATCAAGAACGGAATAAAGATAAACAGGGTCCCCGTAAAGAATGCATTTTCTCCAAAACCCTGGATAAATTCAGCTACCGGCGTTGCGCTGATCACTGTCCCAAATGCACCACCTGCGCCTGTTATCAGCAAAATCGGAGCGGATTCTTTAATACCTATCCCAATCCATTCAGTAAGTGTTTCTTCATTATAGTCAGGCAATAACAGAAATGCGAATAATACGCCGATCAATAATGCAACCACTGGCGACCCGAGAAATAAAAATATATCAAACAACGTCCCGGTCCAGTCAGCAAACGTAATAACAGAACTAAAGCCAATCAGCAAGATAGGTATTACGATCGGGGCAAATGATTTAATTGCTGAAGGCATTTCTCCAAACGCTTTTAATATCGTGTCGTAATCATAAGCGAAAGTGTCTTCGTCTTCTCCTTCCACTTTAATGTTCGTCCCGACTTTCAAGGACCATATATATCCAACAATGATCGCCGGAATCGCGACAATTACGCCAATCAGAATAATGGTTCCCAAATAATTCTCAGCGCCAATATTTCCGGCAGCAGCAATCGGGCCGGGGGTCGGCGGCACTAATGTATGTGTTGCAAACAAACCGGTGGATAATGCTATCGCCATTGACGCTATTGTTACCTTAGCTCTCTTTGCGAGTGCTTTTTTCAGTGAGGACAAAATGACATAACCTGAATCACAAAATACCGGAATACTGACAATTGACCCAATAATACTCATCGCCATTTGCGGACGTTTTTCACCCACCATACGCAGGACAACCTCTGCCATTCGAAGTGCCGCCCCGGACTTTTCCAGGATAACACCGATGATCGTACCAAAAACGATGACGAGACCAATACTGCCCATTAATCCGCCAAAGCCATCATTTACAGAATTAACGACATCCATTAATGGCAGCCCAGCAAATATTCCAATGCCAAATGCAGCAATGATTAGTGATAAAAATGGATGCAGCTTCAGTTTAGCGGTAGCCAAAATAACAAATAAAACGCCAATAAAAATTAACAAGATAAGTCCAAAGCCTTCCACTTTCTCCACCCCTTTTTTATAAATGACATAATAAATGAATAACTTGCTTTGTCTGCTCATAAAGCAACTCATCAGCCATATCTATACATTCCTTAAGCGATAATGGCTTATTGACGATTGAGAAGCATCCCGCAAATTTTTCTCTTAAGACATCCAAATCCCCATCCAGACTGCCTGAAATCAAAACGGCTGGAACCTGGTGTTTTTCGGCAAGGGACGCGATATAACCCGGTGCTTTTCCATAAAGTGTTTGTTCATCACTCTGCCCTTCACCCGTTAATACAAGATCAGCATTCCTGATGACATCTTCAGCGTTCATGGCATTCGCCAAAAGCATTGCCCCCGAAACAAGCGTTCCGCCTATGGCCAATAAGGCAAAGCCGAGTCCACCAGCAGCCCCGGCACCAGCGATGTTTTGAAACCTTTTGCTTAAAGCAGACTCGATTGCGGCCCCATACCGGTTTAAGGCTGCGTCATATTGCGCCAGTTGAGCTGCTCCCAACCCTTTTTGAAGTCCGTAAACGTATGTTGCCCCTCTTTCGCCGCAAAGCGGATTATCAACATCGCAGGCAACTTTAATATTTGCTTTGGCAAGTCTTGGATCGACTTCCTGAAAACTGACATCTGTTACATGCTGCACATCTTTGCCGAATGGACCCACTGCTTCGCCATTTTGCTTCCATGCCTTCATTCCTAATGCCTTAAGCATTCCCAGTCCACCATCATTGGTCGCACTGCCCCCAAGAGCGAGAATAAGTGATGTACAACCCTTGTTCAGCGCATCCAGCATTGCCTCGCCAATTCCAAAAGTTGTGGTTAGCTCAGGATTCCGCTTATAATCGGGTACCTGAACCAACCCCGCAATGCTAGCGCACTCGATGACCGCAGTATTGGAATCAACGATTGCATAGGATGTGTTTATTTTTTCGCCCAAGGGCCCTGTACACGTTATGGGGGTATGTCCCCCTTCCGTGGCGGTAAGTAGTGATTCCAAGGTTCCCTCTCCGCCATCAGCCATTGGTTTCAGTATGACCCGGGAGTTATCATCAATTGCTTTGATGGCTTTTTTCATGATCATAGATGCCTGAATGGATGTCAGACTGCCTTTAAATGAGTCTGGTGCTGCTACGATGTTCATAATGTTCTCCTTTTTTCGTTGTGTTTAATTTTATTTAACACGGTTTTGTAAATTCAATCCGGCCAGAATACCGCTAACATCATATTAATGCAACCATTCGCAGGGATTCAACCAATCGAACAACCAGAAGGGGGCGCCAGACATAATTCTGCAGATTTTCAATTCACGCTGACATCATACGTGCGCAGCCAGTAATCAATCTGACACAAGTGGGCAATCAGCTGCGGTCCTTTCATCAATTGACCATACCAAGGCTGTTTGAATTCTTCTCCCTCACTACGGACAATGGCTTTAACACGATTTCGGTCCATAAATTCAAATAGCGGTGCGTCCGGATCGGCTAGAATATCATTCATCCAATTTATAACCTGTCTGGTATACTCGGGCTGGAATGTCTTTGGATATGGACTTTTTTTCCGGTATAAAATGTCATTCGGCAAAATTCCCTCCAGCGCTTTCCGCAAGATTCCCTTCTCTCTGCCATCCAATACTTTCATCTCCCAAGGAACATTCCAGACATATTCGACTAACTGATGATCAGCAAATGGCACCCGGACTTCCAAACTAGCTCCCATACTCATGCGGTCTTTACGATCAAGTAATTGCGCCATAAACCAGTGCATATTCAAGTAAAACAGTTCTCTGCGGCGTGCATCCTGTTTACGCTCACCATCCAGCCTTGGTGTCTCGTCAATTGTCTCGTGATATCGATTGTAAACATATTCTTTTAAATTTAATTTCTTTTGCCATTCGGAATGCAGCAAGTCGATTCTGGCGTCAAGTGATGTCATCCATGGGAATCCGCCAATTGATGTCATAGACGGATCGTGGAACCATGGATAACCGCCAAAGATTTCATCGGCACATTCACCCGACAAACTGACCGTTGTATGCTGTTTGATTTGTCTGCAAAACCATAATAAAGACGAATCGATATCAGCCATCCCCGGCTGATCGCGCAAGACAACCGACTCCTTTAACAATGACGCCAATTCTTCACCGGAGATGATTTCATCATGATGATCGGTCTGAAAATCTTTTGCCATTTTTGCAATCCATGGCCGGTCACTCGATGGCTGAAATTTACTTGTTTCAAAGTATTGCTCATTATTTTGATAATCCACCGAAAAAGTGCTCAGCTGCCCTTTCCCCTTCTCCTGAAAATACGCCGATGCTATCGCCGTAATCCCACTCGAATCAAGACCGCCAGATAGAAATGTCGAAACAGGTACATCAGCCACTAACTGCCGCCTGACAGCATCAACAAAAAGCTCCCGTACATGTTCAGCAGTTTCCTCTGCAGAGTCAGAGTGCGGGCGACTTTCTACATTCCAGTAACGCCAAACCTTCAAACCAGCTTTTGAAAATATTAACGAATGCCCTGCCCGTAATTCACGAACTCCTTTAAAAATACCATGACCAGGTGTTCTTGACGGACCAAGACCAAATATTTCGGCCAAACCGTCACGATCCACCTCAGCTTTTATATCCGGATGTTCTAGAATAGTTTTTAGTTCAGACCCAAAAAGAAAACGTCCCCGTGAATCTTCATGGAAAAATAATGGTTTAACACCTAATCGGTCACGGGACATAAATAATTGATCGTTTTCTTCATCCCATATACCAAACGCATATATTCCATTTAAATAATCAACACAAGTTTCTTTCCACTCCATGTAAGCCGTCAGCAGTACTTCTGTATCCGAAGCAGTATAAAACGTATATCCTCTTTTCTGCAATTCCTTCCGTAAATCGTCCGTATTATATAATTCGCCATTATATACTAATGTGTACATGCTGCCGCCTTTTTCTTTCTGCATCGGCTGTTTTCCACCTTCAATATCAACAACCGCCAATCGCTTATGGCCAAATCCGGCATGTTTATCCGTCCATATCCTTGTATCATCCGGTCCCCTTAATGTCAGGGTTTCAGTCATATTCTCCAAAACTGTTCGCTCATCTGACACATTTTTCCGCCAATTAACCATACCTGCAATCCCGCACACACCGTCTCATCCTCTCTGTACTTATTCAAAACATTCGTTTGACACCTGTTCATTCTATGTGCAGCTTTGCTAAAATATGACGCAGATAACATATGATTATATGAACAGATTTGATCCTTTATGAACAAGAAAAGCATATGGTTATTCAGGTTTCGCTTTTTTTCTTGATCAAATATGTCGCACCCGCTGAACTGTTATGTGGGAATGGCTTCGACTGAAACAGAAAATTTTGGAGCTCATCAAAAAAAGGACCCATTTACGGCCCTCAAACATCATTTCTCACTGCCAAACATAATGCCATTTTCGTTCCGGACTTTTTCTGTAATCGCCAATACATCATAACTGAGCTGCTTCAAACGCTTATATGCATCCATATCAACGGAATCAATAATCCGAGCAAACTCCCTTATTTCATATACCATATTGTTCGGGTGTTCATCCGCCCGCAGCAGAACCTCTTCTTGGGACCCATTCACCACCACCCTCGGACGGTACATATCGCCGGCATTTTCAAATACCAATGTCCCTCTCTCACCGTGGATTTCACATGTATTGGATGACTGGGTGATTTTGGAACAAAGAATGGTGCCGGTAAAATCCGGATATTCCAGAACCAGCGTTCCACTGCCATCCACGCCACTGTCAAGTTTTACCGGAAAGTAAGAAGCCTCCCCAGGCTTGCCAAATAATTCTATAGCTAGTGAAAGCGGATAAACGCCTAAATCCACAAGCGCACCTCCCGAAAATTTCGTCGTAAAGATGTTGGGTGCCTCACCCTGCAAATATTTATCATATCTTGATGAATACTGGACAAACGGCAGAATCATGCTGCGTATATGACCAATCTGCTGCAATCCTTCCTGCAAACTTGTCAAATTAGGTGAATGCACATTCCGCATCGCCTCGAATAAATAAACACCACTATCCGCCGCAGCACGATAGGCCGCTTTCCACTCGCTTAAGTTAGAAAAAATTGGCTTTTCACAAATGACATGTTTCTTTTGTTCGAGGAAAGTGACAACATGTTCAAAATGTAATGCGTTTGGTGACGCGATATATACAGCGTCCAGATGGTCACTTGCTGCCATTGTTTTTAAATCAGTAAAAAATTGCCTGACTTTGTGTTTCTCCGCAAAACCCTTTGCCTTGTCAGCAGTCCTGGAATAGACTGCCGTATGCTCAAATCCTTCAGATTCCTTAGACGCTTCGATAAACGCATCCGTAATCCAGCCTGTTCCAACAGTACCAAAGTTCATATTCACAGCTCCCCTATTTCGTATGTAAAAATACTGCTTAACACCAAGTTTATCAGTGTTAAGCAGTATTCGCATCCGTTTCTCCCAGCTCAGTCAATTTGATTCGGTCAAATATACCGGTTATTCGGACGCTTCAGCTTTTATGATTAAGTTCGGTCATTTCAAGCTTTTTTGGTTGCTCTCCCGTTTAATTCGGCCATAAACCCATATCACTGTTCCAGTTTTTCAAGCCGTTTTTCAAGCCTTTCCGTATGTTTTAATTGTTCAACCATACGTTTAATCAGCTGAAGCTCGGCCTGTGCGGTCATGACATGGTCCTGTGCATGGATCATAAAAAAGCTTGGAACGGCTTCTTCATCACTTTGAATCAGTTCTGTCTGGTATTTATGGCCTTTGAGAAATTCGTCATTTGCTTCTTCCAGCAATTTTTCGGCTTTCTCAAAGTTGTACTCTTCTGCTTCATCAAGCGCCTCATAAGCTGCACCACGGGCATTTCCGCCGTGTAAAATCAGCTGTGTCATGATCTCCTCGTAGGTCATTGCTCACACTCCTCTAAGCTGTTTACTGAATTACGCTTCTGATGTTGATTTTTCCTCTCGAACGAGTTGCTTTTCGTATTGCTTGAAAAATGGCCAATAAATGACCGCAGCAATAATAGCATTCATAATCTGTACCAATCCGGCGATCGCCGATCCACCTGTTGCAATAAAACCACCAAAGAAAATTGGCACCGTAAATGGCGGCTGCACAACTACCGGCGGCATGACTCCGGTTGCAAACAGGATATAGTTCACTGTCACAATCACCACAGGGCCCAATACAAACGGGATAATTAATATCGGATTCAATACAATGGGCACCCCGAAAATAAGTGGTTCATTAATATTGAAAAGGGATGGAATAATGGCTGTTTTTCCAACCTGCTTTAACTGAACTGAAGCCGAGAACAGTAAAAATATAGCTAGACCTAGTGTCGCACCTGAACCACCGATATGTGTGAACATATGGAAGAACGGTTCGGTGACAATACCGGTTGCCTCACCAGGATTACCCGCACTGATGGCATCAGCATTTTCTGCCATCTGTGTCATCCAGAACGGGTATGCAACAGATGATACAACGTTCATGCCGTGAATACCAATAGACCAGAGCACTAGCATCAAGAGAATCATACCGAGTGCAGCCCAATATGAGTTCGATGCTGAAACAAGCGGACTGAACAAATCAAGCACTGCCTGTGGTATCGTAACCTTAAAGTTTGCCCAGACAATCCATTCCAAAATCCATACAATTGGCAGAATGATCATGAATGGTATCAAGGCACGGAAGGTTCGCATAACATATGGCGGCACTCCAGCAGGCATTTCAAAGGCAACACCTTTATTAATCAAGAATCGCATAGCCTCTGTTGTTAGAACACCTAAAATAATAGCAACAAACAGACCCTGTCCACCGAGATAATCCAAAATATCCCCAAACGGTACTTGCGTAATATCAGTGACCGGAAATGCGGTCATTATAAACGCCAGCATCGATAATATCCCCGCCATGGCGGCGTCCATGTCATGCCTCTGTGCCAGGCTGTAACCGACACCAAACGCAACAGTCACCGCCATAATTCCAAACGTCAGATTATACGGGAATAGAATTTGTCCTTGGATTGGTGCAATCGCATCTTCCCACGCATTGATAATTCCCCAGTCAAGGGATGTCGGTGGGTTGGCAATAATCAGAAAAATTGCGCCTGTAATGATAATCGGTAACGCAAAAATAACAAACGCATCCCTGATGGACTGCAAATATTTATTTTGGGCGATTTTGCCCAGTGGTTCCATTAATTTATCTTCCATCCATTCTACCATATTCACGATTGTTTCCCCCTTAGAAAGGCGTTCAAAAAGTCCGAAATGCCTTTTGAATCCGTTATGTTATTTTTTCAGTAAATCTAATGCCTGATCCAGCACCTTTTCCCCATCCATCATGGCGAATGCCCGCTGATCAACAAGCTCTACCGGAATACCGTGTTCATCCGCTACTTTGGTCACTTCTTTCTTAAGGTGACGCACTTGCGGTTCAAGCAATGCAACGTCATATTGGCTTGCTTTATCTTTGAACTCCCCGGTACCACCGGCGTATGCCTCGACGTCCATTCCTCTTTTTTCAGCCGCTTCCTGTACCTTTTTCGCCAATTGACTGGATGTAGCCCCCCAGCTGCACAGTATGATGACTTTCATTTGATCTGCCATAGAAATTCCGCTCCTTTACCATGTTATTTTTTGGTCAAAACTTCTTTTGCCATCTTGTCAACCCTCTTATAGTGGCCCATCAGCCAGTACGAGAACCATGATGCAGCAAATATGACAATGGAAAATGCAATACCATATCCGAGGATAAGATTAGCTGACGGTTTTCCCGTGATCACTGCAAAAAGACCGTATCCCGTCCAAATTAATGCAAAGATCGATGCGTAAATCATAAAAAACTTTTTCAAACTATCCCTCCCATTCTGCTATTTCACCCTGTCTTAACGGGCAGCAAAACCCTACGAAGATACAAGGCAGCCTAGAAAAACTAAACAGGGAATCAGCTGCATGATCATCATATGGCCGCATCCATTCATACTACAGCAAAAGTTATGCCAACTTTTATCCGAAAACGACAAAAATCTTTTGTGCGAGCGACTGTACAATTGCCTCAAACGACATAAAACAAGTCATCAAAAAATGTGTGCAATATCTTTTGCACACATTCAGCGGGAAAGTTTAACGATTTCACGTTTTATATCATCTATCAATTCAATATGAAATGTTTGATAAATGTGGTCAAAAAGCGGTCTCCAAATCTCTACTTCCTGACTGGAAGGAACCGTTTGATGATCCAATGGAATGGATGACAGGAATTGATCATCCTGATTCTTGAGCGTCGTATCTAAAATACGATCAATCAGGCTTCCAATATGCATCCACATGCCTAACTCGCGATTGCTGTCCCATCCATAATAATCACGGATGGGAGGTATATGTTCCTGGAGCAATTCTGCCATTGTTTTTGGATTGATATATGTGACGATTTCCTGCAGACCTTGAATGATCAAGTCATAAATTTCATCTTCCGAAACATGTTCATCAAGCTGTAGTACACTGGATTTTCTGGTAATCTCCAATAGCTTCTGCATGCGGGATATTCCTTCAACTTGCAGGAGTTCCCATGCCGGAATATATGGAATGCCTTCAATTGAAACCGGGACCGTTCCAATAATCGCGATGACATCATAATAATCTTTCAGGTCAGTTAATACGGAGGTGTCTTTTGTCACGGGATCAATCCGCACTGATCGGATAAGGACGTCTTGATCAACCGTTGACAACTGATTTTCCAGCCATGATTCCAAAAGCTGTGCGGCTCCTTCGCCGGTGAAACAGACGGTGGCAATGAGCCGCTTTTTTTGGATACTTGCCTGTTGCTGATCTTTTTCCATAAACGTTAACAGTGCACTTTTTGCCTCCTGATACATGCCGTCCAATGTCTGCTCTGAAATAAGTGACTGTCTTCCGGCTTCCAGGACCATTGGAAGGTTAACACTTGATAACGTTTTAATGGAGACATTCAATTCATGCTGGATTGTATCCCCCATCGTAATTAATGAACCGATGTCCACTAACAAAAGGACACCTCTGATTTGCGACATTCCGTTTATGGTCTTTTTTACCCGCTCATACGTATCCTCTGCTGACATATTGAGCGGCATATCAACAGCATGAATAACATGATTTCCAAGCAAATAATTGGTCACTTCCGCCATGGAAGATGCAGTGGAAGTCCCGTGTGTCACAAGTATTACAGCTAATTCCTGCTCCGAGGTCATTTCCTGTTCCGTTTGTTTCTCCGGTGTAAGAAAATGAGCCAGCAGTTCAATTTCCTCCTGAGGCAAATCCATATCAATTTCCGTGCGTAATTGGAAGGCAAGCTGTCCAGCTGCCTGGCGATACATCGCATTCGGATGTATCATAACCGGTATAGGTTCCTTTTGAATATTTTCGCGCAAATGGTTCCGGTAATTTTGCAAATGCAATCCGATCACATACACCCGGTTTTTATCAATGTTAAAAGGAAGGTTGGCATTTAAAATATCCACCGTGTTCTGAAGCACCTGAAACAGATCATGGTCAATCAACTGTTGCCAGCTGTCCCGGGAAAAGGAAGGCTGCTGATATTTTTCCGTCAGATCCCGGATATAATCAAGCACCACTTGTTGTAAATTACGCTTATCTTTGTTCTGTGTATCTCTGCTTTTATAATCCAGACGCTGATAAATATTTGGAAACAGATAAGATGGTTCGTCTGTCTCATGGTTTACTTCAATGTTCCGGTAAGTGTGACTTCCCCCTTTGCTTTTAACACGATTTTCGCCTGGGAAATCCTCTAATTTAACCAGTACTTTCGCTTCTTCCTTATTCAAATAACGTAAATAAGCTCTTGCACAGGCGATTTGAATATCACTTTTCAGCTGGCCGATATTACCGGGACAATCATATGACAGAAATGCTTGACGGCAATCGTTCCCAATCGAAAGGCCGGTGTTCATTTTCGATGCCTCTTCAGTTAGGAAGTGATCAATGAGTGCCTTACGCTCAGCATCGGTTCTATCACGCAGCGGAGGTACATCCAGTTTCACGGAAAAGCGGCGTAGTAAGGTTGACAAAATATATGTTTCTGATTCCTTTGTTGTTGCGCCGATAAGCGCAATATTCGCACGACGCTCCTGGGTCGCTTCCCCCAGCCGGTGATAGATGCCTTTGTCCATCAGATAAAACAGCATCTCCTGTCCTGACGGCGGCAGCCGATGAATTTCATCCAAAAATAAAATGCCGCCATTTGCTTGTTCAACAAGCCCTGTTTGATCCTCGGTAGCACCCGTAAACGCACCTTGTTTTATCCCAAAAATCTGTCCGACAAGCAGCTCCGGGTTTTGGGCATAGTCTGCACAGTTAAATGCAATGAACGGCACATCCCCGGAAGTATCCGAATTTTCAATCGCCATATTGGACAGCTTTTCCGCCAAATATGATTTACCTGTGCCTGTTTCACCTGTCAGTAAGATCGGCAGCGGTCTGGAAGGGTATAAAAATGCTGCCATACCTGTCTCAAGAAGGGGCTGAAGACTCTCTTCCGCCCCGATCACATTCAGGTTCGCAGCTCCCTTACGCTTAGGCATTTTAATTACATATTTGACCGGCTTTCCCGGTATTTTTTCCACACGATTCGCTTTGACCAAATCATTCAAATAACGGCTTGCTGTTGAACGATCTATTTGCAGTGTATCCCCGATTTCACCTGCTGTAGCGCCTCTGCTGCCAATTTTCTGTAATTGTTGATAGATATTCATCATTCGACTCATCTATATATGAACCTCATTCTTTGATAATTTGTATACTAGATCTATTTTAGCAGGAACACGGTCATAATTCATGCCACATTGTTTTCACATCAATTCCTCATCGATCAGATTGAATTTCTGTCCTATCTGGATACCCGACAATGACGTCATCAGCCATTTGAATGAACAGACCAGTATCTACAACACCAGTCAGCTGCTTTAATTGGTGATTCAGTGTCTTCGGATCATAAATCGCACCGAAGTCACAATCCACAATAAAGTTCCCGTTATCAGATACAACGATATCATGGTCTGGGTTTGTGCGTATGACCGGTTTGCCGCTCAGGGAAGCAATTCGGCTTGAAGTCACTTCCCAGCCAAATGGCAAAATTTCAACTGGCAGCGGGAAAGTACCCAAATTCGTAACCATTTTTGATTCATCAACAATGACGATAAACCGATCGGCTGCGGCTGCGATGACTTTTTCCCGAACCAATGCACCACCGCCGCCTTTTATCAAGTTCCATTGCCGATCAACCTCATCAGCTCCATCAATCGCTATATCTAACTTCTGGGTCTGTGTAAAATCAGTCAGCGGTATGCTAAATTGTTTTGCCCAAGCTTCTGTCTGATGTGAAGAGGGAATACCCGTGATATCCAGGCCTTTCTGCACATATTCACCAAGCTTGCGAATCATCCAGTAAACAGTTGAACCTGATCCTAAACCAATTTTCATCCCATTTTCAATGAAGTTCACGGAGGCTTCCCCTGCATATTTTTTTGCGTTTTCCTGATCATTCATGCTGTGATCCCTCCTTTGCTTATGTGTCTTGTGGTGTTAGCGTTAATTCCATTCCAACAGGTTCATCCATCTTTGTCACATGATAAACACCATCAGCCTCCCAGTCGTTCATCTGATTATGATACCAGTCGCTCCTGGAATGGCCTGCCTGCCCGGGTCCAACGATATGGTAGCCTGTGCCTATTTTATCCGTATCCAGGACAAACCGCCATGAAACGCCATGATCAACAATGCCTGTATCAGCTTTGTAACTGGCTGCCATTGGGGTCACACCGCTGCCGCCAGGAGGAATCGGGTCTTCGCGTTTAAAAAAGAACGAAAGCAATGAACTGGTATCTGACAACGGATGATCAAACCGGACTTTATGATAGTCTCCCCATTGCCAATCTGCCATAGAACTGCCATATTCATCCGTCAGCTGCTCCAGCGTTCTTCTTTCCAGGGAGGTATGCAAAATCTCCTTTAAACCGCCATTTTCCTCAATCCAGATCGATTCATTCCCCTTCCTTAAAAGCTTATCCGTAGTCTGGCCTTTGCCGCCAAAAATTCCATAACCTCTTCCGGAAATTCATTGTCATACAGCAACTTCTCGATTTCATTCATCCAACGATGAAAAATAAGCGGCTGAGAAGCTTCCACCTCGTCCAAATAATCCCATTTTGACAGCCGTCCCAGCGCCTCACCCTGTTCATCAGAAAGGTGGGCTACATCAAGCACTTCAATAAACATTGGCACAAACGCGCGCGCCTGCAAATTCGTTTGATCCATTTGCAGTGCCTTCATATCCTCAACGGTCAAATTTTCTCCAGCCTCAAGGACTTCCACAATCCGTTCATAGCGATACGGTTGTGCCCATACATTACTGATATGGCAATTTAATGAACCTTAAAAAACGTAGGAATCTTTCCGTAGACAGTAAAATGTATAAAGATATTGAAAATGCATTAATTCATTATCTTAAAAAGGAGGATTATTCATGAAAACATGCGCTTATTGCGGAACGGAATTAACTTCAAACTACTGTTCATTTTGTGAAATGCAACATACAGACCGTTATATACTTCAAGATGGAGAACGATTAGATAATAGCATTGCGTATTATCCAGCGCAGCATGATATTTTCAAAAGTACCCCTCAACTGCTTCGGCTCGAAACTATGGAATTATTATGCCTGTAATAAAATACTAGAAATTATCGTTCAGAGGTTTATAAATTACGTTTGCTTGGTCATCAAGCAGAAGCACAGGGTGGAAATGTAAACGTCATATATTTCCTGATCGTCAGGGAGTCAATCGGTGTTCATTCAGCCGGCTCAGCACCCATCAATGTATATTCCACCGGCAGATTGTTATCAGCTTTAGCCTGATCGATATATGCATTAACGCCATCTTCAAACCACTGCAGTATTCGTTTACCTTCTTCGGAATACTGGTCGTACGATTTCTCGGCCGCTCGTCTGTAAAATCCTCAAATAGAAAGACTGTAACCAGACATTATCCCCAGCCAATGTTTCTAACAATCTTCATTTTATTGTTCTGATAAACTGTAATAAATTTGAAAACAAATTGTAAGATTATTTTCTTTAAAAACGGAAATAGACATCTGTAATGTAAAGTGAAACTTCATTCAGTTAGGCGTTTCGACGGACAGGACGTACTAGTGCCGGCGTTGCGACAGGAAGTCGCGATCCTAGCCGGCCCCAGCTAAAAAAAGATGAACAAAGGCTAAACACGTAACGACCTCGAAAAAGGATTATACTTTTTCTTCGTGCGATGCATCGCTGCAGAACCTTTCCTTGTCCTGTGACAACGCCTTTGTCACCTGCATCTTGTCGGCCCGACAAAACCGGTGTGAGGTCCGTCCCCCCTAATCCTTTTACTCCATGTTCTTAAAGCAGGAGTGGGTGTAACGGACACATTGGGAAAACGTCTAACATAACAGATACGCGATATCAGGTAAAAAATCTTTCAAGAGGTGATTGGCATGAAAGGGATTGTACTTGCAGGGGGAAGCGGAACAAGACTCGCACCAAGCACAATCGGAATGAATAAGCATTTGCTGCCCGTCTATGACAAGCCGATGATTTACTATCCACTATCTGTGCTGATGCTTGGTGGTATCAAGGATATTCTGATTATCAGCACTCCGGAGGATATTCCGCATTTTCAGGACCTCCTTGGAGATGGCTCAGCATTCGGCATCAACCTGCACTACAAGAAGCAGTCAAAGCCAAATGGGATTCCCGAAGCCTTTATACTGGCCGAGGAATTTATCGGACACGATGATGTCACGTTAATACTAGGTGACAATATTTTCTATGGTCAAGGATTTACCACACTTTTCAGGAAAGCGCTCAATCATCACAGGCATGCCACTATTTTTGGCAGTCGCGTGAAAGATCCCGAACGATTCGGAGTTGTGGAATTTGATGATCATCAAAAAGTCATCTCCCTTGAGGAAAAACCGGAGAATCCGAAATCTGACTTTGCAGTTGCGGGATTGTACATATATGATTATCGTGCCGTACAGATCGCAAAGCAACTGCCGTATTCGGACCGCGGCGAGACAGAGATAACGGATTTGAACAAAGCGTATTTAAAAGGGAATCAGTTGGATGTTCAATTGCTTGGAAGAGGTTTTGCCTGGATGGACACCGGTACACATGAATCACTGTTTGAAGCATCCGAATTCGTGAAAATCACCCAGCAGCGGCAAGGATTCAAGATTGCCTGTCTGGAGGAAATCGCTTATTATATGGGGTATATCAGCAAACAATCCTTGCATCAAAAAGGGGAAAGCATGAGAAAGACCGATTACGGGCAATACTTAATGGAGATCGCCAACCGGAAACATACCGAACAATATTGGGAAACAATCGACAAAAATCCGATTCTGGAGCTGGTTAAAAATGAGTAAATCCCTGCTTATTACTGGAGGCGCCGGATTCATCGCCTCTCATTTCATTCATTATATCAGGCAACAATATCCTGAATACCATATCATAAACATTGATAAACTCACCTATGCTGGATCTGATACGAACCTAAAACACATAACGTTTACCGAAAACTACGACTTTATCAAGGGTGACATCGCCGACGAACAACTCATCAATCATATTTTTTCAGATTATGATATTGACGGCGTCATCCATTTTGCAGCAGAATCGCACGTTGACCGTTCCATCAAAGATGCCAAAACTTTTATTGAATCTAATGTGCTTGGTACCACTGTCCTTCTGCAGGCCGCCCGAAATGCGTGGAATAAAGCAGGCGAACTGGACAAAAGACGATTTTATCAAATTTCCACTGATGAAGTATATGGGTCTCTTGAGCTTGATACAGACAAAAGATTTAATGAACAGACACCTTATGACCCGCGAAACCCTTACAGTGCATCAAAGGCCAGTGCCGACATGCTTGTGAAAAGCTTTGGTCACACATACGACATGAATATTGTCACCTCCAGCAGTTCCAATAATTATGGACCGGGACAGCATGCGGAAAAATTGATTCCCACCATTATTTCAAACGCCTTGCATGGTAAACCGATTCCGCTGTACGGCGATGGAAAAAACGTCCGTGATTGGCTGTATGTAAAAGACCATTGCCGGGCCCTCGACTTGGTTTTCCATGAGGGTAAAACACTGGAAAAATACAATATCAGCGGCAGAAATGAACAATCAAATATTGAATTGGCGCTAATGATTTGTGATATTCTCGATCACTTAAAACCAAAGACGTACAGTCATAAAGAACTGATTACATTTACTGACGACCGGCAAGGACATGACCGGCGATATGCAGTAGATGACCGTAAAATACGAACGACATTAGGCTGGAAGCCTTTAATGACATTTGATGCAGGGCTTAACAAAACGGTTGAATGGTATGTTGATCAATGGGAAAAAGTCACCCTTTAATTACAACCGTTGTACCGGTGTATGGCTGCAAAACCTGTCTAAAGGAACTATGCAGGCGCATCACAGCCACAATCGAATCCATTCCAGCCGATTTCGAGATTATTCTAGTCAATGATGCAAGCCCTGACAACGCCTGGGAAACTATCAAAGAGCTGCATGAACAGGACAAGCGGATTAAAGGGATCGATTTAGCGCGCAATTTCGGACAGCACCATGCCATTACGGCAGGACTTGATCACGCTTCAGGTGATTGGGTTGTCGTCATGGACTGTGATCTGCAGGACCGTCCTGAAGAAATCCGGACATTATATGAAAAAGCACAAGCTGGTTATGAAGTGGTTTTCGGAAACCGTACAGTGCGGCAGGATAATTGGTTTAAACGGAAAACTTCTCAGGCTTTCTATCGTGTCTACGATTATTTCAGCGGCAAAACGTCAGATCATACCATTGCCAACTTCAGTATCAGCCAAAAGAAAGTCGTCAGTGCGTTCAGGCAAATGCGTGAACAAAATCGTTTTTTCCCATTATTTATCCAATGGATGGGATATAAAACAGGCACCGTTCCAGTCCAGCACAGTGCCAGACAAGAAGGAAAAACGGCCTATAACATTAGAAAACTGATCAAACTGGCAACAGACGCGATCATATCACAATCCAATAAACCGCTCAGGCTGTCCATTCAATTTGGTTTTTTATTAGCAGCGGGATCGCTCGTGTATGGCATGTATTTATTCATACGCTACTTCTTCCTTGATCAGCCTGTACAAGGTTGGACAAGTGTCATGGTCTCGCTCTATTTTATCGGTGGTCTGATTTTTTTCAATTTCGGTGTTCTCGGTCTCTACATCGGGAAAATTTTTAATGAAACAAAGGGCAGACCCCTTTATTTGATCCGGGAAACAACAGAAGATAAGGACGAAAAGAGGCGATAACATGAACCATTTACAGGAAACCCCGTGGGATAAGCGAAATTTTAACATCAACACATATGAACTGACAAACACAACCGAAGAAGCACTCCAGGAAACAGATCGGCATAAAGGCCATTACACCATAAAGGTAACACCGCTTGAAAACCCTGAACCACTATTACGGCATGGATTTTACTATGTGGATACATTAATCGAACCGGTTTGCAGAAAGAAAGATTTGAACCTGTTTAGCGAAAAGGGAATAAGTCTTTCCAATACCTATGATAATGATGAGATCTTGGAAATTGCTGAAGAGGCGTTCATGCACGGCCGCTTTCATCGTGACTTTAACATACCGGATGTGATGGCTGATAAACGCTACATGAACTGGGTCAGTGACTTGCAGGAAAACGGACAAATTATTGCTCTTCAATATGGAAATGATACGGCCGGTTTTTATGGATTTACCGGTGATAAGGTACTGCTTTTGGGTATACGGGAAGAATACCGCAGCAGAGGTCTCGCCAAAGTCTTTACCAGCCTTGCCTGCAAGGAACAATTCCAGGCCGGATATGACGAATTGAGAACGTCCATATCAGCTGCCAATGTTGCATCGCTGAACCTGTTTTACGCCCTTGGTTTCCGGCTGCGCAATACGGTTGATGTATATCATAAACTAAACGGCGAGGTAACCTAATGGGGTATATTTATATTTTCGGAACCGTCGTCTTTACCGTATATGGGCAGCTGATTTTAAAATGGCAGGTTGATCAGGCAGGAACGTTACCTGAAGCATTATGGGAAAAGCTCGTTTTCCTGCTGCAGCTATTGCTGAACCCATGGATTATCTCCGGCTTCCTTTCAGCATTTCTGGCTGCATTGTGCTGGATGGCAGCGATGACAAAATTTAATATCAGCTACGCCTATCCGTTTATGAGTCTGTCATTTTTACTCGTGTTTCTGCTGTCAGTCATCCTGTTCGGTGATCCGGTAACAGTACAAAAGATTGTGGGACTGACCCTTATTATCGCCGGAATCGTTGTCACGAGCCAATCATTGTGAGGTGTTATAGTTGATCGATTTTAACAAACCATGTCATATTGGGAAAGAAGAAACCGCGATACAGCAAGCCATTGCCAATCAGAAGCTCTCCGGCAATGGCTCATTTGGTAAGAAATGTACGGACTGGCTGGAAAATCAGCTAGGCTGTGAAAAGGGGATGCTGACCCCTTCCTGCACAGCAGCATTGGAAATGACAGCCCTCTTGACCAAATCTGGTCCAGAAGATGAAATCATCATGTCATCTTACACCTTTGTCTCAACGGCGAATGCCTTTGCGCTGAGAGGAGCATCCATCCGATTTGTCGATGTAGAACCAAAAACGATGAACATATCACCGGCAGCCATTGAAGCAGCTATCACTGAACAGACGAAGGCAATTGTCGTCGTCCATTATGCCGGTGTGAGCTGTAACATGGATGCGATCATGGAGATTGCCAACCGCCATGGCTTATGGGTGATTGAAGATGCTGCCCAGGCACTGACAAGTACATATAACGGAAAACCACTCGGTACAATCGGCCACTTCGGCACGTTCAGCTTCCACGAAACAAAAAATATCACATGCGGTGAAGGCGGCGCACTGATCATCAACCACCGTGACGCTATCGAACGGGCTGAGATATTGCAGGAAAAAGGCACAAATCGGAAGCAATTTTTCAAAGGTATGGTCGATAAATACTCATGGCGTGACATTGGCTCATCCTATCTATTGAGCGAACTGAATGCAGCATACCTGTCTGTTCAATTGGAACATACCGATCAAATTATGGCTGACAGAATGCAAATGTGGCAAACTTATTATGAAGGACTTCGGGACATGGAGACCATTTCTTTGCCCTATGTCCCGGACAATTGCACCCATAATGCTCATATGTTTTACATCAAGACAGACCGTCGTTCCGAATTAATCGATTACTTGAAAGAACACGATATAATGGCTGTCACGCATTACGTCTCGTTGCATTCATCCCATGCGGGGAAAACATTCGGCCAATTTGTCGGCAAAGATGATCATACAACTGCTGAAAGTGAAAAAATCGTCCGACTGCCTTTGTATTATGGACTGGAAGAAAAGGATGTGGATCATGTCATCAGCCATATCAAGCGTTTTTTCGAAATATAAACATATTCTGTTTGCCTGTCTGGTGATCGCAGCATACCTGTCCCCCTATTACATTTTGGGGGAGGATACACACATCCGTGTCCATGATAATCTGGATTCCAATATTGTCTGGTACAAACTGCTGGCTGAAAGCGGTCAGTTTTTTTCCATTTCTGAACTGCCAAATGTCATCAATGGCTTGCCCAGAAGTACCCTGGCTACGCCGTTTGACATCATGGTCTGGTTTTATGTCCTGTTTGAACCGATGACCGCCTATACAATCGGTCAAACGATTATGAGGGTTGCCGGATTTTTCGGAATGTATTTTTTACTTCGGCGGTATATCAGTTCAAAACGGATTGTGACCGGCGTTTCTCTGGCTTTTGCCTTATTGCCATTTTGGCCATCCGGACTCCTTTCCATTGCAGGTTTGCCATTAGCGCTGCATTTATTCCTGTCCATCCGGGAAAACAAATGGCACACCCCCTGGTATCACTGGTTCATATTAATAATGATTCCGTTTTTCTCGAACTTTATCTTGACGTTTGTATTTTTTCTAGGATTAATGGGCGTTATGTGGCTGATCGACTGGATCAGCATCAAACGGGGAAATTGGGCGTTTTTCACGGCAATTGCCAGTATGACAAGTATTTACCTGATAAAAAATTACATGCTGATATATGCCATGTTTTTCAATGAAAGCTTTATTTCTCACCGGGAAGATCTTGATCTTGGTCATAAAGATCTGATGGGGGCCATTCATTTGTTTTTTGATAACTTACTTAATGGACATACACATGACATGGCAGCTCATAAACATATTATCCTCCCGGTCATTGGTGTAGCATTGATCGTAGCAATATTCCGGTACTTAAAACCTAAAATGATGATTGGCCTGTTATTGTTTAATGCTGCTCTCTCAATGTGGTACGCCTTATGGTATTGGGAAGGGTGGCGTGTTGTGAAAGATAACTTGATGATTGCCAACACGTTCAACTTTAGCAGAATTCATTTTTTGGATCCGATGATCTGGTACATTTGCTTTGCCCTTGCATTGTGGATTATTTGGAAACATATGCGATTCGCAAAAGTAATCGTTACCGTCCTGATCGTTGCCCAATGTCTGCATGTGTTTGGGATGAACGAGGAATTAAAATATAGCGGCATCGGGACGCCAACATTTGCTGAATTTTACTCCGGGGAACTGTTTGATTCGATTGCAGCTTATATCGGCGAAGATCAATCCGAATACCGGATTGTCAGTATCGGGATTCATCCAACGATTGCACAATTCAACGGCTTTTACACATTGGACACGTACAATAACAGCTATCCGCTTGAATATAAAAATAAATTCAGGGAAATAATTGCACCGGAATTGGCAAAGGATGCCGTGATTCAGGACTATTTCGATTCATGGGGCGGGCGTTTGTACATGTATACGGCTGAACTGGGCAAGGACGATATGGTGAGCAAAAATAGTAACACAGTGCTGGATAACCTTAATATCAATACTCAAGCATTAGCTGATTTAGGCGGTGACTACATATTTTCCGCCGTACCAATCGATAACCATGAGGAAAATCAGCTGGCATTTAAGCGCAGTTTTGAAAACAGCCAATCCCCATGGAAGATTTACTTGTACCGCGTTAAAGCAGCTGAATGAATCAGCAGTATGGTGGCATCCGTTTTAATGGGTGCCACGTTTTAATCTGGCAATGGTGTTCCATACAAGACATTTAACCCTTAAAAAGCATTAATAATCCGTGTAATCCCATAAAATCTTCCATTCACCGTCAATTTCCGTTGCAAACACATTTTGTACCAGTGTGAAATTCCCGTACTTGCCTTGATAATACTGTTCTACGATCACTTTGTAGACAACATCAATCGTGGCTGCATCTACTTCAGGCTTCCAGTCTTTAATTTCATTTGCTTCCTCCACCGAAAAGGAAAATGTCGTTACCCCGAAATGATTCATGAACACATGAGCACGGTCCTGCAAATAATGAGCTTTATCAAATTTTTCTTTCATGAATGGATGAAACATCTCCCAGGAATCCGAAAAATCGGCATTTTGTTCATGTGTATAAAATGTTTCAACCGCTTCAATTGCCTGTTTCTCTGAGGATTTATAAAAAAGAAAGAAAATGGCTACACCAACCAATACCACGATGAAAATCACCACAATATTCCGCATCGGACCCCTCCCACACCATATTAATATCATTTTATTCCCAAAAAGGACAAATCAGTACATGGCATTAAACCAGTCTCTTCTCATACAGCTAAAAAATCAGCTTATC
Source organism: Lentibacillus halodurans (assembly GCF_900112045.1). Classification (GTDB taxonomy): domain Bacteria; phylum Bacillota; class Bacilli; order Bacillales; family Amphibacillaceae; genus Lentibacillus; species Lentibacillus halodurans. The sequence goes on from NZ_FOJW01000016.1 coordinate 55,483, forward strand.
ACTTTATATAAGTATTTAGTATCTATTTTGTGAGTTTAAATAATTTATTTTTATCATAAACTGCCATATGATTATAAGTGAAGGAAGTAAAGGAAAACTTCCTTCACGATTGTGGCCACTGGGTGCCATTTCCCAAAAGTGAAACCTCATTCAACGGAACGATTTTGCCGCTGAATGTTTGAGGATTACTGTCCGTTAAGGCGTCATAAAAATCTGGAGGTGATTCACATGTCAAACGAAAAAACAATGGTTGAACAGCTGGGTGAGTGGGCTCACAATGCTGACTGGAATAACTTGTCCGAACAGGCAAAGGAAGCACTGAAAAGACGGGTGCTGGATTCTATTGGAGTTGCCATTGGAGCACTTCACGGCGAACCTGTACAAAACATTCGCAGGATGACAGCGGATCTTGGCGGTAAAGGGCTTGTTACACTGATCGGTGGCGGAAAAACAACCCCGGACTACGCAACGTTTTTTAACGGAGCTGCTGTCCGCTATCTCGATTTTAATGATGCCTATCTTGCCCGAGAAGAAACCGGGCATCCTTCCGATAACATCGCACCGGTGCTCGCGGCAGCAGAATATGCTGACGCGGACGGACGTGACTTTCTGCTGGCGCTTGCGATTGCCTATCAGGTGCAATGCCGCCTGTCAGATGTGGCGCCTGTCCGGAAACATGGATTTGACCATACCGTTCAGGGTGCATATGGTGCTGCAACGGGAGCAGCTCGTGCAATGGGACTCAGCTGGAATCAAATTGCTAACGCGATTACCATTGCCGGTACCGGATATCATTCGCTCAGGGTAACAAGAACCGGTGAGCTGTCAAATTATAAAGGACTCGCCTATCCGAACACAGCAAAGGGAGCGGTTCATGCAACAATGCTTGCCAAATACGGCATTACCGGCCCCCGAGAAGTTTTTGAAGGAAACAAAGGGTTGATGGATGCCATCACAGGAGAATTTGCAATCGATTGGAAAAAAGAAAATCTCGAACGTGTTACCGATACGATCATCAAGCGATTCAATGCAGAAATTCATTCTCAATCGTCCATTGAAGGACTACTGGAGCTTCGCGATCGTGAATATATTGAACCTGAAAATATCAAAGCAATCCGGCTCAATACGTTTGATGTCGCCTATAATATCATCGGCGGCGGAGAAGAAGGCGGGAAAAAACGTATCCGTTATAAAGAAGAGGCTGACCATTCATTGCCATATATGCTGGCTGCCGCATATCTCGATGGCCAGATCATGCCGGAGCAGTATAAACCCGGTCGTATCAAGCGTAATGACGTCCAAGAGCTGCTGCAAAAAGTCGATGTCACACCTAATGCAGCGTACAGCAGACGTTTTCCGGGTGAAATGGCCTGCAGAATCGAACTGGAAACAAAAGATGGACGGATTTTTAAGATTGAAAAAAGTGATTATCAAGGGTTTACAACACATCCCGCCAGCTGGGATGTCCTGATGGAAAAATATAATGGTTTGACGCAGGGGATCGACAGTGAACTTACTCAGGAAATCGCGGACACCATTAGAAATTTGGAACATGTGAAAGTCCGTGAATTAACCGAATTACTTGGACAAATTAAAACCAGAGAGGATGACGCATGATGCGTAACCAAAGAGCTTTTCAAGATATTCGAATGAACAGCCGTCAGGAAAAACCACGTACTCATGGGATTACCGAAATCCGCGGACCATACTATGCTGTTATGGGCACAAGTTATTTACAGGATATTCTGGAAACCATGGGTGATTATGTGGACATTTTGAAGTTTTCCGGCGGAGCCTTCACCTTATACCCGGAAAATAAGCTTCGGGAACTGCTCGATCTTGCTCATGAATTTGGCGTCAAAGTGTCAACGGGAGGCTTTATGGAAACTGTCCTGACACAAGGGCCTGAAGCAGTTGATCATTATATCAATGAATGCAAGCGCGTCGGCTTTGACATAATCGAAATTTCAACTGGCTTTATCACCATGCCTACCGATGATATTGTCCGCCTAGTTGAGAAAGTACAAAAAGCTGGCCTTCTCGCCAAACCCGAAATCGGCATCCAATTCGGAGCCGGCGGAACCAACACGGTCGAACAAAATGAAGCAGAAGGCATTACCGACCCATCACACGCGATTGAAATCGGTAAACGCTGCCTGGATGCCGGCGCCTATATGCTGATGATTGAATCAGAAGGGATTACCGAAAGCGTCAGCAATTGGCGGACGGAAATGGCCACTCAGTTTGCACGTGAACTCGGCACAGAAAATGTTATGTTCGAAGCCGCCGATCCGGATGTGTTTGAATGGTATATTAAAAACTATGGCCCCGATGTAAATGTATTCGTCGACCACAGTCAGATCGTTCAGCTGGAAGTGCTGCGCCGCGGCATTTGGGGAACAAAAGATTTATGGGGCCGTGTCGTCACGTTTAATGAATAATAAACCATATTTGGAATGAGACTGGGACATAACTAAAGTAAAGCGGCTTAAAAGACCACCAAAGTCCGTTTTAGCTGCGTATTTTCCGCAGCGGAGACATACCTTGCTTTGTTTGTTCGGATTTTTGTTTTATAAACGTTCTTTTGTCCCAGCCTCGTTTTCTACGATTAGTCAAGTATAAATATTAAACTAATGATTATTCTACTTTACCTATTTTGCACATAGGAAATAAACCTCAGCGATTCAATTTTTTTAAACTGAGGGCATTCGTGATATAATGTTAATATATGATTGGTCAATAGAAACCACGTACGAATAATCGTACTTTGTATTGTTCCTGACCATGGAATAGATACATTTTAGTAGTTGTTGATACAAGCTACTATCACAACCTTGTCCTTCTTAGGATGAGGTTGTTTTTTTAATTTGTAATAGTAATCTACAATGTGATTTGGTGCTGCTTTTTGTTGGCGCATCATGTTCCGAACAACGAAGTATAAGACTTTCCTTCCTTTTGGATTCCCTCGCTTATTAATGTTATCTTGACCTGCAAAATTACCGGATTGATATTAGTTTGTCACACGATTTGGTACTGCTCTCGGTCAGTTTTTTGCATGACGCGATCGATTTTGTGCTATCCTCAATCAGTTTCGGATATGGCTCGATCGAAACTTTATCCTTCTCTCGACCATTTGAATTTGGTCTTGAGCGATGGATACGATAAACCCCCTTCTCCATTTCTCAAACAAGGAAGCATTCGTTATAATAGACAGCAGCTATCATTTGTGGACCCCATTTATAACATGATTGTCCTTAAGGAGGGCTGTGCATGAGCAAAACCATACGGGATTTATTTTTAATTGTCATTGGATCATTTATATTCTCTATCGGCGTCAATTATTTCGCAATTCCCAACCGTTTATCAGAAGGCGGGGTCATCGGGATTACGATTGTTACGTATTATTTATTCGAATGGTCACCAGGTGTTGTGAATTTTGTACTCAATACCACTCTTGTCGCAGCAGGCTATAGATTTTTCGAAAAACGTGTCACCATTTACACGATCATTGCTATTATTTTCACATCACTTTTTTTACATGTAACCGTTGATTGGGGCAGTGAAATTAATGATGATATGCTGCTGGCAGCCTTATTTGCCGGTCTGGGAGTCGGTCTGGGACTTGGCCTTATCTTCCGGGCCGGTGGGACATCAGGCGGTTCTGCCATTCTTGCCCGCCTCGCCAGTCAGTTGTTCGGCTGGACGATTGGAAAAGGGATGCTTATCATCGATGTCGCCGTTATTGCAGGATCAGCATTTATCATCGGACAGGAACGGGCTATGTACACGCTCATTTCCGTATATGTCGGAGCAAAAATCATTGATGTTGTAGTGGAAGGTGCTAATGAACGGACAGCGGTCATGATTATTTCCAGCTCTCCTGATGAAGTATTGGAGGCCGTTACGCGTAAAATGGCACGCGGTATTACAGTGCTGGAGGGAAGAGGAGGCTACACCAAGTCACAGCAGGAAGTTTTGTATCTTGTTATCAATAGATATGAAATCGTACCATTCCGAAAAATTATTACCGACATTGACCCGAATGCATATGTGACCGTTCACCCCGTCCAGGAAATTTTCCGAAAAGGCTATAAGGGGAGATGAAGGAAGACCGTGTCAACTCGGGCGCCTGAAGTCTATGGACTCCTGGCTAATGTTCCAGCTTCCAGGCGTTTCACCTGGCGTTGCAGCAAGTTTTTCAAAAGTTCCACAAAACTGGCTTATAAAAAAGTCCTCCACTCCCAGCCAGGGAATGAAAGGACTTTTTTATTATCCGCCATATATAATCGGTGAACCTGGACCAAGCGGAATGCCAAGCAGCATCCATACAACCAGCATGATCGTCCACCCGATCAGGAAGTATAAGGAGTATGGCAGCATAACGGAAATCATCGTACCAATACCCATTTTCTTATCATATTTCTGTGCAAATGCAATGATGATCGCAAAGTAGGTCATCAAAGGTGTTATGATATTCGTTGATGAGTCAGCCACACGGTAGGCCATCTGTGTCAACTCAGGCGAATAACCGAGCTGCATCATGATCGGTACGAAGATCGGCGCCATCATCGCCCACTTGGCAGAGGCACTTCCGATAAACAAGTTAATAAAGCCGGTTATCAGGACAAACATTAATATTAATGGAATGCCTGTCAAATTGATGCTGTCCAAAAATTCTGCACCATATACACCAAGTACCATACCCATATTTGACTCATTGAAGTAGGCAACAAATTGACCTGCTGTAAAGGCCAAAACGATAAACATCCCCATTGATGCCATTGTATCAGTCATTTGTCCCGCAACATCTTTATCGTTACGGATTACTTTGGTGATTATACCGTACACGAGACCAGGTATAAAGAATAGAATCGCAATGATTGGTACTAATGAACTCATAAACGGAGACTGGATAATTTGATCCATATAATTGCCTTCCGTTCCCCGCAACGGTGCATTTTCCGGCAACACAAGCAATGCCGTCAATACTAGGCCAACAACCAAGGATAAACCGGACCAGATAAGGCCTTTCTTTTCGATTGGTTTAATTCCTTCAAGTTCCTCATCGTTCCCGCCATCCGAATTTTTACCTTTATATTCGCCCAGGCGCGGAACAACGACACGTTCTGTTACCCAGGTACCGATAAACGTCAGCACAAAGACCGAAATAGCAATGAAAATCCAGTTCATAGCGATATTCATTGTCTCAGCATATGCCGGATCAATGGTTGATGCCGCGGCAATTGTCAGTTCACCAAGCATAACGTCTGTGCCGGATAATACGAGGTTAGCACTGAAACCAGCAGATACGCCGGCAAACGCAGCAGCAAGACCGGCTAACGGATGTCGTCCCATCGCAGCAAAAATCAATGCACCAAGCGGCGGGAGAACAACATAACCGGCATCTGAAGCCACGCTTGACATAATTCCGGCAAAAACCAAGCCAACTGTAATAAACCTTGTCGGTACGGACAATACAAAGCTACGCAACAATGCACTGATTAATCCGGTACGTTCTGCTACTCCGATACCAAGCATTGTGACAAGCACAACACCCAGCGGGGCAAACCCAATAAAGTTATCAGTCATACTGCCGAAAATATATTGAAGTCCTTCAGCATTGAGTAGATTCTTGATTTCTACCATTTCGCCTTCTTCACCAGGGTGTTCTACGCTGATGCCCAAAGGCTGTAAAGCAGCTGATAGAACCAGAACAAGTCCTGCTAAAATAGCAAATAATGTGATAGGATGCGGCAATTTATTACCGATGAATTCAACCCCATCCAAAAACCGCTGAAAAATCCCTTTCTTCTGCTTGTCCATCAAATACTCCTTTCTTGCTGCACTGTCGATAATATTCTGAAAAGTATTGCAAAAAGATTTACAGCTACGGATAACATTATAAAGCGTACCGTTACGAATTTAAACACACAAATGATAAGTAGGAAAAGTAAAATATTTTTTTAAATTCTGTTTATGTGAAAGGAATCAAGATGGTGATGTCAGCCGGAAAATAGCTCTGTCCATGTTTTGGACCTGTCATTTTGTATCAAATTAAAAAAGGAGCTATAACACTCCTTTTTGTAATGAGCTAAAATTACCCTAATATGAATATAATCATCCTAATCGTCCAAACTGTCCGGGTTTTTGCCTGTACGGTCATCAATGTTTAGATTGCTGATCAATTTCATTTCATCATCAGTCAGATCAAAATCAAAAATATCCGCATTTTCCTGTATCCTGTGTTCATGTGTTGACTTTGGAATCGTAACGACATGATTTTGCACATCCCAGCGCAATATGATTTGTGCTGGCGTTTTGCCATATTTCTCTGCAAGCCTGGCAATCACCGGATCATCCATGAGTCTGCCTTTTTTTAGCGGTGACCAGGCCTCGAGCTGAATATCCTTCTCTTCGCAAAAGGCCTTCAGTTTTTCCTGCGTCAAGTGCGGATGATATTCAACCTGATCAATCACAGGTTTAACCTTACTGTCAGCAAACAAGTCCTGTAAATGGTGAACGTGAAAATTGCTCACACCAATTGCCCTGACTTTGCCTTCGTTATATAATTTTTCCATTGCTTTCCATGTATCTTTATACTTCCCTTTGACAGGCCAGTGAATCAAGTACAAATCAAGATAATCCAATCCAAGCTTTTCAAGGCTTGTTTCAAATGCCTGCAAAGTGCTTTCATAGCCCTGTTCATCATTCCAGACTTTTGACGTAACAAAAATCTTTTCTCTTGGAACACCGGATTCCCTGATTCCCTGACCGACACCCTTTTCATTATCGTAAAATGATGCCGTATCAATACTTCGATATCCGTGTTTCAGGGCAGCTGTAACGGATTTAACCGTGACATCACCATCTTCAACTTTGTAAACACCCAATCCGAATCCGGGCATTTTGACGCCATTATTTAATGTAACCGTATCCTGAAGATTTGTAATCATGACATTCCCTCCATTTTAGCTATAATTTTACTATACACTATCCCCGGATCTGCACACAAAATGTCAGCTTCGTGAAGTACACCTCGAAACTGGCATTCTGCTTATCTTGCGCTATCTAATTTAGTGCTCCGTAATATATCCCCATTTATACTGAATACCACCAAGTGTCGATACGTTAATATTTTTCACATAGTCTTTGTTCATCCAAACGTTTGTATAGAAATAGATTGGTGCAATCGGCATTTCATCCATCAGAATCTGCTCTGCCTGCCCCAGTATTTCCTGCCGTGCTTCCTCATCCGTTTCTGTTCTTGCTTGCTCCAGGAGGTTGGCATAAGCTTCACTTTCCCAGTCTGTATAATTGTTTCCGCCTGCAGTTTCAAATATATTCAGGAAATTCGAAGGGTCATTAATGGTACCAAGCCACCCCATGCGGCCCATTTCATAATTACCCTCACTCATGGAATCAAGATAGACATTCCATTCCTGGTTATGGAGTTCGACATCGAGTCCCAAATTCTCACGCCACATATCCTGGAGTGCCTGAGCAATAGCAGCATGAGATTCATTGGTATTATAACTAAATGTTAATGTAGGGAGCTCGTCTAACCCTTCTTCTTCCAGTCCTTTTTCCAAAAGTTCCTTTGCTTTTTCTACATGATTATCCTGGAAATAACCTTCTTCGTTATCTTCCCATATTGCTGTTGGGACTAAAGCCATTGCCGGCTGCTCGCCACCTTTTGAAACATTCTCAACGATCGCTTGCCTGTTGATGGACAATGCAAGCGCCTTACGGATATTCACATTATTGTATGGTTCTTGGTTCGTGTTAAATTCAATGTAATACGTACCAGCCAATGGTGATATATTTAACCTGCCCGACTGCTTTAATGACGGAATAGCTGATTGCGGAATATTCCCGGTTGGGGAGCCTGCCCAATCCAACTCACCTTTTTCATACATTTGCAGTTCTGTATTCAGATCCTCAATCATGAGCATATGAATGGTTTCGAGCTTGACAGTTTCAGCATCCCAGTAATTCGTATTTTTCTTCAGGACAATCTCACTTTTATGCTGCCAGGAATCAAGCAGGAACGGTCCGTTTGTGACATATTTCTCCCCTGCATCTGATGCCCATTCGGGATTTGCTTTGGCCACATGATGATTTACCGGATAGAATGTAAAATGTGCTGTTGACTGCAGGAAGTATGGTGTCGGCTGTTCAAGCTCAACAACCAATGTTTTATCATCTTTTACGGTAACGCCTATTTCATCTAACGGAACTTCTCCGGCTTTAGCCGCTTCAGCATTTTTGATCGGATATAAGTAATAAGCAAAATCCGTATCAGTACTTTCCGGATTCAAGACCCACTTCCAGGCATACTCAAAATCCTTTGCTGTCACCGGATCGCCATTGGACCATGTTGCATCTTCACGGATCGTAAATGTGTACGTTTTCTTGTCATCAGATAGTTGGATATCGGAAGCCATTGCATTTTCAGCTTCCCCATCCTGATTCACACGTGTCAGCCCTTCAAAAATCTGATCAAGCACAGCGGCTGATGTTGTGTCGGTTGACTTTTGCGGGTGCAGCGATGGTGGTTCTGTCGCAATATTAACATTTAAAATTTGTTCATCGGCAAGCTTTTCTTCCCCATCATTTTCGTCGCTGCCTGCACTTTCGCTATTATCTTCGCCTCCGCCGCATGCAGCGAGTGATATCGTAATGATGAACGACACTGCCAAAATTAATAATGCTTTTTTCCAATTCATTTGTAATTCCTCCCCTGTTGTAATGATTCATGGATAACCACCAGCTTAAAAGGCGAAATTAGATTCCTTATCCAGGTTCAAAATAAAAGCTTTCAGCAAATCACATGTCGCGGCTAGATCCTTTTTGTTGACGACCTCAACCGGTGAATGGGCATTGCGTGATGGAATGGATAAAACACCGGTCGGTATGCTCTTGTTGGCCAGCGCAACTGCTCCACCATCCGTACCGATACCTGTGAAAATTTCCATTTGGTAACGAATTGACGACTCTACGGCCACCTTTTTCAGCAAATCTTTCATTGTTTTCTGAACAATCAAGCTCGAATCCATTACCTTAATGCCAGTCCCTTTCCCCAATTGCAGACTTTGATCCATCGTCTGTTCCGGTGTATCACTGACAACAGTTGCATCAACAGCAATAGCCGCATCCACCTGCAAGTCATGAATTGCCGTCTGTGCGCCTCGCAGACCAACTTCTTCCTGAACGGTGAACAGAAAAATGAGCTCACCTGCAAAATCGTTCTCCTGCAGATCGTTTAGGACACTGAGCAGAACAGCACAGCCGGCGCGGTCATCAAGCGCCTTGCCAATAATTATTTGATTGGTTATCGGACCGGTATGTTTAGTTTCTGTCGACCAGGTTACCGGTGTTCCAACCTCAATGCCCATATCCTGTACTTCCTGTTTCGTGCCTGCACCCACATCGATATATAACTGTGTATAGCTGCGGACTTTTTGCGCGTCATCAAATTTGACATAATGTGCACCCATTGTTCCGATGACACCATCAATCTCTTGGTTGTTTCCAAGCACTTTCACTTCCTGTGCCAAAAGGATACGGTCATCATGTCCGCCCAATTTTTCAAAACGAAGCAATCCATCTTCCTCTATTTTCTTGACAATAAAGCCAACCTCATCCATGTGGGCCGTCAGTAATGTTACTGGTCCGGGCGTTTTCCCCCTTTTCCTGGCAACCACATTTCCCATTGAATCCATATGAATATGATCGGCCCTTTCCGATACATAGTCTTTAATAAAATACGCAACGTTTTGCTCATAACCGCTTGGACCGTTCAACCGTGTCAGCTGATTCAGCAGTACATCCATGTTCACACCCCCTCATTTATATGTACTGGAATGTATTTTTATAAATATCTAGTTGTACGATTGTATTAATATCCGTGACGTGCGCGATTCCCGTAATCTTCAGTACTGTATCGGTAATCGCATCGTGATCAGAAACATTGATCTGTACAAGCAGCGGGTATTCTCCTGACGTCAATGAAATATATCTGACTTCCTGTATTTGCTGAAGTTCTTCAATAACCTGGTTAATCGAATTTGACTGCAGTTTAATCTGGATAATGGCTCCTGCCTTAAGGCCCAAAGCAATCGGATTGACAACGCCGACAACCTCCAGCGTATTGGTGTCAATTAGATTTTTATAGCGCATTCGGACCGTTTTTTCCGTTACATCAATCTCTTCGGCTAATTGCCTGAACGACATCCGGCCATCTTGTGATAACTTATGGATAAGCTGCCTGTCCAGGTCATCAATTTCATACTTAATCTCAACCACCTCAATTCCTATTTACATACTATTTCATTTAAATAGGTACTAATTAATGCAACTGTTTGAACACAAATACCTAATTTCATTATTCAAATTTGTTTATAGTACCATTTTATGAAATTGCTAATAATTATACATCCAGAATTATTTAAAATCAATCATTTTTTTGAAAAGAATTTTATTTTGGTAACGATATAGTACATTGTCTTTGGGAAATTGCATAAAAAAACTGCACCCATTAGTAGTGAGTGCAGAGTTTTATCAACTAAGGGAAAACCAGCCATTTCGATAAGCAGCTTCATCATATTTTCTCGACCATTTTTCCAGATTCCCCGTCCGTTTATCCAGACTTTTCAGTATATGTTCCCCTAATTTTTATCCTTTTCCGTTAGTTTTTCCACAAAACGATTACCGACTTCGCTCGTTGAAGCTTTTCCTCCAAGATCAGGCGTCAGGTTCGCAGTTTCCCCGATCATGGATTTAATGGTGTCGAGAACGGCTTTCCCCCACTTTTCTTCCCCAAAAAAATCCAGCATCTGACTGACAGACCAAATGGCAGCAATTGGATTCGCCACACCTTTACCGGCGATATCGGGCGCTGATCCATGGACAGGCTCAAACATGGACGGATAAGTCTTCTCCGGATTGATATTCGCCCCCGTTGCAAGCCCCAGTCCGCCCGTTATCCCTGCACCTAGGTCTGTCATGATATCACCGAACAGATTTGACGTGACAACCACTTCAAAGCGCTCCGGATGTGTCACAAAATATAAACTGGCCGCATCAACAAGATATGAATAGGTCGTGACATCCGGATAGTCTTTTCCGACCTCTTCAAATACTTGGTCCCAGAAAACCATCGAATAATTCAAGGCATTTCCTTTACTGATGCTCGTCAATGTCCTGTTCGACCGGCGTGCTTCCTCATATGCATATCGGATAATCCGCTCGGTGCCTTTGCGGGAAAAGACACCCGTCTGCAGCACGACTTCTTCAGGCTTTCCTTTAAACAGCCAGTCACCCGCTCCAGCATATTCGCCTTCACTGTTTTCCCGGATGACCAGCATATCTATATTCTTTTCCGATTTCGACTTAAGCGGTGTCAGCGACGGATCCAACAGTGAAACCGGACGCAGATTCACATACTGATCAAATGCTTTCCGGATCCTTAATAACAAATCCCACAGCGATATATGATCCGGTACTCCCGGATAACCGACAGCGCCCAAGTAAATCGCATCAAACTCGCGAAGACGATCAATTCCATCATCGTCCATCATGTTACCGTGCTCCAGGTAATATTCACAGCCCCACGGAAATTCCGTGAATGTAAAGGAAATATCTGAATCCAATTGTTCAATCGCCTTTAGAACGTTGACACCTTCTGCCACTACTTCCGGTCCAATTCCGTCACCTGGAATCAATGCAATTTTGATATGTTTCATTGTTGCCTCCTTATCTTTTGCTAAGGTATTATATTAAGCAATCCTGTTTTCAGTATTCATATATTTCTTCGCATGCCGGTTCCCCAAATACCGCAATAGGAAAAATTGAACGACGATACCGGCTATTAATAGTACAACACTGCTTCCTACCACAGAGTAGACTAAATATAACACACCGGCAATGCTGGCAGGCACGAGTGCATACGGCGCCTGTGTGTTAACATGGGCAATATGATCTGATTCCGCAAATATGGACGCCATCACCGTTGTATCGGATATCGGTGAAACATGGTCCCCGAAAATCGATCCGGCAAAAATAGCACCGACAGCGATCGAAATGAGTTCTTCCCCGCCAAATGTAAACGCTAGCGGTAACGCAATTGGTGTCAAAATCGACATCGTGCCCCATGACGTACCAGTCGCAAATGAAATGAACATCGAAATAATGAAAATAAGAAATGGCAAAAGCGCTGCCGTCATCCAGCCCTCTGTTGCACTGACAATAAATTCAGCTGTACCAAGAGCTGAGGTAACCGTCCCGATTGACCATGCCAGTATAATAATAATCAGTGCCGGCAGCATTGTTCGAATACCGCCAAGCAATGTATCTTCACATTCCTTAAAGCCCATGCCTTGGACAAGAGCCAGAATAAGCCCGATCAGCGTCATTGCAAAGGCTCCCCATGTCAGGGCAACCGAAACATCTGTATCAGCAAGTGCATCCATGATGGACTTTCCTTCTGCACCGCCACCTGAATACCACAGTCCCCAAACACTTACTGCAATGAGTGTTACAAGCGGAAGCACAAAATTCCAGACACTGCCGTCTTTCTGATGGGGCTCTCCCAAATCCTGATCAACGGACGATAAAGGCGTCGCACCATCCGGTATCAGCTTGCCGGTTTTTTGAGCACGTTCTTCCGCTTTTGCCATCGGACCAAAATCCTTACCGGCAATGATCATCGGAACAGCCAGCAGACATAAGATGGCATAAAAATTCCACGGGATAGACTGTAAAAATGCAAAATAAGGTTCCATGCCCACAATACTAATACTGGCAAAAGCTCCTGCAATCAGCGATACTTGAAAACCAATCCAGTCAGACACAGGACCGATCGTTGCGATTGGAGCAGCTGTCGAGTCAAGTACATATGATAATTTTTCTCTCGAAATCTTATGTTTGGCAGAAATATCCTTAGAGGCGTTTCCAACAATGACCGAGTTCACATAATCGTTAAAGAAGATAATCAGTCCCAAAAAATACGATAAAAATTGAACGCGTTTTTTCGTCGTTAATTTCTTCTCCAATACATTAATAAGACCTTGTGATCCGCCAGTCTTAAACATTAAGGCAGCACCACATCCGAGCAAAGCGGTCATCACAAGAAATCGGGCATTCCAGGGATCGACCATCACATCTTTCATCCATGTAAAGGTAACACCTACAGCAGCAAACGGATTACCCCCTGCTGCAATCAGACCGCCAACCCAAATACTGATGAATAATGACAACAAAACACGCTTCGTAGTGATTGCCAGTGCCACCGCAACAATCGGAGGGATGACAGATAAAAAGTCCATAAATTCGCCCTCCTGTTTTGATTAAATTTTCAGATATTTTAATTGTAACCTTTATTGATATATCCTTTCAACCCGCTCTTTCAGTCCTGCAAGCACCTCATCAACGATACTGTCCATCCAGCCGGCTATCTCACGCGCAGATATATAATCATTTTCCTGTCTGCCCATTAAAACGACCTCATCGCCTTCATTCACATTCGGTAAATGGGTCACATCGATCAATGTCTGATCCAATGAGACCATACCAATTATATTGGCTCGTTCTCCATTGACAAGCATTTGGCCATTGTTCGACAGAGCACGATGATAGCCATCTCCGTGCCCGATCGGAACAACAGCGATTTTTTCATAGCCGGAAGTAACATAGCTGCCGCCGTATCCAACCGGTGTATTCGGCGGCAGTTCACGAACATGTAGTATGATCGATTTCAATTCCATAACCGGTTTCAATGAAATCATGTCATACTGATGAAGTTCAGGGGGGTATCCGAATAACGCAATTCCTGTTCTGACCATGTCCAGATGCATATCCCTCCGTTCAATCGCAATCGTTGAAGCCCCTGTATGACGGACGGGAAAAAGGTACCCGCTCGCTCCCATTTTGGATACCGTATTCATAAACAAGGTAAATTCACGTTCAGTTGTTGTCCACTTTCCTTCATCTGCACTGGAAAAATGCGTATAAACACCTTCCCATTCCAGACCTGGGAGATAAAAACACGACCTGCAAAATGAAACAGCTTTGTCCGGCTGTATGCCAAACCGGTGAAGGCCGGTATCGATTTTCAGGTGTACAGAAGCAATTTTATGCTGCTTTTCAGCCTCCCTGCTTAAAGCGTGTGCCAGCTGCAGCGAAGAAACAGAAGCAGTCAAATCATATGTAACGACATCCGTTACCCGATCACACATGATTGAACTCAGAATATGAATGGGCTTCTTAATACCACGTTCCCGCAGAAGTGCACCTTCTTCCACCGTCGTTACACCAAGGCGATCTGCCCCAGCTCGGATCGCTGCACGCCCGATGGGAACGATGCCGTGCCCATAGGCGTTCGTTTTAATGACGGCCATCAGCATGCTGTCTTCTATATGTTTTTTGAATGTCCGGACGTTGTCCCGGAATGCACCTAGATCCACCTCTGCCACAGTCGGGCCGTAGGATGTTAATGCTGACAGATGAGACAAAACGAACCCCCCCTTATAAGATATAAAGTGAAACTTCATTCAGTGGACGCTTTTTCCACTGAATGTTAGTTGAACAGAATCGGACCTTTACGGGCAGTTAGCCGGCGTTTTACGACG
>NZ_FOJW01000014.1 GCF_900112045.1 Lentibacillus halodurans
TGATATGCTCCCTTCTAAGTAGGCAGATAAAAAAATAAAATCTGCTACTTTGAGGGGAGTTATTTTTATGCCAAGAAAGAATTATACGATTGAATTTAAACAAATAGTATTGGATGCATATGAACATAAAGGTTTTAGCTTAAGAGGTATTTATCAAAAGTATGGTGTACATCATACAGCGCTTATGGATTGGAAGAAATCCGTAACCAAATATAGATGGAAAAATTTAAAGAGAACCTCTTCTAAGAAGAAAGTGTATACAAAAAAAGTGAAGTTGGCAGCTATTTCTGATTATCTAGCCAAACACTACTCACTTAAAGATGTGATCGAAAAATACGGTATATCCAGTACATCTGTTTTGCGAAAGTGGATAAGAGATTATAATGGTCATAGAGAAATACAAGGATCGGGAGGAAGGAGAAACGCTATGACCAAAGGGAGAAAAACGACGTGGCAGGAACGTATAGAAATTGTGCAAGCAGCCTTAGACAATGAGAAGGATTACCAAAAAACAGCGGTAACCCATCAAGTTTTCTATCAACAGGTTTATCATTGGGTAAGCAAGTATGAAAATGGTGGTTGGGATGCTTTAAAAGACCAACGTGGTCGTTCCAAAAGAGAAGAAGCATTAACATCACAACAAAAAATGAAGCTAGACATACGTCGAATAGAAAAAGAAAATGAACGGTTGCGTGCCAAGGAATGCTTTTTTAAAAAAGTTAGAGGGGATCGAAAGGGGGCGGTCGTAAGCCGAGTTCGTTTAGATATCGCTCAATATTATAGAAATGAACAAAGATTAAACGGCCTCAGTCCTATGGAGTATAGGAAGAAGGCCGCGTAAATCTTTTTTATTATTTCCACTGTCTACTTGACACGGGGCAGTTCAGTTTCGGATTTATCTTTTGAGGTATATTTGAACATTTGTTGCGAATGATCGATAAAACTGAGAAGTAACTTGGTCTTAGATTTGCTTGCTTCCATGCTTTTGTTGAGTGCATGGTGGTCGCTGCGGAAAAATACGTCCTTTCCACGGAAACGAGCCGAAGACCTCACAGGAAAGAGGCCTTTGCTTTCCGAGGAGGCTGAGGCCGTGCCCATGGAAGGCGCAGTATGCTGCCGGAGCGAATGATCGCACGCAACTAAAATCAGAATAGAAGGAAGGCTGCACCAAGACAAATTGTCACGCTTTCGCAGTCGAGTATCAACGATGAATAAGGATGTGACTGTTGAAAGAGTAAAATGCTGCACTTCCTGCCCTGTAATCGTTCGTCTTTAGCGTGGAAAGTTTTCATTGTGTCCCAAGCCTCTTTTTGATCCAATATGAATTTAATATGTTTGTTATCTAATAACCTTTTTAAAGCCCATGTATGGACGCAGCACATCCGGTACCATGACAGATCCATCTTCCTGCTGGTAATTTTCCAGAATGGCGGCTAAGGTACGGCCAACAGCAAGGCCTGAGCCATTTAACGTATGGATAAATTCCGGTTTTTCATTCGCCTCTCTGCGGAAACGAATCCCGGCGCGTCTTGCCTGGAAATCCTCAAAATTGGAGCAGGAAGAGATTTCACGGTACGTTTCCTGACTCGGGATCCACACTTCAATATCATATTTCTTGGCAGCGGTAAAGCCCAGATCTCCTGTACACATATTCATGACACGATATGGCAGATTTAAGTGCTGCAATACTTTTTCAGCGTGTCCTGTCAACGTTTCTAATGTGTCATAAGAATCTTCAGGTTTGGTAAAATAAACGAGTTCAACTTTGTTGAATTGATGCTGACGGATAAGCCCGCGTGTATCACGTCCGGCAGAACCTGCTTCAGACCGGAAATTGGCGCTGTATGCTGCATATTTTTTCGGAAGATCATCACTTGTGAGAATCTCATCCCGGTGGAAATTCGTGATCGGTACTTCAGCTGTCGGTATTAGAAAATAATCCCATTCTTCCAGTTTAAACACATCTTCAGCAAATTTAGGCAGTTGTCCCGTTCCCGTCAGGCTTCCGCGATTAACGATCTGCGGCGGCATCATCTCTGTATAACCGTGTTCATCCGCATGCAAATCCATCATGAAGCTAATTAATGCACGTTCCAAACGTGTCCCAAGTCCTTTGTAGAAAACAAAACGGCTTCCGGTCACCTTGGCAGCCCGTTCAAAGTCAAGAATATCTAAATCAGCTGCAATATCCCAATGAGGTTTCTCGTCAAAATTAAACGTTGGGAGATCCCCCCATTTCCGTACTTCCACATTATCGTTTTCATCTTCCCCAATCGGTACACTTTCATGCGGTATGTTCGGGATTGACATCATGATGATTTCCAACGATGTTTCGATTTCTTTCAGCTCTGTATCAAGTTCCTTTATTTTTTCCCCGACCTCGCGCATTTCCTTAATCGCTGGCTCCGCATCCTTCTTCTCCTTTTTCAGAGCGGAAATTTGTTTAGACACTTCATTACGCTTTGCTTTCAATGATTCTGTTTCGGAAATGAGCGTTCTGCGTCGTTCATCAAGCTCACCAAACCTGTCCAGCTCAGATAGGTTTTCACCACGATGGGCTAGCTTTTCTTTCACATCCTGAAAATGGTTGCGTAAAAATTTCATATCGAGCATAGATATGCCTCCTTTTTCATTCCTGTAGAAATTAAAAAACTCCCGTCTCCTGGTAAAACAGGGACGAGAGTGTAGTTCCCGCGTTGCCACCCTTATTGAAGCAATCAAAATGCTTCCGGCTCAAATACGATAACGGTTTTAACCGGGGTTGCCTACTCAAATGTGTTCGGCAAACCAGTTCGAGGACGGATTCACAAGTTGCTTTCATCGGTTTTCACCTGCCACCGACTCTCTGAGAAAAAGCAATCCTGTTACTGCTTCCTTTCATGACTGTTCTGTTTATTATTATGCTATATCATATCCGACTTCTTACTATGATGCAAGTGTTTGTTTTGATTGTTCCACCATTTCAGCAAAATATACCATAAAACGATTGTCATCCGTTAGTTCGGGATGAAATGCTGTACACAGATAATGTCCTTGTTTAGCTGCAACTGCCCTTTCTTGATGAGTAGCCAGAATTTCTACATCTGATCCTGCTTCCAGTATATACGGCGCACGGATGAATACAGCATTGAAATCAGCACTGATATGCTTAACGCTGAGACTTGCCTCAAAGCTTGCCACCTGTCTTCCAAATGCGTTTCGTGCAACCTTCATGTCCATCAGACCCAGGTGCGCATTTTCCTGACCTTCAATATCATTTGCCATCAAAATCAGGCCTGCACAAGTACCGAAGATTGGCTTTCCTTGTTTCCCAAATTCCCGAATAGCATCAAAAAAGTCATAGCTGTCAATCAGCCGGCGCATTGTTGTACTTTCACCACCCGGAAGAATCAATCCATCAATTTCTTCCAGCTGCTCTTTTCGTTTTATTTCAATGGCTGTTGCACCAGCTTCCTCAATCGAACGCATATGTTCACGAACGGCACCCTGCAACGCCAGTACACCAATTACACTCATGATTATTCCTTCTTTCTACTCACTGCGGTCCTGCATGCGGTCATGTGCTTCCAATGTACCCATTTCAATCCCCTTCATGGCAGTACCAAGATCTTTAGAAATTTCACCGATCAATTGATAGTCGGTATAATGCGTTGTTGCTTCAACAATTGCTTTTGCAAATTTCTCCGGCTGTTTTGATTTAAAGATACCGGAACCGACAAATACACCGTCTGCACCCAGCTGCATCATTAATGCGGCATCTGCTGGTGTTGCCACACCGCCAGCTGCAAAGTTGACCACCGGCAACCGACCTTCCTGTTTAATTTCCAGCAGGAGTTCATATGGTGCCCCGATTTCTTTGGCATAGGTCATCACTTCATCATCTGACATCGATGTCAGTTTCCTGATTTCGGATTGCACCTGGCGCATGTGGCGGACAGCTTCCACAATGTTTCCCGTGCCAGGTTCTCCTTTTGTACGCAGCATGGACGCACCCTCTCCAATACGGCGTGCTGCTTCGCCAAGATTACGGCAGCCGCACACAAATGGCACAGTATAATCGGATTTTTTCAAATGATACTCCTCATCTGCCGGTGTCAGCACTTCGCTTTCATCAATATAGTCAACACCCATTGCTTCGAGCACACGGGCTTCCACAATGTGCCCAATACGTGCTTTTGCCATGACCGGAATCGAAACGGCATTCATGACCTCTTCTGTAACTTCCGGACTTGCCATGCGAGCGACCCCACCGGCAGCACGTATATCAGATGGCACACGTTCCAATGCCATGACTGCAACCGCTCCTGCTTCCTCTGCTATTTTAGCCTGTTCAGCATTGACAACATCCATAATGACGCCGCCTTTTTGCATTTCGGCCATTCCGCGTTTTACACGATCTGTACCTGTATTTGCCATGTTGTTCCCTCCCATATAAGTTTCCATCTATCATTATTTTACACTGTTGTAATGCAAAAAGTCGATGATTCATGATTGAATGACTTCTGGAATACCCTATTTAAAACCAGCCTTTCACTGTGTCAACAACCGTACTGAAAATATTTCCAAAGAAACCGCCAATCGCACCAATTGTCAGCATAAACCAGTTATCTTTTTCAACCGTATCCTGGGCAACCAGGTCGATGGTTCGTTTGTCACTTTCCGGTGAGATATAGCCATCATCTTCTTCACCGCTGTAGACAACTTTGGCGGTACCAATTTTTTCACCTTTCTCAATCGGTGCGTTAAGTTCCCCATCCTCATTCAGTTTATCTTCGTTCAATTGATATTCGATGCTGTAATTCTCCGCCTGATCCCCGTTAACAGGCGTCATGAATGCTTCATTCGTTGCTACTTGCACAGTGTCCTCTTTCCCCTTTGAAACAGGGATATCCGACTCCCCTTCAAGCTGGTATCCAGCCGGAAAGATTTCCTGATTTTCAAATTGATTAAATCCATAGTCCATCAGTTTAGCTGTCTCTTCAAAGCGTGCTCCTTGGCCCTCTGTTTTCATCACAACAGATACAAAGCGTTTGCCATTACGTTCAGCAGTTCCTGTAAAACAATGGCCGGCAAGCTCAGTAAAGCCTGTTTTTAAACCATCTATCCCTTCATAATTGAACTGCTGTAAAGAACTGGCGTCTTCCTCGTCATGTGGCAGCATCCAATTCCAATTGCGGATTGTCTGATCATCAAATTCGGCTGAAGGAACCTTGGAGACCTCAAGTGCCTCCGGATAATCGTTTATCAAGTTGTATGCAAGTAAAGCTGCTGAACGGGCTGATAACAGATTATTGGCATCAGGATCCGTTCCCTCAGGCACATTTTCCCCGAGCGATGAATTGGCAAGACCTGTTGAGTTGACAAATTCATATTCCGGTAATCCCATTTCTTCTGCTTTTTCATTCATCATCTTGACAAATTCGCCCTCAGAACCGGCAATTAATTCAGCCAGTGCAATCGTTGTTGCATTGTCCGAATTGATGGCCATGGCATCGTACAATTGTTTAACAGTATAATCTTTATCCTGCGTCAACCCTACACCTGAGAAAGATGCGTCTGCTGATATACTGTAAGGATAATCACTGATCTGTGTTGTCGTGTCCCAGCTGATCTGACCTTCCGCAATAGCTTCATGAACGAGATATTCGGTCATCATTTTGGTCATACTAGCTGGAGGTAGTGCCATATCAGGGTTTTTAGCGTAAACAATCTTACCTGTTTCGAAATCTACCAATATAGCTGATTCTGCTTCGATGTCTATCGATTCTGCTGCCTGTACCGAAAACGGCTGTACCGTTATCGCTGTCATCATTACCAGTGTGACAAGCAATAATGACAAACATTTCTTTGCGTTGTGTTTCACTTTCTCTACCTCCACCTTATGATTGATGAAATCATCTATCTATTTTTTGATATTAAAGTTTTTACCTTTGATATTTTACCATAAAAAATAGAGAAAAAATAGACAGGGATAAGCCCTATCTATTAAATACCGAATAGGTAATGTTTACTATTTCTGTAAAAGTTGACATATGAACTGCCTTTATTAAGAATAATTCGGTGCTTCTTTTGTAATTTGAACATCATGCGGATGGCTTTCTCTTAATCCGGCGTTTGATATCCTGATAAATCGGGCATCATGACGCAATGTATCAATCGATTCTGTACCGCAATACCCCATACCTGCACGCAATCCGCCGATCAATTGATGAACGGTATCAGCAAGGGGGCCCTTGTAAGCAATTCTTCCTTCAATACCTTCAGGAACCAGTTTTTTGGCATCTTCGGCACCCTGGAAATAACGATCTTTGGAGCCTGCTTTCATGGCACCGACTGAACCCATGCCCCGGTATACTTTATACTGTCTTCCCTGAAATATTTCAGTTGCTCCGGGGCTTTCAGTTACACCGGCAAACATACTGCCCAGCATCACTGCATGAGCACCAGCAGCAATTGCTTTCACGATATCACCGGAGTACTTAATCCCACCATCAGCAATAATTGGAACACCATATTCGGAAGCAGCAACCGCACAATCATGGACAGCTGTGATCTGTGGTACCCCGACGCCTGCTACAACCCTGGTCGTACAAATCGACCCAGGACCGATACCAACTTTAACAACATCTGCACCTGCTTCAATTAAATCTGCGGTTGCTTCGGCTGTTGCAACATTCCCTGCAATTATATCGAGATCGGGATATGCCTCGCGTACAGCACGGACTTGTTCCAATACACCTGTTGAATGTCCATGTGCTGTATCAATCACAATCACATCAACACCCGCTTCAACCAGTTTTTCAATGCGTGTCATCGCATCACCGGTTATACCGACAGCAGCTCCTGCCAAAAGCCTGCCTTGTGCGTCTTTTGCCGCATTCGGGAATTCAATTACCTTTTCAATGTCTTTGATGGTTATTAAACCTTTCAGTATACCATGATCATCAATTAATGGCAGTTTCTCAATTCGATGGGTTTGCAATAGATGTTCAGCTTCATCCAGTGTTGTCCCTACAGGAGCCGTTACCAAATGTTCACTTGTCATCACTTCTTTAATCGCGGTGGAATAGTCCTGAACAAAACGCAAGTCGCGGTTTGTCAAAATACCGATCAATTTCTGCTCATCAATATGATTAACAATCGGAACACCGGAAATGCGGAATTTGCCCATTAAATGTTCTGCATCATAGACTTGATGCTCCGGAGTGAGGAAAAATGGATTCGTGATGACGCCACTTTCAGACCGTTTCACACGGTCGACTTGTTCTGCCTGATCTTCAATAGACATATTTTTATGAATAATTCCCAAACCGCCTTGCCTGGCCATTGCGATCGCCATATCAGCTTCGGTCACCGTATCCATCCCTGCACTGATCAGCGGGGTGTTAAGCTTGATTCTCTCAGACAATACCGTGCTGATGTCAACATCCTTTGGCAGCACTTCCGATCTGGCAGGCATCATTAAAACATCATCAAATGTCAAACCTTCTTTGACAAACTTGTCTTCACGCATCTTTCATCCTCCTATCCATATTAGTATATTTGAAATGATTATTATTTTGTTATTTGGTGAAAACTATATGGCATGTAAGCTAATGTTAGCTGCATTTTCTATTGTTATATACAATACGCCAACAGACAGGCTTTTTCAATACAAGAATGGGTGTGTGATAAAAGAAATTTGATTCAAAAATTTCTAACAGTTATGAGGAGTTATTTTATGGAAAATCATCATATAATGGAATTTTTCACATACCTCCAGTCACAGCATACAGCACAGCAATATTTGCAAGGCTGTTACGAGGAATTGGATGGTATTGATGCATCAGTAAAAAGTTTTGAAAACTGCAATCAATTCATGCATTACCTGGATCATGGCGTGCGGTTTTATGAGAATGGCAAAAGGCTGGAAACTTTACTGCAGCCGATGCTGTTTTTTTATGGCATGGTCCACTTACTGAAAGCCGCTTTATTGACCATTAGACCCCATTATCCTGAATCAACAGCGATACTGGCACACGGTGTCTCAAGCCGAAAACGCAAGAAAAGAGACTATACATTTTTGGATGATGAGGTGAAGATCCAGCATAATGGATTATATCCGTATTTCTCGGAACACCTATTTTTGGTTAAAGAATCACCATTTGAAAAAATAAAGATGGCGCAATTATTTGCTTTAATCCCTGAAATGACACCTTTGTTCACGTTTCATCAGCAGCAAAATATGATGGCTGTCGGGAATCCCGGAACAATGCATTTGCAATTCCCGGCTTCCGTACTGGACAACTATCATTTAACTGCAAATGCGTTTATCAAGCGTATTAAGCCTTTTTTGCCAAATATTGACTATACGGAAACAAAAGGGAAGGCGATTCATGTCTTTTTAAAAGATCCATTCAGACCAAAGGAAAAGAGCCCTTTTTTTACGGATAGGGCATACCGGGCCATTTACTTTCCGGTCCATCGCAGTCATTATTTGCCGATATCCGAGATCATGGTCCATTATTTACTTCTTTACAACCTAAGTATGCTATGCCGCTATGAATCAGAATGGTGGGGGGATTTGCTGGCAGCTAAGCCGGATATGGATTACCCGTTTATCAAACAATTTTTAAACATAACTGCCGAAAAAATCCCATTCATGCTGGGTACTATTCTTATACAGAATACTGGAAAGTGAACATCCTCCCTCAAGAGCCCACGTTCGCTAAGAACACCACGTCCTGTGGCAACGCCTTTGTAACCAATGTCCTGTTGGCCCGATCTGGCTGGGAGGCTTGGCACGAGCCCTCGGAAAGCGTCGTGTATTTCCGAAGCTGTATGTAGTATCGCAATTTATATCGATTTCGAAGGTTTAAACGTAACAAATTTTAGGAAAAGAGCCTTATGAAATCAGTACCCTAAACTTCCCGGGTTAAACAAAACACCATTACAAAAGCTCATCAATATAAACAGCTGGATGGTCTTGCAATGGCAGCAATTCATTCGAACCGTCAAGCCTTATGATCGGATGGGCCGGACGTTTTTTATCCATGAAAACAATTACGCCCGTCTGATTCGTGGAAAGACGCACATTTGTACCTGCCAAAGAGTTGGTAAAGCTGTCAATAAATACTTGCACAACTTGATGATCAAGCTTTGTTACCTGGTCTTTCTGCAGCTTCTCAACGGTGCTGAAAGGTGACTGTTTTTGGTTGTATAACCATCCGCATGTCATCCTATGGTACAGATCACAAACTGCAATGATTCGGGGATAGATATGGATTTTTTCTTGTGTAAGTCCTAGCGGATATCCGGATCCATCCAATCGTTCGTGATGCTGGAGTACTGCCAGTTTTACTGCTGATGTAATAGCTGGAGCCTTTTCAATCATCCGGTATGAGTAAACAGGATGTTTTTTTATTTTTTCCAATTCTGAAAAGGTAAGCGATCTGTTCCTCATCACATCTGCTTCATCCATTCTTGCCATCCCACAATCACTTAATGAGCCGGCCAATCCTATCTGCAGCCATTCTCCTTTCTCATAACCCATCTTCTTCGCCAAAAATGCCGATAAAATTCCGACAGCCACACTATGATGGAATACATAATCCTTTCTGTTGGCATACTGATTTAGTTTGTACACAGCTGAACCGATATCATCCACCATCTCAAAAAACGGAACCAGGCTATCACGAACTGCAGGGGTATCAATGGCTATGTTGTTCTGCCAATTGTTAAAAAGCTTTTTATAACGATCCACGGTTTCCCTGTAATATCTTTCAAAGGATCCAGTGGAAGACTGTTCAACTTTTTTTTGTTCATGCTTTTCCTTTTTTAATTCAGGCTGGAAAGGTTCACCATCAGCAAGTGTTGCCGATACATCAACGGTTTCTGCCAAAAATTTATGTAATATGGTAATATGTTGATCTGTTAAAACCGTTTTTTTCGGGATGATCGGCTTATTCGTCTTTCCATTTACTTCTTTTAACAGCACACAGCCTGGAACCAGCTGAGAAGATTCTACACGCATCAAAAATCCCCCTTTAAGAAGATGTTCAAAAAGTTCGGTACAAATGACGCATCGAATTTCTTCGTTGGCTTGTTTCTCCGCTGCTTAAAACTATGCCGCCTCGAACTTCTCGATCCTTTTTAAACATACATTTTAAATGAAATGGTGACCCAAGTCTTTATTCTTGTGGGTCACCATCAAACCATGTGTCAGTTTATTACGTTTCCTGATCGTCTTCTTGGACTGCTTCATCCTTATCCACTGCTTCAGAATCGGCTTCTTCCTCTTGTTCCACTTTTGCAACCGTTGCAACCTCTTCATCTTCCTGCAGACGGATCAGCCGGACCCCCTGTGCATTTCGCCCTGTCTGTGAAATACCTTCGACTGGGATGCGAATCAGCACACCGGCAACAGTTATGAGCATAATATCCTCTTCCCCTGTAACGGCCTTGACCGCCACTACATAACTGTCATCTGATAATTTACAAGTGAAAATACCTTTACCGCCACGATTGGTTTTCCGATACTGATCTTCTGGTGTACGTTTTCCAACCCCTTTATTGGTGACATGCATGATTTGTAATCCTTCGTCCAAAATTTCCATCGAAACGACTTCATCATCGTGACGAAGCGAAATGCCGCGTACACCTGCTGCATTTCTTCCCATTGAACGAACCTGATCTTCCGGAAAACGGATTAAATAACCATTTTTAGTACCGATCATAATATCTTTCGTTCCGTCTGTTAATCTGACCGAAATAAGTTCATCCTCATCACGAAGTCCTACGGCAATTAAACCGCCTTTGCGTATATTGGCAAATTGTGATAGATTCGTCCGTTTGGATAATCCATGTTTTGTTGTGAAAAACAGAAAGTAATCGTCACTGTACTCCGAAACCGAAATGACAGCATTAATCCATTCATCCTTTTCAACCTGCAGCAAATTAATAATCGGTATGCCTTTTGCAGTACGATTGAACTCCGGAACTTCATAACCCTTGGCACGATAAACTTTGCCCTTATTCGTAAAGAATAGGACCGTGTCATGGGTTGAAGTGGACACTAAATGTTCAACAAAGTCATCGTCATTTGTTCCCATTCCCTGAATACCGCGGCCGCCCCGCTTTTGTGTTCGGTACGTAGATGCAGGGAGACGCTTGATATATCCCTGGTGGGTAAGTGTAATAACAATATTTTCTTCAGGAATCAAATCTTCATCTTCAATAAGGTCTGCTCCGCCAACGACAATTTTTGTACGGCGCGAGTCATTATATTTCTCCTTGATTTCCGTCAGTTCTTCCCTTATGATCTCCAGCACTTTTTCATTGTCAGCTAAAATGGCTTTTAATTCGTCGATCAACTGGAGAAGTTCATTATATTCATTGACGATTTTTTCCCGTTCAAGTCCCGTCAATCGCTGCAGGCGCATATCCAATATAGCCTGTGCCTGTTTTTCTGTCAGCCCGAATCTCTCCATTAATCCATCCCGGGCAACATCGGTTGTTTTTGAGTTACGAATAAGCGAAATCACGTCATCCAGATGGTCTAATGCCACACGCAATCCTTCCAGAATGTGTGCACGTGCTTCAGCCTTACGCAATTCAAAAGCTGTACGACGTTTTACAATTTCTTTTTGATGTTCAAGATAGTATTCCAGGCATTGTTTTATCGTTAACACTTTCGGACGCCCATCGACTAATGCCAGCATATTGATGCCAAAAGTTGTTTGTAATGCCGTATATTTATATAAATTATTCAGTACAATATTTGCATTCGCGTCGCGGCGCAATTCAATGACGACACGCATACCATTCCGGTCTGATTCATCTCGCAGGTCAGTGATTCCATCAATTCGTTTATCCCGGACAAGTTCGGCAATTTTTTCAATCAATTTAGCTTTGTTGACCTGATAAGGCAATTCAGTTGCAATAATGGAAGATTTGCCATTTGGCTGTTCATCTATATGTACTTTTGCCCGAATGGTTACAGATCCCTTACCGCTTTCAAAAGCTTTGCGTATTCCACTTCTTCCGATAATTTCACCAGCTGTTGGAAAGTCAGGACCATAAATATATTGTTCCATTAATTCATGAACTGTGATTTCAGGATCCCTGCTGACAGCCAGTACTGCATCAATCGTTTCCCCCAGGTTATGAGGCGGGATGTTTGTCGCCATCCCCACAGCAATTCCAGCTGCGCCATTAACAAGCAGATTCGGGAAACGGGCAGGAAAAACAACCGGTTCCCGTTCTGTCCCGTCGTAGTTGTCTGCATAATCAATGGTATCTTTATTAATATCCCGCAGTAATTCCATGGAAATTTTGGACATACGTGCTTCCGTGTAACGCATGGCTGCGGCTGAGTCGCCATCAACTGAACCAAAATTGCCGTGACCGTCCACAAGCATATAACGATAACTGAAATCCTGCGCCATACGAACCATGGATTCGTAAACAGCAGAATCACCGTGCGGGTGATACTTACCGATGACTTCACCAACAATACGGGCAGATTTTTTGTACGCTTTATCTGCGTGCATCCCAAGGTCATTCATAGCATATAATATTCTGCGATGGACAGGTTTCATTCCATCACGTACATCAGGCAGTGCCCGTGAGACGATGACACTCATGGCATAGTCAAGAAAAGAAGTACGCATTTCCTGACTGAGATTGATTTCCTGAACATTTGGACGTTGTTCATCCGCCATTAAAATACCTCCATATTCCTTTAGAAAAACTTGGCTGTGACATGCATAATAGTGATGGCCCAAGTTTTTCCTGTAAGGTCAACCGTAATCTATACTTTCTGAAGCCAAAACAAAAGCTCAATGCTTCTGTTTAGATAGAAACATGTCATGCTAACAAATCAAAGCCTTTTAAATATCCAAGTTTTGGACGTTTTGTGCATTTTCTTCGATAAAGTTCCGGCGCGGTTCTACTTTATCTCCCATCAGCATGTCAAAAATATGGTCTGCATCCATTGCATCCGAAAGTTCAACCTGAAGCAATGTGCGTGTTTCCGGATCCATGGTTGTTTCCCAAAGTTGTGTGGCGTTCATTTCACCAAGACCTTTATACCGCTGCAGTCCCGGTTTTGGTGTTTTGGACAGCTCATCCAAAATACGTTCCATTTCCTTGTCATTGTAGGCATAGTGAACAGCCTTGCCTTGTTGTATTTTGTATAATGGCGGCTGTGCAATATAAACATAGCCATGTTCAATTAAAGGACGCATATAACGATAGAAAAAGGTTAATAGTAATGTGCGGATATGTGCACCATCGACATCGGCATCCGTCATGATGACAATTTTATTATACCTGGCTTTTGACAAATCAAAGTCTTCACCAATCCCGGTGCCCAATGCCGTAATCATGGCCCGTACTTCCTTATTGGATAAAATTTTATCGAGACGTGCCTTTTCAACATTTAATATTTTCCCGCGTAATGGCAGGATAGCCTGAAAGTGCCGGTCTCGTCCCTGTTTGGCGGAACCGCCGGCAGAGTCGCCCTCAACAATATACAGTTCGCTGATGCTCGCGTCTTTTGAGGAGCAATCGGCAAGTTTTCCCGGCAAGTTGGAAACTTCAAGCGCACTTTTTCGTCTGGTTAGTTCACGTGCTTTTTTCGCTGCAATTCGTGCGCGCGATGCCATTAATCCCTTTTCTACGACGATCCGGGCTACATCGGGATTTTCAAACATGAACTTGGAAAAAGCTTCACTGAATGCCGAATCCGTTACTTTTTTCACTTCACTATTTCCAAGTTTTGTTTTTGTTTGCCCTTCAAACTGCGGATCGGGATGTTTAATCGAGATGATGGCGGTCATACCTTCCCGGACATCATCACCGCTTAAGTTTGGATCATTTTCTTTAAACATATTATTTTTACGTGCATAATCATTGATTACACGTGTAAGCCCGGATTTGAACCCTGATTCATGTGTGCCGCCTTCATACGTGTGGATGTTATTGGCATATGAATAAATATTGCTGGCAAACCCATCATTGTATTGAATGGCCACTTCAACTGCAATCTGCTGTTCCTCACTGTCAGCATAAAATGGTTTATGCAGCACTTCCCGGTTACGGTTAATATACTCAACGAATGAACTGATGCCGCCTTCGTAATAATATTCAACCGGCTCCTTATCCGTACGTTTGTCTTCGATTGAAATGGTAATTCCTTTATTCAGAAAAGCCAACTCACGCAGTCGTTGAGCCAGGATATCAAATTCAAATTCCCTTGTTTCGGTAAAAATCTCCGGATCGGGTTTAAATTGTGTTTTCGTCCCGGTAATATCTGTTTCACCGACTGTTTCGATCTTTCCTTGTGGCACACCTTTTTCAAAACCAAGGTAGTAAATTTTCCCGTCACGGTGAACATAAACATCAAGGTTGCTTGATAAAGCATTCACAACAGATGCCCCGACACCATGCAGCCCGCCGGAAACCTTATAACTATCATTGCTGAATTTACCGCCGGCATGGAGGACTGTCATGATCACTTCAAGTGCCGGTTTTCCGGTCTTTTTCTGAATGTCTACCGGGATTCCACGGCCATTATCGATGACCGTAATGCTATTATCCTTTTCAATAATCACTTGGATTTTATCACAGTAACCTGCAAGTGCCTCGTCAATACTATTATCGACAATTTCCCATACGAGATGGTGGAGTCCTCTTTCACTTGTCGTACCGATATACATTCCAGGTCTCTTTCGTACTGCTTCCAATCCTTCCAGCACTTGAATCTGATCAGCGCCGTAAGCCTGTTCTTTTGAAACTTTTTCTTCTGCTGACATTTTTTCACCTACGTTTCCTGGAAAAACTCATGCCTCGCCCTAACGTTAATCATGAGCATGGTTTTCATATACTTTATAAATGTTCTTTCCCCACTGAATTTAGTTGAACTTATCAGCGTTCCATCGTCCGTTACCTCCGCCATGTCCCTGATCCGGAAGTCTTACGGACGGCTGCACAGGGATAAATATGAATCCTATCTAACCGATCGATTTAGTATGATTGTTCAATTTCATCCGAAAAGTCATCAAGTTTGCTGATTGTCGAAATCATACTAGCCCGTTTTTTCAGCGTTGAAACGGATAACGAACTGTAATAAACTTCCTCGCTCGTAACAACAACTGACTTCACCTCGTCAGTTGGTCCAAAAACTTTATGCTGTTTTGTTCTGTTTTCGATCATCTTTTCCATAATACTTGAAGATGTCACGACACTGTGATCAATAATGGAAATGACATCTTTAGACTGGATCACATTATCATTGCCAATATGAATAAACATTGTATCCCTCCATAATCACGAATCAACAGTGCCATGATGCACGCGGAATAATTGTGCACCTTTTAATGTTTCATGGCTGATTCCATCGACATTGGTTGTCGATACAAACGTTTGAACTTTCCCCTGAATGGTATTTAATAAATGGGATTGCCTGTGGTCATCCAATTCACTTAATACATCATCAAGAAGCAAGACCGGATATTCGCCAACCTCATTGCATATAAGCTCTATTTCCGCCAGTTTTACCGATAATGCTGTTGTCCGCTGCTGCCCCTGGGAGCCGTAAGTCTGTACATCTTTATCGTTGACATAAAACATGACATCATCCCGATGCGGTCCGATTAAAGTAGTACCGCGCTCAATCTCTTTTCCTTGGAGTTCATGGAATTTATTGGTATATATAGTCTCTATCTTTTCCTTATTTGCTGTTTCTGATACTTCTATGGTTGGAGCATACCTGATTTCAAGCCTTTCTGTTCCGTGGCTGATTCCATAATGAATGGGGCTTGCCCATTGACGTAACAAATCAAGAAATACAAAGCGGCGTTCCAATAATGTGGCTGCATGCTGAATCAATTGTTCCGTTAATACATGTAGCATGGTTTTATCCTGTTGTTCCCGGCGCTGTAATTGCTTCAGCAAATGATTCCGCTGTTTCAATATCTTTTGATACTGCCCAAGATGGTAAATATATCTGGGCTGAATCTGTCCAAGTTCCATATCGATAAAACGTCTTCTTGTCTGTGGTGCCCCTTTAACCAGTGATAAATGTTCAGGTGCGAATATGACAACATTTAAAGCACCGATATATTCGCTTAATTTTTTTTGTTCAACACGGTTTAATTTTGCTTTTTTACCCTTTGTTGATAAAATGATTTCCAGTGGGAACGTTTGCTTTCGCTTGGTTATCCTGCCCTCTATTTTAGCATATTCCCGATCCCATTGGATAAGTTCTTTTTCCCTCGGGGTACGATGGGATTTTGAAAAAGCAAGGACATAGATGGCCTCCATCAGATTGGTTTTTCCCTGTGCATTTTCACCAATAATCATATTGATCTTATCGTCAAATGAAATATCCAGCTCCCGATAGTTCCGGTAATTTTTTAGCTGTAAATGTTCAATATTCATGCAAATTCCCCGTGATCAGTCTTTAGTGACAATATAAATTCCAATACCTTCCATTTCTATCACGTCTTCCGGATAAAGTTTTCTTCCTCTGCGATGCTCAAGTTCGCCGTTAACAAGCACTCCCTCATCCTGTAAAAAGGCTTTTACCATACCACCGGAATCGAGTATATTCAGCAATTTAATAAATTGCCCCAGCGGAATGTAGTCCGTCTCAATTGGTATTTTTTCAGGTTGTTGCATATTGACCACCAGACTTTTTCTTAATTGATATGACGTTAATTGTACTTCCTATCTATTTTACTAAAGATTTCATATAAAGGGAAGGAAAGTTGCTTTAAACTGTGTAAATAAGCGGAAAATATAGACTCATGAAGCATAAAAGAATGTACAAGGAAATCAGCTGTTTGCTGATTTCCGCTGATCTGACTGCTGGATCTTGCCAGGTTTTCCTTAGTATGTTCTGACAGGCAAAATCAATTGTAATACCGAATCATCGTTAGCCGGTTTCATGATAAATGGCCGCATAGCCCCGGTAAATTCGATAACCACATCATCATTTTCAATGACTTTTAATGCATCCAGCATATATTTCGAACTAAATGAGATTTTCAAATCTTCTCCTTCAATCGATTGAATCGAAACTTCCTCAGCTGCTTGTCCAACTTCCGGTGAATTACTGGTGATTTGCAATGATTGATGATCTTTTGTAATTAATTTAACAACATTATTTCGTTCTTCTCTGGCAAGGAGTGATGCACGATCAATTGTATCCATCAGTTCTTTCCTTTTGACATGAAGAACAGTTTGACTATGATCCGGAATCAGCCGGGATGTTTCCGGATAATTTCCATCCAGTAATCTGGACAGAAAGTGTAAGTGTTTCGTACGGAATAAGATTTGATTACTCGTTACGCTTATTTCCACTTTCTCGCCCTTATCATCCAAGATTTTGGACAGTTCATTAAGACTTTTCCCTGGTACAACAATATTGGATAGACTGAAGTTCACACCTCCTAATGGTATGCTTTTTGCGGCAAGCCGATGACTATCCGTTCCCGTAAAACTTAATGTTTCATTTTCAACTTTTATATTGACTCCAGTTAAAATGGGTCTTGTTTCCATAGTTGATACAGCAAAACCGGTTTGTCTGATTAAATTTTTCAGTAAGTCTGACTGTATTTCAAAACTGTTCTCTGTTTGCAATTTAGGCAGTTGTGGATATTCATTGGCATCCTGACCATTAAGATTGAATTTTGCTTTTCCTGACTGGATGGTTACATTAAAATTTTCATCTGCTTCAATTTCAACCGTTTTTTCCGGCAGTTTCCGGACAATATCCGGAAAGTAGCGGGCTTGCAGAACAACACTTCCTTCTTCAATATGATCTGCATTGATCATGCCGTCTTCTTCAGCGGGGATAAACGATTCAATGGAAATATCTGAATCACTTCCTGTCAATGTAATTCCATTAGATTTTGCTTCAATTTTCATTCCAGTCAAAATTGGAATCGCTGTTCTGGATGAAATAGCCTTCATGACATCTTGCACACTGGAAATTAATTGTTGACGCTGTATGATAAATTTCATGACATGCATGCTCCTTTTATATATATATATTTATAAAAATATAGTAATAATAGTAATAAGGTTTGTGATTATGTGGATATCTTTGATAGTTATGCTAAAACAAAGGTTATTCACATGTGGAAAAGTTGTTTATGAATAGATTATTTTATTCACAACATACACATGTTTATAACTAAAATGCTTTCAGCTGTTCTTTTAATTCTTCAATTTCTTTGTGCAATAATGTGTCATTCTCCATCATTTTCACTACTTTTTCATGTGCATGAATGACGGTTGTATGATCCCTTCCGCCGAATTCTTCTCCGATTTTGGGCAATGAAAAATCCGTCAGTTCCCGTGATAGATACATAGCGATTTGCCTTGGGAATGCAACTGATTTTGTACGTTTTTTGGCTGCAAAATCTTCTAATTTAATATCGTACTTCTCTCCGACAGCTTCCTGAATGCCATGAATCGTAATCGTGCGCGGTTTATTACTTGGGATAATATCCTTTAGAGCATCTGCTGCAAGGGATGCATCAATATCCTGATTGACGAGGGATGAATAGGCTACGACACGGATTAATGCACCCTCGAGTTCACGAATATTCGTATCTATTTGATTAGCAATATACAGCATCACTTCATTTGGGATATCCAGTCCTTCCGCTTTTGCTTTTTTCGTTAAAATAGCGATTCGCGTTTCCAGATCTGGTGGTGTAATATCGGTGATCAGTCCCCATTCAAATCTGGATCGCAAGCGGTCTTCAAGCGTCGGGATCTCTTTGGGAGGCCGATCACTCGAAATGATGATTTGTTTGTTTTCCTCATGTAGCGCATTAAATGTATGAAAAAATTCTTCCTGTGTCGATTCTTTTCCGGCTATAAATTGAATATCATCAATTAATAGAATATCAACATTGCGATATTTGTTTCGGAATTGGGTTGCTTTATTGTCCATAATAGCGTTGATGAATTCATTCGTAAATTTTTCGGATGATAAATAGACAACGTTCGCTTCGGGATTGTGGTCCCGGACATAGTGGCCGATGGCATGCATCAGGTGGGTTTTTCCGAGACCAACGCCACCATAAATAAATAATGGATTATATGCTTTTGCAGGAGCTTCTGCGACAGCAAGGGAAGCGGCGTGTGCAAAGCGGTTTCCTGATCCGATGACGAATGTATCGAATGTATATTTGGAATTTAGCATTGTTTTGGAAGAATCATTCCCGTCGTTATTATTCTGCATTGACATCTTTTTGGGAGCCGTTTCAACCTCGTCAGCAGGTTCTTGTGAATCAGGAATAATAAACCGTGTAGACAGACTGGCACCGGTAATTTCTAGTAATATTTCATCAATTAAGTTCGTATATCTGCCTTCCAGCCAGTCGCGTGCAAATTCATTCGGTGCCAATACGGTTAATGTATCTTCATCCAGTGATTCAGCTTTCGTATTTTTCAGCCAGGTTTCAAAGCTTGGTTTACTGATTTTTTCTTCAATCTTCTCCAGTGTTGCATACCACAATTCATGAATGTTTTCCAACGCACTTCACCCCTTTCGATTTTTGATAGATGATAGAAAAACCCTTTCTCGGGTCTAGACGGAAAGGTTTTTTCTTTAAAAAAATGTGAAATTATATGGTTGTGGACGGTTAATATGGTTCAGCGCAGCATTATTTGCGAGTTATGTACGCTATCCACATAATTGTTGATATTTTAATAAACAGAGGTGTATATGTATATCCACACGTTGTCCACAATCTGTGGATATACATGAGAGATTTATATTTTTTACACATGATAAAGCACAAATATAATACCAAAAAAACAGGCATCATGCAACGGGGTTTCGACACTTATCCACAATTTCCACCAATTGTAGACAACATTTATCCACACTACTATATTTTGTGAGTAAATTGTCGATAATTGTTGTGTATAGGATTGATTTAATTTTAATCATATCACATCAATTTGTGGATAGTTTTTTAGGAGGTGAAGTTGACAGGAATTATCTTTTTTCATTATAATGATTTAGACTGCCTTTAAACATTAAATGAAAATGTTTGTAATTCCTCAGGGAGGTGTATGATAAATGAAAAGAACATTTCAGCCAAATAATCGTAAACGGAAGAAAGTTCACGGATTCCGTTCACGTATGAAATCAAAAGACGGACGCCAGGTATTGAAACGTCGTCGTCGTAAAGGAAGAAAAGTATTATCTGCATAGACCACTGACATATCAGTGGTCTTTTTTCCACTATGATGGGAAAGATGATTGGTGAAGGTGATCGTATTGAAAAAAAGATACCGGATAAAAGATAATACGGAATTTCAGCATGTATTCAAGAATGGGAAGTCGTTTGCAAATCGCCAGCTTGTCCTATACTATATAGAAAGGCCCGATCAGCAGCATTTTCGCATTGGGTTATCTGTCGGTAAAAAAATAGGCAATGCTGTCATCAGGAACCGGATAAAACGTTATTTGCGGCAGGCATTCCAGGAGCTTGAGGGCAAGATTAAGCCGTCGAGTGATATTATCATCATAGCCCGGAACCCGACAAAACAAATGAATTTCCATCAAGTGAAAAAAAGTTTAATTCATTTACTGTCCAAAAAACAGTTGATAACAAAAAAATAGTCATGTTTTCCGTTTTTATATAGAATCTTTTATTCATTTAATGATAAAATAACAGTTAGAGTCTGGTACATAGGCTTTTTTGTAACGTTGAAAGTATCGTGTATGTTGGACCTTATAAGAAAAATTTCGGCACTCGCTTATGAGGAGGGCGAGCCTCTAGTTTTTCTAATCAGTTAGGAGGAAATAAATTGCGTAAAAAGGTTTGGCTGCTTTTAGCCTTAATCGGGTTAATAGCGCTCCTCTCCGGTTGTACGGAGGTTAATGAACCGATCACTTCTGAAAGTGAAGGGATTTGGAACTCATTTTTTGTATATCCATTATCACAAGTAGTTATTTATATTGCTGAGTTGTTCAATGAAAACTACGGTATATCGATTATCATAGTTACAATTTTCCTTCGACTTATACTATTGCCATTGAATGTTAAACAGTTGAAAAGTTCCAAAGCGATGCAGGATATTCAGCCGGAACTTAAAGCATTACAGGAAAAATATGCGTCAAAGGATGCTAATACCCAACAGAAATTGCAGCAGGAAACGATGAATCTGTTTCAGAAGCACGGGGTGAACCCACTTGCAGGTTGTTTGCCGATTTTCGTCCAAATGCCTATATTAATTGCCATGTATCATGCGATTATGCGCACAGAGTCGATTCAAACACACAATTTCTTATGGTTTGAGTTAGGATCACCGGATTATATTCTACCGCTGATTGCCGGTGCAGCGACATTCTTCCAGCAAAAGTTAATGATGGCCGGCAGTGCTGCTGCACAAAACCCGCAAATGATGGTTATGTTATATGTTATGCCGATTATGATTACGGTTGTTGCATTTTTCTTCCCGGCAGCATTAGCTTTATACTGGGTAGTCGGTAATATCTTCATGGTTGCTCAGACACTTTTTATTCGAAAACCTATGATGAATAATGATAACAATGGGGGAGACAAAAAGTGAAAGAAATAACTGCTAGTGGACAAACAGTTGAGGAAGCGGTCCAATCAGCTTTAGAGCAGTTAGACACCACAAGGGACCATGTTGAGGTTGAAATTATTGATGAAGGGAAAAAGGGAATTTTAGGCGTATTTGGCA
Organism: Lentibacillus halodurans; assembly: GCF_900112045.1. Taxonomy (GTDB): domain Bacteria; phylum Bacillota; class Bacilli; order Bacillales; family Amphibacillaceae; genus Lentibacillus; species Lentibacillus halodurans. Next base: position 21,721 of record NZ_FOJW01000014.1, read on the forward strand.
CCAAGCGTGCATTCGTGAAAGTTACAATGGTAAAAAATCAAGTTGAAGAGGCTGAAGCATTCTTGCAAGAAGTAGCAGAAAAAATGAATGTACAAGCTGATGTGTCAACCACTGTTTCAGACAATCATGTAACCTTTGACCTTTCCGGGGAAAAAATTGCTGTATTAATTGGTAAACACGGCCAGACGTTGAATGCTATCCAATATTTAGTACATCTCGTATTAAATAAGAATGGAGGTCAATTTTACAGTGTAACAGTTGATGCGGAAGGGTATCGCGGGCGAAGGAAAGAAACGCTGGAAGCACTGGCACATAAAATGGCGGATAAAGCGGAAAGATTAAACAAAAATGTGGCGCTTGAGGCAATGCCCGCATTTGAACGTAAAATGATTCATAATGCACTGCAGCATAATCAGCAAGTTTCGACCTACTCAGATGGTGTTGAACCACATCGGCGCATTGTTATCAAACCGCTATCCTGATCCATTAAACTCCCGGTCAGCCGGGAGTTATTTTTTTCCTCAGCTTCGTTAATGAAGACGGATGAAAAACCCATCTATTCACATGTGGATAGATGGGTTTTTGGTCTTATAAGCAAATATTAACACTGTGGATAAGTTTATTTTTGTTTGAATTTGTGATATTCTATTATATTGTTGGCAGAACAATAAATGCTTTGAATATAGATTAGAAATACAGGATATGATGGAGGTGAGATAGATGGAGACAGATACCATAACGGCGATATCAACACCGGTTGGTGAAGGTGCGATTTCGATTGTTCGCTTGAGTGGCCCGGATGCTATTTCTGTTACGGCCGGATTGTTTCAGGGAAAAAATTTGCATGATGCTGATTCGCATACCATTCATTACGGGAAAATCATTGTTCCCGATACAAATGAGGTTGCTGAAGAAGTCATGGTTACGATCATGCGCGCACCGAAGACGTTCACACGTGAAGATGTTGTAGAAATAAATTGTCATGGTGGTATGGTTGCAGTAAACCGTGTACTGGAAATTATTCTGGAACAAGGTATAAGGATTGCAGAACCGGGTGAATTTACCAAACGCGCATTTTTACACGGGCGAATCGACTTATCACAGGCAGAAGCAGTGATGGATTTAATTCGTTCAAAAACAGATAAAGCCATGTCGGTAGCACTGAAACAAATGGATGGGCGTCTTTCTGAATTGATTGGCCGACTCAGACAGGAGCTGCTTGAAACAGTTGCCCATGTAGAAGTGAACATTGATTATCCGGAATATGATGATGTAGAGGAAATGTCGAACGAAATGATGCAGCAGAAAACGAAAGAAGTGCACGCCGAAATCGAACATCTGCTGGAAGTCGCCAAACAGGGAAAAATTTTGCGTGAAGGATTGTCAACAGCGATTATTGGGCGTCCGAATGTCGGTAAATCCTCATTGATGAATACACTTGTTCAGGAGAATAAAGCTATTGTTACGGAAGTTCCCGGAACAACCCGAGATATTATTGAGGAATATGTTAATGTTCGCGGTGTGCCACTAAGGTTGGTTGATACAGCAGGGATTCGTGAAACGGAAGATATTGTCGAAAAAATCGGTGTTGACCGGTCACGGAAAGTACTTGAAGAATCAGATCTTATATTATTTGTGCTCAATTACAATGAAGAACTGACCGAAGAAGATCAAAAGCTTTTTGAAGCAGTCCAGGGATTGGATTATATTGTGATGATAAATAAAACGGATTTGGAGCAAAAGCTTGATTTGGAAAAGGTAAACCAGCTGGCTGAAGATAAACCGGTTATAACAGCTTCCTTAATTAAAGAGGAGGGCATTGACGAATTGGAATCAGCCATTGCTGAAACGTTTTTCGCTGGTGATATCGATTCAGGCGATATGACCTATGTCTCCAATATCCGCCATATCCAATTGCTGAAACAGGCTAAAAAGGCTTTGGAAGATGCTATGAATAGCATTGAAATGGAAATGCCTCTTGATATTGTACAAATAGACGTTACCCGTACATGGGAATTTTTAGGGGAAATCATTGGTGATACAGCCAGTGACAGTTTAATTGATCAGTTATTCTCACAATTTTGCTTAGGAAAATAAAAAGATGGTTTTAAGATGATTTGCTGCTTCTATAGGATAAACCTTTCAGAAGCTCTCTGAGCAGTCCCAAAACACGTAGACTCCAGGAAGCAGGGTCGTTCACGTCTGTGGCAACGCTTTTGTGACCAACATCATGTTGGCCTGAGCTCACAAGCCTTCTCTGGAAACGAAGTGTATCAGACTCTCAGACTGCGGTCTAAATAGCAGCTATCTTATTAAAATATTTGCGATAAAATCGTTCAATCATAACAAACAGAAAGGGTGAAAAAGATGGTATATAATGCTGGAAATTACGATGTCATTGTAGTTGGTGCCGGTCATGCTGGTGTAGAAGCAGGTGTTGCCGCAGCAAAAATGGGTGCGAAAACATTAATGCTGACATTGAATCTGGATATGATTGCTTTTATGCCTTGCAACCCGTCACTTGGCGGTCCTGCTAAAGGAATCGTTGTTCGTGAAGTTGATGCACTTGGTGGTGTGATGGGTAAAGTCATTGACAAAACACACATCCAAATGCGTATGCTGAATACTCGAAAAGGACCAGCAGTTCAAGCTTTACGGGCACAAGCAGATAAACCGCTTTATATAAAAGAAATGAAACATGTCCTCGAAAATCAGGAAAACCTGAATTTGAAACAGGGAATGGTCAATGAACTGATTATGGAAGATGGCACATGTAAAGGCGTTATTACGGAAACGAAAGCTGCTTTTTATGCGGATCAGGTGATTGTAACGACAGGGACATTTATGCGTGGTAAAGTGCTGATGGGGGATCTCGAATATGAAAGTGGCCCAAACAATCAGCGGGCATCCATCAAACTTTCCGAAAACCTTGAAGATCTCGGACTTGATCTTACCCGGTTTAAAACAGGAACACCACCACGTGTGAACAGTCATTCAATAGATTACTCGAAAACCGAAATACAGCCCGGTGATGAAAAGGAACAAAGCTTTTCCTATGAAACAACGGAATATATTACAGATCAGATTCCATGCTGGCTGACGTATACAAATGATTTTACGCACCAGATCATTAACGATAATCTATCTTCATCCGCTATGTATTCCGGCATGAAACGTGGAACAGGACCGCGCTATTGTCCATCGATTGAAGATAAGATCGTCCGGTTTAATGATAAACCGCGCCATCAGGTTTTTCTTGAGCCTGAGGGAAGAGATACGGAAGAAGTATATGTTCAGGGGCTGTCAACATCGTTGCCGGAAGATATCCAGCATGATATGGTCAAAACAGTGCCAGGGCTGGAAAATGCTGAAATTATGCGCGGCGGTTATGCGATTGAATACGACGCGGTTATTCCGACACAACTATGGCCGACATTGGAATTGAAAAACATCCCCGGTTTATTTACAGCTGGGCAAATCAATGGCACATCAGGATATGAAGAAGCAGCAGCACAAGGCATTATGGCTGGTATTAATGCTGCAGCAAAAGTTGTCGGCAAAGAGCCGCTGATCCTTGACAGATCGCGGGCATATATCGGTGTATTAATTGATGATTTGGTTACGAAAGGAACAAAAGAGCCATATCGTCTGCTGACATCCCGCGCTGAATATCGTTTGTTATTGCGTCATGATAATGCCGATTTACGTCTAACCGAAATCGGGCATGACTATGGTTTAATCAATAAAGAACGGTACAATCAGTTCGTTGAGAAAAAACGTCTTGTTGAACAAGAGAAAAAACGTCTTGAAAAAATTATCGTCAAACCGGAAGAGCCTGTACAGCAAATGCTGAAAGATGCAAATGGTTCACCACTGAAGGAAGCCGTCAAAGCATATGACATGCTAAAACGCCCTGAAGTCAGCTATGACATGCTTGCAAAAGTGATCCAATCGGATAAAACGTTGCCGAATATTGTCAGAGAACAGGTCGAAATACAAATCAAATATGAAGGATATATTAAAAAGGCAAATGAACAAGTTGAACGAATGCTTAAAATGGAAGGCAAAAGGATCCCTGATCACATTGATTATGATGATATTGATGGAATAGCCCATGAAGCAAAAGAAAAACTGAAAAAAGTTCGTCCGCTTTCGGTCGGTCAAGCATCACGTATTTCGGGTGTTAATCCATCAGACGTGTCTATTCTGCTTGTTTATATTGAGCAAGGTAAAATTGCTCGTGTCGCCAACTAATTGAAGGAGCTAAGTTATTCATGAAACCAGAACAATTTACGGAAGCATTGCGTAAACAGGGCATTAAACTGAATGGAAAACAACAAGAGCAATTTGCTGTTTATTTTCAGTTGCTGGTGGAATGGAATGAAAAGATCAATCTGACGGCCTTAACAGATGAAGAAGATGTGTATCTGAAACATTTTTATGATTCTGTTTCTGCCGCTTTTTATCACGATTTTACAGGCAACTTAACGATTTGTGATGTGGGTGCCGGGGCAGGGTTTCCCGGCATTCCACTTAAAATATGTTTTCCAGAATTAAATGTCACCATTGTTGACTCGTTACAAAAACGGATTCATTTTTTAAATCAATTAGCCGAAAAACTTGATCTGGTTAATGTTGCTTTTTATCATGACCGGGCAGAAAACTTCGGTCAAAATCATCAGTTCAGAGAGTCATTTGATATCGTTATCTCAAGAGCGGTTGCACGAATGTCCGTGCTGAGTGAATTGTGTTTGCCATTGACTGAAACAAATGGTGTGTTTATGGCAATGAAAGGTTCGCAGGTGAATGAAGAAATAAATGATGCCAAGAATGCGATTGACATTCTGGGTGGCAAATTGGATACGATTCATACATTTCGCTTACCTGAGGAAAACAGCGAACGTTCGATGATAGTTATACATAAAAAACAAAAGACGCCTAGAAAGTACCCGAGAAAACCAGGGTTACCGAATAAAAGCCCAATTAGTTAATCCTCCCATACAGTTCCAAAAGTTATTTAAGATGCATACCCATTCATGGATATGTGTGATAGAATGGTTATAGAATTTGCTAGAACGTTACTTTAGCCTATCATTCTGAAGTTATAAAGGGTTATTTGTATATTCCAAACGATAACGCTTCTGTGTTATGAAAGCTTCAGTGAATGGTTGCGTGAATAGATTCTCAGGAAATGTTTCACGTGGAACATTTCCAGTTTTGAACAGGAATTTTTCGTCGTATGATGGCTGTTTGAATTACGCAAAGGCGTACCATGGTTTTGAAATAGAGCTGATTGTAAAGGTGGTGTTAGGTAGTGGTAAGTCCATTAAACCGAATTTTTGGGATGGGAGATAAAAATGAAATGGCACCAGATGAAGAAAACTACCATCCAGGTGAGGTTACCGAACTTCCTATTGATAAGATAGAAGCAAATAGATTCCAGCCAAGATCTGTATTCAATGAAGAAAAAATGAAAGAACTGGCACAAACAATACATACACATGGTATGATTCAACCAATCGTTGTCCGAAAACTGGAAGAGGAAAACAAATATGAACTGATTGCCGGTGAACGCAGATGGCGCGCAGTACAAATATTAGGTTGGGATCATATACCTGCAATTATTCGTGGAATGACAGATACGGAAATTGCCTCGGTTGCTTTAATTGAAAACCTTCAGCGCGAGGAACTTACGGTTATTGAAGAAGCAAGTGCTTATGCAAGGCTGCTGGAATTGCACTCACTGACACAGGAGGCATTAGCACAACGTCTTGGGAAAAATCAATCAACGATCGCAAATAAAATACGGCTATTAAAGCTTCCTGAAGAGGTACAAACAGCGGTATTGGATAAACAAATAACAGAAAGACATGCAAGAGCGTTGATCAAAGTTGATGACCCAGCTATACAGGTGAAAGTACTGGAGCTTATACTGAAAAAAGATTTAAACGTGAAACAGACAGAAGAACATATCGAAAAGATGAACCAGCCTGATCAAAAAACATCCAAAAAACGTCCAAAACGTAAAGGCGTTAATAAAGATGTGCGAATTGCTATGAATACGATTCGTCAGTCCCTGAATATGGTTTCAGATACGGGGATAGATGTAGAAACAGATGAAGAGGATTTAGATGACTTTTATCAAATAACAATCAAAATACCGAAAAAGAAATAATATATTCATAATATTGATTGAACAACACCATTCATCTTTGTAGATACATAAGATGAGTGGTTTTTAAATCCCAAATCAGGTGATTAATAGATTCTAATCAAAGAACGAAGGTTTAAAAATATCCATTTCATAACCGCTTATTTAAAAAAAGTGATAGAATAATAAGTATAGATGTTAGGTAGGTGACAGCATGGGAAAAATTATAGCCATTGCCAATCAAAAGGGTGGCGTAGGAAAAACAACATCAGCAGTTAACTTGAGTGCAGGTCTTGCACATTTAAACAATAAAGTATTAGTTGTAGACGTAGATCCTCAGGGCAATGCCACAAGTGGAGTAGGAGTAAATAAAGCCGATATGGATCAATGTGTCTATAATGTTTTAGTGGAAGATTTACCTGCCGAGGAGGTTTGTGTGCCGACACAAGTAGATAATTTGGACATTATACCTGCCACAATTCAACTTTCAGGAGCTGAAATTGAGTTAGTCTCGACGATTTCACGTGAAATACGGTTAAAGAAGGCTTTAGAAAGTCTTAAAGGAAAATATGATTACATTATCATTGATTGTCCGCCTTCTTTAGGACTGCTGACCATTAATGCACTTACATCCTCAGATACTGTTTTAATTCCTGTACAATGTGAGTATTATGCACTGGAAGGGTTAAGTCAGTTACTGAATACGATACGGTTAGTTCAAAAACATTTGAATAAGTCCTTAATGATTGAGGGTGTTCTGTTAACAATGCTTGATGCAAGGACAAATCTTGGCATTCAAGTGATTGAGGAAGTTAAAAAATATTTTCAGGATAAAGTCTATCAATCGGTTATTCCGAGGAATATTCGTTTGGGAGAGGCACCTAGTCATGGTGAACCCATTATTTCGTATGATCCCAAATCAAAAGGTGCAGAGGTTTATCTTGAATTAGCGAAGGAAGTGATAAGTAATGGCGAGAGGGTTGGGTAAAGGAATCAATGCATTTTTTCCGACTGAATTGGAAGAAAAGAACGATGATGTCATTCAGGAAATTCCGGTGAATGAATGCCGGCCAAATCCTTATCAACCAAGAAAAACATTTCATGCGGATGCGATCGAAGAATTAAAAGATTCAATCCTGGAATATGGGATTGTTCAGCCATTAATTGTCCGAAATAGTATTAAAGGCTATGAAATTGTCGTTGGTGAACGCCGTTTCCGTGCTGCCAAAGAAGCAGAATTAACGACGCTCCCAGCTGTTGTCAAAGATTTATCAGATGAAAAAATGATGGAAGTGGCCTTACTGGAAAACTTGCAGCGTGAAGATTTAACAGCAATTGAGGAGGCTCACGCATATCAGAATTTAATGAATGAAATTGGTATTACACAGGATGAATTATCAAAGCGACTGGGAAAAAGCCGCTCACATATCGCGAATATCGTCCGACTTCTTTCTTTGCCGGAACAGGTTACAGCCTATATAAACAATGGTGAACTATCGATGGGGCATGGCAGGGCTTTGCTCGGCGTGAAAGATAAGGATCAAGTGCTGCCGCTTGTAAATAAAATACGTAATGAAAAGTTAAATGTACGTCAGGTAGAACAGCTGATTGTCCAAATGAATGAACAGCCTAAAAAGAAAAAAGCAAAACCTAAAAAAGATATCTTTTTGCAGGAAAGGGAATCGGTTTTACGAGAACAGTTAGGGACTGCTGTTTCCATTAATCGGGGAAAACGCAAAGGTAAAATTGAAATTGAATTTTACTCCAATGAAGACCTTGAACGTATATTAGAGACATTTGAAACATGACATAAGAAGAGTAACTTAAAACATGAAAGGTTACTTTCCCATTTATCCATCCTTGCTTACCATATAGCAGGAGAGGGGATTACTGCCCGTTATATTCGGGAAATCGAAAACATAAGTCAGTCTCTTTTTTTAGTAAAGAAGGCATAAAATTGTTGGGTTGACGTATTAATACGGAAATCGGCTAACTCGCCGATTTCCGACAAACGCTAATTTCTGACCGCTGGAAAGACGAGGCGGCAGCTGTTTTTTTTCGTGCCACAGATTTTATTCACAGCGGGGTGTTTAAAATGATCTATTTCGATCAGGCTGCATCATCGTTTCCAAAGCCGACCGAAGTAGGAGGTGCAATGATCCATGCATTAAATGAAATAGGTGCCAATCCGGGCAGGGGAAGCCATAAATTGGCGAGAGAGGCATCTGAAGTCATATTTAAAACAAGGGAAACAGCTTGCCGCGTTTTCGGCTGCCGTAATCCAAAACAAGCATTATTTACCAAAATGCAACAGGAGCCTTAAATCAGGCTATCAAAGGTTTGTCATGGTCAAAAGGCGACCATGTTATCGCAACAACTTTCGAGTAATGCCATACGGAGACCACTCGAATATATAAAAAAACAATTTGGCGTGGACATTACATATTTACCCTTGAAAGATGATGAGCTTTCACAGATGAGATTGCGCATTCAATGAATGCGAACACAAAGTTAATCGCCATGTCGCACGCATCCAACGTAACCGGCGAATTGACCCCGGTGGAAGCATCAGCGGCCGTTGCGAAACAATATAACATACCCGTTCTAGTAGATGCTTCACAAACAGCCGGGCACAGAGCTATACATATGCAGAATATGGGTATTGATATGATGGCTGTTCCAGGTCACAAAGGTTTGCTGGCCCACAGGGTACGGGCATGTTTCTGATTAACAGTGATATTGACTTGGAACCGATTCATCATGGCGGCACTGGCAGCTATTCTGAGAATCCTGAACAGCCGCCACAGTGGCCGGAAAAATTCGGAAGTGGGACGTTAAATACACCTGGTATAGCTGGATTAAACGCTGCTTTAACATTGTATGAAGCACGAAGACATGAAAATGTTTCACGTGAAACAATCCTAAGTTAAAACCTTTTAAAAGGCTTGAAGCAGATAGAAGGTGTGACAATATACAGCCCGGATGAACATAAACACCGCATGCCGATTGTTGCATTTAATGTGCTCGGCATACCATCACAGGAAATTGCGATGATTCTCGATTCGCACTTTGACATCGCTGTACGTGCAGGTCTTCATTGCAGCTCGTTAACACATGAAGCCATCAATACAACGGATAAAGGTGAGCAAGTTTCAGCATGTACAATACAGAAAAAGAAGTTGAACAATTTTTAAAGGCAATTCACGAAATAACAGAATCCTACAATATGATTTAAGTATGGTACAAAATGGGGATAGATATATGGCTTTATTCGGTACAATCGTTAATGGCATTTGCATCATAGCCGGAAGTCTGATTGGGTTATTTTTTACCAAAATACCGGAAAGATATAAAGAAACCGTTATGCATGGCATTGGATTGGCGGTTATTCTAATTGGGCTACAAATGGCTCTGTCTACAGAAGCGATTATTGTCGTGTTATTAAGTTTGTTGACAGGTGCTATTATTGGCGAATTTATACATTTGGAAGAGGGGATTAATCGGGCAGGAGATTGGATAGGAAGTAAATTTGCGACAACAAATGACAATATAAGTGTTGCGCAAGGATTCATAACTGCATCCCTTGTTTTTGTGATTGGTGCGCTGTCAGTCATTGGAGCTTTAGATGGCGGGCTGCGGGGAGACCATGAAGTGCTGATCACAAAAGGAGTGATTGACGGTTTTGTTGCGCTCGTATTGACGACTACACTTGGATTTGGGGTTATTCTTTCAGTTGTCCCGGTATTCCTTTACCAAGGGTCGATTGCATTACTGGCTACCCAGATTACCAACTGGATCCCCGAATCATTCCTTGACGGCTTGATTGGCGAGCTGACTGCGGTAGGTGGTCTGTTAATCATGGCGATTGGTCTTAATTTATTGAAAATCGTTCAAATAAGAGTAGGAAATTTGCTACCATCGATCTTAACGGTCGGGGGCGTCTATTATGTTTACTTGCTGTTTTAATATATACTAAAAACGCTGCTTTAGATAGCAGTGTTTTTAATTTCTTTTTATAACGTCATAACGTATTCATGATTCTGGTGGAACCGTCCGTAAGACTATACCCCGTCTTAACAGGCAGTAAGTTACTCGCATTCAAAGCTGCAGAAAATGTAAAATTGGCAGAGAACAACTGCCTGTCCGATCATAACGCGACGTCCTGTCGCATCATCGGGATCGGCGATAGCACGTCCTGTTTGTCATAAAGGCTCGATTCGGTTCGGGTCTGCACGATGCAAATTACAAAGGCGTTGCAACAGGATAGCTGCTTAATTGCTTCCTTGCTCAATTTTTTAATACTTGGTGTTTATGTGACGTCACAATATCCGGAAAAGTTTTGGAATAAGTTAATTGCTGATCAATTTTTTTCAATAAGGCAGCAATATGCTTTGCCATATCGACTACCAGGGAAAGTCTAGTGTTTTGTAAGATGGCGTATTCCATAAACCCGCTGATATTGACAACACCGGTAATATGAATATCACCAATAGGCGGAAGATTCTTATTTAGAGCAGCACCTGGATTAAGTGAACCGATATCCGTAATAATGCTGCCTACTGAAGTTGTTTTGCCTAATGAAGCATCCACCGCAATGATAAAGGGGTGACGATGCAGTTTATAAATTTGATTTACATAGTCCTCCATATTGGTAGCATGGACTGGCTCAGGCAATGTGCCATATACGCGTAAATGTTTTGGTTGCATATCCGATAAAAAGGAGCCTGTCAAAGGCCCTAGGGCATCACCTGTCGATCTATCTGTTCCAATACAAACGATGATATATTCCTTGGGTGTCGATGGCAGCCAGGAAATAATTCGTTCATTCATCTTGTCCAACAGATCCTGATCACTATAGTGTATTTGCAGTTTTTCTTTTTTTGGAATGAAACGGTCCATTAGATTCATAGCTTATCCTCCAGAAACATATTGGTATTAGTATACGGAAAAAATTATCAAACTATACGTAGAAATGTGATGGAGGCGTAGCGATGTTGCGAGCAGGTCTGAAGTGGATGTTTTTAATAATCGGCACAACAATCGGGGCTGGTTATGCGTCTGGAAGAGAGTTATGGCAGTTTTTCGGCCATGAAAGCGGTCTTGCAATTCTGTTATTTACCGTGTTTTTTTCAGTATGCTGTTATGTCATTATGCATGTAAGCTATCAGCAGCAATCAAGTGATTATTTACCGGTACTTCGTGATATTGTAGGGGACAGGCTGACAAAAGTATACGATGTCATGATATTTTTATATTTATCAACGACAACGGTTGTAATGATTGCAGGAAGCGGTGCAACCGGACAAGCATTTGATTTTTCCTTCTGGTGGGGCGTTCTGGTTATAACGGTCGGTCTGATTGCTTTGTTTTTAAAGGACATCAGTGGCTTGCTGGCGATGAATCAAATCGTATTGCCATTATTGCTTGGTGGTTTGTTATTTATATTATTATTATTTACAAAAGATCAGGGGCTGAATGTACTGTCCAATTTGAGTGAACAGCGGAATTGGACAGCAGCATTTCCATTTACGGCATTGAATATATTGCCGCTGATTGCAGTGTTAGGCGCGATTGGCAATAAAGTCAAAACGAAGCGGGAAATATATATTGCGGCATTCGGAAGTGGATTAACATTGGGTGTTATCTCCTTTATTTATAACAACAGCTTAATTCAGATTGCAGATGAGCTGCTTTTATATGAAATCCCATTATTTGCTATTTTAAAGCACTACCCATTTGAAATACTCATTTTCATGTCGGTTCTTTTATGGTTTGCGATTTTTACAACAGCTGCTTCAGGTATCTTAGGTATTGTATCGAGATTGCAAAATGTTTGGAATGCGCCGATTTGGTTATTGGCAGCAGTGATCATTGTTGCGATGGTGCCACTGACAACATTGGGATTTTCCACGCTGATTAACTATATTTACCCGGTTTATGGTATTTTAAATTTATATGTTTTAACACGACTACTGCTTTATCCATTATGGCATAAGACTGGTCATAAGCGTGTTTGATGTCGCTTTTCTTTTCATAATGGGACGGTTATTGTAAAATCTATTTATATAACAACTGCCGGAGGTTTTATGGTGGATTTTATGAATCGTAAGTTAACCGAGTTATGGGGATATGTAACAGGTCTGGATCTCTGGATTACGATTGGTGAGGCATTATTAAAGGCTATCACGATCTATTTGCTTGCGGTCGTTGTGGTCCGTTTAGGCAGCAGGGTGATAGAACGTGTTTTTGAAAATCGTACAAAGAGGCCTTTTCGAATAACAGAAAGACGAGAAATAACATTAAAAAAGCTCATGAAGAATGCCCTGAAATATACGGTTTATTTTATCGCTATTATTATGATATTGGATGGGGCATTTGGTTTGCCAATCAGCAGTTTATTGGCTGGCGCGGGGGTAGCAGGCCTTGCGATCGGTTTTGGTGCGCAGAATTTGGTGCGGGATATCATTTCCGGTTTCTTCATTATATTTGAGGATCAATTTTCAGTAGGGGATTATATTCGGACATCCGATATTGAAGGCACAGTGGAGGAAATCGGCATGCGCACTACCAAAATACAAAGCTGGACTGGTGAGCAGCATATCCTCCCCAATGGCAACGTGACACAGGTGACGAATTACTCGGTGCACAATGGCCTTGCAATTGTTGATGTGAATGTTCCATATGAAAGTGATGTAGCTGCTGCTGAAAAAATCATCGAGGAGGTCGGACAAACCCTGCCTGATCAATATGAGGAAATTGTTCGCACGCCGGAGATTATTGGTGTACAAACGCTTGAAGCATCCTATTACGTGATACGGCTTATCGCAGAGACGCTCCCCGAATATCAGTGGGCCGGTGCCCGCATTATCCGGAAAGAAATCAAGGAAGTTCTCTATAAACAAGGGATCGAAATACCAGCGCCACGACTTGTCATGTATTCAAGACATCAGGAGCCTGCTTCTTCTGAAATAGAACGCGATCGGGAAATGTAAGGGAGGAATGATGATGGCAGATAAAACGTTCGGATTAAATGATATCGTTCAGATGAAGAAACCGCATCCTTGCGGTGAAAACCGGTGGAAAATCATTCGTATGGGGATGGACATCCGGATCAAATGCATGGGTTGCAGCCATAGTGTCATGATTCCGAGAAAAGAATTTACTAAAAAAATGAAAAAAATAATCGTCAAAGCGGAAGCATAATTTGTCCAAATTTTTTTTAAAACCGCCTCAAATATAAAATTTATGGTGAACTGATATACAAGAATTCAATTTTACAGCGCAATTCATTAAAAATAAGCATTTATAAGTGCTTATTTTTATTTTTTCATTGCTTGTCATTTATTCGTCTTCTATCTATAATTGATATGACTGACGCGTTCATATGAATGGAATCCTTAAGGAGTGAAAGTTACATGTCATTGACAGCAGGAATCGTCGGACTTCCAAATGTAGGCAAATCAACATTGTTTAATGCCATCACACAAGCGGGTGCTGAAGCGGCCAACTATCCGTTTGCAACAATCGATCCGAATGTGGGCATTGTGGAAGTTCCTGACGATCGCTTAAATAAATTAACGGAATTGGTCAAACCGAAAAAAACAGTTCCGACAACATTTGAATTTACGGATATTGCCGGAATTGTGAAAGGAGCAAGTCAAGGAGAAGGGCTGGGCAATCAGTTTTTATCCCACATTCGCCAGGTGGATGCCATTTGCCAGGTGGTCCGCTGTTTCCAGGATGACAATATTACACACGTATCAGGCAAAATTGATCCGATCGATGATATTGAAACCATTAATCTGGAACTGATTCTGGCAGATCTGGAAACTGTCAGCAAACGGCTGCAGCGGGTAGAAAAAATGGCCAGACAGAAGGAAAAGGAGGCCGTGGCAGAATATAACCTGCTTGCAAAATTGAAAGAAGGATTGGAAGCAGAAAAACCTGTACGGGCCCTCGAATTTTCCGATGAAGATTGGAAACTGGTAAAAAATCTTCATCTGCTGACAAGCAAACCCGCTTTGTATGCAGCGAATGTAAGTGAAGATGATGTGCAAGATCCAGAAGCAAACGAAGAAGTACAAAAAGTAAAAGAATATGCTGGTCATGATAATGCTGAAGTGATTGTAGTCTGTGCTAAAATTGAAGAGGAAATGACCGAATTGGAATTGGAAGAAAAAGAAATGTTTCTCGATGATCTGGGAATAGCGGAGGCCGGACTTGATCAGCTTATAAAAGCATCCTACAACTTATTGGGATTGGGAACGTATTTTACAGCCGGTGAACCGGAAGTACGTGCGTGGACATTCCGTAAAGGGATCAAAGCACCACAGGCAGCAGGAATTATTCATACAGACTTTGAACGTGGCTTTATCCGTGCGGAAACCGTTTCTTATGAAGATTTGATTGAAACAGGGTCAATGGCCAATGCACGGGAGAAGGGCAAGGTGCGCCTGGAAGGTAAGGAATATGTTGTTCAAGATGGTGACGTGATTCACTTCCGGTTTAATGTGTAGCAAAATGAAATAATCGTGTTGGTCCGTGCCTGAACCGTTATGCTGCTTAAAGCATCGACAGGCATGTCTGCCGAGTCCGATTACGCTGCAGTTGAGAGGCGCGTATACTTCATCGAAACACTGTAACGTGACGAGCACCAGTTTATGTCAACTGTGATGCAGAACGAAGCAGTATCGCATGTGAAATGTTAAAATGTATAACAAATCAGGATCTCTCGAATGCTTGTTTTTTAAGGTGTTTTTTGGTATAATACACCATTGTGAGTAATAGAATCAAGATTACTCCTTGCTCTTTTCATAGTAAAAGAGCCGCTAAGACCAAAAGGAGGTGTAACGGATGAGAAAATACGAAATCATGTATATCATCCGCCCGGACATTGAGGAAGAGGCTCAAACCAAGTTAATTGAGCGCTTCAATAACGTGCTGACCGATAACGGGGCGGAAATTGATAAAGTTGATGAAATGGGTAAGCGACGCCTTGCGTATGAAATCAACGATTATCGTGACGGATATTATGTTGTCATTAACTTCAGTGGTGATGAAAATGCCATTAATGAATTTGACCGTCAGGCGAAGTTCACAGATGACATCATCCGCCATATGGCAATTCGGGAAGATGATCAATAAATAGGGAGTGGTTCTGATGTTAAATCGTGTCGTATTAGTTGGCAGATTAACGAAGGATCCTGATTTACGTTATACACCAAACGGCGTTGCAGTAGCCAATTTTACGGTAGCAGTCAACCGTCCTTTTTCAAATCAGCAAGGGAATCGGGATGCCGATTTCATTAATTGTGTTGTTTGGCGGAGAGCTGCTGAAAATTTGGCAAGCTACATGAAAAAAGGCAGTATGATTGGTGTGGACGGCCGTTTGCAATCACGGACCTATGAAGGCCAGGATGGGAAGACGGTCTTCGTAACCGAAGTTGTAGCAGATAGTGTTCAGTTCCTGGAATCAAAAGGAGCTTCACAAAACAAAGATCAGCAATCATCAGGATTCCAGCCAAACCAGAATCAGAACCAGACAAATCAATCACAAAATAGCGAAAATCCGTTTAAAGACAACGGAGAGCCTATTGACATATCAGACGATGATTTACCATTCTAGAGGTTAGAAGCAGCAGATTTGGAGCCGATTACGTTACCGGTATGGTATGCAATCTGACACTTCTTTCCTGATAAAAAAAGGAGGGTTACAAATGGCAGCTCGTCGCGGTCGTGCAAAGCGTCGTAAAGTGTGTTACTTCAAAGCGAACGGTATTACACACATCGACTACAAGGATGTTGATCTTTTGAGAAAGTTCATTTCCGAGCGTGGAAAAATTCTTCCCCGCCGTGTAACTGGAACTTCTGCAAAATATCAACGTAAACTGACAAAAGCAATCAAACTTGCCCGTCAAATGGCATTATTGCCATATGTAGCGGAATAATGAAAATGAAAACCCGATTCACGTGATAAAACAGCGTAGAATCGGGTTTTATTGTGGACAGAACAATTGACCATTATCGATTCTTAAAATCAGATCTCCAAGCTTTTCTGCCTCTTCTATATCATGAGTAACCAATACGATAGGTATGTTCCATGATTCATGCAGCCGTATTAATTCATCCTGACATGCCAATTTTGTGTGAATGTCCAATGAAGAAAAAGGTTCATCCAGTAGCAGTGCTTTCGGTTTTGTTACCAATGTACGAACAAGGGCAACCCGCTGTTTTTCGCCACCGGAAATCTGATGAGGGTAGCTGCCAAATAAATGCTTGATCCCCATTAACTCAGCAAGATGGTGCAGCAGCTGTTCATCTTTCATTCCGTATCGGATATTTTTTTCAACCGTCATATGCGGAAATAAGGCATAATCCTGAAATAAGTAGCCAATATGGCGTTTTGCGATGGGCATTGGTTTTTGCTTTCCGTTGTATAGATTTCGTTTATTTAGTTTGATTTGTCCGGAGTCAGGGTGGATCAGTCCGGCTATGCAATTCAATATGGTCGTTTTACCGGCGCCTGATGGCCCAAATAATACCACGATTTCGCCGTCAGCCTTAAAATGGACATCAAGTAATAATGATTGCAGTTTTTTTTGTATATTGACCAGAAGCATGATTCATTCCCATCCCTATTATCCCAGTGTAAGTTATTGATTACTTGTCAACCGTAATATATTTCGTTCGCTCCACCAATTCAGCCATAAAATCGCACCAAATCCAATCATCAGAATGCTGATGACCCAGAATAGTGCCACATCTCTATTTCCCGATTCTACCGCAAAATAGATAGACAGTGGAATGGTCTCTGTCTGATTGGGAATATAGCCGGCAATCATTAAAGTAGCGCCAAATTCACCTAATGCCCTGGCAAAGGTCAAAACCAGTCCGGCCAATAAACCCGGCCAAGCAAGCGGGAAAGAGATGCTCCAAAATACCCGCCACTTGGATGCTCCCATCGTCAGTGCAGCATGTTCAATATTTCGATCGTATTTTTGAAAAGAAGCTGCAGCACTCTGATACATCAATGGAAAGGCAACGACAATGGCTGCTATAACAGCACCTGTCCAAGTAAACACAATTTGAACATCAAACCATTGTAAAAGCCATTTTCCAATCGGTCCATTGTTACCGAATATGTAGAGCAGTCCAAATCCAACAACAGTTGGCGGTAATACTAACGGCAGCATCAGCAGTGATTCAAGGATACGCTTTCCCGGGAACCTTCTTCGCGTTATGATTCTGGCGAAAAACACACCTGTAACAAATACAATGACAGTTGCCATACTGGCAATTTTCAAAGACAAAAAAAGTGGTGTTAAGTCCATTCATATACCCCTTTAACTGGTGAATCCATGTTCCTGCAAAATGGATTGTGCTTCGTCTGTCTGCAGAAATTGAATAAATTGCTCAGCCTTTTCCTTCGATTGACTTGCTGTGGTGACGGCAGCTGGATAAAAGATTGGATCATGCAGCTTGTCATCAATGGTTAGCAGTTTGTTTACCAAACCGGATCGCTCCAGATCACTGGCATAAACAATGCCAATATCTGTATTTCCGGATTCAACATATGTCAGCGTTTGCTGTGCATTGTTCGTGTACACAAATTTATTGTTCAATGATTCCCAAATACCGCTTTGACGCAGTGTCTGCTCGGCATAATTTCCGGCTGGCACACTTTCCGGTTCACCAATTGCAATTTGTTCCGTATCAAGGGTTGTTAAGTCACTTAACGCGTTAATCGAAAATGATTTGTTCTGACTGGAAATCAGGACAAGTCTGTTTTGAATAAAATCGGTCCGTGTATTCGTAACAATCATATCTTCATCTGTAAGTTGATTCATCCATTTTTGATTGGCAGAAAGGAATACATCAACCGGAGCACCTTGTAATATCTGCCGGGAAAGTTTACCGGATGCACCATAATTTAACGTTAATGTTGTGCCCGGGTGTTCTGATTCGAATGCTTCTTTAAGCTCAGAAAGGGTATCGGATAAACTTGAAGCAGCAGCTACAAGTATCTCTGTTTCATTTGATTCTTCCTGATTCGAGCAGCCGGCTAAAAGCAGCAAACCGATTATTAGAAAAACAGATATCTTCGTATTTCGCATAACTCAAACTCCTATTTTCGGATTTTACGCTTCGGATAAACGGTTATCATTTTGACCATAAATAGAAATGAATACAGAATAAATAGTCCCGCAAAGACATGATTAATGGAAAAGAAGAATGCAAGTATGGTGTATATAATAAATGGAATGGTTGTTGTGTAAGCACTCAGTTTCCATAGCATCGAAAACCGGATTTTACGACCCAGTAATTTGGCAATGCCCGTACCTGAAAATGCAATAAGTGAAATAAACAAAAAAACGATAATGGTTAACGGTAAATAATAAAATATAAAAAAATAAATGAGCAAGAATAACAGATTCATATCAGCACCGGCACCACTGTTGCTGGTAAGCTGATCAACGAATGATGGAATGGAGACTAACAACAGAAGGATAAACAAGTACACGACTGTGATGTCCATGCCAATCCGGTTTAATGTAAACATCGCTTGCTTGTCGGGCAATTTGATACTATTTAAAAACGTTCTTAAAAATATCACATTTTTCATCTCCGGTTACATGATCGTACTATAGCTTCATTATAATAAAAAACATCATTCATAGCACATGTGAACTATGAATTTTCCTTGAAAAATAGCTTCGACAAATTTCCAGATAATATTTCCCGGGCAATAAAGTGAAACTTCAGAGGGGTGTTTCGCCGGACAGGACGTGACGAACTTAGCCTGCCTGTCAATTAATCCCCGAAGTCTGTTATTGATCAGATTTCAAATCATGATCGGGGGTTTTACTGCCAGTTACATGCGGGATAAAGTGAAACTTCATTCAGGGAAAGGGCGTATCACGTGTTCAGGGACGCCACGTTATAATTAGCATGCCTGCAAAATCCGGGGAAATTGTTTCTATTATTTTAAACACCAAATATAACTTAAATCGTGTTATCATATAACAATAAGGTGACCACCTTATTGGTTTGGAAACAAATTACTGAAGAGGGTGCAATGAATGAATCAATCCAAACAGCTGACAGATGGGGCACTATTAACAGCAGTATTTATGATATTAATGCTTATTGCGACCTTTGTTCCTGTTATCACATTAATCGCAACCTTTATACTGCCTGTACCCTTTATTTTATTTGCTTCCAGGTATGATTGGAAGCCGTCAATGGTTATGCTGATTGCTGCCGCCATTCTATCATCACTGCTTACATCCATTTTTTCACTGCCAATTCCAATTTTAATGGGAATTGGAGGAATGATGATTGGAAGCGCTATTCACAGAAATTTAACTGCGTATGAAACTTGGGCACGGGGAACAATTGGATTTGTGGTTGGAATAGTGCTTGTTTTCGTGTTCAGCCAATATATATTTCAAATGAACCTGGTAAATGAAATTAATCAGATGATTCAACAGTCCATTACCATGAGCCAGGATGTTATGGAGCAGTTTGGTCTTAATGAATTGACTGAAGAGCAAATGGGGATGGTGACAGAACAACTTGGGGTGCTGACGGATCTACTTCCGGTATGGATAGCGATTGTGGCACTATTGCTTGCATTCGTCAGCCAATGGGTGAGTTATAAAGTCATTAACCGGACAGAAAATAAGCAGTTACATTTTCCGCCATTCCGAACACTTAGACTTCCGGTTTCATTAATCTGGATTTACTTTTTTGCGTTAATCATGTCATTTTTCAATCTTGATCAATCCGGAATGGTTTTTACAGCTGTTCATAATGTATTGATGCTTACGGGCATATTAATGACATTACAAGGTTTTTCTTTTATATTTTACTACGCTCATGCAAAGCATATGTCGAAAGCACTGCCGATAACCAGTATCATTTTAACCATATTTTTCCCATTTATCTTTCTTTACCTGGTTCGTCTATTAGGTATAATTGATATAGGATTTTCCTTGAGGGACCGCATTTCCAATCAAAAAAAGTAAGTGGGAGTTCAGGTAGGAGCTGATGATATGCAGGATTTTCAAAAGAAGCCAATGCTAAGCAGTCACTTATGGGTGATTTACTTGTTATCTGTTATACTGCTTGGCTTTGTCTGGTACTTTCAATGGATATTAGGACTGGTGCTGACTTTGATACTGGCTGCATCACTGTATTATAGTATACAGACAGAAAGTAAATTACAGCAGGAAACGGAAAACTATATCGCAACCCTCTCCCATCGTGTGAAACGTGTCGGGGAAGAAGCACTATTGGAAATGCCAATCGGAATCATATTGTATAACGAGGATTATAAAATTGAATGGGCAAACCCGTACATGAATCGTTTTACCAAAGACGACACACTCGTAGGATATTCACTCAATATGCTTTCGGATGATCTGACCTCAAAAATTAAAGAGAACGATGATGAAATATGGCTTGAGCTGGATGGATACCATTTTCAGATCACCATAAAAAAAGAAGAACGATTGTTATATTTGTCCGATCGTACGAAACAGTCTCAAATCCAGACACGTTATAACAATGAGAAAACGGTTATTGCCATTATTTTTCTCGACAACTATGAAGAAATCACCCAGAACATGGACGATACGTTAAAGAGTCAATTAAACTCTAAGGTAACATCTGTATTGAATAATTGGTCCAATGATTATGACATTTATCTGAAGCGCACATCACAGGATCGGTTCTTGGCCGTTTTAACAAAAGAGACGCTGGATCAGCTGGAAAAGGCGAAGTTCGATATATTGGATGAAGTTCGCGGGTTAAATGCAGAACAGAATATACCGATTACCTTAAGTATTGGGGCCGGCCTGGGTGACAGTCTGTTGCCGGATCTCGGTGAAATGGCACAATCAAGTCTTGATCTGGCATTAGGGCGCGGCGGTGATCAGGTCGTCATTAAAGATGATCTTGGTAAAGTCCGTTTTTATGGCGGTCGCACAAATCCGATGGAAAAACGAACAAGAGTCAGAGCGCGGGTTATTTCACATGCATTAAAAGATTTGGTCCAGGGAAGCGATAATGTTATTATCATGGGTCACAAAGCACCGGATATGGATTCATTTGGGGCTGCAATAGGCATTTTGAACATTGTGAAAGCCAATAATGTGGAAGGATATATCGTATTTGACCAGGATGACGTTGATACCGGTGTTTACCGGCTAGTTGAGGAAATCAAAGAAGAGCAAGAATTATGGGAGCACTTCGTTGAACCGGACGAATCGGAAGCTCTGATTACAAGCCGAAGCCTGGTTGTCGTTGTGGATACCCATAAACCATCCATGGTAGCAAACGAAAGACTTTTAAATAAAACAGAGTATAAAGTGGTAATAGACCATCATCGGCGTGGTGAAGAATTTATCGACCATCCGACACTCGTTTATATGGAGCCGTATGCATCATCAACAGCAGAACTGGTTACTGAGCTGCTGGAGTATCAGCCGAATTCGTTGAAACTGAAAATGCTGGAGGCAACAGCATTGCTGGCAGGTATCATTGTCGATACAAAAAGTTTCACGCTAAGGACAGGATCACGTACTTTCGATGCTGCCTCCTATTTAAGGTCAAAAGGTGCCGATACGGTATTGGTGCAGCGATTTATGAAAGAGGATCTGGATATATATATTAAACGAAGCAAACTGATTGAAAGAGCGGAAATATATCGTGATACCATTGCCATTTCAAAAGGAGTATCTGATGAAGTCTACGGTGGTGTTTTAATTGCACAGGCAGCAGATACATTGCTCACAATGAGCGGTATTAATGCATCATTTGTTATTTCCGAACGAGATGACGGGCGAATCGGGGTAAGTGCCCGTTCACTTGGAGATGTCAATGTGCAGGTCATCATGGAAAAAATGAATGGCGGAGGACATTTAACCAATGCTGCCACACAAATTGAAGATACAACGATTGAAGATACAGAAGCATTATTGAAGGATATATTAGAAGAGTATTTTACAGGAGGGGAAACCGAATGAAAGTAATATTCACGCAGGATGTAAAAGGGAAAGGAAAAAAAGGTGAAGTGAAAAATGTCTCAGATGGCTATGCACGCAACTATCTCCTGAAAAATAATCTTGCTCAAGAGGCCACCCCGGGAAATATGAAAGCATTGGAAGCGAAAAAGAAAAAACAGCAGCAGCAAGCAGAAGAAGAGAAAAAAGAAGCAGAACTTTTGAAGAATGAACTTGCCGACTCAACAATTGAAATAAAGGCAAAATCCGGAGACGGTGGACGACTGTTCGGTTCGATTACATCAAAGCATATTGCGGATGCTCTGAAAAAAGACTATGGATATAAAATCGATAAACGTAAAATTGAACTTGATACGCCAATACGATCACTTGGGTATACGAATGTTCCGGTGAAATTGCATCCGGAAGTTACCGGTACCATCAAAGTTCACGTTGTGGAGGAGTAAGCAGGATGTTTCATGGAACATCAGTAACGAGATCTCTCCACAAGGGGGGAAGAAGATGAGCGAACTTTGGAATGATCGTGTACCGCCGCATAATATCGAAGCAGAACAGGCTGTTATTGGTGCCGTCTTTTTGGAACCGGAAGCATTATCATCGGCTGCTGAGCGTTTAATGCCTGATGATTTTTACCGCGCAAGCCATCAACGGATATTTGATACAATGCTGAAGTTAACAGATAAGGGAGAACCGATAGACCTTGTTACGGTAACTACATCCCTGTCCAATGAAAAAAAACTCGATGAGGCAGGTGGAGTTGCTTATTTGTCTGACTTGGCAGGCAGTGTCCCGACAGCAGCCAACATCGATTATTACAGCAAAATTGTTGAGGAAAAAGCACTGCTCCGCCGGCTGATCAGAACGGCGACGGATATTGTAACGTCAGGATTTGCCAATGAAGATGATGTAGAAGAAGTGCTAAATGAAGCGGAAAAGAACATTCTGGAGGTGTCCAGCCAGAAGAATTCCGGAACATTTAAAGCGATTAAAGACGTTCTGATCGATGTATATGATAATATTGAACAGCTTCATCACCATGATGGCGACATAACTGGAATTCCGACAGGCTATCGTGATTTAGATCAGATCACTTCCGGTTTCCAGCGTAACGATTTGATCATTATTGCAGCAAGGCCATCAGTCGGTAAAACTGCTTTTGCCTTGAATATTGCTCAAAATGTCTCCATTAACACCGATGAAAGTGTGGCGATTTTCAGTTTGGAGATGGGAGCCGATCAGCTCGTTTCCCGTATGCTTTGTGCAGAAGGTAATATTGATGCACAGCGGCTTCGAACTGGAAGACTTGAGGCGGATGACTGGAGTAAACTGACAATGGCGATGGGCAGTCTTTCCAATGCCGGCATTTACATTGATGACTCCCCTGGCATCCGTGTCAGCGAAATTCGCTCAAAATGCAGGCGTCTGAAGCAGGAACATGGCCTGGGTATGATTCTGATCGACTATTTGCAGCTTATTCAGGGCAGTGGCAATTCCCGGGAAAACAGACAGCAGGAAGTGTCGGAAATCTCTCGTGCCCTTAAAGCTTTAGCACGTGAATTGAATGTTCCTTTAATCGCTTTGTCACAGCTTTCACGTGGTGTGGAGGCACGTCAGGACAAGCGTCCGATGATGTCGGACTTGCGTGAATCAGGAAGTATCGAGCAGGATGCTGACATCGTAGGGTTTTTGTACCGGGATGACTATTATGATCAGGAATCCGAGAAACAAAATATTATTGAAATCATCATCTCCAAACAGCGGAACGGCCCAGTCGGCAATGTTGAACTGGCATTTGTAAAAGAATATAATAAGTTTGTAGACTTGGATCATCGCTATAGTGACAGCGATGTGCCACCGGAACCTGTACAGGCATAAGACACAGGGACAAAAGTATATTAGCCAAAGATACATCCGAACGATGATTCCACTATGATGGGAACAGTTCGGATGTATCTTTTAGGTATGTTTGAAAATTTGTTCGCAAGATCCACCAACGGAGAAGTCACTTGGTCTTAGATTTGCTTTCCGAGAAGGCTGAAGTCTGCGCAGTATGCTGCCGGAGAGAATGATCGCACGCAACTAACATCAGAATGGAAGGGAGGCTGCACCAAGACAAAATGTCACGCTTTCGCAGTCGGTATCAACGATGAATAAGGATGTAACTGTTGAAAAAGTAAAATGCCGCAATTCCTGCCCTGTAATCGTTCGTCTTTAGCGTGGAAAGTTTTCATTGTGTCCGGCCTCTTTTTTTATTGATGCAAAAATAACAATCTATACTTTAAAGCTCATATTTAAACGAACGTTATAATAATATATTTAGACATTATTCGTTTTTATTTTGACATGCAGTATTTTTATTGATAAAATAACGCTGTTCACAAGGAAAACACAAATGTTAATGCATGCGGAGGTGCACTATGTCCTCAGTAGTCGTGGTAGGTACACAATGGGGCGATGAAGGAAAAGGAAAAATTACTGATTTTCTATCACAAAATGCCGAGGTTGTCGCCCGGTATCAAGGTGGCAATAATGCAGGCCATACGATTAAATTTGATGATATAACATATAAATTGCATTTAATTCCATCCGGTATTTTCTTCAGCCATAAAACATGTATTCTCGGCAATGGGATGGTCATTGACCCAAAAGCGTTTGCAGAAGAAATTGAATACTTGCATGAGCGGAATATCTCAACAGACAATTTGCGTATCAGCAACCGGGCACATGTCATTTTGCCGTATCACTTAAAATTGGATGCACTTCAGGAAGAGGATAAAGGCATCCATAAAATCGGGACAACGAAAAAAGGAATTGGCCCCGCTTATATGGATAAAGCAGCCAGAAGTGGTATCCGGATTGCAGATTTATTAGATAAAGAAACATTCCGCATGAAACTGGAACAAAACCTGAAAGAGAAGAATCGTTTGTTCGAAAAGGTTTATGAAGTGGAACCGATTCAGATTGAGGATGTATTGGACGCGTATTATGCATATGGACAGCAGATAGCAGAATATGTTTGTGACACGTCAGTCGTATTGAATGAGGTACTGGATGAAGGGCGTCGTGTCTTGTTTGAAGGAGCACAGGGCGTCATGCTTGATATTGACCAGGGAACCTATCCATTTGTGACTTCATCCAATCCGATTGCCGGCGGGGTAACCATCGGATCTGGTGTAGGACCATCGAAAATCAATCATGTGGTCGGTGTATCAAAAGCGTATACGACACGTGTCGGTGATGGTCCATTCCCGACAGAACTGCATGATACTGTAGGGGAGCAGATCCGTGAAACCGGTAATGAATATGGAACAACAACAGGACGCCCGCGCCGTGTTGGCTGGTTTGACAGTGTCGTCGTCCGTCATGCACAGCGGGTGAGCGGAATTACCCATTTATCCGTCAACTCATTGGATGTTTTAACCGGTATTGAAACGCTGAAAATTTGTGTGGCGTACAAGCATAAAGGAAATATTATTCATGAATTTCCGGCAAATCTCAGTGCGCTAGCTGAATGTGAGCCGGTATACGAGGAAATGCCTGGATGGAATGAAGACATTACAAACGTCCAAAACATCCATGAACTACCGAAAAATGCACGGCATTATTTGGAACGGATTTCCCAGTTGACAGAAACGCCTTTATCGATATTCTCAGTCGGACCGGACCGAAAACAAACAAATGTTGTTAGAAGCGTGTACAGCTAGATCATGCGTTTCAAATAGACCTCTATCCAAACGGGTAGGGGTCTTATTTGCGTATAAGGGAATGCTTACGGCAGAAAGAGGCAACGATCAAGTGAACAGCAAAATGATTCAAAATACGTCATAATATAGTAAATTCATCCTATTATCAATGCGAATTTTGTAATATAAATGTAAAATAGTATAGGAAAAAATCACCAATATCGTAATTAAATACTCAATAAGTCACATTTTACAATCAAATATATGTAAAAAATTGTAAGATATTATACAATCATATTACATTTGCACTGGTTCTATTTTATACTAATTGAAACTGTGGTAGATTTGGTTGTGGAAAATGAGAAAGTCTTACACTCACAGATAGCGTACTTGGGATAAATCTTTTCGTAACGTAAGAAAAAATACAGGATGGTTGATCTTATATTTTATAAGGAAATTCACGCACTCGCTAAAATGTGAGGCTAGGCTTTTGGTAAGGGGGAGTACAGTCTTGTTGAAAGAAAATAGGAAGACTGTGAGAAGATATACGGGAAAGCTGAATATGCTGACAAAAGTCGGAATGATGACGTGTATCGGTCTTTTGCTAACATTTACGACAGTATATGCAGATGATAACGGTAAACTGGAGAAAATATATCATGTTTATGTGGATGGAAAACATGCCGGGAAAGTTGATGACAAGCGTGTCATAGAGAACGTAATGCGCAGCAAAGTTGAAGAGAAGGAAGAAGACTTTGGTGACTATACGCTGACAGTCGGTGAAGAGGTATCATTTGTTTCTGAACGTGTATTCAATCCTGCATATAACAATAGCAAGGTAAGTGACCAGATCAAAGATACCCTGTCTATTAAGGCAGAGGCTGTTGAACTGAAAATAGCTGATCAGTCAGCTGGCTATTTTAAAAACAAAGAAACGGCTGAAAACGTATTAAAGCAATATAAAACAAAATACGCTGATGAAGAGATTCTTGAAAAGCTGTCTGCCAAAGAACAGGAAGATAGCAGCCCGGAATATAGGCAGCAGGCTCTCGTAAACGAAAAACAGGATGAGATAACATTGGATCCGGGTGAAACTGTTATTACAAATGTTATGCTATCGGAAAACGTTTCATTTGCAGAGAAAAAAGTTGACCCGGCGGATATTTTAACGGAAAAACAGGGCTTAATGATGCTTGAAAAAGGTACACTGGAAGAAAAAGTACATAAAGTCGAGAAAGGTGAAGTGCTCGGTGATATTGCCGGCAAGTATGATGTAACGATTGATGAGTTATTGGAATTAAATGACGGCCTGGAGAAAGATTCAATCCTGCAAATTGACCAGGAAATACATGTGACCGACTACAAGCCGTTTGTTGATGTCATCGTTCAAAAAGAACAAATGAAAAAAGAAACGATTGACTATGAAACAGAAATCATCGAGTCAGACGACTTGTATAAAGGTGATAAGGAAGTGAAACAAGAGGGGCAGGAAGGAAAAAAAGAAGTTCATTATGCACTGGAGATGACGAATGACAACGTAACGAACAAAGAAGTTGTTAACGAAAAAACGACAAAAGAACCTGTAAAAGAAATTATCATTGAAGGTACAAAAGTCGTACCGTCACGTGGAACAGGCGACTTGCACTGGCCGACAATTGGCGGTTATGTATCCAGCAATGTTGGCGAGCGCTGGGGGTCCATGCATAAAGGAATGGACATAGCACGTCCAAGTGACCGTTCCATATTAGCAGCAGATAATGGTACAGTTGTATCATCAGGCTGGGATGACGGAGGTTATGGCAATAAAATTGTGATTAGCCATAATAATGGGATGAAAACGGTGTATGCTCATCTTTCATCAATCAGTGTCAGCTCTGGCGAGACTGTAGAAAAAGGAAGCAAAATCGGAGTGATGGGATCAACAGGCGATTCAACAGGTGTTCACTTGCACTTTGAAGTTTATAAGAATGGCGCACTCCAAAACCCGCAGGATTATTTTTAGAAATGAACAGCAAAAAGACTGGCTCAATCATGGGTCAGTCTTTTTGCTGTAAGATTGTAAAATTTAATGCAGAACCGGCTTTTTCACCGATTTTATTTATTCTGATCGCTAATTTTTGACTTCTAATATAAGACATTTAAGTAAAAGTGCGATAGAATGGAACAAAGGAATGTTTAAAAAAGGAAGTGACGGTTATGGCTCATAAAGTATTAGTAGTAGATGACGAACAACCGATTGCAGATATTCTAAAATTTAATCTTGAAAAAGAAGGATATGAAGTCGTCATAGCTTATGATGGCGATGAGGCTATTCAGCTGGCGGAGCAGGAAACACCGGACCTGGTATTGCTTGATATAATGCTGCCGAATAAGGATGGCAATGAAGTATGCCGCGAAATCCGCAAGACACAGTCTATGCCGATTATCATGCTGACAGCCAAGGATGCTGAGATTGATAAAGTGCTGGGACTGGAGCTCGGCGCCGATGATTATGTGACAAAGCCGTTCAGTAACAGGGAAGTGGTTGCCAGGGTGAAAGCGAATTTACGCAGGCAGCAGCAAATTCCTGATGATGCGGTGAAGACATCCAAAAATATCGAAATTGGCCGGCTCGTGATCCATCCAGATGCTTATGCCGTAACTCGGGATGGCGAGCAACTGGAGCTTACTCACCGTGAGTTTGAGCTGCTTCATTACCTTGCCCGGCATATTGGACAAGTGATGACAAGGGAGCACTTGCTTGAAACGGTATGGGGATATGACTATTTTGGCGATGTCCGCACAGTCGACGTGACGATTAGACGCCTGCGGGAAAAGATCGAGGACAATCCAAGCAATCCGATGTGGATCGTTACACGAAGGGGCGTTGGCTACTATTTACGTAACCCTGAACAGGAGTAGGTCAATCCGATGCATAAAGTTGGTTTTTTTCGCTCAATACAATTGAAATTCATCATTATGTTCATACTCCTGCTGCTTGTCACAATACAGGTGATCAGTGCTTATTTTGTCCGCGGCCTCGAAACAGAACTGAAGGAAAACTTTGAAGAGTCAGTTGAGGCTAATGTTAGTATTTTAGAGGTGAACCTGGAGCAGGCATTCAGCAAAGAGCGCTCTGATGATGACGATGAACAGGGGCTCGCGAGTGAAGTGCAAAATATTGTAAGAGTTAATGATACAGCGGATATCATTAATATACAAGTTGTTGATATGCAGAGCAGAATTATGGCTGCAAGTGATATTTCCAACAGCAGCGATATTGGGAAGAAAACGACAGACGATTTTATCAACAATGTATTGCGATTTGGGGTTGAAGATAAAAGCAATGTGATTAACAGAGAAGGTAACCGGACTTACCGGCGGGCCATCCCGTTGTATGATCACGAACAAACACAGGTCGGTGCACTCTATATCGAAGCTTCGCTTGAAGGGGTATATGATCAGCTGGATGCTATAAACCGTGTTTTTCTGCAGGGCTCTATTTTGGCCATTACTGTATCCGCATTTTTAGGAATTCTGGTTGCCAGAACGATTACCAAACCAATCCAGGAAATGCGCAGACAGGCACAGACGATGGCACAGGAAGATTTTTCCCAAAAGGTAAACGTTTATGGTAAAGATGAAATTGGCCAGCTTGCCGAGTCGTTCAATGATTTAAATGCCAAGTTAAAGCATTCCAGGGCGCTGACAGAAGAAGAGAGACGCAAATTAAGTTCCGTCCTGTCCAATATGTCCGACGGGGTCATTGCCACCGACCGGAATGGTTTTATCACACTGTTGAATGATGCTGCCGGTATTCTGATCGGGTATGATCCGGAAGATGCCCAAGGTGAATTTTTGCTTGACGTTCTGCAGCTGGATGAGAACTCTGTCGATATCACGGAGTTGCCTGACAGCGGTTCGATGATCATTGACTTTAGTGATGAAAATGATATTTATCTGGTACGGGCCAAGTTCTCGACTGTTTCCGATGAGGATCATGATGTGACCGGTTTTATTACCGTACTCAGTGATGTTACTGAACAGGAGAAAATTGAGCGTGAACGCCGGGAGTTTGTCTCCAACGTGTCCCATGAGCTGCGGACACCATTAACAACCATGCGCAGTTATATCGAGGCGCTGACGGAAGGTGCCTGGGAGGACAAGCAAATTGCACCGAAATTCCTTGCTGTCACGCAAAATGAAACAGACCGGATGATCCGGATGGTCAATGACCTGTTGCAGCTTTCCCGAATGGATAATAAAAGTGAGTCACTGCAGCAGCAGCGAACAGATTTCATCAACTTTTTCCATGAAGTGATTGATCGTTTCGAGATGAATCTTTCAGAAGATATGAAACTGCAGCGCGACCTGCCAAATGAAAAATATGATGTTTGGGTTGATAAAGATAAAATGGTTCAAGTATTGGATAACATTATTTCCAATGCGATCAAGTACTCTCCTGAAGGCGGAACCATTCGCCTTCAGGTATCGAAACAGAACAGACAGCTGCTCGTGGCCGTATCGGATCAGGGCACTGGGATACCGTATGATAAGGTCGATAGAATTTTTGACCGTTTTTACCGTGCCGACCAGGCCAGGTCACGTAAACTTGGTGGTACAGGTTTGGGGCTGGCTATTGCCAGGGAAATTATTGAAGCTCACCATGGCAGTATTTGGGCAAAAAGTAAAGAAGGTAAAGGGACGACCATTCTCTTTACACTTCCGCTGGTAAACAAGAAGCGGAGGGGAAAATAATGCAGTTTGAAACAGTAAAATCATTTTTATTATGCGTACTGGTAGGAATTAGCTTATTGCTTACATTTGCCCTATGGAGCTACAAACCGGATATAGAAAGATTCACAGAGGATGTCGTTGAGGATAGTACAGACCTCGGCGGAACCGAGGAAACAATGGATAGTCTGGTTGCACCAGCATCCATTATCTTCTCGAATGGCGATAACTACTTCGGTTTCACGGATCCGAATGATCGTAAGTCTCTATACGAGGATATACAGTCATGGAGCTTGTATGACTTTCGGACAACAAGCAGTAACGGGCCGCCATCTGAAACGAATCAGGTGGAGATCGTTTTTCCAGATAGCATACCAATGGCGTTGGCAGGAAATTTATTTAAAGTCAACGGTGATGTCAATTTCCCTGAATGGGGGTTTGAGCGGATATTTATCACGTTTAATCAGGATACCAACTCAATGAATATGATTTTCCTGTCCGAAAACGGTGATCAGCAGGCGACAGCCGTCGTTAATAATTCCGAAAAGCATGAACGTCTATGGGAATACCTGACAACGTATGAAGGGTTGAGTGAGTTTTCAAGGGTTGAAACGGCGGGAAGGACATTTTATGTACCAAGTAATCGGGTGGAAGTCTCCACCAAGTCGATAGCGGTGCAAAGCATTAATTCGAGGCACATGGTTGATGCACTGTTTACGAATTCTGATCTAGTAAGCCGGAATCGGGTCAGTGAGAATGAAATCTATTTTACAGATAGTGCAAGGGGAATCATGCGCGTTTATCCGAACAGAAGAACGATGGAATTTCAAAATCCGCTTGAGACATCCTATGAGCAGATGGATCCGGTAGAATTACTGAAGCAGAGCAGCGCGAATATTAACGATCACCGGGGCTGGACGGATGATTATCATTTGATGGATCTCAATATTAATGGTTCTGCCAATACAGTAAGCTACCAGATGTATTATGAAGGGTATCCCATTTTTGGAAATAACTATTCATCCATCATTGAGCAGCAGTACCGGGCAGAAGTGTTGTATCAATATAATCGCCCATTATTTGATTTGGGAAACTACCTGGGGGAGGATGATTCCTCAGAGCTGATGTCAGGCAGTGAGGTTATCGATCACCTCGAAAACAGTTCTGATTACGATATGGAGAAGGTGTATGACATTAAGGTCGGTTATGATTTAACCTATCAGAGTGATGCTGACGCGATAACATTGGATCCGTCCTGGTTCATGGACTACAATGGAAGCTGGCAGAAAATTGATTTTCAGGATGATTCGCAGCAGCATAGGGAGGGAACTTAGGTGCAATGGAAGCAAATTAAAACGTTATTTATCCTTTGTTTTCTCATTTTGGATATTTATTTGTTAGTGATGCTGACGAATAAGGAAGATGAATCTGAATTTATGTTGCCGGAAACACCGGATGCCACATTTGAACAGCAATTGGAATCCGAGGATATTACGATAAGTGCTGACTTGCCTGAAGGGGAATTTAACCAGCCGTATATAACGCTGAGCCGACAATCATTTACTGAGGAAGAACTGGCATTTTTTGATGATCAGGATAACCAAGAGATGGAAGTGATGCATGACAATATAATCTTATCCCGTTTTGAGGATCCTGTTCCCATACCTAAAGATGCGGACAGCCCCT
Source organism: Lentibacillus halodurans (assembly GCF_900112045.1). Classification (GTDB taxonomy): domain Bacteria; phylum Bacillota; class Bacilli; order Bacillales; family Amphibacillaceae; genus Lentibacillus; species Lentibacillus halodurans. The sequence goes on from NZ_FOJW01000014.1 coordinate 53,979, forward strand.
CAATCCAGGAGATCATTACAGACAGAGTTCTCTTATCCGAGAATTATACATTTGACAGCTGGAATAAGGATATGAATGTGCTTGTCTTTTTCCAGAAAAAAAACGACCGTCCTATTTATTACAATCAAAATGGCCTTCTTCTTGTTTATTTAAATGATGAAAATGAAATGATTTTCTATACGCAAACCATGCTTGGAGATGCTAGCCCTCGTGAGGAGATGAAGTCGCTGATTGAGCCGATGGGAGCGATCCAGACGTTATTTGACGGCAATAGATTGGAAAACGGAGATGAGATCACTGATGTCAATATGGGATTGCATACACGACTCCCGCTAGAGAGTGGTAAGCAGGTTTTTTCACCAACTTGGACGGTAACCGTCAATGACGAGGAGAATTTTTATGTAAATGCAATTGAAAATCAAATCGTTCCCAGTGATGAACTGACATTTATAACAGGAGAGGTAACCCATACGATCGAAACAATCCAGAACCTTGACGACAACAGTGAGATGGCAGATTTTGTATTAAGACACCTGAATCAGAAACTATCATCTACGCAGCAATCGGAGTGAAGTTACATGACATTACGTTTTAGTGTTCTGGCATCAGGCAGTACCGGAAATGCATTTTATATTGAATCGGATAAGGAAAAACTGCTGGTTGATGCCGGGTTAAGCGGGAGGCAAATGGACAGGCTGTTCGGGGAAGTGGCAGTTGACCCGTCGAGCCTGACCGGTATTCTGGTAACCCATGAGCATAGTGATCATATAAAAGGGCTTGGCATCATCGCCCGTAAATACAACTTGCCCATATATGCCAATGAAAAGACATGGAATGCAATGGAAGATGCGATTGGCACGATTTCCCTTGACCAGAAGTTTCACTTTGGAATGGAAGAGGTGAAAACGTTTGGTGATATTGATGTAGAATCATTTGGGGTGTCTCATGATGCTGTAGAACCCATGTTTTTTACTTTCCGCAATGACGGAAAAAAAGTGGCACTTGTAACAGACCTGGGTTATGTATCAGAGCGGATTAAACGGACCGTGGAAAATGCAGATGCTTACATATTTGAAGCCAATCATGATGTTGCTATGCTGCGTATGGGCCGGTATCCATGGAATGTTAAGCGCCGCATTCTTAGTGATTCCGGTCATGTTTCCAATGAGGATTGCGGAATTGCGCTCAGTGATTTGATCAGTAACAGGACCAGTCGTATTTATTTGGCCCACTTAAGCCAGGATAATAATATGAAGGATTTGGCACGCATGTCTGTTGACCATATTTTAACAGAACGCGGCATCAAACTAGATCTTTGTGATACAGATCCGAAAACACCAACCGCTTTATATGAAGTTGGTTAATAACATCTGTATTTAGGTAATACTATATAGAGATGCTTATAATCCTTTCTATAAAGGAGAAGGTTAAATGGGCTATTTTGACGATGACTACGGGCAGGAACAAACGAAAAAAAGGCGCTGGCTGTTTCCTGCCCTGATTGGAGTTTTTATTGGCATAGCTGTTGTGCTGGTTGCATTACCCGGTATCTTGGAGTCTGATATGCTGCCTGAAGCATGGACAGAGGATGCAGAAACCGTACAGGATGAAAACGGTAATGGTGCTCAGCCTGAATCCGGTGATTACGTGTCGGTTAATGTTTCTTCTCAAATAACCGATGTGGTCAATAACGTCAGTCCCGCAGTAGTTGGTGTGATTAATATTCAGCGGCAAGGAGATTATTGGCAGCAGCAGGATGGCCAGCAGCAAACTGAAGCAGGATCAGGTTCCGGTGTCATTTATAAGAACACGGATGGCAATGCATACGTCATCACGAACCATCACGTCATTCAGGGAGCAGATACAGTAGAAGTGGTACTGTCGGATGACACACGTATAGAAGCGGAAATTCTCGGAAGTGACCTGTTTTCAGATTTAGCTGTTTTACAGATGAATGGCGATCAAGTAAAGGATACGATCGAAATGGGAACTTCGGAAAACATCAAGGTTGGTGAGCCGGCCATTGCAATTGGCAATCCTTTAGGCATGTTTTTGGGTTCCGTGACACAAGGTGTGATTAGCGGAACACAGCGCACGATTCCACAGGATTTTAATCAGGATGGCCGTGCTGACTGGCAGGCTGAAGTTATCCAGACTGATGCTGCCATCAATCCCGGAAACAGTGGTGGTGCGCTGATTAATATTGACGGACAGCTGATTGGCATTAATTCGATGAAAATCAATCAGGAGGCAGTGGAAGGTATCGGTTTTGCCATCCCGATTGATACAGCGAGACCGATTGTCGATGAACTCGAACAAACAGGCCAGGTGACACGCCCATATATGGGTGTTGAAATTTACTCACTTGAAGAAGTTCCACAAACGGAATGGAGCAGCACATTGAATCTTCCGGATGAGGTAGAAGGCGGTGTCTACGTCTGGACTGTTGAACCCGGAACGCCGGCTGACCAGGCAGGACTGACACGGCTTGATGTGATTACAACTGTTGACGGAGAAGAAGTCATGAATATGATTGATTTGCGGAAGATTTTATACCAGGAAAAAGAGGTTGGTGATTCATTAACGGTCACGTTTTACCGGGACGGTCAGCAGCAGGAAGCCACATTTGAACTGGTTGAACAGCGTTAGCGTAAAACTTCTGTCAGTGCAGCAGATCTCGATGCACAGGAACGAGTTATTGTGACAGCATTGATATGGAAAATACTTCCGCAACGTTATATGAATAAAGCTATCCTTTCTTTGAGGATAGCTTTATTTTATAAATGATCCGGACATAACGAAAGTAAGGGGGCTTAAAAGACGACCAATCATCCGTTTTAGCGGAGGAAAGGCTGGGTGAGACCCCACAGTGCGAATGCACGTGGTGGCTAACAGGCCGCCCGTGGAAAGCGACGAGCAAAACATCCACCGAGTAAACTTCGAGTTGCGAGGAGTGATGTTTCTCTGAAATCTCATTCAACACGACGAGCACCATGTAGATTGCAGCAGCGGGGTATACCTTGCTTTGTTTGTTCGAATTTTTGTTTTATAAATGTTCTTTTGTCCCAGCCTCCGAATAGGCCCCCTAACCTCCTGTCTATTGAAAGACGAGTCGGTGTCCGTCTTATTATCCACAATATGTGAATAATCTGTAGATAACGTCAATATATAGTACGGAACATCAATTCCATCACAACATAACTGCGAACATTTGTGCATATGTGGATAACTTTGTGTATATGAGGCTCTCTGTTAAAGTTGTTTGCCTGGCCTATGCTGCCACAGCAGAAGTAATAAAATAAGCATGACAATGTCAAGGCGTGCCTCAAAGGCAAATTGTAAAAATCCCTGATTCATTAATATAGGCAGTTTAGTTAGGAATATAGCGCCAAGTATAATTAGAATAAGCAGCGCCACTGCCTGTTTAACATATAATCGACCTAGTATGAACGCGCTGCAGGCAATTTCTGTAATGGCGACCAGAAACAATGTTGTCTCCGGAAATGGCAGCCCAACACTCATAAACGTTGCTTTAAAATCGCTCACGACAAGCTTGAGAATCCCTGAGGTTAAAAATACATAGCCCACCGCATAGCAAATCCACTTAGACATATTGATCATCCGCAATGGGAAGCACCTCCACCGTATTGATATTAAATACATATGCAGGCGCACGGACAACCTTGACAATCTTTTTAAATTAGAACATGAGAACATTGATAATTTTAAAAGACTTCCATACGGAATTTAATCCTGGCGTCTTTCGGGCTTCTGTTTTTTTATCATGAGGAAGATGTTTGTCGCCCAATAAGCAATGAAAGCAGCGGCAATATCAATGAGGGTTAAATAAAACAAGTTCATTCCTTTATGCATTCGCAGCAAGTCAACCGATTCCGCGAAAAACCCAAACCCGAATGCAAATATGGTACTGGTCACAGTGGCATATAGGTAGAAGTTTTTTCCGTTGTTGGTACAGTGCTGATACAAGAGCATAAATACGACCGGCAAAAATACTGAGGTAACCGAAACCCCTTCAGGAAGTATATAAAAAAGGCTATGGGGATGGTTAAAATAATTGTTGCCTGTTAATATCATGTCTATATTTAACCATAATACGTGCATGCTATAACCATAAAAAGCGACTTCGAACAACCTTTTCCTATCTATTGAAAAATATAGTATGACAAGCGGAATGATAACGGTTGCGAGATTAAACCAGAAAAACCATGTACTCATGTTGGAGAATAGCTGCCAATGCTCTTTCAGGAGATATTGCAATTGTTCCTTCTGCTCGAGAATTCTGTAATATAATTCCTGTTCATTCACCGATTATCCCTCCATCACAATGATAGTTTGAATTAATGGCCTGGATTTATGCATCAAGTTATCCCCAAAATTCTGTGGATGATTTGTGGATAATATGTTGATTGGCTGTATACAGTATCAAAATTTGTTAAACTAGGGATAACAACGAGACATGGGCAGGAACTAAATACATGGGAGGGAAAACAATGGAACGTCTGAGTGAAGAACAGATTGCAAAGGAATTGGAAAATCTGCCTGACTGGAAAAGGCTTGATGAAAAGTGGATTGAACGGCGTTACCGCTTTAAAGAATTTTTGAATGGCGTCCGTTTTGTTGATCAGATCGCCGAATACGCTGAGAACAAACAGCATCATCCGTTCATTTCCATCGATTATAAAGTTGTCACCTTGAAAATTTCATCGTGGCAGATGAAAGGGCTGACTGATCTGGATTTTGAAATGGTCAACCATTTTGATGAACTTTATGAGCGGGCAGCGAAATAGAAAGACTTGGCTGCCGCCTTGTTTTCCAAAGGTTAGATTGGCACGGGGGCATTTTGTCAGCCGATAGGCTGGGGAGTATTTAATGTAAGGGCGCAGAATCCAGCGGGAGGAAAGGCCTGGGTGAGACCCCGCAGTGCGAATGCATGCGAAGGCTCACCAGCCGCCCGCGGAAAGCGACGAGCGAAACATCCACCGAGTAAACTGCGAGTTGCGAGGAGTACTGCTTCTCCGAAATCTCATTCAACACGACGACGAGCACCAAGTAGATTTCAGCAGCGGGGTATACCTTGCTTTGTTTGTTCGGATTTTGGTTTTATAAATGTTCTTTTGTGCCTTTAACGTCTGCGTTCTTCCCACTCATATGCCAGCATGCCATATACGACATGATCGACAAAATGGTCATACAGCCACTCCGCCTGCCGTATTTGGCCTTCCCGCACAAACCCGAGCCGCTCCGGAATGGCCCGGCTTTTTTTATTGTCATAAGCTGCCCGTATTTCAATCCGGTTCAGTTCCAGCGAATAAAAAGCATAATCAATCAGACCGCTGACAGCACGGGTCATGATTCCTTTTCCTTCATAATTGCTGCCAAGCCAGTAGCCAATAGATCCTATGCCATTTTGCCAATCGAAATGATTAAAACCTGCCACACCAGCAAGTTCCCCATGATAAAGAATACCGGTTGTCAATCCTTTCCGATCGGCAAATAATTTCATCGTTGATTCAATAAAGGCTTTGGAGTCATGCTCTGTTTTTGTATTGTCGACCCATGACAGCCACTCGCGCAAACGTTCCCTGGAATTGTCTGTTAACTGGAACAAAGGAGTCGCGTCGTGTGTTTCAAGGTGTTTTAGTGCTATTTCGTGATCAATTTCAAATAAGAACATTTTATGCGCCTCCTGAATGAAATTAAACTGTATCTCGCATATAACCGGTATTGAATTTATGGTTCATTTCGCCCGGCTATAATAGACTAATTTCTAATTTTTATATAGTTGAAAAGAATGATTTTCCTGATCAAGGAACAAATGAATATTATATTTTATTATAATTAAAATATTCCAATAATAAAAGGGTGTGAAGATAAAATGATTGTGAAAGATTACGGGAAGAGATTATTTCTATTTTTCCTATTGGCAATGGTTGTTGTTATGCCATTTGCCAAGCAAGATCAATCTTTCGTATCGGCATCCGGAGAAACGGCAGAGATAATGGAGGAAAGTGGCAATCTAACGGACAAGCTTGACGAAATTCTCAGTCATGACAGTCTTAAAGGAACAAGTGTCAGTGTCAGTGTTCGGGAGACTGAGAGCGGGGAGATCCTATACGAACGGAATGGCGATCTGCGTCTCCATCCTGCCTCCAACATGAAGCTGCTGTCAGGTGCAGCAGCCATGGAAACGTTAGGAACGGACTATCGATTTACAACCGAAGTACTGACAGATGGAGATGTAAGAGGGCAAGTCCTTCATGGAAATTTGTATTTGAAGGGGAACGGTGACCCAACTTTAATGAAGGAGGATCTTGATCAATTTGCTGCCAACTTGAAAGAAAAAGGTGTCCAAAAAATAAAAGGCGACTTGATCGGTGATGACAGCCGGTATGATGATGTGCGCCTTTCACAGGATTTGAATTGGTCGGATGAACCGTTCTACACAGGTGCGCAGGTTTCTGCTTTAACCTTGTCACCGAATGAAGATTATGATGCAGGAACCGTCATTGTTGAGGCATATCCCGCCGATGAAGCCGGAAAAGAAGCGGATATCACAGTTACGCCGGCAACAGATTATGTTACGGTCATGAACAATACTGAAACGGTTGCGGCTGGCGAAAGCAAAGATATTTCGATTGAACGTCAGCATGGGACAAATGACATTGTCGTTGAGGGAACCATTCCAGTTGATGGAACAAGATCAAGATCCTGGGTTTCGGTATGGGAGCCAACCGGATATGCCCTGGATGTTTTCAAAAAGTCCCTTGAGGAAAACGGTCTGAAACTTATTGGCAATAGTGACGTAAAAACCGGGCTGGCTCCTGATGATGCAACAGTTCTCACTTCAAGGGAGTCCATACCGCTGGAGGAACTGTTCATCCCATTCATGAAGCTGAGCAATAATGGTCATGGAGAAATTCTGACAAAAGAAATGGGTAAAGTAGTTAATGGTGAAGGAAGCTGGGATGAAGGGCTTGATGTCATTGAAGATGTTATAACGGACGCTGGGATGGACAGTGATACCATTGTGCTGCGTGACGGATCGGGTATGTCGCATAAAAACATGATCCCGGCAAATGAACTGTCCGGATTTTTGACAGCAATCAAAGATGAAAGCTGGTTCCCGGCATTTGAAAAATCCCTCCCTGTTGCGGGTGTAGCGGAACGTTTTGTTGGCGGAACACTCAGGTACCGGATGACAGAACCACCGGCACAAGGAAATGTTGTCGCCAAAACCGGCTCGTTAACCGGTGTTTCAACGCTTTCAGGCTATGTTACATCACAGGATGGTGAGGAACTGGTATTTTCGATAATGTTTAACAATTATTTAGGCAACTCAAATACAGAACTTGAAGATTCCATCGCCACGACCTTGGCAGCATATGAGTTTTAGATCGAAAAAAGGCATTAAGGTGCATGCCCCCGATAAATGACGGCCATGTTACATTTAAAGCAATGTTTATGAGAGAGGTTATAGGGTTCTATTTTATTGGTATTCTCACAATAGGCCTAGCATTCATCGTAACTATCATAATGATAGCTGTGAGAGAAGATAAGAGAGGTCTTCATGATTTAATTGGAGGAACTCATGTTATTAAAGTTGAATAGCGTAAAAAAACGGGATGAATCGCATGCAATGATTCATTCCGTTTTTGAATAGTTTTTCTACAATCATAACCTTGTGCGCAATCAATCATCAGGGGGGATATTTACATTTACCGCAGACGGGGTTAAATCGGATACTTCCTTTAAGCCAAAAAATTAAGAGTAGCCTCTGACCATTCACCATTAAACATTTGAGATGGTAGAAGCATATCTCATATACCCATCTTCGGGATAGTCTAAAGTATACTCATCGTTATTATAGGTCCAGTTTGTTGCGTATGATGTACCAGCGGCGAATGTAAATTGCGGAAAAATATTACAAAAATAAAGGTTCCGCAGTTCTTTGTATGTTTAGACAGAGCAATGAAATTTGTTTCATGTTATATATTTTTATACCAATTGGCTGTTCTGTAACCGTCTGTGAAAATCAGTCTATTAGGATGCTTATGCCCACCACATTTCCCCGACAGATTCTTTGACCATGACGGGTTTAAGATTTTCGACAGCTTTGGTAAATCCTTCATCAACTGACATGAGTCCATCCTCATGCTCGATACTCACGACATAGTCATAATCCATTAACCTTAATGTGCTGATCATATCCGCCCATGTTTTGACATCGTGTCCAAATCCAACTGTCCTAAAATACCAGGCACGGTCACGCATTTGGGCGTAATCCGTCATATCCGTCAGGCCATTCCTGTTCATGTTTTGCTGATCAATTATCGTGTCCTTTGCATGAAAATGGTGAATAGCTTGTTCACGACCCAATATTTTAATGGCCTCGATCGGGTCAATGCCCTGCCACCACATATGGCTTGGGTCAAGGTTAGCGCCAATAGCCGGTCCACATGCTTCACGCAAACGCAGCATGTTGCCTGGTGTGTGAACAGAAAAGCCGCCGTGAAGTTCCAGACCAATTTTTATATGGTGAGATTCTGCGAAGTCGTTCTTTTCTTTCCAATATGGAATCAGTTTTTCTTCCCATTGCCATTTCAGTACTTCCTGAAAGTCGTGCGGCCAGGGTGTTACTGGCCAATTTGGATATAAAGCATTTTCATGGTCACCGGGACATCCTGAAAATGTATTCACAACCGGTACATTAAGTTTGGACGCAAGTTGTATCGTTTTGTCCAGCAGTCTATCTGCCGGTTCTGCAATTTTGTTCTGCGGATGGAGTGCATTTCCGTGGCAGCTTAACGCACTGATGACCAATCCATGATCCGCCACTTTTTGCTTGAATTGCTGTAATTTCCTTTCGTCATGCAACAGCTCATCAATTTTACAATGAGCATCTCCGGGGAATCCGCCAGTCCCTAATTCAATTGCTTCCAAACCTTTTGAAGCAACATAGTCCAGCATGTCATCAAAGTTTTTATCAGCGAATAAAACTGTAAAAACACCCAATTTCAATTGAAAAACCTCCCTAATATATTTCAGAATATAAAAATTTGTAAACCATTACATTATAACCATAAATAAAAAATGTATGTAAATCAATAGTTTTATAATATTTTAAAATATTATTGACAGAAAATTAAGGCTGTATTATGATATAAATTGTAATCGATTACAATAAGGTTCGAAATGCAGATCAAGCTCGAGGCAAAGAAGGTAGGACGAGAAATAAATGGCGAACATACAACAAGTGGCGAAACAAGCAGGCGTTTCCGTGGCGACCGTATCAAGAGTATTAAACGGTCAGGGCACGGTAACGGCCAAGACACGAATCAAAGTAGAAGATGCAATCAAAAGACTAAATTATGAGCCCAGTATGCTGGGCAGGAACTTAAGGAACTCGGAAAGCCGTATTCTGTTAATTTTAATTCCTAAAATATCCAATCCATTTTATTCTGAAATTATTAATGGCATTGAAACAGCTGCATTAACACATCATTATAATATTCTTCTTTGTGAAACGGATTCGAATCCTGATCGGGAAAATATTTATTTTGACTTAGTCAGAAAGAAAATGGCTGATGGGATTATTTCCATGGATCCTGCAGTCAATGTGGAATCACTGATTGAACTCGCTGAATCCTATGCTATTATACAATGCAGTGAATACACAGTTGAAAGTGGTATTCCCTATGTAACGATCGATAACGAGGAGGCGGCGTATCGGGCTGTAAAACATTTAATCAAAATCGGACATGAAAAAATTGCCCTGATCAATTCAGATGAGAAATTTCTGTACGCCAGACAACGTCAATTGGGGTACCGGCGTGCACTTGAAGAAAATGGGATCCCGATAAGTGATCACTACATTCACCATACACAACAAATTGGTTTTGAGTACGGACAGCAAGCAATGAGGAAAATTATTAATTTAAAAGACCGCCCTACAGCAGTATTTGCTGTATCAGATATGCTGGCGATCGGTGCGTTAAAAGAAATCAACAATAATGGATTAAATGTCCCGGACGATATTGCTATCGTAGGGTTTGACAAGATTGATTTTTCAAACATGACACACCCGACATTAACAACTGTTGCGCAGCCAATGCACAAAATGGGCACAATTGCTGCAGAAATGCTTATCAGCGAGATACAGGGTGACCAAGTGGAAAGTATTATATTAGATCATGAATTGGTCATTCGCGAGTCTACTTCAGGATAAATGCAGCTAAGATCAGCGTTCTGTTATTGATTCAATTTGATAATAGAGCGCTGACCTTAGATGTGAATTGTAATCGATTACATTTAAGGGAAGCGTCTTAATCAAAACAAAGGGGTGAAATTTGTTGAGAAAGTTACTTATTTTTTGTTTGGCTTTATTGACGGTCATTGTTTTAGCAGCCTGCAGTGAAGAAGGAAGTAGTGAAGGCGAAGGGGATGACAGCTTGACCATTGGTATCTCACTGCCATCTGCTACACATGGCTGGATGGGTGCTCTCATTGATAATGCAGAAAATCGGGCAGAGGAGATTCAGGAAGAACACGGTATTGATTATGTTATGACAAATGCTGCGGATCCAAATCAACAGGCAAACGATGTTGATGACTTAATTTCACAGGAAGTGGATGTCATAGTATTGCTTCCGATCGAATCTGCAGCTTTATCACCGGTAGGACAAAACGTGAAGGATGCCGGGATTCCTTTAGTAGTGGTTGACCGCGAACTGGAGAATGATGCAGCAGATGTTGTTGTGAAAGGTGATAATGAAGGCATTGGATTAAATGCCGGAAAGTATTTCATTGAACAATTAAATGGCGAAGGGAAAGTTGTTGAAATCACCGGACCGCCAAATTCAGTCACAGAACAACGTGGTGCAGGGTTTGAGGAATCGATTGCGGATGAGAATGGCATTGAAGTTGTAGCATCACAGGATGGTGATTTTTCAACAGAAACGTCACTGGAAGTAATGGAAAATATTTTACAGGCACAACCCGAAATTGATGCTGTATACACACAGGATGATGGGATGGCATTAGGTGTGGTGCAGGCAATTGAAGAAGCAGGACGTGATGATATCCAATTCGTGACGGGTGCCGGCGGAGCTAAAGAGGTATTTGAAAGCATCAGGGATGACGGATTAATCTCAGGTACTTTCCTGTATCCGCCTACCATGATCATGGATGGCGTTGACGTTGCTGCCGACATCGCTCAAGGGGAAGAACCTGAAGATGATCTGGTTATCATTGAAGCTACTGAAGTTACAGAAGAAAATGTTGAGGAATACTACGATCCGGATTCAAAATTTTAAATAAAACGAAGGAAATACAATTCGGTGTGACTGGGCTATACCAATTGTATTTCCCCCTTTTTTTCTAAAGGAGCGATCATCAAATGTCTACAAATTCGTTTATGGCTATGGAAGGTATTGACAAATCGTTTCATCATGTTCCTGTATTACAGGATGTTTTCTTTGAAGTCAATTACGGGGAAATCCATGCGCTACTAGGTGAAAACGGAGCTGGAAAGTCTACTTTAATGAACATATTGGGCGGCATTCACCAGCCTGATAAAGGCAGTATTCACATCAATGGCAGTGAAGTAGAAATGACAGATCCAAGAGTTTCCCAGGATTACGGCATAAGTTTTATCCACCAGGAACTTAACGTTGTATCCGATCTGAGAGTCTATGAAAATATGTTTTTGGGAGCAGAACTCCGAAATAAATGGGGATTTGTAAAAGTGGAACAGATGTGCCAGCAGACAAAAGATGTACTTGCCAGACTTGGTGTTGATATCGATCCGAAAGAATATGTGAGAAATCTGGATACATCGTATAAACAATTGATCGAAATTTCCAAAGCCCTGCTGCGCAACGCAACCCTCATCATTATGGATGAACCGACGACTGCCCTGGCAGATCACGAAGTCGGGCGGTTATTTGAGTTAATGAAAAACCTGAAAAAATCAGGCGTGTCCATCATTTATATTTCCCATAAATTGAAAGAAATCCAGGAAGTATGTGATCGCTATACAGTGCTTCGGGACGGGAAAATGGTCGGGAGCGGTCATATGCAGGAACAAAAGCTGGATACAATCACTAATCTGATGATCGGAAAATCGGTTTCTGAAGAGCGGTTTTTACAACACCACACATTGGGGCCGACCACATTGGAAGTAAGCCATTTAACCAGTCCAGGCTTCTTTACGGACATCGACTTTACTGTCCGGAAGGGAGAAATTGCCGGTTTTACCGGATTGGCGGGAGACGGGAGAACTGAACTGTTTGAAAGTTTGTTTGGTTTTCGCAAAAAATATACAGGTGAGATAAAAATTGGCGGAAAAACAGTGCGTATAGACCATCCTAAAAAAGCACTGAAAGCTGGATTAGGACTGGTACCTAAAGATCGGAAAGAAAATGCAATCATTAAGGATTTAAATGTCATTCATAATATGAGCTTATCGTCAATGGGACACTTTGAAAAAACCGGCTTTGTCCGGGAAAAGGCTGAAAAACAGCGGTTTGAGTTTTACAAAGACAAGTTGAATATTAAGGTGCAAAACCCCCGTCTTACAATTGATAAATTAAGTGGGGGGAATCAGCAAAAAGTGGTGATTGCAAAATGGCTTGAAGTCGATACGGATATCATCATTTTCGACAATCCTACGCAGGGGATTGATGTTGGGGCCAAACGGGAGATTTATCAGGATATTATTGAATTGGCTGAACAGGGAAAAGGCGTGATTGTTTTATCTTCTGAAGTTCCGGAATTATTGAAGGTTTGTCATACCTTGTATGTTATGTATCAGGGAGAAATAGCAGCAACATTCAAGGGCGAAGAGGCGACAGAAGACGAAATGATGCGCTATGCAACCGGAACGAAAAAGGAGGCTGTTACCGTTGGCTAATCCAGAAAAAAAACAAGAAGCCTATCAGCAAACAATGCGTTCAAAGGCTACCGGTCGCTTTTCCTGGCTATGGTCTGAATATAGTGTAATCATTGCCTTTTTAATCATTTTTATCGCAGCATCATTCATGAGTCCCCGGTTTCTGGATCTGACCAATCAGATGAACATTTTAATGCAGGTATCGATCATAGGGATTGTTTCACTCGGAATGACGGTTATCATGCTTTCGGGCGGAATAGATTTATCGGTTGGTTCTGTCTTGGCATTGGTCGGGGTGATCACTGTTATGGCCCTGAATGCATCCGGAAGTATTTTTGCTGCTATCATTACAGCATGTCTCGTTGGATCATTTACAGGCTTTCTGAATGGTTTAATGGTTGCAAAAGGAAAGATTGCATCATTTATAGCGACTTTAGGAATGATGGCTGCAGCAAGATCAATTGCATTATATACTGCCGATGGCGGTAGCATATCGGGGGAAGTTTCAGGGTTTTCGGCTATTTCTAATAGCGATTTGTGGATCATTGATTATCCGATTATTATCTTCCTTATTGTGACGGCGCTTGTGTACATATTAATGCATCATACGCGGTTCGGACGATATGTATATGCAATCGGAAGCAACGAGAAAGCTGCCCTCCTGTCTGCAATCCGGGTTGATCGTGTGAAAATGGCGGTCTATAGTTTGGGAGGTCTATTGGTAAGTGTGGCAGCGATTATTGAAACATCCCGGCTGAATTCGATTTCTTCATCGAGCTCAGGTATGCAGTATGAGCTGGATGCTATTGCAGCAGTTATCATTGGGGGTACACGAATGACCGGAGGCCGGGGTAAAGTGATTGGTACATTTTTTGGAGTACTGATTTTGGGTATTCTGAACAATATGATGAACCTGATGAATGTTTCCCCGCATCTTCAGGGATTTGTAAAGGGACTGATTATTATTATTGCTGTGGTGTTCCAGAAGCGAGAATAGGAGGGATTCTATGACTTTTAAAGCAGGGATTATCGGGTGCGGATCAATTGCAAAATTCCGCCATGCACCGGAATATAAAGCTAACCCGTATGTGAGTGATATCGTTTTTTATGATCGCAATCCGGAACGGGCAAAGTCACTTGCCGACATGTTTGAAGGGCATGCTGCCGATACGGTCGAGGAATTGCTGAATGATTCCTCCATAATGGTGATAAGTGATTGTTCGTCGAATGAAAGCCATCACATATTCACAGCAAAGGCATTGCTGAGCGGTAAGCATGTATTGTGTGAAAAACCCATTGCATTGACGATGGAGCATGCCAACGAAGTGGTTGAGGCACAAAGGAAATCCGGAAATAAATTAATGGTAGACCATAACCAGCGATTTACCCGTGCACACCAGAAGGCGAAGGAAATCATCGAAAAAGGAGATCTCGGTCAAGTGCTGACGTTTAAAACGACGTTTGGACACCAGGGACCGGAGCATTGGGGCGTTAATAAATCTAATTCGACCTGGTTTTTTAAAAAAGATCGTTCAGGATTAGGCGTGGCCGGAGATTTAGGTATTCATAAGATAGATTTAGTACACTATTTATTGGGTGATGAAATTGAACAAGTCAGTGCTTTTCAGGGAGCGCTTGATAAAGTTGATGAAGACGGCGAACCAATCGAAGTATGCGATAACATCGTATGCAGTTTGAAAACGAAGCAGAAGCGTTTGGGTACGGCATCCTTTTCATGGACTTATTATGGGGAGGAAGACAATAGCACCATTCTTTACTGTGAAAATGGTACTATGAAAATTTATCATGATCCTGAGCACCAGATTGAAGTGATGACAAAAGATGGTGAAGTTATCCGTTACCAACTTGAATCAATCCAGACGAATGATAATCAGACCAATAGTGGTGTCATTGATGCTTTTGTCGATTGTGTCAGGTCAGATCAGGAGCCAATCGTAACAGGTACTGATGCGTTATCCTCGTTAAAAGTGACGCTCGGTATACTGAAAGCAGCAAAATCAGGCAGCATTGTGAAGATATAGGTAAGTAAGAGGCTGGAACAAAAATATATTAGCCAAAGATACATCCGAACGATGATTCCACTATGATTGGATCAGTTCGGATTTATCTTTTGAGGGATGTTTGAACATTTGTTGCGAATGATCGATAAACGGAGAAGTAACTTGGTCTTAAACTTGCTTACTTCCATGCTTTTGTTGGTGAGTGCATGATGGTCGCTGCGGGAAAATACGCGCTTTCCGGGGGCACGGCCTCAACTAACTTTGCCAAGAAAACCACTTGGAAAACTGAATCTTCGGCTCACGCTGTTGCCCAGGTGTGTCGCATATTTCCGCGGCTTAGAATCGTGTTCTCATAAGGTGACAGCAAGTTCAATGAATATCGCTCTATAAGTTCTTTTCTTTCGACAACCAGCACCCCAACATGACTGGAGGCAGCATACGGAGACACCTATGGGAACAGCACGAGCCGAAGACCCCGCAGAAAAGAGGTCTTGGCTTTCCGAGGAGACTGACGCCGTGCCCATGGAAAGCGCGTATGCTGCCAAAGTGAATGATCGCACGCAACTAAAATCAGGTTGGAGGAAGGCTACACCAAGACAAATTGTCACGCGTTCGCAGTCGTTATCAACGATGAATAAGGATGTGACTGTTGAAAAAGTCAAATGCTGCATTTCCTGCCCTGTCTGTAATCGTTCGTCTTTAGCGTGGAAAGTTTTCATTGTGTCCCAGCCTCCGCCAACCAGAAAATCCTTTGTTAATTGCAAGAGAGGCTTTAGAGGGACAAACCTTTAATAACCAACTTCAACGGCTGCATTGACAATATACATCAAATCATTTTCATCATCTTTGTCTTCCAGCATGATTCCGCTTGAGGTGGCCATCCCGCCGTCCGTGACATCTGTTGTTACAGCGCCGTATGGAATCGCGTCTTTCACCTGGTTAATGTCCAGCTGATCACGGTCAAGCGGTACTGCCAAACGGACATTCACTTTCATGTTTTCAAGCTGTCCATCCGGAAGACGCTGCTCAATTCCGGGCATCGAATTGGAGTAAATCGCATCTTCCACAGCACGGACGGAGGCTTTTGTAATGTTTTGGCCATGGACGTCAATGCCGCTCCCTGTTTGGATGAAAAGAATTTGTTGCATGATGAACGACTCCTTTTTAAGAAATTCGTTATCATACGATTCCCGCATGTTTAGTCTATCAAACATCCATAACCGGCATTACAGGCTAGTAAATAAAGTATAAGGAGCGTTTCAGCTTTTTCAGCCTGTTGTCCGTGGTTTGGTAGGATTGCAATTGGGCGGGATATGATTGGTTGATTCGGCCAGCTTGATTAAGTAATAACACTCTTCACGGGCCATGTGGTCGGCCATCAGCGCGGAAAAGCTGCTCAATGCCGTATCCGACAGTTCCATTTCCTCGAGTTCCTGGAGAAACGTCCGGAACAATGTCATTTCAACCTCCACATCGTTATTGAATCTTTCCAATGCAGGGAAGGTTTGGATATTGGCTCGTAAATAACCTGTCAGCTCGACCGCTTTTAAATAAAAGTTCTCAAAATGCTTTGTAAATCCTTTGCTTTTTTGCTTGAGCCGTTTTTCCACCCGGTCCATTTCGTCATTGATGGCTCCTGCATGGCCGGATGCGTCGAGCAGCCAGAGCATGTGGTGGTGGAGTTCATGAAAGATTGGCGGTGCCTCTCCCTGTTTGAGATACCCCATGACCAGTTGATATTCCTCCAATTCATTGACCATGTGGTTCAGGAATGAAGGGGTCAAGTGGATATGAATGTTCCCGGTTAAGTGGCGTTCGATGATGGAAAGCTTGAAGTCTCTGAATTGATCTGTCACTGTTTCGGCATGCTTCGTAAAGGTAATGGCATTGTTGTCTGTCAGCGATCTCGATTGTTCTAATAACTGATCAAACGTGATGACATACTGTTTGGCTATTTGGATATCGTGCTCTTCGGATGGATAGAGTGAATCCCGAATGAACCTTGCGTGATCACCGAGCACCTGCAGCCAAAACTGGTGTTCAAATGAGGCCTTTCTTAAAAAATCCGGCAAATGAAATCATCTCCTTCGTAAAATTGGGGAACAACGGCCTGGCCGATCATAACGTGACGTCCTGTCGCATGATCGCCACTAGCACGTCCTGTGCGTCGTTAAGATCCGATGCGGTTCGGGCCTGCACGATGCAGGTCAAAGACATTCCAACAAGATATCTGCTTGAATTGCTTTCTTGCAATGTTGTGCCGAGTAACCGCAGGCACAGGATAAGGGTAGTTGGGATCGTAATGCATCGCACGAAGAAAAAGTGTTTTCCTTTTTCGCGGACGTTGCGTTTTTAGCCTTGTTCTTTTTATCAGCGGTCAAAAAGCGCTGAATGAAGCTTCACTTGATACATATGCCGTCATGTAACGAAATAGTAGAATTTAGTTGAAACGATTTCTCGTTTGGATGAGAATGAACATAAAAAGGAAGGATGATAGGATGAAAACGGACAAAAACGGTAATATACTTGAGCTAATGACAGGTGACATTACCAAACAGCGAACGGATGCGATCGTTAATGCCGCTAATGGGTCTTTGCTGGGTGGGGGTGGTGTTGATGGCGCGATTCATCGGGCAGCCGGAAAAGAATTGCTGACAGAATGTAAGCAAATACGGGAGGAACAACTGAAAGACGAAAAGCTGCCGACGGGTGAAGCTGTTATCACGAGCGGCTATAACTTGCCGGCAAAGTATGTGATCCACACAGTCGGCCCGGTTTGGAAGGAACATCACGATAACCAGGAATACCTGCTTGCCAATTGTTATCAGAATTCATTGGAGCTTGCAATGCAACAAGGCGTTTCCAGCATTGCCTTCCCATCGATCTCAACAGGTGTTTACCGCTTTCCGGTTAGTCTGGCTGCCAAAACAGCACTGAAAACAATCATCGAATTTTTAAAAAGCTATAATTTCGGCAGCGTGGTGATGGTGCTGTTTTCAGAACAGGATTATGCTACATATGAGGCAGTATTAAAGGAAAAAGCCGAATGATAGACGACAGTGGACGAATCATGGCTGTAAATGGGGAATACGTGTTCAAACAGACCCGATGATACCCTGATGTGACCGGAATATCATCAAAACAGGCAAAATCAGGATCATGTCAATCCGAAATCCGATTGTAAGAAAAAAACAGGCTGCTTCGAAAAATAACCCAAAATCTTATAGCGCATTTGTCTGATAAGTGGTAAAATTTAAGAAGAGGGAATAAGAAGGGGAAAATCACGATGAAACTTTGGATGCGCAAAATTTTTGTAGCACTTATCGCGGTTATCACTTTAGGGTTATATATCCCGGAATTTGATGCGGACGTTGAAGCAGAGCAAAGCAAGGAAGAAATCGATCCTAATTCCGATTTCCATGATAAGACCGGTATAAATGACCATCATGAAATGCCAATTCTGACAGCCGATCCATTTGAATCATACCCGGAACAGTCGGCTGTTGATCCAATGCTCGCTCTGAGTGAAAAAGCAACAGAACAGGCAATGATCAAAATGGGGCCGCGTATTGCAGGTAAAGTGGAAGCTGAATTCCGCCAAGATATTTTGCCCAGCATGGAAGAAGCGCTTCATATGATCATGCAAAAAAAAACAGAAGTTCAATATTACAGCATCACGGAGCAGCCTTCTGATGGTTTTGGCGAAAGGATTTTTAATATTTATGATGAACGAACCGGAAAGGATATTGCCAGATTCGATGTCAGACGTGTCAAACGGCCAATGGAAGGATATTGGTTCAACTTCCACTACCATGTAAGCAGTGACGGTTTTGACAAGCACCATGAAATTGGAGAAATTTACTGGGACAAAAATATTCCGCCGAGGTGGATGACGTGATTAGAAAGGGCCTGGTCGTGTACCGGGTCTTTGTTTGTTTCTCATCCATCCCCTTCTTATTTGGCATAAGGACGGACGGGGATTATAATAGTGGTTATACAACAGATTGATAATATGGGAGATAACGATATGTCTGAAGAAAATATAACCCGAATCCACCTGGACAACAAAGAATACATATTAATTGGTACGGCACATGTATCGAAAAACAGTGCCGAACAGGTGAAAGAGGTGATTGAAAGCGAGCAGCCGGATGCAGTCTGTATAGAATTGGACAAGCAACGGTACCAGTCTGTCACAGAAGGCAATAAATGGAAAGACATGGACATATTTCAGGTCATTAAAGAGAGAAAAGCATCATTGTTGCTCGTGAATCTCGCCATATCATCCTTCCAGAAACGCATGGCCAAACAATTCGGTATCGATGCCGGTCAGGAGATGATTCAGGCTATTGAGTCATCGAAAGAAATAGATGCTAATCTTGTGCTGGCTGACCGGAATATCCAGATAACGTTCTCCCGCATCTGGGCGGGACTGGGCTTGAAAGGAAAAGCGTTACTGCTGACCCAGATTATTGGCAGTATTTTCAGCCGTGAAACCATTTCAGAAGAGGAATTGGAAAAGCTCAAATCAAAGGATATGCTAGACAGTATGCTGGAAGAATTTACCGAACATTTTCCACGGCTGAAGAAGCCATTGATCGATGAACGGGATCAATACCTGTCCCAAAAAATTAAAGAGGCACCAGGTGAGAAAATTGTAGCGGTTCTTGGTGCGGCACATGTTCCCGGTATTACAAATGAAATAAACAAAGAGCATGACCTAAAACGACTCAGTGAACGGCCGTCGAAATCAAAGGCCCCCAAAATCATTGCCTGGGCAATTCCGATTTTGATTCTCTCTATTATTGCATATACGTTTTTCACAAACCCGTCAGCCGGATGGCAGCAGACCGTCAGTTGGGTTTTGTGGAATGGAAGTTTATCAGCAATCGGTACAGCTATTGCTTTGGGTCATCCATTGACCATATTAACCGCGTTTTTGGCGGCACCGTTATCATCGTTGAACCCGCTCATTGCGGCGGGATGGTTTGCAGGCATTGTCCAGGCCATCATCCGCAGACCGCATGTGCGTGACTTTGAGCAGTTATCAGAGGACGTTTATAGTTTGAAAGGCTTTTGGCAAAATAAGGTGACGCGAATTCTACTGATTGTCGTATTGGCAAATATTGGCAGTTCAGTTGGAACGTTTATCGGCGGGGCGGATGTTATTCGCTTGTTCTTGGACAATCTGTAGCCTGGCAAATGGAGGGAGTTCCTCATGAAGCTGATTGCTGAACAGCCCTATATTAAAGTGGAGCGCGAAATGACGAGTATAAGTCAAAACTATGTTGAAGATGACCGCCGCCTTTATTTGTATCACGACAGAATCCTTAGCAAGCATCATGAATTTCCCATTGAACAAGTGTGGGATATGTCATATCGGCCAGTTGATGGCAAGGGTGGTCTGTTATATTTACACACCAGCAAAGGCGTTCATGTTTATACGGTGAAAGAATCACCTGATGAATTTATAGAAGCATTTAAGAAGCTAAAAAAAAGCTCCTGAGAAAGGGAGCCTTTTTAGTCTTTTAGCTTAAAACCAATAAACTTCGGTTCGGTCATATCCTCGACGGCATATTTGACCCCTTCTCTGCCGACACCGCTTTGTTTGACGCCGCCATATGGATGGTTGTCCTGCCGGTAAGTTGAAATTTCGTTAATCCAAACACCGCCCATTTCAAGCTGATCCGCAACCCGCATAGCCCGGTCTATATCTTTGGTAAACACCCCTGCCTGCAGGCCATATATCGAATCATTGGAATAGGCGATAACATCTTCCTCTGTATCAAAAGGGATCACCGAAACAATCGGTGCGAATACTTCATCAGCGATAATCTTCATGTTGCTCTCAACATTCGTCATAATGGTCGGCTTCAGAATCGTACCGTCCCGCTCACCGCCTGTTTCGACGTTTGCGCCGTGTTCTGCGGCATCATCAATCCATTGTTTAGCACGTTTGGCTTCCTCTTCACTGATCATAGGGCCGATATCCGTACTTTCGTCAGTAGGATCGCCAATGGTCAGCTCATTTGTCTGTTTGATGTATTCTTTAAGGAAAGGTTCATAGATGTCTTGTTGCACATAAACGCGTTGTGCCGAAATACATACTTGCCCGGAAAAGGAGAAGGCACCTTTGACCAGCTGTTTGGCAGCTTCGTTAATATTTGCATCGTTAAATAAAATGTTGGGTGAGTTGGAGCCCAGTTCAAGTGTCACTTTCTTAAAGCCGGCGGATTCCTGAATCGATCGTCCGACAGGCAAACTCCCGGTAAATGAGATTTTGTGCACCTTATCGTGTGTGACAAGTGCTTCGCCGATTTCACCGGTCCCCATCACCAGGTTTAGCACGCCATCAGGCAGTCCCGCTTCCTGAAACAATTTCACTAATTGATAGGCTGAAATGGGGGTTTTTTCTGCCGGTTTAAAAATGACCGTATTGCCTGCTGCGATGGCTGGTGCAATCTTATGCAGCGACAGATTCAGCGGAAAATTGAATGGCGTGATGGCCGCTACAACACCAAGCGGAACCTGTTTGACCAGTCCAAGTCTTCCGTCACCATCGATAGCAGCATCCATTGGCACCACTTCACCGGTAATGTGTTTGGCCTCCTCCGAAGCAAAGCGGAGCACCTGAACTGAGCGCTGGACTTCACCACGGCTGAAATGAATCGGTTTCCCTGCCTCTTTCACAATCGCCCAGGCAAATTCTTCTGCATTTTCCTCCATTAAATCAGCTGTTTTACGTAAGATGTCTGAGCGTTCATGTGCAGGCATATCCTTCATGGTGTTATGGAATGTATCATATGAATTGGTGACCCCCTTTTCAAATTCAATGTCTGATGCCAAGGCAATTTCTGAGACAACTTCCCCGTTGTACGGGTTGATGACATCTATCGTGTTATCACTGTTGTTGAATTCTTGGCCGTTTATAATCGAACCGATCATAATTTATCCTCCTCGTATCCAGGGTTTAGCAAATGATATCGCCAAGTTTTTCGGTTAATTTCATATTTTCGCTGTAATCAACCGGACAGTCGATGAATACAGGTTTATTCATGGCGATGGCTTTTTCCAGTGATGGTTTGAGTTCGTCAGCTTTTGTAATGGTCATGGGTTCAAATCCATATGAAGCAGCAAGCTGTCTGTAATCCGGATTGCCAAACTTGATATACGATGACCGGTCAAATGTCCTGAGTTGGTGCCATTCAATCAGGCCGTATCCATCATCACGCCACATGAGGACAATGATTGGCAGGTTCAGGCGTTTTGCTGTTTCCAGTTCAGCACCGGTCATCTGGAATGAACCATCGCCGCAAACAGCTACAACATTCCGTTCCGGGTGAACCATTTTGGCTGCAATGGCACTTGGTACAGCGACTCCCATTGAGGCAAGCCCATTGGAAATGAGGCACGTATTCGGCTCGTGGGCATGATACATCCGGGCCATCCACATTTTATGGGCACCGACATCTGATATGGCGATATCTGTTTCACTCAATACACTGCGCAAATCGGCAATGATTTTTTGCGGCTTTATCGGAAAATGGGCATCTTCATAAAATGCCTGCAGTTCATTTAAGGCTTGTTCTCTCACGCTAGCCACCCAGCTATTATCCCTTGATGCCGAGCTGATACGTTCACCAAGCTGTTCCAGGTTGGCCGGGATGTCTCCTAAAAGATTAAGTGCCACAGGATAATTGGCATCTGTTTCAGCCTCTTCGGTATCAATGTGAATGATTGGCTTGTTTTCTCTGTTCCAATTCTTTGGCGGGTATTCTGCCATATCGAATCCGATGGTTATGATTAAGTCTGAACCGTTAAATCCGCATGTAATGTAATCATTTCCGCTTATTCCCGCTGTCAAAAGACTCAACTCATTTTCCCATGAAATTGATCCCTTGCCCATGAACGAATGGACAACCGGTATTTGCGTTTTTTGAATAAACGTTTGCAGTTCATTTGTTGCTTGCTGTCTGGTGATGCCATTACCGGCAAGTATAAGCGGATGCTTTGCCTTTTCAATCATATTGACGGCCTGTTCGACCATGCCTTGACTTGCTTTCGTATGGGGGCGTTCATTCGGAACGAGTGGTGAGGTGTCATCAATATCCATGCCAGCGATATCCTCCGGCAGGTCAATGTGTGTTGCGCCCCATTTTTCCTGGCCTGCCACCTGAAAAGCTTTACGGACAACTTCAGGTGTGATTTTAGCTGATTTAATTTGTGCGTTCCACTTAGTCACCGGCTCATACATATTGATGAGATCATAATACTGGTGGGAGGTTTTATGCTGCCGATCCAGTCCAGCCTGACCGGTAATGGCAACAAGGGGTGCATGATCCATATTGGCATTGGCAACACCGGTCATCAGGTTCGTTGCCCCGGGTCCTAATGTAGCCAGACAAACGCCGGGCTTGCCGGTCAGTCTGCCATATGTACCCGCCATGAAGGCAGCACTTGTTTCGTGCCGGGTAACGATAAATTCAATTTCCGAATCATAAATAGCATCAAGCAGATCGATATTTTCCTCGCCCGGTACGCCGAAAACATACTCAACCCCCTCCTGCTCAAGACATTTGACGAACAATTCTGCTACAGTCATCGCGATCCATCCTTTGTCAATTTTTGCTTTTAACGTCATCGTTTATAAAT
This sequence comes from Lentibacillus halodurans, assembly GCF_900112045.1. Taxonomy (GTDB): domain Bacteria; phylum Bacillota; class Bacilli; order Bacillales; family Amphibacillaceae; genus Lentibacillus; species Lentibacillus halodurans. The sequence continues at coordinate 77,562 of NZ_FOJW01000014.1, forward strand.
GTATGGTTACCTTATAAGACAAAACGTAGTCTTTCACTCTAAGGGCTTGGTTAAAGACAAGTTTTTCTAATGTTAGTTTCCGCAAGAAGTCATGAATTATAAGCATAAAAAACTTATTTTGATTGAAACCAGCCGGCATCATGAAGAACCCCAGTGCATAGTCTATATAAAGTGAAACTTCAATCATTGGGGTTCAACGCACAGGACGTAAAAAATGCAGGTGTTTGTCATTGGATGACGAACACAACCTGCCTTTTTTAACCCCAATGATTGTTAGTTGAACGAATCGGACCTTAACGGGCAGTTGTTTCTAACAATTGTTATGCTCTGCGATTGAAAATCCCGGAGAGGGAACTTACTCCCGTTAAGGGGGGGATAAACCGAGCCCTAAATGGAGGGAACCGAATGGATATTCTCAACAAAGTGAAGGATCTTCGTGAGGAAGAACAGCGTCTGAGATGGGAAGGGACGTTTGCCGAGTATCTGGAAATGGTGAAGCAGCGGCCGGAAGTTGCGCAAACTGCTCATTCACGTGTTTATAATATGGTTAAAAGTTCCGGCTTATCGGAAAAAGACGGAAAAAAGATGTACGATTTTTTTGGCGAAGAGATTTTCGGGCTGGAGGATACGATTGAAAAGCTGGTGGAGGAATATTTCCATCCGGCAGCTAAACGGCTTGATGTCAGGAAGCGTATTTTACTGCTGATGGGTCCGGTGAGCGGTGGAAAGTCAACGATCGTAACCATGCTGAAACGCGGTCTCGAGCAATATTCAAGGACAGATGAAGGAGCGGTTTATGCGATCAAGGGCTGCCCGATGCATGAGGATCCGCTCCATTTGATTCCGCAGCATTTGCGTGCTGATTTTTATGAAGAATACGGCATCCGGATTGAAGGGAGTCTGTCACCATTAAATGCGATGCGACTCGAAAAGGAATATGACGGACGGATAGAAGATGTCATGGTCGAGCGCATCTTTTTGTCAGAGGATAAGCGGACCGGCATTGGCACATTCAGCCCGTCTGATCCGAAATCCCAGGATATTGCGGATTTGACCGGCAGTATTGATTTTTCCACGATTGCGGAATATGGATCAGAATCAGACCCGCGCGCATACCGGTTCGATGGTGAGTTGAACAAGGCAAACCGCGGGATGATGGAATTTCAGGAAATGCTGAAGTGTGATGAGAAGTTTCTCTGGCACTTGCTGTCATTGACACAGGAGGGCAATTTTAAAGCCGGTCGGTTTGCGTTGATCAGCGCTGATGAACTCATCGTCGCGCACACGAACGAGGCGGAGTACCGGTCGTTTATCGCCAATCAGAAAAATGAGGCACTCCAGTCACGGATCATCGTCATGCCGATTCCGTATAACCTGAAAGTGAGTGAAGAAGAACGTATTTATCAAAAAATGATTAATGAAAGTGATATGGCGCATGTGCATATTGCACCCCATGCGTTAAGAGTTGCTGCGATTTTTTCGATATTGACGCGACTGGAAGAATCGAAAAAACAGAGCGTTGACCTGGTGAAAAAGATGCGCCTTTATGATGGGGATAGTGTTGAAGGGTATAATCAGGTTGATGTCGATGAATTGAGAAAGGAATTCCCTGACGAAGGCATGCACGGGATTGACCCGCGTTATGTGATCAACCGGATTTCATCAACGATCATTCGCAAGGAGACCCCGTCAATCAATGCACTGGATGTCCTGCGTTCGTTGAAGGACGGACTTGAACAGCATCCATCGATTTCAGAAGAAGACAAAGAACGCTATTTAAATTATATTTCTGTTGCTAGACGCGAGTATGATGACATTGCAAAAAAAGAGGTACAGAAAGCGTTTGTGTACTCATACGAGGAATCAGCTAAAACATTACTCGATAATTATCTGGACAATGTCGAGGCATACTGCAATAAAACAAAGCTGCATGACCCGCTGACCGGCGAGGAAATGAACCCGGATGAAAAACTGATGCGCTCGATTGAGGAGCAGATCGGCATCTCGGAAAATGCGAAGAAAGCATTCAGGGAGGAAATTCTGATCCGCATCTCCGCTTATGCACGAAAAGGAAAGCGGTTCGATTACAATTCCCATGAACGTCTGCGGGAAGCTATCCAGAAAAAATTATTTGCCGACCTGAAAGATGTGGTCAAAATTACAACGTCATCCCAGACGCCGGATGAATCACAGCTCAAGAAAATTAATGAGGTGATTGCCAGACTGATTGATGAATATGGCTATAACTCAGTCTCTGCCAATGAACTTCTGCGATATGTCGGCAGTCTTCTGAACCGGTAATGACTTGGTTAAAACAACAAGACAGCCTGAAACTGTCTTGTTGTTTTTCTATCCTAAGCAAATTTGTAATGGCTGCATAAGATAAAGAAACCAGCTCATGTATTTTCATGATTGGCTATGCTGATGAGTTTTGTTAAAAAATACAAAGTTGATTGAACTGAAATCAACAATAAGGTTAACTTATCATTTTGAATGGGAGGGGAAAATGTGCAGGAAGAGCATAGAAGTTTTACTGTCTCACAGGAAGATTGGTCCCTCCACCGCAAAGGTTATCAGGATCAGAAACGTCATATGGATAAAGTGAAAGACGCTATTCGAAATAATTTGCCTGATTTAATCAGCGAAGAGAATATTATCATGTCAAATGGGCGTGATGTCATCAAAATTCCGATCCGCTCACTGGATGAATACAAAATCCGTTATAACGATGATAAGTCCAAACATGTCGGCCAGGGGGACGGGGACAGTGAAGTTGGTGATGTGATCGCCCGTGACCCGGGGAGCGGCGATAAGGGGAAAGGCGGATCCGGTGAAGGAAAACAGGCAGGAGACCAGCCGGGAAGTGACTATTATGAGGCGGAAGTGTCGATGTCTGAACTGGAGGAAGTCTTATTCAAAGAGCTTGAGCTGCCTGATCTGATGCAGAAGGAAGAAGCTGAAGTGACAACCGAAAAAACGGAATTTAATGACGTCCGCAAAAAAGGGCTGATGGGCAATGTTGATAAAAAACGGACGATTCTGACGGCATTGAAGCGGAATGCGATCAAAGGAAAGCCGCAAATTACACCTATTTACAATGATGACTTACGTTTCAAAACGTGGAATGACATCGTGAAGCCGGAGTCCCGGGCTGTTATCCTGGCCATGATGGATACCAGTGCATCGATGGGGAACTTTGAGAAATTTTTGGCCAGAAGCTTCTTTTTCTGGATGATGAAATTTTTGCGTTCCAAATATGAAAGCGTCGAAATCGCATTTATTGCTCATCATACCGAAGCAAAAGTCGTCACTGAAGAGGCATTTTTTTCAAAAGGGGAAAGCGGCGGAACGATTTGTTCTTCAGCCTATGACAAGGCATTGGAGTTGATCGCTGACGAATACAGCCCTGCCCGTTACAACATTTATCCATTCCATTTTTCTGACGGGGAAAACATCACATCCGATAATCCCAAGTGCATCAAGCTTGTGAATGAAATCATGAATGTATCGAACATGTTCGGCTATGCTGAGGTGAACATGTATCAACGCCAGTCAACCCTGATGCGCGCCTATAGAGAATTTGAAAATCCGAAATTCCGCCATTATATTCTAAAAGGAAAAGAAGATGTTTATCACGCTTTGAGAACCTTTTTCCGGAAGCAAGCAGCCGCTGTCTGAAACCTCCGCACGAACGAGGTACACCCCAAAAGTTAGGTTTTTGACTCTAACTTTTAGGGTGACTTCAGAGCGGGGGTTTCCTCAGCCGCATATCCCGACCTGGCCATCTATAGCGATTATAAGCGAATCTACAGCGGACCTGGGGCAAACTATAGCGATTTTAGGGTGAACTGCGGCGAAAATAGATCAATCTATAGCGATCCACCGTCCGCCATTCCCATCTCACCAGCCCAACGTCATTCCACAGAACAGCAGGTCATTCTTTTTCAATCTTATACACGCCGCGAGAGGTGCTGAGTAAAAATTGTTCACCGTCAAATTCGTATAAGGAATTGTCTTCAAGTGGAATTTCGTACAAGGATGACGGCAGCGGCTGGGTATCCACTGCGTCTGTTTCGATCCTCCCGATGCCGTTTAATTGCAGTGCGTGCTTAGGTTCATAATCATCGATCCTTCTCGTGTTCCGATCATAGGATATATTCTGCAATGTCATGATGGTTTCATCCAAATCATCTAATTCATGCTTGGAAATTTTGATGGTCTCACCGTTCCATTGCTGCAATAATTCATTGAATTCCTCGATGGTCAAAAATTGCAGATCCATTATAATCCCTCCTGCCTATAGATTTGCCCTTGTACAGGCAATCATGCAGGCAGGTCTGTGGTAATTTTTACTTGGCTATCTTCAAGCCTAAACATTTTTTCTTTTTTCGATGATGTCGGATAGGTAACCATTTGAAGCAGCAGGTTAAAATCTGTTCAGAGATTGCAGTTTTTTTATTCTCCCCATCTTTTTGGGCTCCACAATGTACCGTCAATTTCGCCCTCCATTTGGTAAATGCGCTTTCCCTGTTCTTCAATAATGTCTTGGGCAGCCTTTATGAAGACTGCTTCACCATAGTCCTGTCTTTTGTCAAACATGCGCTGTAACTCTTGTAACATCCATTCTTCTTCGTCCATCACATTGAACCCTCCGCACCTTATGGATTTTAAATTTAATGTTGTTGCATCTGATCCAGTACGACTTTCAAGCCGTCAATTGTATTCCGGTTCTCTTTGATCAGGGATATGGCATATTCATAGATGTTCGCATCATGAGGGTCTGAAGCATTTTGAAGCATTTTTTCCAGTTGTGCTATGAGCCATTTCTCCCTGGATGCCAGACTTGGATCATTTTCCATGGTTAGCATTTGCCAGTATTTGATGAGCACTTCCATTTTCTGCTCCTCTTCCATATAGGCAAATTGATAGATCGTGAACGGCTTGAGATAAATCATCCCCGTTTTATGGGCCATCGCCTGAAATGGTTTGGTCAATTCATTAATACTAAAAAGCTCTGTTCCACCAGCCTGGTATTCTCTTGCACTAATACCAATCATTAAGATCAAGCCAAATTCTTTTCCAGACAGCATTTTCCCCCTTTCTCCATAAGCAAAGCCATCTTCCAGGACGACATCCTGCCAATGTTTGATAAGCGGCGGCGAACTGTACCAATAGAACGGGAACTGAAAAAGAATTCGGTCATGCTGCTTTAGTAATGCTTGTTCTTTTTCGATGTCAATCCGGTAATCCGGATAGGCACCTTCCAGATGGTGGATGGTCATATCATGGTTTTCCTTGACAGACCTTAAAAAGAACTGCTGGCTGCTTGATTCTAAAATATCCGGATGGGATACAATCAACAAGGTTTTCATGATTAGCTTCCTTCCGTTAAGGCTTGAAATAGTTTTCCCGTATTCGTTACGGGTAAACATTTTCATTGCCGAAGTCCATATTCATACTGCCAATAACGGTAATCGTTAATTTTTTAGCCGTTGTTCAAAAAGTCTGTTCAACATTACACATCGAATTTCTTCGTTTATTCAGTTCGGATGACCCGGTTCAAAAAGTGATCAACAAAGCGATCGGCATTGACTTCAACACATACGTCAATATGGCCATCCCGGTTTTCTTCCCCAACCGTTTGTCCGTTTGCACTGCCTTCTGTCATGACGCTCACGGACATGGTTTTCGTTTTGACAAGCGTGGCGTCTATTGCGATACCAATCACCAGCGGGTCGTGTAACGCGCATCCATCTAAATTTGGATTGCGTTCAGCGTATGCATCCATATAAAAATCACACATAGCTGCCAGGAAGCGGGAAGGTACTGTATCGTTTTTTCGCCATTCCGCTAAAACATTGCGTTTGAGCAGTGTTTTTTGGGTGACGTCCAAACCGACCAATGTCATCGGAATGCCGGATTGAAACGTAAATTGTGCGGCTTCGGGATCATGGTATATATTGGATTCAGCGTAAGATGTCACATTACCCGGTACTGTCACAGCACCACCCATAAGAATGACATCCTTTGCCAAATGCACGATGTCAGGATCTTTTTGAATCGCTCTTGCCAGATTGTTTTGATTGGCAGTCGTTAAAATCGTAATATCATTTGGATGATTATGTATGGCAGAAACGATAAAGTCATGAGCCAACATGCTTTCTGCCTGTTTGCTTGCTGGCGGCAGTACAACATTGCCTAAGCCATTTTCGCCATGAATCCAAGTCGTCTTTTCAGCTGGCGTGCGGCCTGTGAATGTTTCTTCCATTCCTTGAAAAACGGGGATATCCTGAGCGCCAAGCATTTGTAAAAGCTGGCATGTGTTTCGAGTTGCTTCATGAACCGATGTGTTTCCGAATGTTGTCGTGATCCCAAGTATATTTAATTCCGGTGAGTGAACAGCATAGGCAATGGCGAGTGCGTCATCAATACCAGTGTCGACATCCAATATAATATGTTTCATTTCGTGTCACCTTCATTCCATATGATAATATTGCCACCACTCAGTTCTTTTTACAGTCTGCATGCTTTTGGTTATGACAATACGGATTGTTACTATTCTATATAAATTGGTTGATAAAAACAATGATACTGCATATTTCAGCGTATTTGAACGAGGTTTGTCCAGGAAGGAAAAATGTGCTTGACAATATGGGGAATTATCGTAAAATATGAACAAACCTATCCTTCTTTCATTTCTTCTGGGGATTTGCCTCCTGTTGCTCTCACGACTATAACATCCCACATGTACCACCTTCTCACCAATGCAAAACCGTTTCTGAAGTAAAATTCATATTTATCAATTAAAGGAGAGGATTCTATGGCATCTGTCTGTTCAGCAATTGCTTGTCCGCATTGCGGCTGCTGTGCAACGGAAGATGATCATTACAAAACCGGGGAAAAGTTTATTTGGTGTTACCGATGCGGGTATTCATACTACAAAACGATCGATCATGTTGAGAATCATGTGCCAATTTATAGTGAAACAGTTTATGAGGGACACGGTATGTTTCTTCTGGTCAGTAAAGATGAGAAAAGAGAAACCGATGGACGGCGCATTTTGAACAGACCTTTAACTGAGCAGGAAATGCAAGCTTTTCAGGATGCGTTTCAGGATGATGATGTTGATCTTGAGAAAAGTTATTTTGTCACATATGAAAATGGTGAGTTTACAACCATTGCCGGCACTGTGCCAGAAGATTTCTATCTGCCGTTTGAAGAATATAAAATCAAAAGAGGTGAAGATAATCTCGAGGTCATCGTTCCTATTGAATCATTAGGTATATAACTGCCAACCACTTATTCGTACCGTTCCTCGAAATACAGCCCAAAAAATCCTTCCATTCTTCCCATCTTAATGCCAGCTAGGCAGTCAAAAATTCACGCCTGTGTCATACACTGTAAAAAGGACACTTGGAGGGATCATCTTGACAGAAACACAAACGCTGAATCGTGCGATTGATGAAATCACAGAAATAGCATCCGGTTTTAATCTTGATTTTTACCCGATGCGGTATGAAATTTGCCCGGCCGATATCATTTACACGTTCGGGGCGTATGGCATGCCGACACGGTTTTCCCATTGGAGCTTCGGTAAACAATTTCATAAAATGAAGACCCATTATGACCTCGGACTGAGTCAGATTTATGAACTTGTCATTAATTCCAATCCTTGCTATGCCTTCCTGCTTGATACAAACAGCCTGATCCAGAACAAACTGATTATTGCACATGTATTGGCACATTGTGACTTTTTCAAAAACAATGTACGGTTTGCCAACACCCGGCGCGATATGGTGGAAAGCATGACGGCAACAGCGGAGCGGGTTGAAAACTACGAGATGATGTATGGCAGGAAAGAGGTGGAAGATTTTCTGGATGCGGTTTTGTCCATCCAGGAGCATATAGATCCATCGCTTATCCGGCCGGAATTGTCCGATTACAGGGAAGACGAAGCAGTGGATGAGAGCGGTCATACTGCTGTCAAAACACCGTATGATGATCTATGGAATTTGGATGAGACAAACCGGGACAACAAGCCAAAGCCTGTTAAAAGGCGTCAAAAGTTACCTCCAAAGCCGGAAAAAGATTTGCTGCTGTTCATTGAGGAGCACAGCCGTGAGCTGGAGGACTGGCAGCGGGATATGCTGACGATGATGCGCGAGGAGATGCTTTACTTCTGGCCGCAGCTGGAAACGAAAATCATGAACGAAGGCTGGGCATCGTACTGGCACCAGCGAATTTTAAGGGAAATGGACCTGACATCTGATGAAGCAGTCGAGTTTGCCTCACTGAATGCAAACGTCGTGCAGCCATCCCAGCAGCGGATCAATCCTTACTATTTGGGACTGAAAATATATGAGGACATTGAAAAACGGTACAATAACCCAACAGAAGAAATGCTTATGATGGGGGTTGAACCAAATACAGGCAAGGAAAAGGTTTTCGAAGTGAGAGAAATTGAATCGGACCTGTCGTTCATTCGGAATTACTTGACGAAGGATCTGGTGAGTCAGGAAGACATGTATTTGTTTGAGAAACAGGGGCGCGATTATACGATTACCGATAAGGATTATGAAAACGTAAGAGATCAGCTCGTTTCCATGCGGGTTAATGGGGGTTTTCCGTATATCACGGTGGAAAATGGCGACTACATGCGGAATGGCGAATTGTATTTAAAGCATGGCTATGAAGGCACCGAACTCGATCTGCATTATTTGGAGAATGTCCTGCCGTATATTTATCAGCTATGGGGGCGAAAAGTTCATTTGGAAACGGTCGTGGAAGATAAGCGTGTAATGTTTTCGTATGATGGGGAGAAAGTGCATCGGAAGTTTTTGTAAGGCAGTTGAGAAAGCTAGGCATGGGCTCTGGTGTCATGCTTAGCTTTTCTGATATACACCAAATGAAAATCTCATGGTACATTGACAAAGAGATCCAATGGTGAGCATAATTTGAAGCAGGCTCTTTAGTACCTGTTATATGACGAACCCCCCAATGGAATGATAGTCAATTGTCCCGCTTCCGCCCCCAATCGCATAGGCTATTACCACCAATGCAATAAGGGATGTGATCAGAGTGGGATTATTCATTAATAAAAACAAACACCCCAGCGTCTTTCAAAATGATGGCAACATACTTGAACCAAATCAAGCTTACTACCACAAAGATAATTTTTCTGACATGATAAACGAGCAGAAGGAAATCAATCAAACGCTGTCTAAAGCGTTTCAAGAATTAAAAACGCTTTACCATCGGGAGCAGCATGCCAATACAAGCAAATGGGAAAATATTGGCGATCAGCTTCGGGCTTTGCGAGACCGAGAACGTGAGCATGAAACGTTTGAACGTCAGGCGATGGAATGGCTGGCAAAGCTGGATAAGAACAATCAGCAGCTTCAGTATATCATGGAGAATGAAAATACGATGAAAAAAGAAGTTGCCGGTCGGGTTGAATCGTTAAATACTGCCAGCCAAAAGATTGTGGAGCGTCTGGCAGCATACGAAGCTGTTAATCAGGATATGGCACAGCAGATGACAGCGCTGGCTGAACTGAACAGGGAAATGGCTGATCAGATGACCGGACAGGATCAAGCACAGGAAAACGTACTCAACCGGCTGGAAAGTCAGGGAGCACTGATGGAAAAAGTTCACCGGCAAATCAGCGAATTACGGTCCATCTTATTTGAGCGCAGCAGCTATCTTGCTGAAAAGATCGAGGACAGCTACAACCTCACATCATCATATTTCTACAAACTGATGAACGGATCGGATCAGCCGTTGACACTTTATATGGATCAGCGGAAAGCAGGCAGTGAAAAAAGGGATTAAGCTAAAATGGCGGTACTGGGTGGTATCGTCATTTTTTCGCATAAATCCCTGGATTTCAGGAAAAAAGCCTCTTCATTAGTTGAGGCTTCATAGGGACGTTTTGGTCTGTACAGTATTCAATTTCCTTTTGACAGAAATCGTTTCAGCGCCAGTACGGCAGTCAGTCGTGTGCAACCCGATTATGGCGTATTTCGTATGATTATGTTTAGTCATGTGTCCCCACCTATCAATAAGATATGTATCTTTTAGATTTATTATATAGGAGGTGCTGCAGAAAATGGCAAGTGAATTTTGATCATTTATTTGTTTTGGATTGGCAGGTGCATGTTGTGGTACCGCATTTTTGGTAAAATAAGAATGAAGAACGAAACGAAAAGGATGTTCAATCAATGAAAATATCCATCATAGCAGTCGGAAAGTTAAAGGAAAAATATCTCAAGCGAGGGATCGAGGAATACTTGAAGCGTCTAGGCTCCTATGCGAAAGTGCAAATTGTGGAAGTTGCCGATGAAAAGGCCCCTGAAAATATGAGTGAAGCCGAGATGCGGGAAGTGAAACGTAAAGAAGGCGAGCGGATCCTTTCAAACATCAGCCAGGATACATATGTCATTACACTGGAGATCGGCGGGAAAATGCTCAGCTCAGAAAAATTTGCCGCTAAACTGGATGAGCTTGCCACTTATGGCAACAGCAAAATCGCATTCGTCATCGGTGGGTCAGTCGGGATAAGTGAAAGTGTGCAGAAGCGGCGTGATTTGGCATTGTCTTTTTCGAAAATGACATTTCCCCATCAGATGATGCGGATGATTCTGCTGGAGCAGGTGTACCGGGCGTTTCGGATTGTGAGGGGAGAACCGTACCATAAATAAGGGTAAAATATCAAGGGAAGAAAAGGTTTCCCTGTACATTTCTTCCCTTGAAAATGGCTCGTCCATGAAGGATAAATCGGCTGGTGCAATGCAGTTTAATTTAGACATTTCATTAAGTAATACACTTGAACTACCCTGTAATGATTCAATGGTGAAATCAAACATCAGGTTGATGCATTTGATTTGTCTTCCTTCTTTGTGGGACACCTTTTCCTTGGTAATTTGAATGTCTTTTACAAAAAGGGAGAGTAGTTCTTTCTTTTCTGTTGCATCTGCTTGATCCAGTAGAGTATCTATATTTTTAAGTAGATTTGTAAGTGCTTCTGCATCAATGGGATCTTTGCTAATAGTTTGCAGCTCTTTTTCTACGTTATCTATCCGACTTTCAATTGTAGTAAGTTGGTTTTTTTGTTCGAGCATTTTTTTGCTATAGATATCCTTTAAGTCCGTATCATCCATGAGTAATGTCACTAGATTATCCAAATGCTTTTCGGTTTTCCTTTTGTTTTTAAGCAGCCGTTTTTTCTCCTCTAATAATGGAGATTCAGCATTCAATCGTTCATTATTCATTTTATCGACTAATTTCTCAATAAAATAAGGAAGCGTCACAACACGCTTTAATTCATCAATGACATACTGTTCAGCTTTATCCGCATTAATGGTATGAGCTTGGCAAGCAGTTCTACCTTTATTTTTATACTGACCACATTGATAGAGTCTATATTGTTTTCCATTTTTACCTCTAGCTTTTACAGCAGTTGGAATATCAACACTAAACTGAACAAATTTTTAAAGGTGCATCAACTTGTATTCAGACGGTGTTAAGTAATCTAATGATTCATGAATCCGAATATTGTTAAACCAATTCACATAATCGAAAAGCTCATAGTCAAGTTCATGTTGGCAAGTGAATACACGGCCATAAACGAATTCCGTCTTGATTGTTTTAAATGTTGCCTCCGCAACGGCGTTATCGTACGGTGTGCCCCTGTTACTAAGGGATCTTTCGATGTCAAATGTCTCTAATGCCTGGTCGATGAGCTTGTTCTTAAACTC
>NZ_FOJW01000017.1 GCF_900112045.1 Lentibacillus halodurans
CGTGGAGCTGACGGATACTAATCGATCGAGGACTTAACTAAACAAAGGATCGTTGAATGCATCTCTTATTTAGTTTTCAGGGTGTAAACAAAAAAACCCTTGCATTTTTCGTAAAAAATGCATATAATAATTCTTGTCCATCAAAAAGGATGTTTGGTTTAAAAGGTTCACATCCTGTGAACAACATAAAATGATTTTCATCCGGAAGGTCTGGCAGCAATAGCGGAGAGGACACACCTGTTTCCATGCCGAACACAGCAGTTAAGCTCTCCAGCGCCGATGGTAGTTGGGGTTTAACCCCTGCGAGAGTAGGACGCCGCCAGGCAATTAAAAAGAGGCTGACCCCAAAAGATTGGATCAGCCTCTTTCCTTTTTATCATATGAAAGTATCGCCATCAGTGACTAACGTGTGTTATTTTTTCATCGAAGGACATAACCGCAGATGCTGGGCAAGCAGTCAAACTTCCGCCACTCATGAATTTTAAACTGGGATCCATAAACTTGATATACAAAAGTCTTCTATGAATATAAAAGTTTTTTTCACTATATATCTCTAACAGCGGAATTCTGATTCATTTTTAGTTGGTAAAACCTGTATAGAAAAACATAGACCGTCGCCCTGCTTCTGATGTACATGAGATTTTTAGCCTGTAGAAGCATTTAAAAGGACTTCTCATTTATCTTGAATCATTTAAATGGCCATAATCGGATATATATAGCAGTGAAGGGAGTGTTGAACAGACGATGGAATATTTGGATGAACTTGTCGGTGATCATTTTATCATTATCATAATACGTATATTAATAGCGCTGGTCTTATCCGGGTTAATAGGGTTTGAGCGCGAGCTGAAAAACCATTCTGCAGGATTTCGGACACATATATTGGTTGGAGTTGGCTCATGTCTCATGATGCTTCTCTCTTTATATGGTTTTGAGCAGTTTATTGAAGGATATGATACCGTCCGATTCGATCCAGCCCGCATTCCTTCTTATGTTATAAGCGGTATTGGTTTTCTGGGAGCAGGTACGATTATTGTACATGGCATGGCCATTAGGGGACTTACGACAGCTGCCTCCATTTGGACGGTTGCTGGACTTGGCCTTGTGGTTGGTGCAGGTATGTATGCTGCGGCGGTATTCACAACATTTATTATTCTGCTGAGCCTTGTCTTTCTCAACAACTTTGAAAAACTGTTCAGGAAAGGAAACCTCCATTTGATTGAAATTACGGCTTTGCCCGGATTAAAAATTAATAAAGTCGTTTCTATTTTTGAGTCGTATTCATTAACCATTAAGCAAGTGGAAATAGAGCGGATTGATGAAGATTTGCGGAATATTGTCGTGAAAATTGATCCAGATAAGCGCTTAGATCGGATAGCGTTATTTGAAGATATATCAAAAGTTGATTACGTCAAAAATATATCGGAACGAAAATAAGAACAAAGAACCTTACGTATCATAACGTAGGGTTTTTTTCAGTTCAGTAACCTCATAACCTGACAGCTCAGTGTCCAATTACAGGATCCACTCAATGTTTTCGGACGTTTCATTTCAGCTGAAGTTGTCCAAAATAGGGATAGGATTCACTTGCATCTTTGTATATATATCGTATAATATAGATAAAGTCAAAGTTAGTCAAAGTCAAAATAAATGAACGTTTCACGAAGCATGGTGAAAAATATAAATAAACACTCATATGATGGAGAGGAGGCGAATGCATGCGTAACATTTCTGATATTATTGAACAGCATTTAAAACAGATTTTGGAGGCCGCGGGTAAAGACAAAATTGATATTAAACGAAGTGAACTTGCTGAAGAATTTCAATGTGTTCCATCGCAAATTAATTATGTGATTAAAACACGTTTCACTGTGGAAAAAGGATATATAGTTGAAAGTAAACGCGGCGGTGGAGGTTATATCCGGATTACAAGGGTTAAAAAACAGGATCGTGCGGAACTAATTGATGATATTATTGAACTGATTAATCCGAATGTTTCACAGCAAGCTGCATTGGATGTACTTGAACGTCTGCTGGAAGAGGAGTTAGTCACTGAACGTGAAGCAAGAATCATGTTGAGTGCCATCAATAGAGGTACGCTTGCATTTCAGCTGCCTTTGCGTGATGAAGTTCGTGCACGAATTTTAACATCAATGCTGACAACGCTAAAATATTTAAACGAATAATTAAAGGGGGGAAACCTATGGAATGCCAGGAATGCCATAAACGACCGGCTGCACTTCACTTCACTCAGGTTATTAATGGCGATAAAACGGAAGTGTATGTTTGTGAAGTCTGCGCAAAAGAAAAAGGTTATATGAGTTATCCGGAAGAAGGGTATTCGTTACACCATTTATTGTCAGGGTTATTTAATTCGACATTTGAAAGCCCAAAAGGAACTTCCGGGCAACAGACACACGAATTGCAATGTCCACAGTGCGAAATGACACTTTCTGAGTTTAAACGCGTTGGAAAATTCGGCTGTCCAACTTGTTATGAGACGTTTTCAGACCACCTGGATTCTATTTTCCGCCGTGTTCACAGCGGTAATATGAGACATCATGGTAAAATTCCTGCACGTGTCGGCGGAGATATGCGTATCAAAAAACAGGTTGATGCTTACAAAGAAGAATTACAGCGATTAATTCAAAATGAGGCATTTGAGGAAGCCGCAACGGTCCGTGATAAAATTAAGGAACTGGAAAAACAAACACGGGGTGATAACACATGACATTGCAGCACTTTATGAATGAAGCCATCAGTCCATGGATGCGTGAGGAAGGCCCGGACAGTGATATTGTGTTAAGTACCCGGATCCGGCTGGCACGAAATTTTGCACAATATTCGTTTCCGATTCTTGCTCTGGATAAGGATCTGCAGCATATCTGTCAGTTCATCCGGCAAGAGTATGAGCATCAATCGTTTCAGGACTACCATGATTTTTCATTTGTTCCCATTCAAGATCTGTCACCGATCGAAAGACGTGTTTTAGTTGAAAAACATTTAATAAGTCCGCATTTGGCAGAACAAAATCATGCATCGGCTGTACTGATTTCGAAAAATGAACAAGTTTCGATCATGGTAAATGAGGAAGATCACCTGCGTATACAGCTCTACTTCCCTGGATTTCAACTGAATCATGCGCTTAAAAAGGTGTTTGAGCTTGATGACTGGCTGGAAGGGAAAATTGATTACGCATTCGATGAAAAACGGGGCTATTTGACCGGCTGCCCTACGAATGTCGGAACCGGTATGCGGGCGTCTGTTATGATGCATTTGCCTTCCCTTTCCTGGACCCAGCAGATTAATCGTATGATCCCAGCTATCAATCAGCTTGGATTGGTCGTCCGTGGTATTTACGGGGAAGGTAGTGAAGCAACCGGCAACATTTTTCAAATATCCAATCAAATAACACTTGGGAAATCTGAAGAAGATATCGTGGAAGACTTGCAAAGTGTTGTCCGCGAGCTTATTGAGCATGAGCGAAAAGCAAGGAATTACATTATGGAACAGTCAAGTACACGACTGGAAGACCGGATTTTTCGTTCATACGGCGTACTGGCGTATAGCCGGATCATTGAATCGAAGGAAGCGGCAAGATGTTTGTCTGATGTCAGGCTCGGTATTGATCTAGGAATAATTGAAAATGTGTCGCGCAATATACTGAATGAATTAATGGTACTTACACAGCCTGGTTTTTTGCAGCAGTACGCCAAAAAGACATTAAGCGCGAATGAGCGGGATGTACTAAGAGCATCACTTATTCGCGAACGGATACAATTAGAGGGTTAGCTAGGAGGAAAAATATATGATGTTTGGACGTTTTACAGAGCGAGCGCAAAAAGTATTGGCATTATCCCAGGAGGAAGCGGTCAGGCTTGGCCATAACAATATCGGAACAGAGCATATATTACTGGGACTTGTCCGTGAAGGGAACGGCATTGCGGCCAAAGCGCTTGAATCATTAGGAATGGAAGTATCCAAAATTCAACAGGAAGTGGAAAAATTAATCGGTGCCGGGAAGCAGCCAATGCAGACGATTCATTATACACCACGTGCCAAAAAAGTAGTTGAATTATCACAGGATGAAGCACGTAAGCTCGGTCATTCATATGTCGGAACAGAACATATCCTGTTAGGTCTGATTCGTGAAGGTGAAGGTGTTGCAGCACGTGTTCTGAATAATCTTGGCATCAGTCTTAATAAAGCCCGCCAGCAAGTTCTGCAGCTTTTGGGAAGCAATGAGTCACAGGCAGGACGTCAGGGCCGCGGTGCACAATCATCAAATGCCAACACCCCGACACTTGATTCGCTGGCACGGGATTTGACCGAAAGTGCCAAGGATGGAAACGTTGACCCTGTTATAGGCCGAAGCGGGGAAATTGAGCGTGTAATCGAGGTGTTAAGCCGCCGGACGAAAAACAATCCAGTATTAATCGGTGAGCCCGGGGTCGGTAAAACAGCTGTTGCAGAAGGTCTTGCACAACAAATCGTCAATAATGAAGTCCCGGAGATATTACGCGAAAAACGGGTGATGACGCTGGACATGGGAACGGTTGTCGCAGGAACCAAATACCGCGGTGAATTTGAAGACCGTCTAAAAAAAGTGATGGAGGAAATTCGTCAGGCAACGAATATCATCTTATTTATTGATGAACTGCATACATTGATTGGGGCAGGCGGTGCAGAAGGTGCAATCGATGCGTCCAATATTTTAAAACCAGCATTGGCCCGCGGTGATTTGCAATGTATCGGTGCGACGACACTCGATGAGTACCGTAAATATATTGAAAAAGATGCAGCGCTTGAGCGCAGATTCCAACCAATCCAGGTCGATGAACCTACGTTGGATGAAACTGTTCAAATTTTAAAAGGGCTGCGTGACCGGTATGAAGCGCATCATCGTGTAACAATCACAGATGAAGCAATTGAAGCAGCTGCCAATTTATCAGACCGGTATATAACGGATCGCTTTTTGCCGGATAAAGCGATTGATCTTATTGATGAGGCTGGTTCCAAAGTTCGTCTCCGTTCTTATACGGTTCCGCCAAACTTAAAAGAATTGGAACAAAAGCTTGAGGATGTGCGGAAAGAGAAGGATTCCGCCGTGCAGGGTCAGGAATTTGAAAAAGCCGCCTCATTGCGTGACTCCGAACAGCGTCTGCGTGAAGAAGTGGAAGATACGAAAAATGAATGGAAAGAAAAACAGGGGCAGGAAGCTTCTGAAGTAACGATAGAAGATATCGCAAAAGTTGTTTCCGTATGGACTGGTGTACCGGTTGCCAGGATGACCAAAGATGAAAGTGAGCGACTGCTGAATCTGGAAGACACGCTGCATAGTCGGGTGATTGGCCAGGGAGAAGCTGTCAATGCTGTTGCGAAAGCGATCCGCCGTGCTCGTGCGGGATTGAAGGATCCCAAGCGTCCGATCGGTTCGTTCATTTTCCTTGGCCCAACGGGTGTCGGGAAAACAGAGCTTGCCAGGGCATTAGCTGAAGCGATGTTCGCAGATGAAGAAGCCATGATCCGAATTGATATGTCCGAGTATATGGAAAAACACGCCACGTCCCGTCTGGTTGGCTCACCTCCTGGGTATGTCGGCTATGATGAAGGCGGCCAGCTTACTGAGAAGGTACGGACCAAGCCATATTCAGTCGTACTATTGGATGAAGTGGAAAAAGCACACCCGGAAGTATTTAATATTTTGCTGCAAGTGCTTGAAGACGGTCGGTTGACGGATGCCAAAGGCCGTGTTGTCGATTTCCGCAACACCGTTCTGATCATGACCTCAAACGTCGGGGCAAATGAGCTGAAGCGGAATAAATATGTCGGGTTTACCCTTGATGATGAAGAGCAGGATTATCAGAACATGAAAACAAAAGTGACCGAAGAACTGAAAAAAGCATTCCGTCCTGAATTTTTGAACCGGATTGATGAAACGATTGTATTCCATTCATTGGAGCGAAAACATATGAAACATATTGTGACGCTCATGATCAAGCAATTGCAGAATCGCTTGCAGGAACAGGAAATTGCTTTTTCGTTAACCGATAAAGCGGTCGAGAAGATTGCCAATGAAGGGTTCGATCCGGAGTATGGTGCACGACCGCTGCGCAGATCTATTCAAAAAAACATCGAGGATTTGCTTTCTGAAGCATTACTGAAAGAAAGTATTCAAAAAGGTGAAAAAGTCAAAATCGGCTTGAACAATAAAGGCGAATTTATCGTTCTGCCGTAAAAAGCATTTTTGAAATAAATTTGCCTGAAAAGCTGAAAGGGAGTATCCTTTCAGCTTTTTACAACGTCAGAAAGTATATATGATGGGTGACCTGACAAGCAAAATCAGGGCTTTCACAATAAGTTTTGTTGGAAGCCTAGTTTTTCTATAGATTTTCATGGGTAAAACGTGGAGATGTTATCATAGGACTTGTGGAATAATTATGTAACGTATTTTATGGAAATGATAGAAGGCTGTAACTTTTATGTGATGTCAATCGTATATAATAGAGAATATAGCAAAGGGGAAGGATCGTATTGGCGAAACGAAAAGTGAAATACGTCTGCCAGGATTGTGGCTATGAATCTGCCAAATGGATGGGAAAATGCCCTGGCTGTAACAATTGGAATACCTTGGTTGAAGAGATAGAGGCATCATCTGCACGTAACAGGCATACAATGGGCAGGGATGCAAAATCCGTCAGTCAGCCTGAAAGCATAACCTCCGTCGAGACACAGAAAGAACCCCGTATTACAACATCAATGAAGGAATTTAACCGAGTGCTCGGAGGGGGTATCGTTCCTGGATCACTTGCTTTGATCGGCGGTGACCCGGGAATTGGGAAATCAACATTACTGTTGCAAATATCAGCTCAATTAGCTGAAAAGCATTTGCCAGTCCTTTATATTTCTGGTGAAGAATCAATACGGCAGACAAAACTACGGGCGGATCGGCTTGGTGTCACGTCGGATTTATTGTATGTGTTATCTGAAACAAATTTATTTGATATCGTCAATCATATTGAACAAACGAAGCCTGCATTTGTCGTGATTGATTCAATCCAGACCATTTACCGTGAAGAAGTGGCAAGTGCACCGGGAAGTGTTTCTCAGGTGCGTGAAAGTACAAGCGAATTAATGCGTGTTGCTAAGTCACATGGAATCCCGATTTTTATCGTTGGACATGTGACCAAGGAAGGTGCGATAGCCGGACCACGGATGCTGGAGCATATGGTGGATGCCGTTCTTTATTTTGAAGGTGAACGTCATCACACATACCGTATTGTGCGAAGTGTCAAAAATCGCTTTGGCAGCACGCATGAAATGGGCATTTTTGAAATGAAGGAAGAAGGCTTGAGAGAGGTGATGAATCCTTCTGAAATCTTTCTGGAGGAAAGATCGCAGGGAGCGGCTGGTTCCACCGTTGTTGCCTCAATGGAAGGAACACGACCTGTTCTGGTTGAAATACAGGCATTAATTTCACCGACCAGTTTCGGGAACCCCAGAAGGATGGCAACCGGAATTGACACGAACCGGGTACCCCTTTTAATGGCAGTACTGGAAAAACGTGTCGGGCTAATGCTGCAGAACCAGGACGCATACATTAAAGTTGCCGGCGGGGTGAAATTAGATGAGCCTGCCATTGATTTGGCTGTAGCTGTCAGTATAGCTTCCAGTTTCCGGAACCAGCCGACCAAGCCAGAGGATATTGTGATTGGTGAAGTTGGATTGACCGGCGAAATCAGACGTGTATCTCGAATCGAACAGCGTGTACAGGAAGCGACAAAATTGGGATTCCAACGCGTTATATGTCCCAACAAAAATCTGGAAGGCTGGACGCCGCCAGCATCGATTCAAATAGTCGGCGTCAATTCAGTACAGGAAGCGCTGGAAGAAGGGTTAATACGTTAACATGTGAGAACTTCAGGCTTAGTAATACTGTCAGATTGCATTATACAATTTTTGCCATTTGCAGGACTTTCAAACTAGTTAATTGACACCAATTAATAATTGTGATAAAATATATTATTTTCTAAATTGACGCATTTTTACAGTTATGGTAGGCTTTAGTTGTTGATACAACACATTAATCTGACGAATGACGATTATTCTATAGAAAATGGGTAATAATAAACGGTAGGAGGTGAACAGTGGTGCTAAAAAAGATTGTCCATTTATTTTTCATTATTAGTGGAGGTACCATTGGGTATTTATATATTCCGGATATTGTCAATGTATTAGATTTGACTGATGCGAGATGGGCTGCATCCCCTTATTTAGGCATGGCCTTTGGTGCAATTATTTTATTTGTTTTCTCTTATTTTGTTGCGGGATATATTGTCGGATTTTTAAAATGGATTGAAGAGGCATTAATCAAAGTTCCTGTGGGTGACTTGCTGTTTGGCAGTTTTGGTTTGGTTGGCGGTTTGGTCATTGCGTATTTAGTGAATATCCCTTTAACAGATATTAACATTTATCTCGTCTCACAGGTACTGCCGCTCTTTATAACGATTTTACTTAGTTATTTTGGTTTTCAGGTTGGTTTCAGACGACGGGATGAATTAATGAATCTGCTGAATTTTAACCGGAAAGAACGGGAGAAAAAACGTGTTTCTGAAGGTGAGATAACCCAGCAGAAACAGCCAAAATCCAAAATTTTGGATACAAGTGTCATCATTGATGGCCGTATCGCTGATATCTGCCAAACGAATTTCCTTGAGGGAACGATTGTCATTCCGCAATTTGTTCTGGGTGAGCTGCAGCATATTGCCGATTCATCCGATGTGCTGAAACGTAATCGCGGCCGGCGCGGACTGGATGTCTTAAATCGTATCCAGAAGGAATTGCCGGTAAACGTCGAAATTTATGAAGGCGACTTTGAAGATATTCCGGAAGTAGACAGCAAACTGATTAAACTGGCAAAAGTGATCGATGGTATCGTCGTAACAAATGATTTTAATTTAAATAAGGTTTGTGATTTGCAGGAGGTACCTGTTTTGAATATTAACGACCTGGCAAATGCAGTGAAACCGGTCGTACTGCCAGGGGAAGAGTTAGTAGTGCAAGTGATTAAGGATGGCAAGGAACAGAATCAGGGTATTGCCTATCTTGATGACGGTACGATGATTGTCGTGGAAGAAGGTCACGATTATATCGGCAAAAAGATCGAGGTCCTTATTACAAGTGTGCTGCAGACATCAGCAGGAAGAATGATCTTTGCAAAACCGAAATTACTTGAAAAAGCGCAGTAAAAACGGTATAACTTAGAGAGGGAATAAAAAGTGATAACGTCATATGTTATCACTTTTTATACGTAGATTAAATGATAAGGCTGTTTTCTAGAAGTTCGTTGCTTTTGACTTAAGACAATATATTATAAAGCTCTGCGCAGCCTGAATACACGTAAACTCTTGCAGGAACAGATCCCGCAGCATAATTAGGAGACAAAGGTGCTAAAAACGCCAGATCCTCTAAAAAGGAAAGCACTTCTTCGTGCGATGCGTCGCTGCCGGCATTTTTCATTGTCCCTGTAGCAATGCCTTCCGCGGCCAACATCGTGTTTGCCAGAGCTCGCGGGTCACCCGCGGAAAGCGACGAACGGAACATCTGCCGAGTAAGTTTCAAGTTACGAGGAGCGATGCTTCATCGAACTAACTTGCAACGACAAATACGTGTGTTCAGATGACGGGTTAAATCACAACAACCTTTATGAAAGAGCCAATTGTAATCATCCATAGAGTATATTGAAAAAGAAAGGGGCACCATCATGGCAAATCAGGTTCGTGTACGGTATGCGCCGAGTCCAACGGGGCAATTGCATATTGGAAACGCACGTACAGCTTTATTTAATTATTTATATGCGAAACATTTTGATGGGAAATTGATCATCCGCATAGAGGATACAGATGAGAAACGAAATGTCGCCGGCGGGGAAGAAAGCCAGATGATGTATTTGAAATGGCTCGGTATTGAATGGGATGAAGGTGCTGATGTCGGTGGCGATTATGGTCCATATCGTCAGATGGAGCGTCTGGAAATCTACCAGCAATATGTTGATCAACTGCTTGAAAAAGGTTTAGCCTACAAGTGCTATATGACCGAAGAAGAACTGGAGAAAGAGCGTGAACAGCAGCGCGCCAAAGGGCAAGTTCCAAAATATTCCGGTGCTCATCGTCACTTGACAGCAGAACAAATTGAACAATTTGAACAGGAAGGCCGCAAGCCAAGCATCCGGATGCGTGTCCCTGATAATAAATCCTATACGTTCCGTGATATTGTACGGGGCAATATCACGTTTGAAGCCAGTGATTTTGGTGACTGGGTGATTGTGAAGAAAAATGGCGCACCGACCTATAATTTCGCTGTTGCTATTGATGACCACCTGATGGGGATTACCGATGTGCTGCGCGGCGAGGAACATATTTCGAATACACCAAAGCAAATGATGATCTATGAAGCATTTGGCTGGGAGCCGCCAAATTTTGGCCATATGACCCTTATTTTGAATGAAGAGCGCAAAAAGTTAAGCAAGCGTGACGAACATATCATGCAGTTTATTGAACAATACCGCAATAAAGGTTATTTGCCTGAAGCATTATTTAACTTTATAACATTGCTCGGCTGGTCACCAGTTGGCGAGGAAGAAATTTTTAGCAAGGAAAAACTGATTGAGATTTTTGATCCGGAGCGTCTGTCAACGTCAGCCGCTATTTTTGACCCGCATAAACTGAAGTGGATGAATAATCAATATATTAAAGCGGCAGAGCTTGAAACGGTGATTGAACTGGCAATGCCGCACCTGATTGAGGCGGGGAAATTACCCAAAAACATGGATACAGCAACAAGGGAATGGGCTGAGAAGATCATTGCGCTGTACCAGGAGCAATTACGGTACGGGGCAGAGATTGTTGAGTTGACAGAGTTGTTTTTCAATGAATCCATCAGTTATGATGAAGGTGCAATGGACGTTCTGCAGCAGGAACAAGTTCCGGAAGTTTTACAGGTCTTTACGGATAAATTGATCCATTTGGATAGCTTTGAGAAAGATGCCATTAAGCAGCAAATCAAAGCCACCCAAAAAGAAACCGGCCACCGCGGCAAAAGGCTGTTCATGCCGATCCGCGCTGCGACGACCGGACAAACACACGGCCCGGAACTGCCAATGGCCATTGAACTTTTAGGCAAAGATACCGTTCTGACTCGCTTGGACGAATTATTAAAACAGCTTGGAGCTTAATCATTCACATTTGCGGAGAAATGTAATATAGTAATAACACCATTAAATATCTTCAACATTGAGCGTTGACAAGGAGAAGTAAAAAACGATCCTGCTTACCCAGAGAGAATCATCACCGGCTGCAAGTGATTCTAAGCATCGTTTTTGAAATGCACCTTGGAGCCCGTTATGGAAAGTGAGTATATAACGGCGGCACTCTGCCGTTAACAGAGTATAAGTTGGGAGGAAGGCATTTTTTCTCCAAACAGAGTGGAACCGCGCATAAGCGTCTCTGTGTAATGATTACACTGGGACGCTTATTTTTTATAACGTCAGTAAATGATGGGTGACCTTATTAGAAAAAGATACCAGACCTTTTGAAATCAATAGAACAGAAACGGAGAGGGGAGGTAACGTCAGGATGGGGATTTTTAAATGGATGAAGGAGGATATGGATGTCGTCTTTGACCAGGACCCTGCAGCAAGGTCTTATATTGAAGTGTTTTTGACGTACGCCGGACTGCATGCCATATGGTCCCATCGCATTGCACATTTTTTCTTCAACCGTCGCTTGCACTTTATAGCACGGGTGATTTCACAAATAAGCCGTTTTTTTACCGGTATTGAGATTCATCCCGGTGCAAAAATTGGCCGTAAGCTCTTTATTGACCACGGAATGGGAGTTGTCATCGGTGAAACGTGTGAAATCGGTGATAATGTTACCTTGTTCCAAGGGGTGACGCTGGGAGGTACAGGCAAAGAAAAAGGAAAACGTCATCCTACTGTTAAGGATCATGCCATGATTACAACCGGTGCTAAAGTACTTGGTGACATTACCATTGGCAACAGCTCCAAGGTTGGTGCCGGATCGGTTGTTTTAAAAGACATTCCCGATCACTCAACAGTTGTAGGGGTTCCAGGTACAGTTGTCGTCCAAAACGGGGAAAAAATACGCAAAAACCTTGACCATCATAAACTTCCTGACCCTGTTACCGATCGATGTGAACAGCTGCAGGAAGAGATCGATAGGCTGAAAGAAGAAATTGCAAAGTTAAAGGAAGTGAAGCAGAATGGCGATCACGATCTATAACACATTGACTCAGGAAAAAGAAGCGTTTAAACCACTGGAAGATGGCAAAGTCCGTATGTATGTCTGCGGTCCGACGGTATATAACTATATCCATATCGGAAATGCCCGGCCCGCTATTGTTTTTGATACTGTCAGACGATATCTCGAATACAGCGGCTATCAAGTCGATTACGTATTAAATTTTACCGATGTAGACGACAAGATCATTAAAGCAGCCAATGAATTGAATGAACAGGTGGAGGACGTGGCCAATCGATTTATTGATGCCTACTTAGATGATATAGGAGCTCTTGGTGTCAAAAAGGCAACCTATAATCCACGCGTTACGGAAACGATGGATGACATCATAAGCTTTATCGCAACCCTGATTGATAAAGGGTATGCCTATGAAGTGGACGGTGATGTATATTTCAAACCGCGTTCGTTTGACGGGTACGGAAAATTATCACATCAGTCCATCGACGAATTACGAACCGGTGCACGTATCCAAGTCGGCGAGAAAAAAGAAGATCCGCTCGATTTTGCTTTATGGAAAAAGGCAAAAGATGGTGAAATAGCATGGGATTCACCGTGGGGAGAAGGACGTCCGGGCTGGCATATTGAATGTTCCGCAATGGCCGGGAAATATCTCGGTGAAACCATTGACATCCATGCAGGCGGACAGGATCTGACATTCCCGCATCACGAGAATGAAATTGCGCAATCAGAAGCCATGACAGGAGAACCGTTTTCTCATTACTGGATGCATAATGGGTATATTAATATAGACAATGAGAAAATGTCCAAATCACTTGGCAATTTTGTGCTGACGAAAGATATTATCGCCAAACACGATCCGCAAGTCATCCGGTTTTTCATGCTGAGCGTTCATTACCGGAACCCGATTAATTTTACAGAAGAACTGCTGCAAGGGGCCAAAAGCAGTCTTGATCGGATCAAAAATGCTTATACCAATCTGGAACATCGCAAGCAAACGAGTACGAATCTGGATAATGCGTCTGATCAGTGGTTTGAAACAATCAACCAGCTCAACAGTCAATTTGAAGAAGCGATGGATGATGATTTTAATACAGCAAATGCGATTTCGGTTTTATTTGAGATGACCAAAGAGGCAAACCTGTACCTTGAAGAAAAACATACATCCGTTAATGTCATCAATGCACTCCAGGATAGCATGGAATCTGTGCTTGATGTACTGGGGGTACAAATAGAACTGGAGGAAGCATTATTGGATGAAGAAATCGAGGCATTGCTCAAAGAGCGGGTTGAAGCCAGAAAAAAACGTGATTTTAACCGGGCGGATGAAATACGTGATAACCTGAAGGAAAAAAATATTATCTTGGAGGATACCCCTCAAGGTACCCGTTGGAAAAGAGCCGGTCATGAGTCTTGATGTCAAACAGCTGAAAAGTCTGGCACTGGCCTATATGGGAGATGCGGTTTATGAAGTCTATGTAAGGGAGCATTTGTTAAAAACCGGAAAAGTAAAACCGGATCAGCTGCATAAAGAAGCTGTTAATTTTGTATCCGCAAAGGCACAAGCAGCGATTATTTTGCATTGGCTGGATACGAAAAAACTTACCGGTGAAGAGGAGAGCGTCGTTGCACGTGGCAGAAATGCGAAATCCGGAACTGTCCCCAAAAACACAAGTGTGCAGACGTATCGTTATGGTACAGCGTTTGAGGCGCTTATCGGCTACCACCATTTACTTGGAAACCATGAACGGTTAGCTGAACTGTTGAGTGCTGCTGTGGTATTCGTTGAAGGGAGGAAAGGCTAACAATGGACCAGGAAATGATCATCGGAAAGAATCCTGTTATCGAAGCATTAAAATCTGGGAGACCGGTCAATAAAGTGCTCGTATCAGAGCATATGAACAAAGCCTTATACGGGAAACTGCAGCATTTGAGCAAAAATGCCGGAACGATTTTGCAGCAAGCACCCAAACATAAACTTGATCAAATGGCATCCGGCAACCATCAGGGTGTTATTGCCTACGTTGCCTCCTATGCCTATGCATCCTTGGAAGATTTGTTTTTAAAAGCAGAAAGCCAGCATGAAGCCCCTTTTTTTATTGTGCTGGATCAGCTGGAGGATCCGCATAATTTAGGGTCGATACTGCGGACTGCTGATGCCACAGGTGCTCATGGGGTAATAATCCCCAAACGGCGTTCGGTCGGTCTGACGGCGGCGGTTGCCAAAACAGCTGCAGGGGCATTGGAGCATATTCCGGTTGCCCGGGTTGCCAATATCGCAAACACGATTGATGTGTTAAAAGATCGTCAGGTTTGGGTTGTGGGAACGGATGCAGATGGTACTGAAGATTATCGTCTGCTTGACGGTGTTCTGCCAGTAGCACTTGTAATAGGCAATGAAGGAAAAGGAATGAGCCGGCTGGTGAAAGATAAATGTGACTGGACTGTCGGCCTGCCGATGAGAGGCCATGTTTCATCTCTGAATGCATCTGTTGCCTGCAGTCTGCTGTTGTATGAGGTCTATCGCAAAAGGTTTCCGGCTGGTGAATCGTGATGAATGTTTTGGTGGTTGACGGCTATAATATCATTGGTGCATGGGAGGAATTGAAGCGGCTAAAACAAACAAGCATTGGACAAGCACGGGATCGTCTGATTGAATTGCTGGCCGAATACCAGGCATATACAGGTATGCGGGTGATTGTGGTATTTGATGCATACTATGTAAAAGGTATTGAAAGCAAGTTGAAGGAATATCAAGTTGAAATCATTTTTACTAAAGAGGATGAAACCGCTGATGAGTGTATTGAGAGGATTATAAAGGAACTGAAAAACGTCATGAATCAAGTTTATGTTGCCACGTCGGATTATGCGGAGCAACGTACCATTTTTGGACGGGGAGCACTAAGGAAATCCGCTCGGGAGCTGTATATTGAGCTGAATGATATCGATCGGGAAATAGAACAGCAAATAGAAGAACATCAAAAAGTGCAGCCGCAAATTAAAATCCCATTGGACAAAGACGTTTTAGAAAAATTTGAAAAGTGGCGGCGGGGGGATACATAGCCCTTTGTTCCGCTCTAAATCAGCTAATCTATCTGGATTCTATATTGACTATCAGGAAGCGCTTACTGTATAATACGTTTAAATTGACTACAGTGTAGTCGGGGGGTCTTTTTTTGGTGAGTGTCAAGCTGGCAGAGACAGGTAATCAAAGCTTCGAAACGTTGGATGATGATGAAATTATTCAGTCTATTCATCAAGGGGACAGTCAGGCGCTGGATTTTTTAATCCATAAATATATTCATTATGTGCGGGCAAAAGCACGTACGTACTTTATTGTCGGTGCTGACAAGGAAGATATCATTCAAGAGGGGATGATTGGTCTCTATAAGGCGATTCGTGATTATGACGGGGACAAGCTTTCCTCATTTAAGGCATTTGCCGAACTATGTGTCACTCGACAAATTATTACCGCTATCAAAACCGCTACAAGGCAAAAGCATACACCCCTTAATTCGTATGTATCACTTGATAAACCAATATATGATGAAGAATCTGACCGTACGCTGCTGGATGTTGTTACGGGTTCAAAAACGTTTGATCCTCAGGAACTGCTGCTCAACCGAGAAAAGTTTGTTGACATGGAAGGAAAATTATCAGAATTGCTGAGCGGTTTGGAAAAAGAGGTGCTGCGCCTTTATATGGAAGGATGTACTTATCAGGAGATTTCGGTCAAATTAAAACGCCATGTTAAATCGATTGATAATGCATTACAGCGTATTAAACGAAAATTGGAGCAGCTGCTGGAAACAAACGAAGCAGGGACACCATGAGCCGTTGACACATCATTATAAGCGTGCTACATTAATATGAGTGATAAAACCCTGTGATGGGGTGGTACGGTGAATAAAAAAATTGTCATAGCATGTGCTGAATGTGCAAATAGAAATTATACAACAAGTAAAAATCTATCCAAACAGCCTGAACGATTGGAAGCAAGAAAATACTGCAGAATATGTGGTCAACATACATGGCACCGCGAGACAAAATAAGTGGTATTCTTCGACAGATGGAGGGGATAGACGTGAAAATTGTTAAATTCTTCAAGAATGTTTCGAGAGAGATGAAAAAGGTCAGCTGGCCAAAGCGTCGCGAATTGACAAGCTATACGATTACGGTATTAACAACAGTAGCGTTTGTGGCAGTGTTTTTTGCCATTA
This sequence comes from Lentibacillus halodurans, assembly GCF_900112045.1. Lineage (GTDB taxonomy): Bacteria > Bacillota > Bacilli > Bacillales > Amphibacillaceae > Lentibacillus > Lentibacillus halodurans. The sequence continues at coordinate 16,499 of NZ_FOJW01000017.1, forward strand.
TTGATCTTGGTATTTCACAAATCTTAAATTTATTTTTTTAACCGCATTTATTGAATAAATAAGATATAATTATGCTATAATGGAATATGATATATTTCGATTAAAAAACCCGGGAATGTCGGGTTTTTTAATATGGCGTGATATTTAAACATGATTTCAGTATGAATAAGGGAGGGAAGGGCAAGTCATTTTGTCCTGTTGACATGGAAAAAAACTGGTATGCTATCCATACGTATTCCGGCTATGAAAATAAGGTGAAAACAAACCTGGAAAAACGCGTGGATTCGATGGGTATGGAGGATAAAATCTTTCGCGTTCTGGTTCCGGAAAATGAAGAAACGGAAATCAAAAATGGTAGAAAGAAAACGGTTAAGAAGAAATTTTTCCCTGGCTATGTTTTAGCAGAAATGGTGATGACGGATGATTCATGGTATGTCGTGCGTAATACACCAGGGGTGACAGGATTTGTGGGATCAAGCGGCCACGGAACAAAACCTACACCACTGCTGCCTGATGAAATAGAGGCTGTTTTAAAACGCATGGGCATAACCCAACAAGTTACACAAGTTGATTTTGAACTGAAAGAAAATGTACGGGTCACAGACGGTCCGTTCAGTGAATTCACAGGCACCATTGAACATATTGATGCCGATAAGCAGAAAGTAAAAGTTCATGTGAATATGTTCGGTCGTGAAACCCCTGTAGAATTAGAATTCTCACAGATTGAGAAGCTATAGAACCTGGAAGGCCACAGGTTAATCTAATAGATAGGCTGTTTCAAAAAAGTTTGTTACTAAATAGAATGAACCAGCAGAGGGAAAAAACGAGCTAATCGAGACCTCGCAGTGTGGTACGAACGAGGAGGCTCAATGGTTCGTCCGCGGAAAGCTACGAGTGACACATCCATCGAGTAAGTTGCGAGTTGCGAGGACCGTATGTGTCGCTGAAACACCTTGTAACGCGACGAGGGACCAGCATATTTTCATCAACGCACTCATGAAAAAACGACAATCTTTAATAAAAGAGCCAGCCTAAAAGATAAAATTTCATACAAAACCTTGCATAATTTGCTCATACATGCTAAAATTCTTTTGTTATTTACCTCCCCGACAAAGAGCGGGGTTGGTATTGCTGAGTGGGAGGGGAATAACCCTATTACCACATCACGGACTTTAAGGAGGTGTGTCTCGTGGCTAAAAAAGTAATTAAAGTTGTTAAATTACAGATTGAAGCTGGTAAAGCCAATCCGGCACCGCCAGTAGGACCTGCGTTGGGCCAGGCTGGTGTGAATATCATGGGATTCTGTAAGGAATTTAACGCACGTACGCAAGATCAGGCTGGTATGATTATACCTGTTGAAATTACGGTGTTTGAAGACCGTTCATTTACATTTATTACGAAAACTCCGCCTGCCGCTGTATTACTGAAGAAGGCAGCCGGGATTGAAACTGCATCAGGTGAACCGAACCGTAATAAAGTTGCCTCGGTTAAACGTGATCAAGTGCAGGAGATTGCGGAAACGAAGATGCCTGATTTGAATGCGGCTGATCTGGATGCTGCAATGCGCATGGTTGAGGGAACCGCACGCAGTATGGGCATTTCAATCGAAGACTAATGCCGATTTGAACAAGAATAGATACAGGTTGCGTTAATGGGTTCCATATTCGCAACTTTTTTCATGGAAAATGCATGAGCGTTCTGTTCAAAAAGGCGGACCGGCGGTTGCGGCCAGCATTTTGAACAACGCTGTCAGCATTTTTCTAGTGGGAGGTCTTACCGCTAAAAACCACAACCTGAGGAGGAAGTAAAATGGCAAAAAGAAGTAAAAGATATCAGGAAGCTTCGAAGCTTGTTGACCGTTCAAAAGCATATGAAGCTGAAGAGGCAGTAGCTTTGCTGAAAGAAACTGCCAAAGCAAAATTTGATGAAACAGTTGAAGCTGCGTTCCGTCTGGGTGTTGACCCTAAAAAAGCTGATCAGCAGATTCGCGGTGCAATGGTGCTGCCGCACGGAACTGGTAAAACGCAGCGTGTACTGGTGTTTGCGAAAGGCGATAAGGCGACAGAAGCTGAAAACGCTGGAGCGGATTACGTTGGAGAGCAAGATCTTATCAACAAGATCAACCAGGGATGGTTTGAATTTGATGTTGTTGTTGCGACACCGGATATGATGGCTGAAGTTGGTAAACTTGGCCGTGTATTAGGACCAAAAGGACTCATGCCTAACCCTAAAACCGGAACTGTAACATTTGAAATTGAAAAAGCAGTTCATGAAATCAAGGCTGGTAAAGTGGAATATCGCGTTGACAAATCCGCGAATATCCATGTTCCGCTTGGAAAAATCTCCTTTGACAATGAAAAATTAGTTGAGAACTTTGAGGCTATTGCCGATGCACTTGTGAAAGCAAAACCACAGGCGGCAAAGGGCGTCTATATGCGTAATGCTTCAATAACTTCAACAATGGGACCTGGAATCAGAGTGGATGTTTCATCTTATCGCAATTAGTCGATAACAGCACTCAAATCAATTCAGGGTTGCGACAGAAGTGACACTTTTAGTTGAACTTACTGGTTGACTTCTCGTCAATGATCGAGTATAATAATATAGGTTGAAATATGAATACGTTATACCGTAGACAGCAGGTGCAAGAAATTGCTTAATCTCCTGCCGAGGTGTTTGAATACGAATGTTTAATCCCAAATAGGATTGCCGTTTGTCACAAAACCTCCATGTCTACATGGAGGTTTTTTAACGGGTTAATGGCTGGAGATACTGACTTGCCGTTTCTCCCAATCTGACATCCGGCTTCTAACCTCTGGGAAGACAGGATTAAGTTCCGGGTCTTTCCTCTGTCCGGTATGATGAGTGTTAATAGGAGGTGGAACAATGGCTAATAGCAATATTATTGAGCAAAAGAAGCAACATGTACAGGAAATTGCTGACAAGTTCCGTGGCAGCCAATCAACTTTGCTGGTCGATTACCGTGGTCTTGACGTTGCTGAGGTAAGTGAATTGCGTAAACAGCTACGTGAAGCAAACGTCGAATTTAAAGTTTATAAGAATTCAATGACACGTCGGGCAGTGGATGCTGTTGATTTGAGTGAGCTGTCTGATACATTGGTTGGTCCGACTGCAGTGGCATTCAGCAATGAGGATGTAGTAGCTCCCGCTAAGATTTTGAATAACTTTGCCAAAGACCATGATGCATTGGAAATTAAAGGCGGCGTTATTGAAGGCGAAATTGCTACAATTGAACAAATCAAAGAGCTTGCAGATCTGCCTAATTACGAAGGCATGGTATCCATGTTGCTTAGCGTATTGCAGGCACCTGTGCGCAACTTTGCATATGCCGCAAAAGCGATTGCCGACCAGAAAGAAGAAGAGAGCGCATAAGCTGCGTGCCGGGGATCTGGCACATCGGAATATTAAATCTTAAAAATGGAGGAATAATAATGGACAATCAGCAAATTATTGACGCGATTAAAGAAATGTCTGTTTTGGAATTAAATGATTTAGTTAAAGCAATTGAAGAAGAATTTGGTGTAACCGCTGCAGCGCCAGTTGCTGTTGCAAGCGGAGGCGGCGAAGGAGAAGCTGTTGAAGAACAAACTGAATTTGATGTAGAGCTTCAGGATGCTGGCGACTCCAAGATTAAAGTTGTTAAAGCGGTTCGCGAAGTCACTGGACTCGGTCTTAAGGATGCAAAAGAATTAGTAGATAACGCACCTAAGCCTGTTAAAGAAAGTGCTTCAAAAGAAGAAGCTGAAGAAATCAAAGGACAGCTTGAAGAAGCAGGTGCAACTGTAGAACTTAAGTAGGCTGATCGGAAAACAGGACTTTCGCCAAGTCTTTAATTGTGAAAGCCTCTGTTTTTTCGTATAGGGTCAACGATTATTTCTGACCTTTTAAAAAGAGCTCGTCGGTACCACGGCGGGCTTTCTATATATTGTCTCTTCACATTACACGCAAAGCAGGTGCCCAAATGTCTGATCATTACTTTTCACAAAATCCCCAATCCAAAAGTTCACCTAAGAAATGGAATTACGAGCTGCGAGGCAGAAATTTTACCTTCGAAAGCGATTATGGTGTATTCTCCAAACATGAAGTGGATTATGGAACGCGGCTACTGATTGAACACTTTGAAGAACCACCTGCTGCGGGTAATATTCTCGATCTCGGCTGTGGTTATGGTCCAATTGGAATCGCTGTTGCATACAGTTATCAGCACCGTAACGTCATACTGGCAGACATTAATGAAAGGGCAATTACGCTGGCGCAAAAAAATGCGCATCATAATGGCGTAACGAATGTTGAATTTACCTTAAGTGATCAATTCAATCAACTGAAGGGCAATACTTTTGCCGCCATTCTGACCAACCCTCCAATCAGAGCCGGGAAAAGGGTCGTTCACCAAATGTTTGAAGCGAGTCAAAATGCCTTGCTGGAAAATGGCAGATTGTGGGTTGTCATTCAAAAAAAACAGGGAGCTCCATCTGCTATGGAAAAATTGAAAGATTTGTTCGGAAATGTTAAAGTAGTTGATCGCAGAAAGGGTTATTATCTATTGATGTCCATTCAATGATTGACCTTATGATTTTCTTATGATAATATAATAAAATGCTAACATGGGACTTCCTTTGTCAAGAGGAAAATTCTTAACATATATAATGTATAATTCATTGGTAATCGGAAACAATGGTAGAATCGACAAAAATTGAGATAACGGGTTTTACAACCGAGTCTTATTGTTTCGCTTCTCCATTGGCTAAGGTTATCCGGGTGTTGAGATATGTCTTGCGGTTGTTCAGCTGCAGGATTGTCCACATAATTTTTCAGACAGTAGTACACGTGCTATTGTTATTTTGCATCTATACCTGATTGGATTTAAAACGACTGGTATGTAAACTGTCATATCAGTTTGTTTTTCTAAATATATGAGTCATTTTTCACACTAGCTTATGTGAATAATTTTTGAAAAATGCTTGATTTGAGGGGTGAAGCAGTTGACAGGTCAACTAGTTCAGTATGGACGGCACCGCCAACGCAGGAGCTATGCACGTATCAGCGAAGTGTTGGAACTGCCGAATCTAATCGAAATTCAAACCGCTTCCTATGATTGGTTTCTAAGAGAAGGTTTGCGGGAGATGTTTAAGGATATATCCCCGATTGAGGACTTTGCAGGTAACCTATCACTGGAATTTATTGATTACAGTCTTGGTGAACCTAAATATCCCGTAGAAGAGGCCAAAGATCGGGATGTCACATATAACGCCCCGCTTCGTGTAAAGGTTCGCCTGATCAATAATGAGACCGGAGAGGTGAAGGAACAGGAAGTCTTCATGGGAGATTTTCCGCTGATGACGGATACAGGCACATTTATTATTAATGGTGCTGAACGTGTCATTGTTTCCCAGCTTGTACGTTCACCAAGTGTTTATTACAGTGAGAAGTTTGACAAGAATGGCAAACGCGGTATCACTGCAACTGTCATTCCAAACCGCGGCGCATGGCTGGAATTTGAAACGGATGCTAAAGATGTTGCCTATGTACGAATTGACCGTACACGTAAATTACCGATAACGGTGCTTTTACGTGCGCTTGGTTTTGGCTCGGATCAGGAAATCATCGACCTTCTGGGTGAAAACGAGTACCTTAAGAATACGCTTGAAAAAGATAACACGGAAACAACTGATAAGGCATTGCTGGAAATTTATGAGCGTCTGCGTCCGGGTGAACCGCCAACAGTTGAAAATGCCAGAAGTCTGCTAATCTCCCGTTTCTTTGACCCGAAACGCTATGACCTGGCACATGTTGGCCGGTATAAAATGAATAAAAAATTGGATATTAAAAACCGTCTGTTCAATCAAGTGCTGGCTGAGCCGATTGTTGATCCTGAAACCGGGGAAGTACTGGCTCAAAAAGGTGATAAATTAGAGCGCAAATTGCTGAATAAGATTATTCCTTATCTGGAAAACCAGGAGGATATGCTTGGCGAAAAACACGTTGAGCCAAATGAAGGCGTTTTGGCTGATGCCATTCGTCTGCAATCCGTAAAAATCATCGATCCAACTGACCCAGAAGGCGAACGGGAACTTGAAGTTATCGGTAATGCTGGCGTTGATAAAAGCATTAAGCATATAACACCTTCAGATATATTATCGTCAATCAGTTACTTCTTTAATTTGCTGCATCGTGTCGGCGGAACGGATGATATTGACCATTTGGGCAACCGGCGTCTGCGTTCTGTCGGGGAATTGCTGCAGAATCAGTTCCGTATCGGCTTGTCCCGCATGGAGCGTGTTGTTCGTGAACGCATGTCCATTCAGGACACGTCCAGTATAACACCGCAGCAGCTGATAAATATTCGCCCTGTCATTGCTTCAATTAAAGAGTTTTTCGGAAGTTCGCAGTTATCACAATTTATGGATCAGACGAATCCATTAGGCGAATTGACGCATAAACGACGTCTTTCTGCACTCGGACCTGGCGGCTTGACACGAGAACGAGCCGGGTTTGAAGTGCGTGATGTTCACTATTCTCACTATGGGCGAATGTGTCCGATTGAGACACCGGAAGGGCCAAACATTGGTCTGATCAACTCATTATCCAGTTATGCAAAAGTCAATGAATTCGGTTTTATTGAAACACCTTACCGCCGTGTTGATCCGGAAACCGGAAAAGTAACTGGACAAACAGATTATCTGACTGCGGATGAAGAAGATAATTATATTGTTGCACAGGCAAATGCCCGATTAAATGAGGATGGAACCTTTACAGATGAGGAGGTCATCGCACGTTTTCGTGGTGACAACACGGTAGTGCCACGCGAAAAACTCGATTATATGGATGTGTCACCAAAACAGGTCGTTTCTGCTGCAACAGCATGTATCCCATTTTTGGAGAATGATGACTCCAACCGTGCGCTGATGGGAGCCAACATGCAGAAGCAGGCGGTACCATTGATGGAACCTGAAGCACCAGTTGTCGGAACAGGTATGGAGTATGTGTCCGGCAAGGATTCAGGTGCTGGGGTCATTTGCCGGAATGAAGGTGTCGTTGAACATGTGGAAGCAAAAGAAATCCACATCCGCCGTATTTCCGATGTTGATGGTAAAGAAGTGAAAGGTGATCTGGATGTTTATCGTTTGCAGAAATACATCCGCTCCAACCAGGGAACTTGCTACAATCAGCGCCCAATTGTCAGTAAAGGCGACCGCGTGACAAAAGGTGAGATCCTCGCTGATGGTCCATCAATGGAAGATGGTGAATTGGCGCTGGGCCGCAATGCGCTGGTCGGATTCATGACATGGGAAGGCTATAACTATGAAGATGCCGTCATTATGAGTGAACGTCTTGTTAAAGATGATGTTTATACATCCATCCATATTGAGGAATATGAATCAGAAGCCCGAGACACGAAACTTGGCCCTGAAGAAATTACAAGGGATATTCCAAATGTCGGTGAAGATGCGCTGAAGAATCTGAATGAAAACGGCATTATCCGTATCGGTGCTGAGGTTTCTGATGGCGATATTCTGGTAGGTAAAGTAACGCCTAAAGGGGTAACTGAATTATCAGCTGAAGAAAGGTTACTCCACGCCATTTTTGGTGAGAAGGCAAGGGAAGTCCGCGATACATCATTAAGAGTACCGCACGGAGCCGGTGGTATTGTTCTGGAAGTCAAGATTTTCAACCGTGAAGACGGTGATGAGTTGCCTCCGGGTGTGAATCAGCTGGTACGGGTATATATCGTTCAGAAACGGAAGATCTCAGAAGGGGACAAAATGGCGGGAAGGCACGGTAATAAAGGTGTTATTTCCAAGATTTTACCTGAAGAAGATATGCCGTTCATGCCTGATGGAACACCAATTGATGTCATGCTCAACCCATTGGGTGTACCGTCACGTATGAATATCGGACAGGTGTTTGAACTGCATTTGGGTATGGCAGCGCGCCAGCTCGGTCTGCATGTGGCAACACCGGTATTTGACGGCGCAACCGAAGAGGATGTATTGAAAACATTGCAAGAAGCTGGTATGGCAAAAGACGCCAAATCGATTCTTTATGATGGCAGGACAGGTGAACCATTCGATAATCGGGTGTCTGTCGGTGTTATGTATATGATTAAACTGGCACACATGGTTGATGATAAGCTGCACGCCCGTTCAACCGGCCCATATTCACTTGTCACCCAGCAGCCATTGGGTGGTAAAGCACAATTTGGCGGACAGCGTTTTGGCGAAATGGAAGTTTGGGCACTTGAAGCTTATGGTGCTGCCTATACACTTCAGGAAATTCTGACAGTGAAATCGGATGATGTGGTAGGCCGTGTGAAAGCTTATGAATCGATCGTTAAAGGTGATAATGTGACAGAGCCTGGCGTACCTGAGTCGTTTAAAGTGCTGATTAAGGAACTTCAAAGTCTCGGAATGGATGTCAAAATGCTCTCCAGTGATGAGTCAGAGATTGAAATGCGCGAACTGGAGGAAGAAGATACACAATCAGCGAGCAAGTTGAACCTGGAGGCTGAAGAAAACTGAGAGCTTTCAGAAGGCTGATGACAAAGATCAGGTCAGATGAAACCGGCAAGAGAGCCGGTTTCATGATCTGGCAAATTCGGACACTAATAAGGGAGGTAGACCCTTGCTGGATGTAAATAATTTTGAGTACATGAAAATCGGGCTGGCTTCATCAGAAAAAATTCGCTCATGGTCTTATGGCGAAGTTAAAAAACCGGAGACCATTAACTACCGTACCTTAAAGCCGGAAAAAGACGGGCTTTTCTGTGAACGTATTTTTGGGCCGCAAAAGGACTGGGAATGCCATTGCGGTAAATACAAGCGGGTACGCTATAAGGGTGTTGTTTGTGACCGGTGCGGAGTAGAGGTTACAAAAGCAAAGGTTCGCCGTGAACGTATGGGTCATATTGAATTAGCTGCCCCCGTATCACACATTTGGTATTTTAAAGGGATTCCGAGCCGGATGGGTCTAGTACTGGATATGTCACCTCGCGCTCTGGAAGAAGTCATCTATTTCGCTGCATACATTGTAACCGAAGTTGGCGATACGCCATTAGAAAAGAAACAGCTTCTTTCTGAAAAAGAATACCGTGCCTATTACGAAAAATACGGTGCTTCCTTCAAAGCGCAAATGGGAGCAGAAGCAATCCGCAAACTCCTGCAGGATATCGATCTCGAAAAAGAGGTTGAAACATTAAAAGAGGAACTGAAAACAGCGCAGGGACAACGCAGAACTCGTGCCATTAAACGACTGGAAGTACTGGAGTCATTCCGGAATTCAGGCAATGATACATCATGGATGGTTCTTGATGTATTGCCAGTTATACCACCGGAAATTCGTCCGATGGTACAGCTTGACGGCGGGCGCTTCGCAACTTCAGATTTGAATGATCTTTACCGCCGTGTCATTAACCGGAACAATCGCCTGAAACGCTTGTTGGATCTTGGTGCTCCAAGTATTATTGTCCAAAATGAAAAGCGTATGCTGCAAGAGTCCGTTGATGCGCTGATCGATAATGGTCGCCGAGGACGTCCTGTTACAGGCCCCGGCAACCGTCCATTGAAGTCCCTGTCACATATGCTGAAAGGAAAACAAGGCCGTTTCCGCCAAAACTTGCTTGGTAAACGTGTTGATTATTCCGGACGCTCCGTAATCGTCGTTGGTCCAAGTCTGAAAATGTACCAATGCGGACTGCCGAAAGAAATGGCACTGGAATTATTTAAGCCGTTTATTATGAAGGAACTTGTTGAAAAAGGGTTTGCTCATAACATCAAATCGGCTAAACGGAAAATTGAACGGGTACATCCGGAAGTATGGGATGTTCTGGAGGAAGTTATTAAAGAACACCCAGTACTCCTGAACCGTGCACCAACATTGCACCGTCTGGGTATTCAGGCATTTGAACCTGTACTTGTGGAAGGCCGTGCCATCCGTCTGCATCCGCTGGTCTGTACTGCTTATAACGCCGACTTTGATGGTGACCAAATGGCTGTACACGTTCCACTCTCAGCAGAGGCACAGGCGGAAGCACGTGTTCTGATGCTTGCTGCACAAAATATCCTGAATCCAAAAGACGGTAAACCGGTTGTTACACCGTCACAGGATATGGTTTTAGGTAATTACTATTTGACACTGGAACGTGAAGGTGCAGTTGGAGAAGGCAGCAGATTCAAAGATACCGATGAGGCGCTGCTTGCTTATCAGAATGGTTATGTTCACCTGCATTCACGTGTTGCGATTAAGGCTTCAAGCTTAAACAAAAAATCATTTACCGCCAAACAGCAGGATCAAATGCTCTTAACAACAGTTGGTAAACTGATTTTCAACGAGATTTTGCCGGATTCATTTCCATACATTAATGAGCCAACCATTCATAATTTGGAAGTTGAAACACCGGATAAATATTTTGTTGATCAGGCCACGGATGTTGGTGAAGAAATTAAAAAACGTGACCTTATCCTTCCGTTCAAAAAAGGTATCTTGGGCGATATTATCGCAGAAGTGTTCAAACGGTTTAAGATCAGCGAAACGTCCAAAATGCTTGACCGCATGAAGGATCTTGGATTCAGCTACTCAACAAAGGCAGGTATGACAGTAGGTGTGTCTGATATTGTTGTGCTGAAGGAAAAAGAAGAAATCCTGGAAAGTGCTCAGGATAAGGTGGATAAAGTGTTGAAACAGTTCAGGCGCGGGTTAATCACAGATGATGAACGGTATGATCGTGTCATTTCGATCTGGTCACAAGCCAAGGATGATATCCAAGATCGCCTGATGGAATCACTGGATACACGAAATCCAATCTTTATGATGAGTGAATCCGGTGCGCGGGGTAACGCATCCAACTTTACACAACTTGCCGGAATGCGTGGTCTGATGGCCAATCCTGCCGGTGAGATCATGGAACTGCCAATCAAGTCCAGCTTCCGGGAAGGTCTGACAGTATTGGAGTACTTTATCTCCACACACGGTGCCCGGAAAGGTCTAGCTGATACAGCACTGAAAACAGCTGACTCGGGCTATCTGACACGTCGCCTCGTTGATGTTGCCCAGGATGTGATCATTCGTGAAGATGACTGCGGAACTGATCGCGGTTTGACGGTTTCGGCTTTAAAAGATGATACAGAGGTGATTGAGCCGTTGCTTGATCGCTTGGTCGGACGTACAGCCTTTGAAAATGTCCGCCATCCGGAAACCGATGCTGTCATCGTCGGTAAAAATGAAGTGATGAACGAAGACCAGGCAAAACAAATCGTTGAATCAGGTGTTGAAGAAGTCATTATCCGGTCTGCGTTTACATGCAATACAAAACATGGCGTCTGTAAAAAATGCTATGGCCGCAACCTGGCTACCGGTGATGAGGTTGAAGTCGGCGAAGCGGTAGGTATTATCGCCGCACAATCCATCGGTGAACCTGGTACACAGTTAACCATGCGTACCTTCCATACAGGTGGTGTTGCAGGTGATGATATTACACAAGGTTTACCACGTATCCAGGAACTGTTTGAAGCACGTAATCCAAAAGGTCAGGCAGTGATCAGTGAAATCCATGGAACGGTTCAGGAAATAAAAGAACTGAAAGATAAACAAGAAGTTATTGTCCAGGGTGATGTGGAGCAGCGGACATATCCTGTGCCTTACAATGCACGCATGAAAATTTCTGTTGGCGATGAACTCATTGCCGGGCAGGAACTTACAGAAGGTTCTGTTGATCCAAAAGAACTGCTCCGTGTGCAGGGCATCGAAGGGGTACAGCAGTATCTGCTGCGTGAAGTGCAAAAAGTATACCGGATGCAAGGTGTTGAAATTGGTGACAAACACGTAGAGGTTATGGTACGGCAAATGATGCGCAAAATCCGTGTTGCCGAATCAGGTGATACAGATGAACTTCCAGGATCATTGCTCGAAATCCACCAATTCAGGGATGCCAACCGGACTGTACTACAGGAAGGAAAAGAGCCAGCAGTCGGTAAACCTGTATTGCTCGGTATTACAAAAGCATCATTGGAAACTGATTCATTCTTGTCTGCGGCATCCTTCCAGGAAACAACCCGTGTACTGACGGATGCTGCCATTAAAGGTAAACGTGATGAACTGCTGGGGCTTAAAGAGAATGTCATTATCGGTAAATTGGTCCCTGCTGGTACTGGTATCGGACGCTACCGCAAACTTGAAACATCACTGGATGAACCAGAAGAAAATATAGAAGAGCCGGAAGAGACCGAGACGGTACAATAGTATAAACGTCGGGAGCACCCGAAAAAATAACGCATATGACATTGACAACAGAAACCCGGGATGGTAATATATTCAGGGTGCTTCCGATTATACTTGTTACTTTGGAGGATATGCGGATGTCTTATGAAAAAGTGACCCGGTTTCGATCAGAATTAATAATCGGAACGAAACAAACACTTAAAGCCATCAAACATGGGGCTGCAAGTGAAGTGTTTATTGCTGATGATGCAGAACAGCAAATCACACAAAAGGTGGAGCACTTGGCTCGAGCGTCAGGTGTGCCCTGCCATCGTGTGGACTCCAAGCGAAAACTTGGGGCTGCTTGTGGTATTGATGTAGATGCATCAGTTGCCGCAGTAAAACAATAAAGGTTTTGGCGATTTATCGCGAAAGCTTTGTTTTTTACGAAAAAATGAACCACCTGGATATGTGGTATTATGATTGCTTTTAAAATAGGTGGTTATCCGTGTATTGATTCATAAATGAGAAAGGAGGAAAATGGAAATGCCTACGATAAATCAACTTGTACGCAAAGGCCGTGTCAGTAAAGCTAAAAAATCTGACTCCCCGGCGCTGAACAAAGGGTACAACAGTTTCAAAAATCAATTTACAGACCAAGATGCACCGCAAAAACGTGGCGTATGCACCCGTGTCGGAACATTGACTCCGAAGAAGCCGAACTCAGCACTGCGTAAATATGCACGTGTTCGTTTGTCCAACAACATGGAAGTGACAGCATACATTCCTGGTATTGGACACAACTTGCAGGAGCATAGTGTTGTGCTGATCCGTGGAGGTCGTGTAAAAGACTTGCCGGGTGTTCGTTATCACATTGTACGTGGCGCCCTTGACACTGCAGGTGTTGAAGGTCGTGCACAAGGCCGTTCAAAATATGGTACCAAAAAACCAAAAGCTAAAAAATAACATGTTTGTGTAATAGATCATCGAAAGGAGGGGAATATATGCCACGTAAAGGACCAGTACCTAAACGCGATGTTTTGCCTGATCCGCTTTACAACTCAAAATTAGTCACCCGTTTGATCAACCAGATCATGATTCACGGGAAACGGGGGAAAGCACAGAAAATCCTCTATAATGCGTTCGAACTTGTTTCGGAAAGAAGCGGCCAGGACGCAATGGAGGTGTTTGAACAAGCGATGAAAAATGTCATGCCTGTTCTGGAAGTTCGTGCACGCCGTGTTGGTGGCTCCAACTACCAGGTGCCGATGGAGGTTCGCCCGGAACGTCGTCAGGCATTAGGTTTGCGTTATATTGTGAACTACTCACGTCTCCGTGGAGAGAAAACGATGGAAGAGCGTCTTGCTAATGAAATTCTTGATGCTTCGAATAATACCGGAGCGTCTGTTAAAAGACGTGAGGAATTACACAAGATGGCCGAGGCAAACAAAGCATTTGCTCACTATCGTTGGTAATCATAATTAAATAAAAGCTTTCAAGAGAAAGGAGAAGAATACATGGCTAGAGAGTTCTCCTTGGAAAAGACGCGTAACATTGGTATTATGGCTCACATTGATGCAGGAAAAACCACTACTACCGAGCGTATTCTTTTCTATACAGGACGCATTCACAAAATTGGTGAAACCCATGAAGGTGCATCCCAGATGGACTGGATGGAGCAGGAACAAGAGCGTGGCATAACGATCACCTCTGCTGCAACCACTGCCCAATGGAAAAATCACCGTATAAACATTATCGATACACCGGGACACGTGGATTTCACAGTTGAAGTTGAACGTTCTTTGCGTGTACTGGACGGTGCTGTTACGGTTCTTGACGCGCAATCAGGCGTGGAGCCGCAGACAGAAACTGTGTGGCGCCAGGCAACCACATATGGTGTGCCAAGAATTGTCTTTGTTAATAAAATGGATAAGGTTGGTGCAGATTTCATGTATTCAACCAATTCACTAAAGGAACGCCTGGGCGCTAATGCACATGCAGTGCAACTGCCAATTGGTGCTGAAGACAATTTCGAAGGTATCATTGACCTGATAACGATGCAGGCATATTACTATGAGGATGAACTTGGAACCCGCGCGGAAGCCCGTGAAATTCCTGCCGAGTATAAAGAAAAGGCCGAGGAATTGCGCGCTGAATTGATTGAGGCTGTAGCGGAAGTTGATGAAGATCTCATGATGCAATACCTTGAAGGAGAAGAGATCTCCAACGAAGATCTGAAAAAGGCCATCCGGACAGCAACATTAAATGTTGAATTCTACCCGGTATACTGTGGTTCAGCATTTAAAAACAAAGGTGTTCAACTCGTGTTGGACGGTGTCATTGACTATCTTCCAGCACCAACGGATGTACCGCCGATTGAAGGTTTCGACCCAAGTAGTGAAGAAGAGACAACACGTCCTTCTGATGATAAAGCATCATTTTCCGCGCTGGCGTTTAAAGTGATGACAGATCCATATGTCGGAAAGCTGACATTCTTCCGGGTATATTCCGGTACACTGGATTCCGGGTCATATGTCAAAAACTCTGTCAAAGATAAGCGTGAACGTGTAGGGCGTATTCTGCAGATGCATGCAAACTCCCGTGAGGAAATCAAGACAGTCTATGCCGGTGAAATTGCAGCTGGTGTCGGGTTGAAAGATACATCAACCGGGGATACGCTATGTGATGAAAAAGATCTTGTTGTTCTTGAATCCATGGACTTTCCGGAACCGGTTATTGACGTTGCTATTGAGCCAAAAACAAAAGCCGATCAGGATAAAATGGCGATTGCATTGGGTAAACTGGCGGAAGAAGATCCTACATTCAATACCGAAACAGATAACGAAACCGGTCAGACCATCATCTCTGGTATGGGGGAGTTGCACCTGGACGTCATCGTTAACCGCCTGAAAACCGAATTTAAAGTTGAAGCACAGGTCGGTGCACCACAAGTAGCCTATCGCGAAACGTTCCGCGGGTCTGCCGAGGTCGAAGGGAAGTTTATCCGACAATCCGGTGGACGTGGACAATACGGTCATGTTTGGGTTAAATTTGAACCAAATGATGAAGGTGCAGGCTACGAATTCGAAAATAAAATCGTCGGTGGTGTTGTACCGCGCGAATATATACCATCCGTTGATACAGGGATACAGGAAGCAATGGAAAATGGTGTGTTGGCCGGTTATCCACTGATTGATGTGAAGGCAACATTATATGATGGAAGTTACCATGACGTTGACTCGAACGAAATGGCCTTTAAAATTGCCGGATCGATGGCACTCAGAGAGGCTAAAACCAAGTGTAAGCCAGTCTTGCTTGAACCAATGATGAAAGTTGAAGTTGTCGTTCCTGAAGAATATATGGGTGACATCATGGGTGACGTTACATCCCGCCGCGGACGTGTAGAAGGTATGGAACCACGCGGGCCCGCACAGGTTGTCAGGGCATTCGTACCGCTTGCCGAAATGTTCGGTTATGCGACATCATTGCGCTCGAACACCCAGGGACGCGGAACTTTCACGATGCACTTTGATCACTATGAAGAAGTGCCAAAGAGCATATCTGAAGAAATTATTAAGAAAAATGCGGGAGAATAATTGATTTTTTTCGCAAACTGACGTATAACTTTTATTGAAGGCTAAGAATAAGCATGATCGGTTTATTCTTGGCTGCACATAAAATTTCAAAAAATACTTTTATATTCATTAAAGGAGGAACTATACATGTCTAAAGAAAAGTTTGATCGCTCAAAAAGTCACGTGAATATTGGAACAATTGGACACGTTGACCATGGCAAAACTACTTTAACTGCAGCTATCACGTCTACATTGCATAAAAAATCCGGTAAAGGTACAGCAATGGCATTTGATCAAATCGACCATGCGCCGGAGGAAAAAGAACGCGGTATTACCATCGCGACATCTCACGTAGAATATGAGACTGATTCCCGTCACTACGCACACGTTGACTGCCCGGGACACGCTGACTATGTTAAAAACATGATCACTGGAGCAGCACAAATGGACGGCGCTATTTTGGTCGTATCTGCTGCTGACGGTCCAATGCCGCAAACTCGTGAACACATTCTGCTTTCACGTAACGTTGGTGTTCCGGCGATTGTTGTATTCCTTAACAAAGTTGACATGGTTGATGACGAAGAACTTCTTGAACTCGTTGAAATGGAAGTCCGTGATCTTTTGACTGAATATGACTTCCCTGGAGATGATATTCCAGTCGTAAAAGGTTCAGCTTTGAAAGCACTTGAAGGCGATGCAGAATATGAGGAAAAAATCTATGAACTGATGTCAGCGGTCGACGAATATATCCCAACTCCGGAACGCGATCATGACAAGCCATTCATGATGCCTGTTGAGGACGTATTCTCCATCACTGGCCGTGGTACCGTTGCAACTGGCCGTGTTGAACGCGGAACAGTTAAAGTTGGTGATGAAGTAGACATCGTTGGTCTCGCTGAAGATCTAGGCAAAACAACTGTAACAGGTGTGGAAATGTTCCGTAAGTTGCTTGACTATGCTGAAGCTGGTGATAACATCGGTGCATTGCTTCGCGGTGTTTCACGTGAGGACATCAACCGTGGTCAGGTTTTGGCAAAGCCAGGTTCCATTACACCACATACAAAGTTCAAAGCAGAAGTCTATGTATTGTCCAAAGATGAAGGTGGACGCCATACACCATTCTTTGCCAATTACCGTCCGCAGTTCTACTTCCGTACGACTGACGTAACTGGTGTTATCACACTTCCGGAGGGCGTTGAAATGGTAATGCCTGGAGATAACATTGAAATGGAAGTTGAATTGATTTCACCAATTGCCATTGAAGATGGTACCCGTTTCTCTATCCGTGAAGGCGGACGTACCGTTGGATCTGGCGTTGTAACAGAAATCCAGGAATAAACGTTTTATGTGAGTTTTCCGGATCCGGGTCTTAAAACAGGCAGCACACAAGCGCTGCCTGTTTTTCTTTACTGTATTCTATCGGAATGGCAGTTGAACCATCATCCAATGCGTCGCAGTTTATTTAAATTGTGAGAATTAATATTATGAAAAGATCCTGTTCGATAAAAAAACTACTCCATCCCTTGCATTCAGCGTCATAAGTTTGTATAATACATAGATGTGCAATCTCATAATCACGCAATAAAAGGTTGCATTGACCAGATATTTTTTATATACTATTAATGTTGGTCAAAAAAGCGATGAAGTGAAAGGTTGTTGATACACCCGGCCCCTTTGCCATGGCTGGCTATCAAGAAATTTTCATGGAGCAGCACTATTATAAAATAGGCGAAAAGGAGGGAAAATAATGGCAAAAGAGAAGATTAGAATTCGGTTAAAAGCGTATGACCATCGCATTTTAGATCAATCAGCCGAGAAGATTGTGGACACAGCAAAACGTTCCGGCGCAAATGTCTCCGGACCAATACCATTGCCTACAGAAAAATCTGTTTACACGGTATTGCGTGCCACGCATAAGTATAAAGATGCACGTGAACAGTTTGAAATGCGTACTCATAAACGTTTAATCGATATTGTCAACCCAACACCGCAGACAGTCGATTCGTTAATGCGTCTTGACTTGCCATCAGGTGTTGATATTGAAATTAAACTATAAACAATTGATAATTATAGGAGGTGTAACGGATGACGAAAGGAATCTTAGGCCGCAAAATCGGCATGACACAGCTCTTTTCAGAAGAGGGTGAATTAACACCGGTAACTGTCATTCAAGCTGAGCCTAACGTCGTTCTTCAAAAAAGAACACTTGAAAACGATGGCTATGAAGCACTACAACTCGGTTTTGCAGAGAAAAAGGAATCACGTTCAAATAAAGCGGAAAAAGGTCATGCTGAAAAAGCAAACACAACCCCTAAGCGCTACGTTCGTGAAATCCGTAACGCAAATCCTGATGAATATGAAGTTGGTCAGGAAATAGGCGTTGATGCTTTTCAGGCAGGCGATAAGATTGATGTGACAGGAACAACTAAAGGGAAAGGTTTTCAGGGCGCTATCAAACGTCATGGTCAGCAGCGCGGTCCGGAAACACACGGCTCACACTATCATAGAAAGCCGGGTGCATTGGGAGATATTAACTCGATGCGTGTTTTCAAGGGTCAGACAATGCCTGGTCAAATGGGCGGCAAACAAGTCACCATTCAAAACCTTGAGGTTGTAAAAATAGATACTGAACGAAATCTATTATTGATCAAAGGAAATATTCCTGGTGCAAAGAAATCATTCGTCAGAATAACGAGTGCAATTAAGGCTAATTAATCATACAGACGAAGGGAGGATATGTCATGCCTAAAGTAGCACTATTAAAACAAGACGGGATCCAAGCCGGAGATATGGAATTGAATGATTCTGTATTCGGTATTGAGCCCAATACACATGTATTGCATGAAGCTGTCGTTATGCAGCGCGCGTCACTGCGCCAAGGTACACATGATGTGAAAAACCGTTCGGAAGTAAGCGGCGGAGGACGCAAACCATGGCGTCAGAAAGGCACAGGCCGTGCTCGTCAAGGTTCCATCCGTGCACCGCAATGGGTAGGCGGCGGAACTGTTTTTGGCCCAACGCCACGCAGCTACAGTTATAAGCTGCCAAAAAAAGTCCGTCGTCTAGCGCTTAAATCAGCTTTGTCTTCTAAGGTACAAGACGATAATCTGGTTGTTTTGGAAGACATCGCGATTGATGCTCCGAAAACGAAAGAAATCGTGAAAATGCTTGATGCATTGAATGTTGATACAAAAGTGCTGATTGTAACAGCTGACAAAGATGAGAATGTGATTCGTTCGGCAAACAATCTTCCAAATGCACAAGTGATGACTGTAGAAAAAATGAATGTATTGGACTTGCTGATGCATGACAAGCTCATCATTACAAAAGATGCAGCTGAAAAAGCAGGGGAGGTGCTTGCACAATGAAAGACCCGCGTGATATTTTAAGGCGCCCCGTCATAACAGAACATTCTGCCGACCTGATGTCGGAAAAGAAATATACGTTTGAAGTAAATCCAAAAGCGAACAAGACAGAAATTAAAGATGCTGTTGAACTTGTTTTTGATGTCAAAGTAGAACGTGTCAATACCATGAATCTTAAAGGTAAATTCAAGCGGATGGGCCGCTATGGCGGTTTTCGTCCAGACCGTAAAAAAGCGATTGTGCAGCTTTCGGAAGACAGTAAAGAACTGGATTTCTTTGAAGGCTAAATAAACAGAATGTGAAGGAGGGAAAAAAGATGGCGATCAAAAAATTCAAACCAACGTCAAATGGTAAACGTAATATGTCTGCGTCCGACTTTGCAGAAATTACAACGAAAACCCCGGAAAAGTCTCTGTTAAGCCCGCTATACAAACGCGGCGGACGTAATAACCAGGGAAAAATGACAGTTCGTCATCAAGGCGGCGGCCATAAGCGTCAGTACCGCATAATTGATTTTAAACGCGACAAAGATGGCATACCAGGGCGCGTTGCTACGATCGAATATGATCCGAACCGCTCAGCCAATATTGCATTAATCCATTATGCAGATGGGGAAAAACGTTATATATTGGCCCCGAAAGGTTTGAAAACAGGACAGGAAATTCAGTCTGGAGCAGATGCAGACATCAAAATGGGTAATGCCTTGCCATTAAAGGATATCCCAGTTGGTACAATCATTCATAACATTGAATTGAAACCGGGACGCGGTGCTCAGTTGGTACGCTCAGCTGGTGCTGATGCACAGGTTTTGGGACGGGAAGACAAATATACACTCGTCCGTCTGACATCAGGAGAAGTTCGTTTAGTGTTATCCGCATGCCGTGCTACAATCGGGCAAGTTGGTAATCTTGAAAACGAATTGGTCCGTGTCGGTAAAGCAGGTCGTTCACGCTGGTTAGGCAAGCGCCCGACTGTTCGCGGCTCTGTCATGAACCCTAACGATCACCCGCATGGTGGTGGTGAAGGACGTGCACCAATCGGTCTTAAGTCACCAGTGTCACCGTGGGGCAAACCAACCATCGGATACAAGACACGAAAGCGCAATAAGCCTTCGAACAAATATATTGTACGTGAACGCAAACGCAAAAAATAACCGTATATTCTGACGGAGAAAAAATCGTCGTTAATTGCGAAAGGAGGTTTATCCATGGGTCGGAGCTTGAAAAAAGGACCTTTTGCAGATGACCATCTCTTGAAAAAAGTTGAAAGTTTAAATGAAGCCGATAAAAAACAAGTCATTAAAACTTGGTCACGCCGTTCAACGATTTACCCTAATTTTGTCGGGCATACCATTGCTGTTTATGACGGGCGGAAACACGTACCCGTTTACGTAACAGAAGATATGGTCGGTCATAAATTGGGTGAATTTGCCCCATCCCGTACGTTTAAAGGGCATGCCGGTGATGATAAGAAAACAAAACGCTAATGAGAGGAGGCACTCTACATGCAAGCAAAAGCCGTTGCGAAATCTGTTCGTATTGCTCCTCGTAAAGTTCGTTTAGTCGTAGATTTGATTCGAGGAAAAGAGATTGGTGAAGCCATCGCCATTTTGCGTCATACACAACGTGGTGCTTCACCAGTCGTAGAAAAGGTTTTGAATTCTGCTGTTGCGAATGCAGAACACAATTATGAAATGGAACCAGACAATCTGGTCATTTCAGAAGCATTTGTCGATGAAGGCGTCACATTGAAACGTTTCCGTCCACGTGCACAAGGACGTGCAAGCCAAATCAACAAACGCACCAGTCATGTGACAATCGTGGTAACAGAAAAGAAGGAGGGATAGTCAGTGGGTCAAAAAGTAAATCCTAAAGGTCTTCGCGTCGGCGTTATCCGTGATTGGGAATCGAAGTGGTATGCCGGCAAGGACTATGCAGACTTACTACATGAAGACATTAAAATCAGAGAATATCTCGAAAACCGCCTACGCACAGCTGCTGTTTCGCATATTGACATTGAACGTGCCGCAAACCGTGTTAATATCACGATTCATACCGGCAAACCGGGAATGGTAATTGGTAAAGGCGGATCTGAAGTGGAAGCACTGCGAAAATCACTAAACAGCCTGACAGGCAAACGGGTTCACATCAACATTGTCGAAATCAAGAAGGTAGACTTGAACGCCACATTAGTTGCTGAAAACATAGCCCGTCAGCTGGAAAATCGTATTTCGTTCCGCCGTGCACAAAAACAATCGATTCAACGTGCGATGCGCGGAGGAGCAAAAGGTATTAAAACACAAGTTTCCGGACGTTTGGGCGGCGCTGATATTGCCCGTGCGGAACATTACAGTGAAGGAACTGTTCCATTGCACACATTGCGTGCTGATATTGACTATGGCACAGCAGAAGCAGACACGACTTATGGTAAACTTGGTGTCAAAGTGTGGATCTATCGTGGAGAAGTCCTTCCAACAAAAAATGATAATTAAGGAAGGGGGACATGCATTATGTTAATGCCTAAACGTGTTAAATTTCGTAAACAGCACCGTGGCCGTATGAAAGGTCAAGCAAAAGGTGGAACAACAGTAGCTTTTGGTGAATATGGACTGCAGGCTGTTGAGCCAACCTGGATCACTAGCAGACAAATTGAGGCAGCCCGTATCGCCATGACACGTTACATGAAACGTGGCGGTAAAGTTTGGATCAAAATATTTCCTGACAAACCATATACTGCAAAACCCCTTGAAGTTCGTATGGGTTCCGGTAAAGGTGCCCCTGAAGGCTGGGTAGCAGTTGTCAAACCAGGAAAGATCATGTTTGAAATCGCAGGTGTATCGGAGGAAGTGGCTCGTGAAGCATTACGGCTTGCTTCTCATAAACTGCCGATTAAAACGAAATTTGTAAAACGTGAAGATATTGGTGGTGAAACAAATGAAAGCTAATGAAATTAGAGAATTAACCACTGCCGAAATTGAACAAAAAGTCAAATCGTTAAAAGAAGAACTATTTAATTTACGCTTTCAATTAGCAACCGGCCAATTGGAGAACACTGCACGGATCAGTGAAGTGAAAAAAACAATTGCCCGCATGAAAACCGTCGTACGTCAACGTGAATTAAGCGTCAATAATTAACCTGAGAGGAGGTTAGCCTCATAATGAGTGAACGTAATAATCGTAAAGTATACACAGGCCGTGTCGTATCAGATAAAATGGACAAAACCATCACTGTTCTGGTTGAGACGTATAAGTTCCATAAACTGTACGGCAAGCGCGTCAAATATTCTAAGAAGTTCAAGACACATGATGAAAATAACCAAGCCAAGGTTGGCGACGTTGTTCAAATCATGGAAACCCGTCCGCTATCAGCTACTAAGCGGTTCCGTCTAGTTAAAATCGTTGAAGAAGCGGTCATTATCTAATTAAAGTTCGCTCGGTAGTTATCCGAAGGGAGGTCTCAAGCGTATGATTCAGCAAGAAACCAGTTTGAAAGTTGCAGATAACTCTGGTGCGCGTGAAGTAAAAACTATCAAAGTTCTGGGCGGTTCAGGACGAAAAACAGCTAATATTGGTGACGTCATTGTTTGCACGGTAAAAGAAGCAACACCAGGAGGCGTTGTCAAAAAAGGCGAGGTAGTCAGAGCCGTTATTGTCCGTTCGAAATCAGGTGTACGCCGAAATGACGGATCCTATATTCGTTTTGATGAAAATGCTGCAGTAATTGTCCGTGACGATAAAGGTCCACGTGGTACTCGTATTTTTGGACCAGTTGCGCGTGAATTACGTGACGCCAGATTCATGAAAATCGTATCCCTGGCTCCGGAAGTATTATAAGTTAATCATGAAATGCCTTGTATAGGGAGGTGCGTCAAACATGCATGTAAAAAAAGGTGATAAAGTTAAAGTAATCTCCGGTAAAGACCGCGGAAAAGAAGGAACGATTTTAGAAGCCTATCCGAAAAAGGAACGTGTTTTGGTAGAAGGGGTCAATATGATCAAAAAACACGCAAAGCCTTCACAGGATAATCCGCAAGGTGGAATTCTTAACCAGGAAGCAGCCGTTCATGTTTCCAATGTCATGCTAGTTGATCCGAAATCCGGTGAACCGACCCGCGTCGGTTATGAAAATCGTGATGGAAAAAAAGTCCGTATCGCTAAAAAATCCGGAGAAGCAATCGATAAATAGTTCGCAGGCGAAAGGAGGGCGACATGATGAACGAATTGAAACAACAATATCAAGATGAAGTATTGCCATCTTTGATGAATAAATTTGATTATGATTCTGTTATGCAGGCACCAAGCATCGAGAAAATCGTTATTAACATGGGTGTCGGTGATGCCGTTCAAAATTCTAAAGCATTGGATAATGCAGTTGAGGAACTTGCATTGATTACCGGACAAAAACCAGTCGTAACTCGTGCCAAAAAGTCAATTGCCGGATTCCGTCTGCGTGAAGGGATGCCAATTGGAGCCAAAGTGACACTTCGAGGTGACCGGATGTATGAGTTTCTGCAAAAACTTATTGCTGTATCACTTCCGCGTGTCCGTGACTTCCGCGGTATTTCCAAGAAGGCTTTTGATGGCCGCGGCAATTACACATTAGGTATTAAAGAACAACTGATTTTCCCGGAAATTAATTACGATAAAGTAAGCAAAGTGCGTGGTATGGATGTTGTTATCGTCACAACTTCGAATACGGATGAAGAAGCACGTGAATTGTTGACTCAGCTTGGCATGCCTTTTCAAAAATAAGAAAGGGTCGTTAAGAGCTAATACAAGGAGGGAAAATTGTGGCGAAAAAATCAATGATTGCGAAACAAAAACGCCCGCAAAAATTTAAAGTGCGCGAATACACAAGGTGCGAACGTTGTGGCCGTCCGCATTCTGTAATCCGCAAATTTAAACTTTGCCGTATTTGTTTCCGTGAACTGGCCTATAAAGGGCAAATTCCTGGTGTTAAAAAAGCAAGCTGGTAAACCCCGATTCGGGAAGGAGGTAATGTAGTAATGGTTATGACAGATCCAATTGCAGATATGTTGACTCGTATTCGTAATGCCAACATGGTACGTCATGAAAAGTTGGAGCTTCCGGCTTCGAACTTGAAGAAAGAAATCGCTGATATCCTGAAACGTGAAGGATTTGTACGTGATTATGAATTCATTGAAGATAACAAACAAGGTATTCTGCGTATATTCCTGAAGTACGGTGCAAATGATGAACGCGTCATTACAGGTATCAAACGTATCAGTAAGCCCGGATTACGTGTATATGCAAAAGCCGATGAAGTACCTCGTGTACTGAATGGTTTAGGTATTGCTATCGTGTCAACATCAAATGGTGTACTTTCCGACAGAGAAGCACGCACACAGGCTGTCGGCGGCGAAGTACTGGCATATGTTTGGTAATTTAAACATTTAAGACAGGAGGTGTAAGGATGTCCCGTATCGGACTGAAACCAGTAGAAATTCCTGAGGGTGTAGATGTAAAACTTGATGGAACGACCATTACGGTGAAAGGCCCAAAAGGTGAAATGACAAGGGATCTTCACCCGGATATGAAAATCGTTGTGGAAGATAATGTACTGACTGTTGAGCGCCCGAGTGAGCATAAGGAACATCGTGCACTGCACGGTACAACCCGCAGCCTGATCGCTAATATGGTAGAGGGTGTCCACAACGGATTCGAGAAAGCTCTTGAGATCACCGGTGTCGGTTATCGTGCTCAAAAGCAAGGCGATAAAATCGTTGTCAATGCAGGTTATTCGCATCCAGTTGAAGTAGAACCAATTGAGGGTATTGAAATTGATGTACCGCAAAACACACGAGTTGTTGTGAAAGGAATCGATAAAGAATTGGTCGGTGCAGTTGCCGCAAACATTCGGGCAATCAGACCACCTGAGCCTTATAAAGGCAAAGGGATCCGCTATGAAAACGAGTATGTACGCCGTAAAGAAGGTAAAACTGCTAAGTAAGGCAAGTTAGGGAGCAGAAAGGAGTGACCTTGATGATCACAAAACCTGACAAAAACGATGTACGCAAAAAAAGACACGCGCGCGTCCGCAAGAATGTCTTTGGGACAGAAGAGCGCCCGCGTCTGAATGTGTACCGTTCAAATAAACACATTTATGCACAATTAATTGATGATAATGCTGGTGTTACTGTGGCAAGTGCTTCTACCAATGATAACGAATTAAGCCTCGAGGCTACAGGTAATGCAGAGGCAGCGAAGCAAGTAGGCGAACTGGTTGCAAGTCGTGCGAAAGATAAAGGATATCATGCTGTTGTATTTGATCGTGGAGGCTACCTTTATCATGGACGTGTGAAAGCATTGGCAGATGCTGCTCGCGAGGCCGGTCTAGAATTTTAATTGTGAAATAAAGGAGGGACATAGATGCATACTAGCATTGATCCAAACAAATTAGATCTTGAAGAACGTGTTGTTGCAATTAACCGCGTTGCGAAAGTCGTAAAAGGTGGACGAAATTTCCGCTTTGCTGCACTGGTTGTTGTCGGCGATAAAAATGGTCATGTAGGCTTTGGGACCGGAAAGGCTAAAGAGGTGCCGGAAGCCATTAAGAAAGCTGTTGACGATGCGAAGAAAAATCTGATAGAGGTGCCAATAGTCGGAACAACGATCCCGCACGAAATTCATGGACAATACGGATCAGGAAATGTATTGCTGAAACCAGCTACAGAAGGTACGGGAGTTATATCCGGCGGCCCTGTGCGTGCTATCCTTGAGCTTGCAGGTGTCGGCGATATCCTGACTAAATCACTTGGTTCCAATACACCAATCAACATGATTCGTGCAACATTAAACGGTTTATCAAATTTGAAAACGGCAGAAAACGTAGCTAAACTACGCGGCAAATCTGTAGAAGAACTGTTAGGATAAGGAGGGAATAACTATGTCTAAACAATTAGAGATCACCCTCATGCGCAGTATTATCGGCCAAACAGAAAGACAACGTCAGACTATACAATCACTGGGTTTGAAAAAAATTCGTCAATCTGTCGTACGTGAAGACACACCAGCCGTACGTGGTATGATCGATAAAGTATCCCATCTCGTAACGGTTAAAGAAGTGTAATGATTTTATAGCGTAAGAGGAGGTGTACACAATGAAACTTCATGAGTTAAAGTCATCAAAAGGAAGTCGTAAAAAGCGCAATCGCGTTGGCCGTGGAATGTCCTCCGGCAATGGAAAAACATCCGGTAGAGGGCATAAAGGGCAAAAAGCACGTTCCGGCGGCAATACCCGCCCAGGCTTTGAAGGCGGACAAATGCCTTTGTTCCAGCGCCTGCCCAAACGCGGATTTACCAATGTTCACCGTAAGGAATTTGCTATTGTAAACTTGGATGCTTTAAATCGTTTTGAAGAGGGCACGGAAATTACACCTGAGCTATTACTTGAAGAAGGTGTCGTCAGCAAACCGAAATCCGGCATTAAAGTGCTTGGAAAAGGAAATGTTGAAAAAAAATTCACTGTAAAAGCTCATAAGTTCTCTGCTTCAGCGAAAGAAGCAATCGAAGCAGCGGGCGGTCAAACAGAGGTGGTTTAATGTTCCGTACAATCTCCAATTTTATGCGAGTAGGCGATATCAGACGGAAGATTGTTTTCACATTATTAATGTTAATTGTTTTCCGTCTTGGTACATTTATTCCAGTACCATATACAAATAGAGACGCCATTGATTTTATGAACCAACAAAATGTTTTCGGCTTTTTAAACACATTTGGCGGCGGGGCATTGCAGAATTTCTCCATTTTTGCAATGGGGATTATGCCTTACATTACAGCGTCCATCATTATGCAGCTCTTGCAGATGGATGTCGTGCCAAAGTTCACTGAGTGGAAAAAGCAAGGCGAAATGGGCCGTAAAAAAATTGCCCAGGTTACCCGCTATGGAACGGTTGTCCTTGCATTTATCCAGGCGATTGCCATGTCGATCGGTTTCAATGCGATGGCCGGGGGCATGCTGATAAGTGAACCGAGTGTGTGGAAGTTTCTTGTGATTGCGATCATACTGACAAGTGGAACAGCATTTTTGATGTGGCTGGGCGAACAGATCACAGCAAATGGCGTCGGCAACGGCATTTCCATTCTCATTTTTGCCGGGATTGTTGCGGCGGTTCCAAATGGCGTGAATCAATTATACAGTCAGTATTTCGTTGATGCTGGTGATGAATTATTCATCAACATTGTCATTGTCGCATTAATCGCATTGGTAGTAGTGGCAGTTACTGTCGGTGTTATCTTTATCCAGCAGGCACTGCGCAAAATACCAATCCAATACGCCAAAAAACTGGTGAATCGGTCACCGGTTGGTGGCCACTCGACGCATTTGCCGCTGAAAGTTAATGCTGCAGGCGTTATCCCGGTCATCTTTGCAATTGCATTTATTATTGCGCCAAGGACAGTCGCAGGACTTTTTGAAGGTAATGAAATAGCAGCAACAATCGAAACCATTTTTGATTATACCCAGCCAGTTGGGATGGTCATCTATGTAGGGTTGATTATTGCGTTTACGTATTTCTACACATTTGTTCAGGTTAACCCGGAACAAATGGCCGAAAACCTGCAAAAACAAGGCGGATATATTCCGGGTATACGTCCTGGCCGCAATACAGAAACGTATCTCACACGTGTCATGTACCGGCTGACATTTGTAGGGGCACTCTTTTTAGCAGCGGTTTCTGTGCTGCCTATTGTTTTAGGCGGTCTTGCAAATCTGCCTCAGGCAGTACAAATCGGCGGCACAAGCTTATTGATCGTTGTAGGTGTAGCCCTGCAGACAATGAAACAATTGGAAAGCCAGCTGGTGAAACGGCATTACAAAGGTTTTATTAAGTAAAGCAAGCTGCCAATGAGAGCGAGGGGAAAGTATTGTTGAATTTAATCTTGATGGGTTTGCCGGGTGCTGGCAAAGGAACACAGGCAGAGAAAATTAATGAAGCATATCACATCCCTCATATTTCAACAGGAGATATGTTCCGTTTAGCGATTAAGGAAGGAACTGAACTCGGCAGGAAGGCTAAAGAATATATGGATCAGGGCGCACTGGTTCCAGATGATGTGACAATCGGAATCGTAAAAGAACGTCTGAGTAAAGATGACTGCAAGAATGGATTCCTGTTGGACGGATTTCCGCGGACGATTGCTCAGGCTGAGGCCTTACAATCCTTATTGAACGAAATGGGTACATCAATTGATTATGTATTACATGTGGATGTACCGGAAGAACATTTAGTAGAGCGTCTGACGGGCCGCAGAGTTTGTCCGACATGTGGAGCAACTTATCATGTTATCTATAATCCTCCTGAACAAGCGGGAAGATGTGACCATGACGGTTCCGAATTAATACAGCGCGAAGATGATCAGGCCGACACAGTGAAAAACCGCCTTGAAGTAAACCTGAAGCAGGCGAAGCCGTTATTGGATTTCTATCATGATAAAGGATCACTTGTAACCATTAATGGTGATCAGGAAATTGATCAGGTATTTCAAGATATTCAATCAGCAATCGAAAAATAAATTTTCAGGCTGTATACCGAATAGATGCATTCCGGCGCAGATAACGGTATAATGGTTGCCGTGGGTATAATTTATGACAATCTGTTTATGATCCAGTATGAGCGTGATGTGAACTGATAAAGGAAATCATGTGATTATCGGACGATGTTGGTTGTGAAATTTAAAGCCTAAGTGAAGGTGATCGTTGTTGAACGAAGCTGATTCGATTCCGCGAATAGGTCAAGTTGTTCGTATTTTGCAAGGACGCGAAGCAGGTCAATACGCGGTTGTGCTGAAACTGATCGATAACCGGTATGTCTTGCTGGCAGATGGGGAAAAACGTAAATATGATCGGCCAAAGAAAAAGAATCTGCATCATATTGAAGTGATGGATTATATATCTCCAGAAGTCCAA
Organism: Lentibacillus halodurans; assembly: GCF_900112045.1. Classification (GTDB taxonomy): domain Bacteria; phylum Bacillota; class Bacilli; order Bacillales; family Amphibacillaceae; genus Lentibacillus; species Lentibacillus halodurans. The sequence goes on from NZ_FOJW01000017.1 coordinate 45,579, forward strand.
AACAGCCTTCTAGAAACCGGTCGTGTCACAAATGGCAAATTGCGGTTTGCCGTAACGAAATTTATGAATGAACTTGTGACTGATTAGAAGAAGGGAGATCAACACGATGGCTAAAGACGATGTAATTGAAGTGGAAGGTACCGTAACTGAAACGCTACCGAATGCCATGTTTAATGTGGAACTGGAAAACGGCCATACGGTATTAGCCCACGTTTCCGGCAAAATCCGTATGCATTTCATCCGCATTTTACCTGGTGACAAAGTAACGGTAGAACTCTCACCGTATGACTTAACCAAAGGGCGAATTACGTACCGTTATAAATAGACTCGCATGAGCTCCGATATAAAAGGAGGTAAAGATGATGAAAGTCAGAGCATCTGTAAAACCAATTTGTGAGAATTGCAAAGTCATTAAGCGAAAAGGCAAATTAATGGTGATTTGCGATAATCCGAAACACAAGCAAAAACAGGGCTAAGAAACCGCTGACCGCGGATTTCAGAAGTCTGACATAAGAGGCCGGATTGAAGTGAATCGGTCAGAGTACCGATCTAAAAAATATTAAACAGGAGGTGCTAATAAACTATGGCACGTATTGCAGGTATCGATATCCCACGTGACAAACGTGTGGTTATTTCGCTGACGTATATTCATGGAGTCGGAAAAAGCACTGCCCAGGAGATTCTTAAAGAAGCAGGTGTTTCCGAGGATACGCGTGTACGCGATCTGACAGAAGATGAATTAAGCAGTATCCGTAAAGCAATCGGCGATTATTCCGTTGAGGGTGATCTCCGCCGTGAAACATCTCTTAACATTAAGCGCCTGATTGAAATCGGATCTTACAGAGGGATCAGACATCGCCGTGGGTTGCCATTGCGTGGTCAAAAAACGAAAAACAACTCACGAACACGTAAAGGTCCTCGTCGTACGATGGCAAACAAGAAAAAGTAATGTAAAGGAGGGTGAACATCAATGGCACGCAAACCAAATACAACACGTAAACGTCGTGTGAAAAAAAATATTGATACGGGTATAGCACATATCCGTTCCACATTTAATAACACGATTGTAACCATTACAGATGTAAAAGGGAATTCGATCGGATGGAGCTCTGCAGGTGCACTTGGTTTTAAAGGTTCCCGTAAGTCAACACCATTCGCTGCACAAATGGCGGCTGAAACGGCTGCAAAAAATGCAGTCGATAACGGTATGAAATCGCTGGAAGTAACGGTTAAAGGGCCTGGTGCCGGTCGTGAAGCAGCAATTCGTTCATTGCAGGCAGCTGGATTGGAAGTTACCGCGATTCGTGATGTAACACCAGTTCCGCATAATGGCTGCCGCCCGCCAAAACGTCGTCGTGTATAATTGTACCGTATAGAATTTGTCACCCTGTCTATAATGGGTTATGATAGCTAAAAATATAAGTTCGAAAAGGAAAATCAACCTGCCCTTTTTGCAGCAATTGCCAAAGCATGTCAATAGGCGCTTCTTATCCTTTTTGATCAAACCTGATACAGCAAGACAGAGACAAAGGTATACCAAGAATTCTTAGCGCAGAAACGCCAACTGCCTATTTGGGGAATTTCGGTTAGACATTGTTGGCCGTCTAACCGGGATTTCGACGTTTTAAAGGAGGGTTTTACAGAATGATCGAAATTGAAAAGCCGGGAATAGAAACGGTAGAGATCACCGATGATGCTACATTTGGGAAGTTCGTCGTCGAACCGCTTGAACGTGGATATGGTACTACTCTAGGAAACTCCTTGCGTCGTATTTTGCTATCCTCACTTCCAGGTGCTGCTGTTACTTCAGTTCAAATCGATGGTGTGCAACACGAATTTTCAACAATCGAAGGGGTTGTTGAAGATGTGACATCCGTTATTTTGAACTTGAAAAAGCTTGCACTGAAAATTTATTCTGATGACGTGAAGACATTGGAGATTGATGTGCAGGGAGAAGGAAAAGTTACGGCTGCAGATTTGACATATGATAGCGATGTGGAGGTATTAAATCCGGATCTGGCAATTGCCACTATCAACGGCAATGGAAGTCTGCATATGAAGATTACGGCAGAGCGCGGCCGCGGTTATCGTCCAGCTGAAGCAAATAAACGTGATGAACATCCAATTGGCGTTATTCCAATTGATTCCATTTTTACACCGGTCTCACGTGTCACATATCAGGTGGAGAATACCCGAGTCGGGCAAATAACAAACTATGATAAGCTGACAATGGATGTATGGACCGATGGAAGCATCCGCCCTGAAGAAGCCGTCTCTTTAGGTGCAAAAGTGTTTAATGAACATCTTAATATTTTTGTCGGCTTGACTGATGAAGCGCAAAAAGCAGAAATCATGGTTGAAAAAGAAGAGGATCAGAAAGAAAAAGTCATGGAAATGACCATCGAAGAACTTGATCTGTCTGTAAGATCCTATAATTGCTTGAAACGTGCCGGGATTAATACTGTTCAAGAGCTTTCCAATAAATCGGAAGAAGATATGATGAAAGTGCGTAACCTGGGCCGCAAATCGCTGGAAGAAGTAAAAGAGAAACTGGCAGATTTAGGTTTAGGATTGCGTGATGACGACTAATGTAACAAATGCGGAAGCGACCAGTTAGCTACGTACGGACTGCGCCTGCGCGTCGCAGGTGGATCGGCGTTGCCGCGCATCGCGGCGGGTTTAGCTGAACTTCCCTACTAGCCGCAGTCAAACATCACAAGGATGTTCGACTAAGAACCCCACGTCCTTGGCAACGTCGAACTTACCTGCATCCTGCAGGCCCGGGCGAGAGAAGTAGTGCTAATCGCTGGGAGCTGGACGTGACTAAAGTTATTTAGTCATGACGCACAGAGAATTGACTATAGAAGTCAATAGCAACAGTAAAAGGGAGGGATAGTCCATGGCCAGAAAATTAGGTCGTACAACAGACCATCGTATGGCAATGCTTCGAAACCTTGCTTCTGATTTAATTATCCATGAGCGGATTGAAACGACAGAGGCAAAGGCTAAAGACCTGAAATCAACAGTAGAAAAAATGATTACGCTTGGCAAACGTGGTGATCTTCATGCACGTCGCCAGGCAGCAGCTTTCCTGTATGACCAGGAGGCAAACGAAGACGAAAAAGTTATTCAAAAACTGTTCGATGACATCGCTGCCCGCTATGAGGACAGACAGGGCGGCTACACACGTGTCCTTAAGCTGGGGCCGCGTCAAGGCGATGGAGCAAAAATGGCAATTATCGAACTTGTTTAATGCAGGCGATACGATAAGGGCAGGACAGAATCTCTTCCGAGAGGTGAATCCAAGCCCTTTTTTTGCATTAAAGCACGTCCGTTAACTTTAAAGAAGATGATTTCTTCAAGATGTTTTTATTCATTGTTACTTAAATTTCGAACTCACTGCAAGATGAACCAGTAGAGGGAAATATGTGGGGACTCCTGCAGAAAAACAAGCCAATTGAGACCTTGCAGTGTGGGACGAGCGAGGAGGCTCAATGGTTCGTTCGCGGAAAGTGACGAGGACACATCCACCGAGTAAGCTGCGAGTTGTGAGGAGCGTACGCTTCGCAGAAACACTTTGCACCGCGACGAGCACCAAGCATATTTCTCTCTGTGCTCTTCATGCCATACAGCAATCTTTTACGAAGACAGCCTACGAAAGAATAGGTCTTTAACGGCGCTGAGAAAGAAGGGGAGCGGAGATGCGAAATAAACTAGTCGAGTTTAGAAATGTATCATTCAGATACGGTGAAGAGCAGCCCTGGGTATTAAAAAATTGTTCATTTGAAATCTACGAGAATGAAGCGATTGCGATTATCGGTCATAATGGATCAGGCAAGTCCACCATTGCGAAATTGATGAATGGTCTGCTGTTTCCACAAGAAGGCCAAATTATCATTAATGGTCGAAATGTAACACACGACTCCATATGGGAGATTCGCCAGGACGTCGGAATGGTTTTTCAAAATCCGGACAACCAGTTTGTCGGTACAACTGTACAGGACGACGTCGCTTTTGGGATGGAAAACCGCGGTATTCCAAGAGATGAAATGGTAAAGCGGATGAATGAAACGCTATCAGCAGTTGGTATGCAGGAATACCGATTAACTGAGCCGCACAAACTTTCGGGAGGTCAGAAACAGCGGGTGGCGATCGCAAGTGTACTGGCTATTTTTCCGCAAGTGCTTATTCTGGATGAAGCAACCGCTATGCTTGATCCAAGGGGCAGGACAGAAATTATGAAGACCGTAGCAAGTGTCCAGGAGGAACGTCACCTTTCCCTGATTACCATCACCCATAATCTTCAGGAAGTCGTCCAGGCAGAACGTGTCATTGTGATGAATCAAGGGGAGATATGGGATGAAGCGACACCAAGAGAGATTTTTGCAAAAAGGACGGAGCTGCGCGAAATCGGACTGGATATCCCATTTGTTGCAGCTCTGTCTGACGAACTGCGAAAAACAGGCTTACCGGTTGCAAATGAAGTCCTAAATCACGAAGAACTGCTGGAGGAACTATGGATATCACGTTCAACAATGTAAGTTATATTTATCAGGAAAAAACACCTTTTGCACACAAGGCACTTGCAAATCTATCATTTTATATCCCAGCCGGTTCTTTTACAGCGATAATCGGTCATACAGGCTCCGGGAAATCGACCCTGATTCAGCATCTGAATGGATTAGTACGTCCAAGTGAAGGGGAAGTTACCATTGGTGATTACCGTATAACCAGTGATGAAAAACCCGACAACATGAAAACGTTGCGCAGCCGTGTTGGGGTTGTTTTTCAGTATCCGGAGCATCAATTATTTGAGGAAACAGTCAGAAAGGATATCGCATTTGGTCCGGAAAACTTTGGAGCTCCCCAGGATGCAATTGAAGAGCGAATTGAGGAGATTACACCTCAAGTTGGCTTGACAGAAGAGTTGCTCGAGCGTTCTCCGTTTGATTTGAGCGGCGGCCAAATGCGCAGGGCAGCGATTGCCGGCGTACTGGCCACAAAACCGGACGTGGTTGTATTGGATGAGCCGACAGCAGGTCTTGATCCGCGGGGACAGCAAGAGATGATGGACATGTTTTATGATCTGCATAAACGAGAGGGTCTGACAACAATCCTTGTAACGCATAGTATGGAACATGCTGTACAATATGCCGATAACGTGATCATTTTAAATGACGGCACAAAATATATGGAAGGTAACCCAACAGACATACTGATACAAAAAGACGCACTTCACAAAGTACAGCTTGATGTCCCGGAAATGGTACAGTTTCTCAATGCTTTTTCGGAAAAATTCGGCCACGATATCCCTTTCCGGCGGCAATCCCCGGCCGACCTTGCTTGGGAGATCCGGCAAATTCTGAAGGGGGCCGGATCGGATGAATAATACATTGATTATTGGTCAATATGTGCCCGGAGAATCCCTTCTTCACCGTCTCGATCCAAGGACGAAGATAACCATCATTTTTTTCTTTGTTTTCATTGTATTTTTGGCCAATTCGGTATTAAGCTATAGTGTATTAACGATTTTTGCACTTGGCAGTATGCTTGCGACGAGAATTCCAGTCCACTATATTTTAAAGGGACTGACGCCGGTATGGTTTCTGATCGTATTTACGTTTATACTGCATTTGGTTGTCACGAATGAAGGAGACGTTTTAATCGATATTTTCGGATTCAGCATTTATTCAGGAGCACTCATACAAGGTTTTGCCATATCGATGCGATTTTTTCTGCTTATTCTCGTGACATCGCTGCTGACATTAACCACTACACCGATTGAAATAACCGATGCAATTGAAGACATGCTTCATCCGTTAAAAAAGGTACGATTTCCGGTTCATGAATTGGCGCTGATGATGTCCATTTCATTGCGGTTTATCCCGACACTCATGCAGGAAACCGAAAAAATATCAAAAGCACAAGCATCACGCGGCGTTGATTTCCGTACCGGGCCGATAAAAGAACGCATTAAAGCCGTGGTTCCATTACTTGTTCCACTGTTTGTCAGTGCGTTCAAGCGGGCGGAGGAACTGGCAATGGCGATGGAAGCACGCGGATATCAGGGCGGCGAGGGACGGACGAAGCTGCGCGAATTAAAGTTTGAACTGCGAGACTTCCTGATATTTGTAGTATTTATTACAGTTGTGACGGCATTATTTTTCACCAGACATTATTGAGAAAGGGCTGGAAAGACGTGACGAAGATGAAATGTGTCATTAGCTATGATGGTACAAATTTTTCAGGCCTGCAGATCCAGCCGCGGAACCGGACGATCCAAGGAGAAATGGAAAAGGCCCTGGCGAAAATTCACAAAGGTGAGCATATCCGGGTTTATGCATCAGGCAGAACAGATAAGGGTGTTCATGCAAAAGCACAGACCTTGCATTTCGAATCAGATTATACACTCTCACCGGCTGACTGGAAGCGGGCACTGAATACGGTGCTCCCGCCTGATATATATGTGAATGATGCAGCACAAGTGCCGGATTCGTTTCATGCCCGTTTTGATGTGATAGAAAAGGAATATCGGTATTATATATTTAATGAACTGGAACCCGATGTTTTTAAACAACATTATGTGTACCACTATCCGTATACTTTGGATGTGGCAAAAATGCAAGAATCCGGGCAGTATTTTGAAGGCTTGCATGACTTCACCACATTTTCGTCGGCGAAAGCAGATATCAAAGGCAGCAAGATACGTCATTTATATGAAGTTTCCTGTCATCATGACGGAAGCCGGATCGAATTTATCCTAAGAGGAAACGGCTTTTTATATAATATGGCTCGTATCATTGTCGGAACCCTCCTGGATGTTGGAAGGGGCAAACGACAGCCGTCTGAAATCGAAGAGCTGTTTGGCAAAAAAGAACGGCAGTCTGCTGGAGACACCGTGCCTCCTCAAGGGTTGTATTTGTGGAATGTGAAGTATGAGGAAAGATGATAGTCTGTGAAATACAAGAAAGATACTTTTCACCATTTCCCGGGAAATAATCGACAAGCCATAACAAAATTTAAGTGGGAGCGGGATGGTTTGATAAGGGCCCTCTTTATCCTAAGAAAAATGCCCGCAAAGCTTGACATTCATAAGGTTCTGGTATATGATGATTTGTGGTATTTTTATTTGAACCACGATTAGCCCCGGAAACTAATTGTGATGAAATATAAACAACGATTACTGTTACGAACTGATTTTAAATGGAGGGAAAAACCATGCGCACAACTTTCATGGCCAATGAAAATAACATCGAACGCAAATGGTTTGTTGTGGATGCTGAAGGCAAACGTCTTGGCCGTCTGGCAAGTGAAGTTGCTGCAATCCTGCGCGGAAAGCATAAACCAACTTACACACCACACGCTGATACCGGTGATCACGTCATCGTTATCAATGCTGAAAAGATCGAATTGACTGGTAAAAAGCTGACGGATAAAATGTATTATCGTCATTCAAACTATCCAGGTGGACTAAAAGCACGCTCTGCAAATGAAATGCGTTCAAGTTATCCGGAAAAAATGCTTGAGACAACGGTTAAAGGAATGCTTCCCAAAGGATCTCTAGGACGTAAAATGGGTAAAAAACTGCACGTATACAGAGGTTCTGAGCATAACCATCAAGCACAAAAACCGGAAGTTTACGAGCTTCACGGATAATCAAAAAAGGAGGTAAATCAATTTGGCACAAGTACAATATTACGGCACCGGACGTCGTAAAACATCAACTGCACGTGTCCGCCTTGTTCCAGGAACCGGCCGTGTTGTCATTAACAAACGTAATGCAGAAGACTACTTTCCATATGAAACACAGCGTATTATTTTAAACCAGCCGCTAAAAGCGACCGAAACAGAAGGTACGTATGATGTGCTGGTTAATGTAGATGGCGGAGGTTTTACCGGCCAAGCTGGTGCTGTCCGCCACGGTATCGCCCGTGCACTTCTGGAAGCAGATCCGGAATACCGTGCAACCCTTAAGCGCGAAGGATACTTGACACGTGATGCACGTATGACCGAACGAAAAAAATACGGTCTCAAAGGCGCACGCCGTTCACCACAATTCTCAAAACGTTAAGAAATCAAGTTTTTCAAATCCCTCAACCTCTTGTGGTTGGGGGATTTGACTATATATGCGTTGCTTTAAAAACTAGTAAAAATTCACACATAATATACAAGTAATATACGAGTAATATACAAAATTTTAAAGAGAAACAGTAGCTTCTCACAGCTTGTCAATCGCTATGAGAAGCTGTTCTATGTCTTTATGTGTATAAACTTTGTCTGTGATATCTTTAGATGCATGTCCCATTATTCGCTTAATGGACAACTTATTGGCATCAACATTATCCATTAGGGTTGCAAAGGTATGACGACAATCATGGGGTTTATGATTCATTTCTAACTGTTCCATAATTTTTTTCCATCTTTCGTGGTAATACGTGTAGTAACTCATTTTATTTCCCTCCTGATTCACGATTAAGTATTCGTTTTTCGAATCCATTCGAGCATCAATAAGCGAATATATTTTTTTATGAATAGGAACCAGTCGATTTGTTCCAGCTTCTGTTTTAAAACCACCACGGAAATATCTTTCTTCAAGATAGATGTTTTTATTTTTTACCTCTACAAGCTCACCAGGACGTAATCCAGTATAGATCATGATGAGAACAGTATCGATATCATCCAAACGATGGACATTGTTCCATAATTTATCAATTTCATCGAGTGAAAACGGCTTGCGTGAGCTTTTGGAATCATTTTTCGGTAGTTCTACAAATCTTGAATAATCTTTTTGAATTAAATCATTTTCCATTGCGTATTTATATAATTGATTGAACAAGACTTTGATTTTCCTTTTCGTACCATGTGATCTGTCGCAGTTGTCGATTACTGATTGTAGATGCGACTTTTTGATATTAACAAATTTCATGTCATGAAGGGCTTCTGCTTTTTTAAATGATGCAGTGTATCCAAGCACATTGGACTTTGAAATTTTAGGAAACTTCTCTTCAGAGAACCTTTCAAAAACTCTCGATCCTGGTAAAAGCCGTGTAGAGATTACATCGGCTACAATCCAATATCCGGTACCGGTAACGCATATTGTTTTAGCCTTTATCGCGTTGGTGACAGGTTTTCTTCAGTTTATAGAACGGATCCGTCTTAAAAATCCAAAGGTTCATCGCCATATTGGAAGGATTTATGTTATGAGTGTCTTTATAAGTGACTTGCTTGCTTTCGGCGTGACCTTTTACGCTGAAGACTTTACAAAAGCAATGGCTTTTCTCGCATTAGCTGTTTTATGGTTATTTACAACCTGGAAAGGATACCGTAAAGCTGTAAAAAAACATTTTAAGGAACATCGTATATGGATGATGCGCGGTTTTGGTATAACCCTTGTGGCTGTGAGTGCCCGTTTGGTGGTGCCGATTCTTCTCCTTGGTTATGTTGCTTTGAACGATTTCACCCTTCCAGGCGTAAAGAGCAGATGATCGAAGAAGTGCTTAAGGTGAACATTTGGTTGGGGCTTGTTTATAATATTGCGATTGTCGAGTGGATGCTCCTGGACAAAAAAGCAAAAGGAGCATTCCTGTAATGAAGGAATATATTGATGCTTTGGCTAAAGGTCTAATCGGTGAGTGAATTTTTGAAGTTGTATTCTGTTAAGTTCACCAATAAGAGAGGGAGGAGGATCCGGGATGCAAAAAAGAAACCAGGCGGGATTTGTTCTTACGGGTTTGCTGGCTGGCCTGCTAATGGCAGGAATGGATAGCACGGTCGTTGCCACGGCTTTGCCTACCATTATTGGCGATCTGGGTGGTTTCGACAAATTTATCTGGGTAACGTCTGCTTACCTGGTTATGATGATGGCTAACACGCCAATCTTTGGAAAGTTGTCTGATATGTATGGACGCAAATAGACGATCATCCTTTTTATTAGTGTGCTATTGACTATATTCGACATAAAGCAAGGAAATTCCTAGCACAGTTAGACTTTTTCACCGGGCTTCTAGAAAACTAGCAATATAAAAGAAACCTTTTGGTTGAATTTACTGTAAAATAGACATAACTTGGTTAAAAATATTTGAACGGGAGGGAAATGTATGGACCATTTACAATTTGAATTGACAAGAGGTTGGTTTATTGAAGGTGCAGAATCAATTCCAAGGGGAATCGCAAGTGTAAAGCCAGAAGGCTTTAGCAATACAATCCGGCCATGCACTTACGGCCTCTGACAATTAATGTTTGGTTTTCATCACAAAAAGTTCCATCTTCCAAAAACAGGCAGGATTTGTTCTTACAGGTTTGCTTGCTGGCCTGCTAATGGCAGGAATGGATAGCACGGTCGTTGCCACGGCTTTGCCTACCATTATTGGCGATCTGGGTGGTTTCGACAAATTTATCTGGGTAACGTCTGCTTACCTGGTTATGATGATGGCTAGCACGCCAATCTTTGGAAAGTTGTCTGATATGTATGGACGCAAACGGTTTTTCATCTTTGGATTGGCGTTGTTTTTACTCGGTTCCATGCTTTGCGGTATCGCAGGCAGCGTGCTCCAACTCATTTTTTACCGTGCCATTCAAGGTATCGTTGGCGGGGCGCTCATGCCGATTGCTTTTACAATCGTTGTCGATATTTTTCCGCCCGAAAAGAGAGGTAAAATGATGGGGCTAGTCGGTACGGTTTTCGAAATATCAAGCATCTTGGGGCCGCTTCTCGGTGCCTACATTACCGAATATGTCAGCTAGCACTGGGTATTTTACGTGAATTTGCCAATTGGTATGCTGTCCTTTCTTTTTATTGTCTTATTTTACCGTGAGTCATTTGAACATTCGAAGCAGAAAATCGATTGGTGGGGGGCAGTCACACTTGTATTGGCCATTGTGGCTCTGATGTTTGCTCTTCAACTGGGTGGAAAGCATTATGCCTGGGGCTCTACCTTTATCATTGGTCTGTTTGCGGCGTTTGTTGTTTTTCTTGTCATGTTTCTATATATCGAAACAAAAGCAGCCGATCCAATCATTTCCTTCAGCATGTTTAAGGATCGATTGTTTATAACAAGCTGTGCTGCAGCATTGCTTATCGGTGTAGCTTATATTTTACAGCCATTACGTACATTCCTATTTTTGTACAGGGTGTGTTTGGAGGTTCAGCGACAAATGCAGGTCTGATATTGATGCCGATGATGCTCGGTTCCGTTGCCGGAAGTCAAGCAGGGGGGTTTTTAACGACGAAGACCAGCTATAAGAATATTATGATCATGGCCAGTGTGTTTTTTTCCCGGGAATCTTTCTATTAAGTACTCTGGACGACGGGACTGCTCGTGTGATGATTACGCTGTATATGGCCATTACCGGTTTTGGTGCTGGATTCTCATTTTCCGTGTTAAGTATGGCAGCCATACACAATTTTGATTTTCAGCGTCGAGGATCAGCTTCCTCGACGAACAGGTTTTCAATCACACTTTTCGGGATTGTGCAAAGAAGTATCTTTGTAGATAAAATCGCTTCTCAGTTTGCGAACAATAATAATATAACGTGGAACACAAGAAGTTTGTTGTCACCGAGAGGCTGTAACCAGATGTCAGAAGAAGCCTTGCAAAAGGGAGTCGATGCCTTGTCAACTTCGATTGCTTTAACATTCTTAGCTGCGCTTGTTCCAGCGGTTTTGGCAGTTATTTCTATTGTTCTACAAACAGGCGCGCTTCTTGAATAAGAAGGTGTCTTTTTTAAGGAAGAAAAATTAGAAAAAACAAGGAGGAGAAATCATATGATAATGAAAAAGAATCCCGACACCTCGATACAGAGAAAAGTCATCTACTCACAGATGGTGTCGCTCGATGGCTTTACCGAGGGATTGAACCGTGAAATCGATTGGAGCGCTCCTGACGAAGAACTTTTTAAGTATATAAACAATCAAGAGGATGCGTTTGATACGCATCTATACGGGCGTCGGACGTATGAGAATATGGCGAGCTACTGGCCAACGGCGGACACTGACCCTTTGGCCACAGAGAACGAGATCGAGTTTGCTCGTAAGTGGAAGGAAGTAACTAAGATCGTGTTCTCGAAGACACTTGATAGGGTCGAAGGGAATGCCAGGGTGGTAAAGAATAACATCACCCAAGAAATAAAAAAGCTGAAGGAACAACCCGGTAAAGACATGGTTCTTGGGGGTTCCAACATCGCCACGACCTTCATGAAGCTCAACTTGATTGATGAATACTGGCTCTACATTCACCCCGTCGTCCTGGGGAATGGCACTCCAATGTTCAAGAGGTTGGACGATAGGATCAACCTGCAGCTTGTTAAAACACGTACGTTCGACTCCCGGGTTGTCCATTTGCGCTATCAGAGGATAGATCAAAGTGTCGAGTAATAATCGACCTTTGTCATCGTTGTTAAGACCAAGTTCATGATTACCAGAGTTTTAATAAATTCTTTCTTCCTTAAAAGGGCGTTTATCTTCAATAATATCTTTACAACTAAGCTGATCCGCATGCCATTTTGATCCTTACGATTATATATCTGGTAAATGATGCTTGAGCATGTTCAATAGTAGAAGGATGTTCCTCCTTGCCTACCACTTATACATGTTAAGGAATGAAGGGATGTGGAAACTAAATATGGAATTTTAAGTGAAATCAAAGGGGCATATGCGATGATGCAAATAAGAATGATTCCAATCACTATTCGTATGAGGGGGAGTGGACAATCGGCAAAAAGAGTAACCTGATTTTTGGCAGCATGGTTCTGATGATTAGTTTGTGGATAAATGGGTTCTTTTTATTGGAAACCCAGGGCCATCAAGTAGCATACGGCGCCGACGATGTTCTTTCGAAGGTCGATGCTTATATTACGGATGAAATGAAGGCACAAAGCATTCCTGGTCTCGCGCTGGGCATTGTGAAAGATGGCCGCATCATTCATCTGAAAGGTTATGGTCAAACGGATTCATCTGGTCAGCCAGTGACAGCTGAAACACCTTTTATCATTGGGTCTAATAGCAAATCTATTACCGCCATGGCTGTTTTGCAATTGGTGGAAGAAGGCAAGATTGATTTGGATGCACCAGTGCAGCAATATATTCCCGCATTTCAGGTCGTTGGCAAGCTATCCTCCAGCGATAGCAACTCCACCGCCGGAAATCAATCTCAGGATGCTTCATCACAAATAACTGTACGTCATTTGCTTCATCAAACAAGTGGTCTTCCACCATTTCCGGGAGATAAAACCGTATCCGAATCATACAGCGAAGCAGATGCACTGGAAAAAAGAACAAAAATTTATATGGATGGTCGTGTAGAGTTAAATCGTCCAGTTGGGCAATCTTACGAGTATGCAAATGATAATTATGTTCTGCTTGGGTTAATTGTGCAAAAGGTGACTGGCCAATCCTACGAAAGCTATATTAAAGAACATATATTTACGCCATTGGGTATGGACCGCAGTTTCACCTTGCAGGGGGAAGCGCTTAAGCATGGCTTAGCTGATCCCCATCGCAGGTGGTTTGGATGGAACATAGCATATACGAGTTCACATGCCTATAGCAGGGGAGATGTGCCAGCTGGCTATATCATGTCCAGCGCGAAAGATTTAAGTCATTATCTTATCGCGCAATTAAATGAGGGGTATTATGACGATGGATCCGTACTTTCTCCATCCAGCATGAGCCTGATGCAGACAGAACCTGTCCCTCAAACATATGCGATGGGCTGGCTTTCTGATAAAGTCAGTGGCATTCCAGTCATCGGGCATGCTGGCGGAACGATAGGCTATCAGTCGCATATATGGTTTTCCCCTGAAGCAGGTATTGGGGTGGTGGTCCTTGCCAACGTTCTTAATGCCATGGATTCATCTTTTTTTGATATGGAGACCAGCACAACCACCCACATCGCTTCCGGTGTAATCAGCCAGATGATGAATCGTACCTTGCCCGCTCAAGGGCTGAGCATGCAACAAAAATACTGGATTGTAAATGGATTGGTTGTACTGTTAAGTGCATGGTTTTTATTTTCCCTTGTCCGGGTATTGAAACGTTATCGCCGCTTATCTGCGCTTCACAGCACGAATAGTAAAGGTTTAGTTTGGCGTGCAGTTTTGATTATCGTGCTGCACCTCTTCTGGCCCAGCACGGTTCTTCTGCTGACTGTTACGGACATATTGCCAATATGGCATGTCTTAAGCCTCTATCAGCCCGATATCATTCTCTGGGTGAAATTCATGGCAATTGCTGTATTCCTAAAGGGCATAGCGGAGATCGGGCTGCTGCTTAAAAAATAAATGCTAGGCGCATTTTGGGTAAATGTTTTTTAATGATTTAATTTCATAACTAATTAACTTGTTAATTACGGTCTTAAAATGTTGCTGTTTCATAAGATAATTATACTGTTATTTTAAGTTTTCTCCATGGTAAGTGAACTACTTAGAAAAATGGAGGATTACTTATTCTACTTCCAATCATTTCGATTATGATTGGTTTAAATTTAATAACATTGGGTCTTTGGGAATTAAGAGAAGGTGTGAATAGAAAATAATATATAAAATATATGTTCACTGGACTAGTTTTGTTATTTATTTTGTCTCCTCTGATTTGGATAATTGGTAACGTTCTCAACATCCATCTTGGTTACAACACTATTTTCCCAATTGTTCTATAATGAAATTCAAAGCAGTAATCAAATTTCACAACTTGACCATTTTATATATGCTGCGAAATTTCAGCCCACTTTTCCAGTCATTATGACAATAAGTAGTTTATATTTGTTAATGCATAATTTGTTTACGTATTATTTTTCATTTCTAGGTGGAGGATTATTTCTGCTAAGCTATTTTAACTCTCCTACGCCAGGAGGCCAAATCTTATTTTACTTTTGCTTATTAAATGTGGGCTTTGCACTATAACTGCCATACTTTTTTGCTTTCAAATTTTAAAGAGGAATTCTAATAAAGTTGTAAGCTAAGTTTTAAACAAACGGAGTGTGAAAACGGAATAAGGGACAGGACTTAAAATCGCATTATTGGGCTAGATCACTGACTAATGAATCTTGTTCAACAGCTATGAGAAGGATTTAATAGTTCCACAAAACGGATTATCTTTAGGAATATTATGTTAAAATTAGTTTGGAAGAATTTTCTCAGGAAAACTTTAAAGGGGTTGATATTATGGAATACAATAAAAAGGTGGTAAAACCCAAGTTGTTTCGTCCATAAGCCTAAAAATTTTATAAGGGGTTCAACAGTTGAAAGCATTATTCTTTTTATACGAAGGGTATGTTGATTGGGAAATTAGTCCTTTGTCCTACATGTTAAATGTCTGTGACGTCGAAATTAATACTGCAGCATTAAATGAGGAAGTCACTCATGAAGGAAAGTTCAAAGTAAAGGTTGATTTGAATATTGAAGCGTGTGATCCCTCGAATTACGATATTTTGATCATACCGGGAGGAGAACCGGCTCCATTTGATAAAGATGAACGTTTGCTCAAAGCGATTCGTCGATTTGATGAACGCAGCGGCTGGCATTTTGCGCGAAAGAAAGTATTCAACATCCATTGACGATAACCCGGAATATACTCATTATTTTGATGATAAGTTTATGAGCGGAACAGATGTAACTGTATGCGAAAATCTAATTACGACTGAGGGAAACGCTTATATTGAATTTGCTGTAGCGGTTGGAAAAGAGTTGAAAATTTTTAAGGATAGGGAAGATGAGTTAGAAACAGTACTGTTCTTTAAAAATCAACTAAGGGGGTAAAATTTCTATAATGAAAGGATCACCCAATCGTTCCGATTGACCTTTTTTCATCTGTGAAATCAATGATTTTCCATAATACGAACGGGCGCGAGAATTGAAAGAGTGCGCCCTTTTTTTAATTCTTGGGACATTTTGTGGAATAAAAGAGTAATAATAAAATTAGCCAAGACCATCCATTTGCTCAAAAAAATTATTTCTTTTTTAAATACCCGTATCTTTTCGTTTTGATTTTTCGTTTATAATAAGTGAAAGACCAAAATTGAGGAGTGATTTGCAATGCGGCCGCATGTACAAAAAACTCTCGCTGAAGCGAATGAAAACTTTGAAAATGCTGTTCAACCATACCTGAAGGACTTGGTAAACTATTGCCAATCCTTGATGAAGTCAACATGGGACGGAGAAGACCTGATGCAGGAAACATTGACCAAGGCTTATAAAAGCTGGATTGGAACACCGAAGTCAATGTCCAAGGCTTATTTATTTCGAATTGCCTCCAATACATGGATTGATGAATACCGAAAACGCAAGCCGGATGTAGACTTTAATCAGGATATATCTGAACGGATGGCGAAGAAAGAAATGAATCCAGATGTTATGTTTAGTGCAATGGAAATGTTACTGCGTGAGCTTACGCCTAAACAACGCGTGGCCATGTTGCTGTCTGGAATGGACTACACAGCACAGGAGATCGCAGAGATGACTAGAACAAGTGAAGGGGCAGTGAAGGCAGCTCTCCATCGTGCTCGAAGAAGTTTGAATCGGGTGAAAAAAGAAGATGATTTGAACATGGACCATGACAGAGTTATAACGTATGTCACTGCAATACGAAATGGAAAACCGGAAAAACTAATAGATCTCTTTCAAAAAGAAATGTTGGAACCCCACCAAATGTCCGTCCCATATGTTCAAATGGTTTCTGGACCAAGGGTGGCAATACAACAAATTTCGAGAGTAGGTGTGTCATACTTACTTGTGGCAATCCAGGTTAAGAATGGGAATCTTTTATTTATACCGTTCTATCGGTCAGAATGGCTGAGTTCGTTGACATGGTTGACGCAAGAGTCTTCTTCATTCGCGTCATAAAGAAAGGAGTTATCTAGGATGTCGAATGTCATTCCATATGTCGTTGAGCAAACAAATCGCGGGGAACGCTCGTATGATATTTATTCACGGTTATTAAAGGACCGGGTTGTGTTTCTTGGGACAGAGGTTAATGATGAAATTGCTAATAGTATTGTGGCTCAATTATTGTTTTTGGCAGCGGAGGACTCTGAAAAAGATATTTCCCTGTACATTAACAGTCCGGGTGGATCAATCACCGCGGGATTTGCTATCTATGATACGATGCAGTTTATCAAGCCGGATGTGCAAACAATTTGTACTGGATTTGCAGCCTCTTTCGGAGCCATGCTACTCGTGGCCGGAGCAAAAGGAAAACGACTAGCTTTACCGAACAGTGAAATAGTCATTCACCAGCCGTTAGGTGGCGCAAAAGGGCAAGCAAGTGATATTGAAATTAGTGCTCGCCGTATTATTCATATGCGAAAAAGAATTAACAAAATCCTTTCCGAACGTACCGACCAGCCGGTTGAGAAAATAGACAAAGATACAGATCGTGATTACTTTATGACAGCAGAGGAAGCGAAAGTATACGGGATGATTGATAAGGTTGTAAAATCAGTGGATTCAGTTTAATTACTGGTAAGGTAAGGATTTCATAAAGTTGGTGATTACAGCCTAATGTCAGCAGATTTTGTGAAACAAAAATAGAAACCGTACGACAGGGATACTTCATTAAGAGGCGTCCCTTATTAAGTAATGGGGCACACTTCTGGAGTCGTTTTGTAGTAGACTAAATTTAACTAGTTTTTCAAAATAAAGAAAAAGGCTTTTAGGGGTATGTATTTCACCCTCATATTTCGTTTATTAAAAAAATAAAAGTAAATTTGATTCACATATTAATGAATGCGTTTAGCTGCTCTTAATACCATTACTTTGTAGGAGGAATAGCATGGACATCTTAATTTTAGGTGGCACACGGTTTTTAGGTAAGTTTTTAGTAGAAGCTGCTATAGAAAGAAAGCATAATGTGACGCTATTTAATCGTGGAAGCAACCCTGACATCTTTCCTGAAATTGAACAGTTAAGAGGGGATCGTGATGGGGACCTGGAAATATTAAAGGGATGTAAATGGGATGCTGTCGTTGATACTTGTGGTTTTTTCCCAGGAACTGTATCAAAATCTGCAAACATTCTTAATCATGTTAACCATTATACATATATATCAAGTGGTTCTGTCTATAAAGACCTAAGCGAGCCAGGTATAGATGAGAATGCAGAAGTAAATACGATGGATTCTGATAAAGTGGAAGAAATAACTCGTGGAACTTCTGGTCCAATATACGGTGAATATTATGGTCATTTAAAAGCTTTAAGTGAAAAGGCAGCTGAAAAAGAAATGCCTGGAAAGGTTTTAGTCATTCGCGCTGGCCAACTTGTGGGCCCTTATGATTATACGGATCGGTTACCCTATTGGATTAACAGAATATCACAGGGAGGGGAAGTTTTAGCTCCAGGTAGACCTCAACGCCCAATTCAAATCATTGATGCAAAAGACTTATCACAATGGATTATTAGAATGATGGAACAAAATGTAACAGGTACATTTAATGCTGTTGGTCCAGAATACACGCTTACTATGGAACAATTACTCCAAGAGTGTAAGAGTGTAATGAATAGCGATACGAGGCTTACCTGGGTGAGTGAAAAATTTTTAATGGATAATCAAGTAGAGCCTTGGGGGGAAATGCCTTTATGGATACCCGAAGAATATCCCATGCCAGGTAAAGATAAACCATGGATAGGCTTTTTAGCGATGAGTAATAAAAAAGCAATGAAACATGGATTAACATTCCGTTCACTTTCAGATATCATTAATGACATTTTTGCTTGGGAGAAAACACGTTCGCAACATGAAGATAGAAAAAGTGGTATGGATCTAAAACGTGAAAGAAAACTGCTGGAATTATGGAAGGACTTAAAAGTATAAATATTTATTAAACTAAAGACAGGGACGTTGTAGAATTTCCGAATTGGTTAAAAAGCTAAACGAATAGTTTCTTTAAAGTATAGCTTGTTCAATAATACGAACGGGCGAAATTCCGGAATAAGGCTTGGCTACCAATCCTGCGGGAAAGGGCCATATTCTTAAATAACTTCGGTTTTTATTCTTTTATAAGTGGGGAGATAATAAATGATTAACCCAGATTTAATAGGAAAAACAGTCTTAGTAACAGGGGCACATTCAGGAATAGGAAGAGAGTTATCTCTTAATTTCGCCAACATGGGTTGTAATATAATCCTTCATTATTTTGAAAATGAGGAAGAGACTAAAAGGATTATTAAAACACTAAATGAGTACAATGTTGAAGCTCATCCAATTCAAGCAGACTTGAGAAATGAAGATGAACTCGATTGTTTATATAATAAAAGCATTGAATTGTTTGGAACTATTGATGTCTTAGTTAATAATGCAGCAGTTGCATTGTTTCCTGATAATATTTTTGAGACAGATGAAGATTCATTTAACAATCACTTTAATGTAAATACAAAAGCTACACTACTACTGACCAACCGTTTTGTGAAAATGCATAAAGAACAAGAGAAAAAGGAAGCAAGTATCATAAATATCTCAACAGATGCCTCTCAAAACTTCCCAAATCAGATTTCTTATGGAGCGAGTAAGGCGGCAATTGAGTCTTATACTAGGAGCATAGCAACAGAAGTAGGGCATTTAGGAATTACAGTGAATTGTATATCACCTGGTCCTGTACAAACAGGTTATATCACTAAAGAACTTGAGGAATATGTATTACCTGACATCCCTATGAATAGATTAGGGACACCAAAAGATATATCAGATGCTGTAATTTTCTTTTCTTCCGCACAAGCAAGATGGATAACAGGTCAAGTGTTATTAGTGTCTGGAGGGCATTACATTTAATTGATCAACAATTACTTTAAAAAGTCTTTGAATTAGTCCTCAGCAATCGGGCCAGTCGTATTATGAGGTCAATCAGAATTTTATTTTCTGGTTGGCCATTTTTAATGGTTTAATAGAGGTAGCCGGAGGAGAACGAACGGGCCAGTGGGACTTCAATTGATCCCGTCCACAAAAATGTTCCCCCTCTACTTACAGCAACATGGGTGAGGCTGGTTGGGACATCTAAGATGATCTCGTATAACAAGCGAAGATATGACACTGTAGGAGAGATAGAGGTTGCCGGTAAATATTTTAAAAGGGGAAGTGATTGACATATGGATCCTGTCATAGGCCTGGATGTGG
>NZ_FOJW01000018.1 GCF_900112045.1 Lentibacillus halodurans
GAATCGGACCTTTACAGGCAGTTAATTCCTGTAGAACGCTGGATGTTTTGCAGCCATAGATGCCAGGAACTTACTGCCTGTTAAGGCGGGATAAACAGGAGCAGATATTATGACACGACCATTACTGATTGCACTTGTATTAATTGTTTATATTGTATATGTCGGATTTAAGCATAAGGAGATTTGGAAAAAGTTATCGTTACTGCAGATTATCGGTGTTTTCTTTACATTTGCCGGTGTTGTCAGTATTTCAGGAATCATCCTTTATTACGGCAGCCGGTACATTACTTCCGCTGTTTCAAGCAACATCATGGACTTTGCTATTAAGTTCGTTCTGATCATCATCGTCATCGCAGCAGCAGGACTAATATTTTCTTCGATAGCTGGCAAAATTACAAATGGTGTGATTTCAATTGAGCGGCGACATAAGAAAAACTGAATTTACTGCATGATGATACGTTGTTTTTCAAAAATAGTGCCTTGTTATCTGATGGGAATCTTCCGGACCACAGCCGTTCCAAAAAGCCTTCTGTCTGAACATAATAGTATGGAAAGACTATATGAACATACGAGGAGGTAAACAAGTGGACAAAGGCACTGTTATACGGTCGACGGTACTTGCAGCAGCGCTGATCAACCAATTTCTTGTCATCTTCGGAAAATCACCGCTCCCAATTGATGCTGAAATAATTGAACAGACAGTTTCATTTGTATTCACTTTGGTAACATCCATATGGGCATGGTTCAAAAATAATTATATTACGAAAACAGGCATGAAGCAGAGGGCGGTCTTAATGGAAAATGGTTTTTGTAATAAAAAAGCTGATAGTGAAAATGAAACGGATTCAGATTATTGATGAGTATCATGTCAGCAAATAATTTATCAGCTTGAAGGATCTTTTTCTGATTGATTCATTTCGCCTGAGTAA
The DNA here is from genome assembly GCF_900112045.1 of Lentibacillus halodurans. Lineage (GTDB taxonomy): Bacteria > Bacillota > Bacilli > Bacillales > Amphibacillaceae > Lentibacillus > Lentibacillus halodurans. The sequence goes on from NZ_FOJW01000018.1 coordinate 930, forward strand.
AATCGATAACTCAGGCGTTTAAATATAGCACAAATTTCCTAATGTAAATTTTCAAATTTATCGATATAATAATAAAATACATAATTTTATTTAAGGGGGAGATGGGGGATGCGAGAGACAATGTTAAATCCTAAATGGGATTTGGATAGCATTTTTCCGGGAGGGAGCACGTCGGAAACATTTCATACCTATTTGGAAAATGTTCAGGAAAATATCCAAAACGTTGGGTCAGAAGTTGATCAGTTTAACCCGAATGATGAAGATGCTGATGCGGGTGTGCTTGCGAATATTGCAACCTGCCTTGAGGATGCTCAAAACAAGATGAAAGAAGCGTTCGCATTTATTAGTTGCCTTAACGCAGAGGATATGAATGATAAAAAGACTGATATTCTGGTTGCCAGAAGAAATGAACTGAGAGCAGAAATGGGTGCGGTCAGGACAAAACTGAATCAAAAACTTACAGAAATCAATGATATAGCATGGAACGAACTTCTGGATAAACCTGAATTGAAGCAGCTTCGTTTTGTTTTGAATGAGAAACGAAAGAAGGCAAAGGAATTGCTTTCGCCTGAACAGGAAGTGCTCATCAACGATTTGGAAGTGGATGGCTATGATGCATGGAATCAAATGTATAATACCATTATCGGGAACATGCGTGTTGAGGTAGAAGAAGATGGCGAAGTGAATTCCTATTCTGTCGGGCAGGCATCGAATAAACTGACAAGTCCTGATCGTTCCATCCGCAAGCAGGTTTTTAAACAGCTTAATAAGGAATGGACAAGAAATTCCGATTTTTTTGGTCAAACGTTAAATCATTTGGCAGGATTTCGTCTGCAAAAGTATAAACATCGCAATTGGCACCATGTTTTAAAAGAGCCGCTTGCAATTAATCGGATGAAACAGGAAACGCTTGACGCCATGTGGACAGCTATTAATCGTAATAAACAGCACTTTGTGGCGTTCCTGCAAAAGAAAGCCGATTTGTTGGGACAGGAAAAATTAAGTATCTATGATGTCAATGCACCTATATCAAAATCGGTGAAAACATCGACATATACAGAGGGTGCGCATTTTATCGTGGAAAATTTTCGTCAGTTCAGTCCGAAAATGGCTAATTTCGCCCAAATGGCCTTTGAAAATCGGTGGATTGAAGCAGAGGATCGACCCGGTAAACGTCCGGGCGGATTCTGTACCAGTTTTCCCGACAGTAAACAGACGCGTATTTTTATGACCTATTCCGGAACATCTGCCAACATCGCAACACTGGCGCACGAATTAGGGCACGCTTATCACCAGCATGTCATGAATGATATACACGGATTAAACCAAGGTTATGCCATGAATGTTGCAGAAACTGCTTCGACATTTGCGGAAATGATTGTTGCGGATGCTTCGGTAAAACGTGCACAAACAAGCGAAGAAAAAGTGGCGCTGCTTGAAGACAAAATTAAGCGCAGTATCGCGTTTTTCATGAACATCCATGCCCGGTTTCTTTTCGAAAGGCGGTTTTATGAGGAACGTCAACAAGGCATGGTTTCTGTCGAAAGGCTAAATGAGTTGATGATCGATGCACAAAAGGAAGCGTATTGTGAAATGCTGGATGAATATGATCCGAATTTCTGGGCTTCGAAATTGCATTTTCATATTACCGGTGTACCATTTTATAACTTCCCCTATACGTTCGGCTATTTGTTCAGCCTCGGAATATATAAATATGCACAGGAGATTGGCAGTGACTTTGAAGATGACTATATTGCATTATTGCGTGATACCGGGCGCATGACAGTGGAAGAGCTCGCAGAAAAACACCTGAATGTTGATCTGACAAAACCAGACTTCTGGGAAAATGCCATAAAGTTGTGTGTCGAAGATGTCGAAACGTTTCTTTCATTAACAACAGCTTGAATACATGTGAGCACCTCGTCAGTTCATGCAACAAGGTACTCGAAATCTGCATCCAGCAAGTACATCACATTGATTGAGCCCAGTCTGAAATCAAGCGGCATTCTATCGTACGGAAAACGTTTGTTAATAACCCAGCTATACGTTATAATGGAAACAGCAAAAAAAGCATAGGTTAGAAGCCTTCAAGGGGAGCCATATGGCTGAGAGTGAACAGACTGCTGTTCTGACCCTTCGAACCTGTTAGTTAATACTAACGTAGGGATGGTGGTTTTTTTGATGGAAACAATAGCAATGTATGAGCGGATTTCCCCATCAGGAAGCTCCCCCTTGGCATTGCTTTTTTTATGTTTAAAAAAATTTAGCAGGCAGTATGGATCTGCCAGCAAAGGGGAAGGTTTTTATGCGTTCAAAACGTACACTGTTTTTGATTGAAGTGGCTGTTTTTACAGCATTGGCACTTATGCTGGACATTATTCCGTTTTTATCGATCAAACTTTGGGCACAAGGTGGTTCTGTATCATTGGCGATGATACCGGTGTTTATTCTTGCGTTTCGCTGGGGACTTAAAGGCGGACTTTTGTCAGGATTTTTATGGGGAATTCTGCAAATTGCTACGGGTACCGGCTATGTGCTCCATCCGGTACAGGGTTTCATTGACTATGCACTAGCCTTTACGGTCATTGGCTTTGCGGGGATTTTTGCGAATCAGGTTCAGGAAGCAGTTCAATCCGGGCAGGCCAAAACCTATCTTACCTATATTACACTTGGGGTTATTCTAGGCAGTATGCTGCGGTTTGCAGCTCATTTTGCAGCAGGTGTTGTATTTTTTGAATCGGCTGTGGAAGGGCAATCTGTCTGGGTTTATTCATTATTGTACAATATTTCTTATATTATTCCATCGTTGATCATTAGTGCAGTTGCCATTTTCCTTTTGTTCCACAAGCAGCCGAGAACATTGCTGCGGGCTGCTTAGGACATTTCATGATCCGCTCATAACCTCAAAATTTAACAAAATATTCCGGGACAATAGTGGCTGAGACAAAAGGATATTAGCCAAAGATACATCCGAACGATGATTCCACTATGATGGGAACAGTTCGGATGTATCTTTTGGGGGATGTTTGAACATTTGTTGCGCATGATCGATCAACTGAGAAGTCACTTGCTCTTAAATTTGCTTGCTTCCATGCTTTTGTTGGTGAGTGCATGATGGTTCTGCGGAAAAAAATACGCCCTTTCCGGGGGCACGGCCTCAGCTAAATTTGGCAAGAAACACACTTGGCAAAGTTGATCTTCGGCTCGCGCTGTTCCCCAGGCGTGTCACATTTTTCCACAGCTTAGAACCGTGTTCTCATCAGGTGACAGCAAGTTCAATGAATGATCGCACGCAACTAACATCAGAATGGAAGGAAGGCTGCACCAAGACAAATTGTCACGCGTTCGCAGTCGGTATCAACGATGAATAAGCATGTGACTGTTGAAAAAGTAAAATGCTGCCCTTCCTGCCCTGTAATCGTTCGTCTTTAACGTGAAAAGTTTTAATTGGGTTCCAGCCTCTATTTTTCATATATACTTGGTATCAAAAGGTGGAATTCGTATGCGGGAACTGATCGGTGAATGCCAGTCATGTGGAAAACACGTCTATTGTGAGAACGGTTTTTTTGATGGGAGTCAGGAGAATGGAAATCTATTGTGTAATCATTGTGCCGAAAAAAATGAATCGAAGCAAAGAAGAACTCCTGAATGAACGGTATCACGCCTGAAGTTCATATTTCAGATCCCGAAGTTTACAATCTAAGTCGCTAAATGTGAATTTTTTCACTGCTTTCTTTCGGTGTGCATAGGCTATAGCACAGTCCGGAAAGGAAGTGTTTAGCGTGGAATTAACCTTATCCCATTGGTTATATGGCCTATTCACATTAATGATCATTTTGACGATGATTTTCCGTAAAGCTGTTGTGCTTCCAACGTTACTCGGAACATTTGTGATTGCCTGGGATTACAAGGGCAGCCTGATCGATGGTTTTACAGCAATATTTAATGCGAATCTCGTTGCAGCGAAAGAACTTTTTAATATCTTTTTGATCATTACGTTCATGTTGGCGCTACTGTATTCCTTGCGTGATCTCGGCGCTGATCGGAGGATGATTCAGCCGATACAGAAATTAATGGTAAATGGCCATGTTTCATTTTTTGTATTAGTTGCAGTGACTTATGTTATCTCATTATTCTTTTGGCCTACTCCAGCTGTACCGCTGATATGTGCCTTGCTTGTTCCAGCAGCCATTCGGTCGGGTCTGCCGGCAATGACTGCTGCAGTGGCTGTTGCATTGGCTGGTCAGGGAATGGCGCTGTCTTCTGACTACATTGTGCAGGTTGCACCGAATTTGTCAGCAACTTCAGCAGGAATCGATATAGCACTTGTCGCTGATAAAGCACTTGCCTTATCGTTGATTGCCGGTGGTGTTGCAATCGGGCTTGCATATCTAATGTATAGGAAGACAATTCGTTCAAAAGACAGTGAACACAATGAAATCGAAATGAGACAGATGCAGACAGCTAAGGAATCAGAAAATATTGCAAAATCGACCCATTTGAATACGTGGAGTAAATTGTTTGCAGTACTTGTTCCGGTTTCACTTTTAGCCGTTGTGATTTACATGATGTATTCGAAACTGAATGCCGGACGGATGAGCGGATTTGAGGGTGGTGACGGTGCCGCATTTGTCGGAGGTGTTGCCGTTATATTGCTGTTATTATCAACTGTGGCATTTGGCCGCCAGAAAGCATTAGATTATATAAGTAATCATATTACTGAAGGCTTTGTCTTTGCGTTTAAAGCAATGGGACCGGTCATTCCGATCGCAGGATTCTTTTTTCTTGGCAGCTCGGATTTTTCCGGAGATATTCTCGGTATGGAGGAAAACGCGCCTGGCTTTCTGTTTGATCTTGTTGAATCCTCACAGCAATTTGTCCCGCAAAGTGCGTTGCTTGCTGCATTTAGTGTCCTGATTATTGGTATTGTTACTGGACTTGACGGATCAGGATTTTCCGGTTTACCGCTAACCGGTGCGCTAGCCGCATCATTGGAAACCACGTCAATTGATGCAGGGACACTCGCTGCGATTGGTCAAATGGGATCTATCTGGACCGGCGGCGGAACCATTGTAGCCTGGTCCTCACTGATAGCCATTGCTGGTTTCTGCGGTGTGTCAGTAATGGATCTAGTCCGAAAAAATTTTTTGCCGGTTATGCTTGGGCTGTTTACTGCTGCCTTATTGGCTCTGTTTATCTTTTAAGGACATTATTCAAAATCCGGTCGTCATAAAACACTAGACATTTTTGACAAACTGTTTGAAAAAAGAAGAGCACTTCTTCTGCGTGCGGAGTGGATGTTAAACACATGTTATTGTTGAATAATTAGTCTTAAAAGTGTAAAACCTCCAAGTAGAATGGTTATAGATATTCATAGCCACAAGTTGTAATATATAGAGGAAAAGGTTGTATTATACAACGAGAACGGAGGTAGCAATATGGGTAATAGTACTGAAAAAATTGTCCAGGAATCGCTGGATGCGTTAATGGATGATGACTCTTTTCTGCCGGAATTAAAAGATCAGGCACGGGAGAAAGCTTTTTCTTCATTGAATTCTATTTTGTCCACTCCGAACCATGTCAACAAGTCTTTTTTGCGCGTTACCCTGGAAAATGGCAAGGTGGAACGCATCCCATCATTCCGGATTCAGCATAACAATATATTAGGTCCGTATAAAGGCGGCATTCGTTTCCATGAATCGGTATCTGAAGAGGAAGTGGGAAATTTCGCTGTACTGATGACGTTGAAAAATGCCTTGCATGAAGTTCCGTTTGGCGGCGGAAAAGGCGGAGTAATCATTAATCCAAGAGAATATTCGGTAAAAGAACTGAATCTGATCTGTCGGAAATATGTTCAATATTTCAGCGATATCATTGGGCCTGATAAAGACATACCGGCACCGGACGTCGGGACGGGTGACCGGGAAATGGATTGGATGATGGGTGAATATAAAAGCATCCATCCCGGCAGGCCATACAGGGGCAGTTTCACCGGCAAAAGTGTCCTCAATGGCGGTTCTTTGGGAAGAAGAGAGGCCACAGGCAAAGGTGTTTACTATTCATTCCGCTATATGCTCCACGATTTTGCTAAAGATCAGGAGAAATGGCTTTCACAGCGTGATAATAAATTTGCCAAAACAGTCTTGGATCATGTCGATCAAACAGTATCGATTGCTGTTCAGGGATTCGGCAATGTCGGTTCTATTGCAGCCCTTGAAGCATATCAATGTCAGTACTTGAACAATAAAATCGTTGCTGTCAGTGACCGGAATGTTACCCTCTATAACTCGGATGGTCTTGATATATCAAACCTGATTGAATACACCGAAAATCATGAGGGTGATCTGCCTACAGACGAGGAACAGTTAAAGGACGCTGATATCAAGGCAACCATCCGGGATCGTGATGATCTCTTGACACTTGACGTAGACGTATTAATGCTGGCAGCCCTCGAAGCTCAAATCCATCAGGAAAATATGAAGGATGTCAAGGCAAGAATCATCGTTGAAGGAGCGAATGCACCGATAACCAGTGGTGCTGATAAATACTTGAGTGAAAACGGTGTTGTCATCATCCCGGATATTCTCGCAAATGCCGGTGGTGTTATTGTTTCCTATCTGGAATGGCTGCAGGGAAGGGAAACACAGTTTATCAGTGAAGATGAAGTGTTCAGCCGGCTTTTTGATCAAATGAAAGAGACATTTGATACGATTTATCCGCAATTTTACGGTGACCCATTTCCATTGCGGCAAAATTGCTATATCCATGCGGTCATGAAAATTTCCACGATCATTTATCGGCAGGGTAAACTATATTGAACATAACTATCAAAGTAAGAGGCTGGAACACAATGAAAACTTTCCATGCTAAAGACGAACGATTACAGGGCAGGAAGTACAGCATTTGACTTTTTCAACAGTCACATCCTTATTCATTGTTGATACCGACTGCGAACGCGTGACAATTTGTTCCTTCCATTCTGATGTTAGTTGCGTGCTATCATTCGCTCCGGCAGCATACTGCGCTTTCCATCGGCACGGCCTCAGCCTCCTCGGAAAGCAAAGACCTCTTCCTGCGGGGTCTTCGACTCGTGCTGTTCCCATAATAGGAGTCTCCGTATGCTGCCTCCGCTCATGTTGGGGTGCTGATTGTTGGAAGAAAAGGACTGATGGAACGATATTCATTGAACTTGCTGTTACCTGATGAGAACACGATTCTAAGCTGCGGAAAAATGCGACACGCCTGAGGGAACAGCGCGAGCCGAAGATCAACTTTGCCAAGTGTGTTTCTTGTCAAAGTTAGCTGAGGCCGTGCCCCGGAAAGGACGTATTTTTCCGCAGCGACCATCATGCACTCACCAACAAAAGCATGGAAAAAAGCGAATCTAAGGCCAAGTAACTTCTCAGTTGATCGATCATTCGCAACAAATTTTCAACAATACCCTCAAAAGATACATCCGAACTGTTCCAATCATAGTAGAATCATCGTTCGGATTTATCTCTGGTTAATATACTTTTGTCTCAGCTTCGTTTTACTGTTTTGAAACGTATCAGGGAAAATTGACATGCATTATCCATTATGGTAACGTAACATTTAAATATTTTGGAATATATGATTTATTGTGATAATTTTAACGTTGTGTCTGTTTAGATTTTATGTAACTGCTTGCATACGATGATGAAGCTATTAAGATACTTTAATGTGCTGTTTTAAAAGTGAATATTTTCATATAATCCGCTTCAGGAGGAGGTAGAAAATGGAAAAAGTCAAAAATCGCTGGTTAATTGCTTTGTCTGGGGTAGGAATACATATTTGTATAGGGTCTGCGTATGCCTGGAGTGTGTTCACAAATCCGATGGCTGATGCGTATGGCTGGAGCACAAGCCAGATTTCACTGGCATTTAGTATTGCCATTTTTCTATTAGGATTCTCCGCAGCTTTTATGGGAAAGTTTGTTGAGAAAAGAGGGCCGCGTATTTCTGGTATGCTATCGGCCATATTTTTTGGTATAGGTGTTATGGGAACAGGACTTGCGACTTTTTTTGAATCACTGATTTTACTCTACTTTTTTTACGGTATCGTTGGTGGTATTGGCCTCGGAATCGGCTATATAGCGCCCGTATCAACACTTGTAAAATGGTTTCCTGATCACCGTGGATTGGCAACGGGACTTGCTATAATGGGCTTCGGATTTGCATCGCTGATCAGCGGTCCTGCCGGCGAGGCTCTAGTCAGTTCAGTTGGCATTTCAAATGCATTTTATATTTTGGGGGCATGCTATTTGATTATTATGATGGCAGCATCGCAGTATCTGGCTCCACCCCCGGAGGACTGGAAACCTGAAGGGATGAAGGACGAAAAAGCTGATGAACAGAAGCAGAGAAAAGAAGATCTTTCACAAATGACAGCCAACGAGGCTATTAAGACGAAGCCGTTTTGGATGTTATGGACGATGTTGTTTCTTAACGTCACGACAGGTATTGCGATCATCTCTGTTGCATCCCCCATTGGACAGGAAATTACTGGCATGTCCGCTGTTACGGCAGCGACAATGGTAGGGGTTATGGGGCTTTTCAATGGTGTTGGCAGACTCGGATGGGCTACTATTTCGGACTACATTGGAAGACCGAATGTGTATACGATCTTTTTTACCATCGGAACCATTTCGTATTTTACCTTACCTGTTATTACATCTGTTATTTTATTTCAAATTCTTGTATTTGCAATCGTTTCCTGTTATGGAGGGGGATTTGCGTCAGTTCCGGCTTATATTGGGGACTTGTTTGGAACCAAGCAGCTTGGTGCGATACACGGCTATATTTTAACTGCTTGGGCAGTTGCCGGTGTCGTTGGTCCCATGCTGCTCTCATTGGTCTATGATGCAACAAATAGCTATCAGCTTGTCTTGCTTATATTTGGTGGAATGCATGTTGTTTCTTTAATCATTTCCCTTTGGATAAGAGTTGTCATGCGGCAAATGAAAAAAGAGAAAATAAACATGGACCATACACAGGCTTCACAACTGTAGCAATAGGGTTGGCAACAAATGAGCAGGCAGTAATTCCGGCATCACCAAAAAATGATATGTACAGTAGATTATGGTTACTTTTCATTTCTTCAAGTATGTTATAATATTTAAAAAATATAAATAATTGACATTAGGTGCAGGAAATTTGTAAGGGCTTTCGTTCTATTCTTTAGGAGGGGATAACGTGCAGAACCATGAACATGTCGTGGTTACCATTAACGGGGAAGATTATCTGGCAGCGCCCAATCAGAATCTGCTGGATTTAATTAACACGACCGATCAATTTGTACCGCAAATTTGCTATAATGCGTCACTAGGTCCTGTTCAGACCTGTGACACATGTATGGTTAAAGTGGATGGGGAAATAGTTCGTGCTTGCGGAACGACAGTGGAGGCCGGTATGGAAGTGAATACTGAGCTGGAACATGTCAATGCAGCACAAAAGGAAGCACTTGACCGTATCCTGGAAAAGCATGAGCTGTACTGTACCGTGTGCGATTACAATAATGGTTCATGTGAAATTCATAATACAGTCGCGGAATTTGGGCTTGAACACCAATCACGCCCGTTTGAGCCGAAGCCATATGAAATCGACAATTCCAGTCCATTTTATCGCTATGATCCGGATCAGTGCATTTTGTGCGGCCGTTGTGTGGAAGTCTGTCAGGATATTCAGGTAAATGAAACGCTTCTGATAGACTGGGAACGCGAACAGCCGCGTGTAGTCTGGGATAATGATGTTCCAATCGACCAATCATCATGTGTAAGCTGCGGACAATGTGCCACTGTTTGTCCGTGTAACGCCTTAATGGAAACATCGATGGTTGGAGAGGCAGGCTATATGACCGATCAAAAACCGGGATTGTTGCGTTCCATGATCGATGTGACCAAAAAAGTGGAAACCGGCTACGGAGCGTTAATGGCTGTCTCTGATACTGAGGCTTCAATGCGGGAAGAGCGCATAGAAAAAACGAAAACCGTTTGTACATATTGTGGTGTCGGATGTACATTTGATGTCTGGACAAAAGACCGGAAAATATTGAAAGTAGAGCCGCAGCAGGATTCTCCGGCGAATGGGATTTCGACGTGTGTAAAAGGCAAGTTTGGCTGGGATTACGTGAATTCCGAAGAAAGGCTGACGAAGCCCTTAATCCGTGACGGTGAGTCTTTTGTAGAAGTCGAGTGGGATGTGGCACTGGATTACACAGCTAAACGCTTTTCCGAAATTAAAGCTGAGAAAGGCGCTGATGCTTTAGGATTCATCGCTTCATCAAAAGCTACCAACGAAGAATCATATGTCATGCAAAAATTGGCACGTCAGGTAATCGGCACGAATAACGTTGATAACTGCTCGCGTTATTGTCAGGCACCTGCGACAATGGGACTTTTCCGTACGGTAGGACATGGCGGTGACTCCGGTTCCATCGATGATATCGCCGAGGCGGATATGGTCATTACCATCGGATCTAATACAGCGGAATCTCATCCGGTGCTGGCATCCAGGATTAAGCGCTCACAAAAATTATTCGGCCAAACATTGTATGTATTTGATTTGCGGAAACATGAAATGGGGCAGCGAGCAGATCGCTTCTTCCAGCCGAAAAGCGGGACAGATCTGGTATGGCTGTCAGCAGTAACGAAATACATCATTGATCAGGGCTGGGAAGACCGTGATTTTATCAATACATGGGTGAACGGCTTTGACGATTACAAGCAATCCCTGGAAAAATTCACATTGGCCTATGCAGAAGAATTAACGGGCATTTCTAAAGAAGCATTAATTGAAATTGCCGAACAAATTGTCAGCGTTGATAAACTTGCCATTTGCTGGGCAATGGGGGTAACACAGCATCAGCTTGGCAGTGATACAAGTACTGCTATATCGAATCTATTATTGATCACCGGTAATTACCGGCGAAATGGTACAGGGGCATACCCGTTGCGTGGTCATAACAATGTTCAGGGCTGCAGTGATTTCGGAAGCATGCCGAATTTTTTCCCGGGATATGAAAAAGTTGCCGATGATGATGTCCGTAAACGATATGAAGACGCATGGGAAGTTGAAATTCCGGCTGAACCGGGAAAAGATAATCATGAAATGATCGGTGCCATTCATGAAGGAAATCTCCATTCTCTGTATGTTCTGGGTGAAGATACCGGGATTGTAGATGCCAACATCCATTATGTTACAGCTGCTTTTGAAAAACTGGAATTTTTCGTCGTTCAGGATTTATTTTTAACCGAAACAGCAAAATATGCGGATGTTATTTTGCCCGCGGTTCCTAGTCTTGAAAAAGAAGGCACATTTACGAATACGGAACGTCGGATTCAGCGGCTGTATAAAGCGCTTGACACAAAAGGTGATTCCCGTCCGGATTATGAAATCATTACAGATCTGGCAGGGAGACTGGGGTATGATTGGGGATATGACCATCCGGCAGTGATAATGGATGAAGCGGCATCTCTTGCACCGTTATTTGCGGGGGTAAGCTATGATCGGCTGACCAATTACAATAGCCTCCAATGGCCGGTTGCTGCAGATGGTACGGATACACCACTACTGTACACTGACGGGTTCCCGTTTGCTGATACCAAAGCAAGATTATACCCGCTGGATTATCAGCTAATGTATGACACAAATCATGAATATGACTTGCACGTGAATAACGGCAGAGTGCTGGAACACTTTCATGAAGGCAACATGACTTATAAATCGAAGGGTATCACAAGTAAAATGCCGACTGCGTTTATTGAAGTTTCACCTGAACTGGCAGAAGAACGCGGCATAAACGAAGGTGCTGAAGTTAAGTTGATATCGGAAGCCGGTGAGGCGACCGGACTGGTGCATATTACAGACAGAGTTAGCGGAAGAGAACTGTATTTGCCTTTGAATGACAATGGCAAAACAGCCGTTAATTACTTAACCGATAACCGTGTTGACAAAGATTCGGATACGCCTGCTTATAAAGAGATAGCGGTCCGGATGGAAGTTATGAAGAAAAAAGGCAAAAGCCCGCTGCCACCAAATAATTACCGGCGCGGAAATCCGCAGTCGCAACTCGGTGTAAAACCGGAACGGAAATGGGATCGTCATGACTATGTTTTCCCGGGAAGTCAGGTGAAACAAAATGGCTGAACAAATATCCAGGATTAAGCGTATGGAAATCTCTGAAGAAACGATTCGGAAAAGGAATCTTGAAGAGATTAAGAAGGCAGTCAGTGATCATAAGGAAGCTGTTTTAAAAGGAATTGATTTTCTGGAAACACTGAATAAGAGTGGAACACTGGATATGGTTGATGCGCTCATTAAACATCGTGAGGATGCATTGGAAAATGTTATGCGGGAAATAAACAAACCACAGTATGCTGCCACGCTTGAGAACTTGCCCAAGTTGCTTATACTTATCGGCGAACTGAATGTGGAGGACATGGAACGATTCGCTGAGAGATTAAATCATGGTGTAAAAGAGGCGGCTGCTGCAGAAGTTTCGGAACATACATCCTATATGGGTTTGATCAAAGCGCTAAAAGATCCTGAAATTAACCGGAGTGTCACCATGCTGCTTCAATTTCTGCGCGGGATGGGGAAAGAATAGTCATCAACCCCCGACAACTGGCTTTACAGTGATCGGGGGTTTTGTTGGCATACATTTCAATTGAGGCTCTCGAAAAGATGTGACATTTATACATAATATTTACATTCCACAATATTTTCAATAAAATAAAGTTGTATTATCCGAAAGCGGTTACACATAAAATTGTATGGGGTCCTTTGAAGTCTAGACATCCCAATCTAAATTAAAAGGGGGAGACATATGAACAGTATATTGGTAGCAATCATTGGTCTTGTGATATTTGCGCTCGGCTACCGTTATTATTCAAAATTTGTTGCAGAAAAAATATTCCGTCTTGATCCCAACTATGTTACGCCGGCACACCGGTACAAAGACGATGTTGATTTTGTACCGACGAACAAGTTCGTCCTATGGGGGCATCATTTTACATCTGTTGCGGGTGCTGCGCCAATTCTCGGTCCTGCAATAGCGGTCTACTGGGGATGGCTTCCCGCGCTTTTATGGGTGATTCTCGGAACGGTTTTTGCAGCAGGTGTGCATGACTTTGGGACACTGGCCATTTCAGTCCGGAATAAAGGGCAATCCATCGGTACACTTGCCAACAGACTGATTGGACAACGGGCAAAGATATTATTTTTATTTATCATCCTTATTCTCGTTTTAATGGTAAATGCTGTGTTTGCCTGGGTCATTGCCAATCTGTTTATTTCTTATCCATCGAGTGTTCTGCCTGTATTCATTCAAATTCCGCTGGCTATATGGATTGGTTATGCGGTATATAAGCGGAATATAAAAATGCTTCTTCCATCGGTGATCGCACTCGGTGTTATGTATTTGACTGCAGTTATTGCCAGCCAGGTCAGCTTTTTGCAGATCGATCTGGTTCAATATTTCGGTGGTGACGGAAGTGGCGGTATTTTTGGGCTTGGTGCCGTCAACAGCGCTTTTCTTATTTGGATTATTATTTTAATGGTTTATGTGTATATCGCTTCCACTTTGCCGGTCTGGAAGCTGCTTCAGCCCCGTGATTTCATTAATTCGCACCAGCTTGTTGTAGGGTTGGCGATCCTGTATTTGGGACTCTTGTTTACCAACCCGGACATTACCGCACCTGCTACAAATCCGGGTGCTGACACACCATGGTTCCCGCTTTTATTCATTACGGTAGCATGTGGTGCGATATCAGGTTTTCACGGTCTGGTTTCAAGCGGAACGTCCTCAAAACAGCTTAATAAAGAAACGGATGCCCGTTTTGTCGGTTATTTTGGAGCGGTTGGTGAAGGTACCCTTGCACTGGTTTCCATATTGGCTGTCGTAACGTTCTTCGGCACAACAGATGAGTTTTTTGGAACATACAGCAGTTTCACGGCCGCTAATGAAGCTGGGCTCAACGTGTTTGTTGATGGTGCGAGCGTATTGGCCACTGGACTCGGGATTCCATCTGATATAGCTGCTACAATCGTATCCATTATTGTCGTCAGTTTTGCAGCGACAACCCTTGATACGTCAGTTCGAATGATGCGTTATATTATTACGGAACTTGGTATTGAATATAAGGTACCTGCCTTGACGAAAATGCATGTGGCAACGTCTGTGGCCGTTATTTCCAGTACTGTTCTTGTATTGCTTCCTGAGGGATCCAGAGGGTTTGGATCAGGCGGTTATCTCCTATGGCCATTATTCGGAACATCCAACCAGCTGCTTGCCGGCATCAGTCTCTTGCTCATTTCCATTTGGCTGAAAAAACGGGGAAGCAATTATCTGGTTACATTGATTCCAATGATCTTTATCATGTTTATGACACTGTGGGCAATGTTCCGGCAAGTCTTATTTGAATGGTCATGGTTTGGCAGTGATCCGAAAATGCTACTGTTCGTGCTTGGATCCATTATATTTGTCTTTGCCGTGTGGATCGTTTTGACAGCATTCAGTACAATAACCCGTAACATGGATCCGCCTAATGACTTGGATGAGAACGTAAACTAGTCATGGAAAGGAGCCGGTACATCCGGCAAATTACCTGAATTCAGGCAAGAAAGGCTGAAATAATAAGCCGGATTTTGAATGTGTTTTAAAAAGGGATCATGCAGCAAGCTGGTCCCTTTAGTTTTTAAGCGAGGTGATAAAATGCTTGAGCAGCTCAAAAAACTAGTGGCTTTTTACGAGGAAGTATTAAATATGCCGCACCGTCAGGAAATCGCGAGGGAACTGAGGAACCAGGACGATCTATTTTTATTGCTATTATATTCAGAAATGATCGGCATCCCGAATCCGGTTTATTATTATACCCTCGAATTGTATCCCTATATGATTGAAGAATTTCATGACTGGCATTTACGGATGGGTATGGATAAATCACCGCTGACCGGAATCCGCTGCTGTTAGCAACCACTCCTGTAGACCTGGAAAATGGAAAGGATGTGCCAAATGCAAGTTTTACAGAAAAAAATTATTTTCGTTGGCGGTAAGGGTGGCGTCGGGAAGTCAACTTCTGCTGCGGCCATTGCCTGGAAATCTGCTAAGAACGGTAACTCAACACTTTTAATTTCAACTGATCCGGCACATAATCTTGGTGATATTTTTGCCAAATCCATTGGCGGCAGCATAACTAGGATTTCAACAAATCTTGATGCCCTTGAAATCGATCCAGCCATCGAGACTGAACACTATATAAAAGGGGTCAAGGACAATATAAAAAATGTTGTGCATTCCAGCATGATGGAGGAGGTGCACCGGCAGCTTGATACGGCCAAATCCTCACCCGGTGCAGATGAAGCAGCATTGTTTGATAAATTGATTTCCATCATATTGGAGGAAAACGATCATTACGATAAGCTCATATTTGACACGGCTCCGACAGGTCACACTATCCGGCTGTTGTCATTACCTGAACTGATGGGCGTCTGGATTAAGGGAATGCTGAAAAAGCGGAAGAAGACAAATGACAATTATACGCAATTGCTCAACGATGGTGACCCGGTTGAGGATCCGATCTATGATGTTTTGAAGGAACGTCAGGAACGGTTTTCCACGGCAAGAGAAATATTGCTTGACGGGAATTTGACTGGTTTTGTGTTTGTGATAAATCCGGAACGTCTTCCGATTACGGAAACGGAAAAAGCGATCAAATTACTTGATCAATACCATCTGCATGTGAAAACATTAATTATAAATAAAATACTGCCGGAACATGCAGACGGCAAATTTTTAATAGAGCGGAAAGAACATGAACGGCAATATATTGATTTGATCAACAGAACATTTACAAAACAGGAAAAAATATATGTGCCATTGTTTCCGCATGATATCATCAGTACAGAACATTTGGAAACATTCAGTTACTATTATCGGGAGGAGCAGAAACATGAAAGCTTTCGTACATGAGTATGGTGAACTGACAATAAAAGAGATGAACGAGCCATTTGCCGACCACGGACAGGTAGCTGTTTCCATCCGAACAGCCGGTTTGAACCGACGGGACGTAACTATTGCCGGGCGAAGAGGGAATGAAGCTGGTGCATTAATTATCGGTTCAGACGGTGCTGGTGTGATTGCGTCCATCGGAGAAGGTGTGTCTGAATTTTCGGTTGGTGATGAAGTGATTATCAATCCTTCACTCGGCTGGTATGAACATCGTGATGCACCACCGGAACAGTTCGATATCCTCGGGATGCCTGATAATGGAACATTTACAGAATTGATTGTTTTACCCGCAGAACAAGTTGAACGAAAACCTGAGCATTTATCCTGGGATGAAGCGGGTGTGCTTGCATTGTCAGGATTGACCGGATATCGGGCGCTATTTACAAAAGGAAACTTACAAGCGGGGGAAACGCTGTTTATCCCTGGTGCGGGCAGTGGTGTGGCAACATATTTGATTCAATTTGCTAAAAACGCCGGTGCCCGTGTAATCGTTACATCTCGAAGTGAAACGAAGCGCAAACAGGCAATCGAGCTTGGTGCCGATAGAGCTTTGGATACAAACAGCAGCTGGCCTGAAGAATTGAAAGAGGAAACGATTGATATTGTGATTGACAGTGTTGGACAAGCGACGTTTAACCGTTCGCTGGAAGTGCTGAAAAAAGGCGGGCGTATCGTGACATTCGGTGCGACAACAGAAGATGTGGTTGAATTGAATCTCCGGCAATTTTTCTACGGACAGTATAAGCTGATTGGTACGACAATGGGCAGCCAGGAAGAGCTTCGTGCCATGCTAGAATACATTAATACTCATCAGATCCATCCGATTGTCGATCGTACTTTTTCATTGGATGATGCCCGCGAAGCTATGAATTACTTGAAAGAAAGTAAACAATTCGGCAAAGTCGCTTTATGGATTAGTGAGTAAGGTCAGGCGGGCTCTCTTTGTTGGGGGGGGAGCCTGCTTTTTTGCTTTTAGCAAAAGAATAGGGGAGCTTCAGAATAGAGCAAAGTTTCAGCAGAAAAGTGAGCGTATCGACAGAAGAGAAAAATATCGAAAGAAGAGCAGAATCCATTGAAAATATAAACATCATGCCCGACTCTACTAGATGAAAAGCGCCGCATCTCATTGTAAATACGGCGTTATTTTATCAATCGCTTGCTGCATTCGCTCACTGTTCTGTTGATATAATTGTTTGGATTCCTGACTTTCTGTTGCCAGCGCAAACAATTCCAGGTCTGCCTGGCATTTTTTCATTGTAGCAAGAAGCAAAGGCTTTTCAGTTGGTTCGGGGACCGTAAGCTGATCATCATACAGATCAACTGTTAATTGGCCATCACTGTCGACTTGACCGAGAAAAACATTTTCTATGCTGACGTTCATTTTGTCCAGTTCTGTTTCCAACCAATTTGTGTTCAGTGATGCATTTGCCAAAGGTTCCAACAGCGCTTTCCCATCCATAATAACAGTTTGGGGTTCTTTCTCCGGTGAAACTTTTTGACCAAGAATTTTGGGCGTGATTGGCTGGTTCTCTTTTTTGGGGAGGACATTCACCTGACCGGTCGGTTCGAGAACGGCAAACTCAACGTCAGATGCCTTGAATACATTGTTGTTACGTAATTCTTCCAGCAGTTCATCCGTGGTGAATCGTTCTTTTTTCATGTTGTCTTCCATGATTTTGCCATTTTGAATTAAAACGGTTCCTTTCCCTTGAACGAAATTACGGAATCGTTTGCTCTTTAGTGCCATAAATTCAACCGCAAATGGAATGAAAAACCAGACTGCCAGTGCCAATATTCCATAAGCTACATTTGCCGTCACATCGCTCACATGTATGGCCACAATACCGCCGATGACAATGCCCGTAATATATTGAAACGTATCCAGCTGCGACATTTGTTTTTTGCCGAGCCCTTTGGTGATCAAAAATAAAATGGTTAAAAAAACGATTGAACGAATTAAAATTTCTGCCCAACCTGGCATGGAATCATTCCTTTTTATATGATTATTTACTCTGCCTTATCGTTTATTGCTGAATGCAGTCAGCTTTGTATGCCGACTGCATTCAGTTTATTTTCCGGTACGATTTCCTAACTCTTATATTGTGGTTCTTCCTTGGTAAGGTACAGAACTTGCTTTTCCAAATCACTTTTGACGGTTTTCATCGTATTTTGAACGTCTTTTAAAGTTTTTTCCGCTTCTTGATCCTGGGTTTTGCTTACCAGGGTTTCAAGTGTTGCTTCAATACTTTTAATGGATGAATAACATCCTTTCACTTGTGAGCTGACAGTCATGGTTTACCTTATCCTTTCGGTTTAAAAATGAATGCACCAATCAGACCAAATATAATGGCGGCCGAAATACCGGCACTTGTAACCTCAAAAATTCCAGTGACAACGCCGATAATCCCATGTTGCTCTGCTTCTTGCATGGCACCATGTACAAGCTGATTTCCAAAATTGGTTATGGGGACCGTTGCACCGGCGCCTGCAAAATCAATTAAAGGATCGTATAATCCAAATCCGTCTAAAATGGCCCCGGCAATAACGAAAATAGTCAGTGTTACACCTGGGTTCAGTTTAAATACATCAAACAAAACTTGCCCGATGACACAAATCAATCCACCGACAATAAATGCCCAGAAAAAAATCATGTTTTATCACTTCCTGACTCAATCGAGACTGCATGCGCAATACAAGGGATTGAATCACCTTGCTGTACGCTTAAAGGAGAATGTAATGCCCCTGTTGCGACAACGAGTATACGGTTCAACTGCTGTTCCTCCATTAAATTTAAAAAATGTCCATAGACCCCTATGGCGGAGCTCGCTGTACCACTTGCACCCGAGAGAACCGGCTGTCCTTCCCGATAAATGGTTAACCCGCAGTCTTTATAATTTTCTTCTGGCACAGCAATGTTTTTTTTCTGTAAAAGATCCAATGAGGTTTCTCTGCCGATATGGCCAAGATCGCCTGTAATAATTAAATCGTAATAGGTTGGGTCAACATCCCGTTCTCTTAAATGTGTCTCAATCGTATCAACTGCAGCAGGCGCCATGGCACCACCCATATTAAATGGGTCGCTCATTCCCATATCAACCACTTTGCCAATGGTTGCCGATGTAACTCTCGGACCTTCTCCGTTTTCTGCAACCAAAGCACATCCCGCTCCTGTAACGGTCCACTGGGCAGTTGGAGGCTTTTGGCCGCCATACTCAGTCGGGTAACGGAATTGTTTTTCAGTTGCAGCGTTATGACTGGCTGTACCGCTTAAAATATAGTCTGCCCCATTCCCGTTAATAATGAATGAAGCAAGTGCTAGGCTTTCCATTGATGTTGCACAGGCACTGAATAACCCGAAGTATGGCACATCAAGGGTTTTGGCTGCGAAACTGCTTGGGGTAATTTGATTGATTAAATCACCGCTAATAAAAAATTTCACATGTTCTTTCTGAATGAGGCTGTTTTTAACGGCTATCTGGCATGCTTCCTCCAACATCGTGCGTTGTGCTTTTTCAAAAGATGATTGCTTCAGCCACATGTCATCATGCAAAATATCAAAAGCATCCGGTATATTCCCGTTCGCTTCAAATGGTCCGCCAACGGTACCGGTTGAGATAATTACGGGTTGATTTTCAAAAATCCATGTGCGATGTCCGGTTAACATTAGATGCCCCCCCATTTAATCAACATTGTTTTAATTAATGCAATGACAAAAGCGGAAAACACACCATATACAATGACAGGTCCTGCAAGTTTAAACATGTTGCCGCCAACACCTAATATAAAGCCTTCTGAACGATGCTCAATCGCTGCAGAAATGACGGAATTTCCGAAACCGGTCACCGGAACTGTGGATCCTGCGCCTGCAAACTGACCGATTCGATCATATACGCCAAAACCGGTTAAAAACATGGTGATAAAAATGAGGGTTGCCACTGTCGGATTACCAGCCGTTTGTTCAGTAAAGCCAAAGAAGTAAACATATATAGTAGAAATGATTTGGCCGATAAAACAAATGAAACCACCCACCAGAAAAGCTTTAATACAATTAATCAACAATGGCCGTTTTACTTCTCTGTGCTTGGCAAAGGTCTGATACCTTTGTGCGGCCGGCGGTAAATTTTTCTTTTTCTTATCTGCCATTGATCCTCACGCTTCCTTTAGGTTTTGTCTTTCATCAGCTTAATGAGGCGATCAACCTCTTTTTGCAATTTCTTTTTTGATATATTCGCTTGGTCGATTTTTTCTTCAAGTTTGCCGATTTCAAGTACCAGTTTCTTATCGGTGGAAACTTCAACCTTCAGATCCGAAAATTCTTTATTCATGTTCTTTTGTATGTCTTTACGGATGTCAGTCAGTTGAAATCGCTTGTTATGTTCTATTTCAAATGCCATGATCATCTGTTTGTCCGTATTTACTGCGTTGACCGAAGTTATTACTTCACGTTGACTTAAACGTTTTTTAGCTTGATTTGAAGCAGTCTGGTCAATGGAACTATTGGCAGAGATCGTGCTGAAATTTACGTTTTGATTGTTTTCCGATGTATTGTTATTGGTTGTACAGCCTATCAGCAAACAAATAAGTCCGAGCGTCAACAAAATTTTTAAGGTTTTCATGTCATAACCTCCAGATTAGTGAGGGAGGTCGGCTAAAAAGCCAACCTCACCATTTAAAATCCTTTGTACTGCGGTTCTTCCTGTTCGATTTGTTGTACGCGTGGTTCAACAGTCTGCAGGATAGTTTGCGTTTGTTGAGCTGCATCTTCATAAAGTTGCTTTGCCTGTTTGTTTTGCGTCTGGAGTGCGAATTGTTCAAAACTGGCTTGTGCACTTTTTAAACCAGCTATTGTCTGTTTAACCTGGGCTGAAACAGTCAATGTGATTGGACCCCCTTTTGAATAGGAAAGCTTGTTAAGCAGATAGAAAAACGATTGTCTTTTGACATATGATTTCCTATGCACTTCACTATTTATCATTTTAAGAATGCGATTTATTATGCTTGCTATTTTTTACCTTTTAAGTATGGCCAGTCTTGAAATATAAAAGGTGCTTACAAGCAGATGCAAATGCAAAATTTCCTGCAAATTTATGGAACTTTTTGGCGGGGAAATTCGTCATATATAAGAGGGAGGGCTGGATATGAAAAAAAGGGCGAATGTCATGATCGTGGCCGTTATAGCTGTTATCCTGGTTATATCGTCCTATTGGGTTTATGGGCAATCCGGGGTCGAACTCGCCACTAATACAACGAAGGAGGTACAAGAGGGAGACTTTACGTTACATATCCGCGTAGAGCGTATGGATGAGGGTGTTCGGGTTTTTAGAGCCATTCAGTATACCGGGGATGAATCTGTGGAAATCAAACATCAGACACCGCTTGTTTCTGTATCATTGAAACATTCGAACCATGATTATACCGGCAGTACTGTTTCCAGGACGCTGCATACAGCAGATAGTTATCACCCTCAAGACGCCAAAACATTTGATGTCCCAGGTGAAGGAGCGTATACGTTATTTTGCGAGGCAAATTTTTCTGTGGATGGTGAACAAATGACAATCAGCCATCAGGAAGAATTAATTTTTCAGTGAAAAAGGCATCCCGATAAGATGAGGATGCCCGCTGTACTTATGTTATTTCATTTATTCGTGTTTAATGTGAATTCAACCATTGTTGTCGGCTTTTCCGTGTCCTGCCACTGTTTTATGTTTTCTGGAGTGGGCTCTGCTATGTCTGGTATTGTTACGGAAAGGTTATTATTTCCAATCCATTCCACATTCAGGATCGGCCACGTATAATCCAGCATCACCTGTTCCTCCTCATGAATATCAAGAGGTATTAGTTCCCACTTTTCCAAGTCAATCACTGTAAAATCGGAATAAGGCAAGTGTGATGATTGCTCTCTGTTAAAGTGAAATAAAACCTTCGTATCGTCTGGTGATATTGTCTTCTGAAAGAGTTCCGCTAAATCAGCAATTAAATAGGCTTTATTTTTTTCTTCAGTTCGGTCCAGCAATAAATAGGAGCATAGTTTTTCCTGACATGAAAATTCCAGCAGGTAAAGATCTTTGTCAGCTGTAATAATGGGCTCGAGGGTCATTTCTGCAATTGCCTGCCAACGGTTTTCGGCAGCCTGCAAGTAACTGTCCAGAATTGGAACCATCTTCAGGTTGATCATGATTTCTTCTTCCGGCAGGGTAAATTCAATAAATGCTTCTACCTCTTCTTTATCATCATTTTCCTGTTCAACGATTTCCGGTTCTTGATCGGGATCTTCCGGTGACGAGTCCGATTTTACAATCACCGGTTCTTCAGTACAAGCAACTAAAAAAATAAGGATTATGAAAGCAACAAACTTCTTTCCCATATTCGCACCCCCTGTATATAAAACCATTATACTAAAAAAGCATGTTAATTGAAGCCCATACTAAAAAAAGGAATACTAATCCCTTGTGGTGTTCTGCTGATCCCTCTATCAGATATCTATTCCTAAACATTTCATGACGATGGAAGTATCGAATATCAATTTGCATATATTTTTGTTAAACTTAACTTAATGATGATAACTGGTTACGGAAGGTTTGATGCGAAGTGGCAGCAATACGGAAACCGATCCCGGTTGATGAAGCGATAAACCGTGTATGGAAACACAGGAGGCAAGGGGAGACGGAATATGTTTCCATTCAGAACTGTGACAACAGGAGGCTGGCAGAAGACATTACGGCCAAACATCCTGTCCCACCGTTTCCAAAGTCACCGTATGATGGTTTTGCGCTTCGTTCGGCGGATACATTGGAAGCTGACAGCAACACCCCGGTGACGTTTGAAGTTGTCGAACATATCGGTGCAGGAGAAGTTCCGAGAAAACGCTTACATAAAGGTGAGGCCACACGAATTATGACCGGCGCCCAAATTCCCGATGGCGCGGATTGTATTGCCATGTTTGAAATATGCCAGTCTTATGAAAAAGGCCGTCAATCCTATATGTCGATTAAACGAACCCTTGATTCAGGACAAAACATTATCCAGGAAGGTTCGGAGGTGACAGAAGGAGAAAAGCTGATTGAACAGGGAACACTGATTAATCCCGGAGTAAAAGCGCTGCTGGCAACGTTTGGCTATAGTCAAGTGAAAGTTGCTAAAAGACCGGTGATTGGTGTTATTGCAACAGGCACTGAGTTACTTGATATAGACGAGAAATTACAGCCAGGAAAAATTCGCAATTCCAATGCTTATATGATGGTATCGCAGATCATCCGCGCCGGCGCAAACTATAAATACTTTGGGAAGCTTGAAGATGAGTTGAATGCCAGCTATGAGACGATTAAAGAGGCATTGGAAGAGGTCGATATCCTGATTACGACTGGCGGTGTATCGGTTGGCGATTTTGATTTAATGCCTGCCATTTATGAAAAACTCGGTGCAGATGTCTTATTTAACAAAGTGGCGATGCGTCCCGGGAGTGTCACCACCGTTGCAGCAAACGAGGGAAAATTACTGTACGGCTTATCAGGAAATCCCTCTGCATGCTATGTTGGTTTTGAATTGTTTGTCAGACCGATCATCCAGCATTGTTTATTTAATCAAAATGCTTTTCTTCGGCGGATTAAGGCGAAACTGGCAGATGATTTTCCAAAGCCTAATCCATTTACACGGTTTGTGCGCAGTTATGTAACGTATGAAAATGGCCAAGTTTATACGAACTTGGCTGGAATTGACAAATCCAATGTCGTGACGTCGCTTGCATATTCAACCAGTCTGATGGTGCTTCCTGGCGGGACACGTGGCTTCAAAACAGGTGATGAAGCGGAAGTACTGTTGCTGGATGATCAGCAAGGTCAACGTGAATTTAAGTGAAACTGCATTCGAGCATGGGTTTTATGAACCGTTGCACCGGAGTAAAACGGATACTTTTGCTGTAAAGGAGAGGTTACTGTGCAGATTGAATCAGCACCAATCAAAGACCAATTCGGAAGGATACTTAAAGACCTGCGTATATCGGTGATTGATCAGTGTAATTTCCGCTGTACCTATTGTATGCCAAAAGAAATATTTGGTGAGGATTATGTGTTTTTATCCGAAAAAGAATTATTGAGCTTTGAAGAGATTCTCCGGTTGGCTAAAGTGTTTGCCCATCTTGGCGTTGAAAAAATCCGCATTACCGGCGGTGAACCGCTGATGCGCAGGAACTTGGAGGAATTGATTGCAGAACTGTCTGAAATTCCAGGAATAAAAGACATTGCGTTAACGACAAATGCCGTATTTTTGCCGAAAAAAGCAAAAAAACTGAAAGATGCAGGGCTGAAGCGTGTCAATATCAGCCTTGATGCGATTGAAGATGATGTGTTTAAGGAAATTAACGGAAAAGGTGTAGTGGCCCGCCCTGTTCTAAAAGGGATCGAAGCTGCTAAGGAAGCTGGTCTTGGTATCAAAATCAATATGGTTGTCAAACAGGGCATGAATGACAGCCAAATTTTGCCAATGGCGCGCTATTTCAAGGGAAAAGACATCATATTGCGTTTTATTGAATTCATGGACGTCGGTAATCATAATGGCTGGGATTTTAAAAATGTCATATCCAAAAAAGACATTATTCGTACGATTGATAAGGAGATGCCAATTGAACCGGCAGAAGAAAACTATTATGGTGAAGTTGCATCAAGATACCGTTATAAAGACGGTGGGGGAGAGATAGGCGTTATATCCTCTGTAACGGATTCCTTTTGCGGTACGTGCACAAGGATTCGTTTGTCAGCGGATGGAAAACTGTACACATGCCTGTTTGCTTCAGACGGTTTTGACATACGCGAAAAAATGCGTCATGATGAATTATCAGACATTGAACTGGAACAGGAAATGAGAAGTTTGTGGGGGAGAAGGAAAGATCGCTATTCGGAGGAACGGTCGGAGCAAAAGCAGCGTAACCGCAAGAAAATTGAAATGTCCTATATTGGGGGATGAAAATGGGTTTGTTAGCAACGGGAGGTGATGGTGTGAAAACATTCAAGCTGAGTTCTTTAAAAATTATTGATAACGAAGACGCTGATATGTTACAGCAAACGATCCCTCTATTGGATGGTTTGATCATCAACCGGGAGGATGAAGCAAACCGCTGGGTGATAGAAGCATATGTCGAACAGGAATATTATGATTTTTTTCAAAACCTTAAAAATAATAAAGAAGAAGTCTTGATCCAGGTCAAAATTACGAAAGAAAGTAACAGGCCAGCGACTTTCATTACAGCAATCACTGGCATGAATAAAATTGGCGGGAAAATGAACGTACTTTTTGTTGGCACGATTGTTGATCAGCGGAAAGAAATTATTGAAGAAAAGTTAAAATCATTAATCGAACAAGGGTATCAGGGGGAGGAATTGCTGCAAACATTCAAAGCGCAAATTTAATAAGCAGGCAGCGTTCAGGTAGTATCGCGAGAAAAGGATTGTCTGTCTTTAAAAGCTGAATTCAATTCGTAATCAAAGTAAATGCGATTTTTCTAATGCCCGGCTATCTGAAAATCCGCTTCATGAAAGATCAATATATGTCCAAATTTGATCTTTCTTTCAATTCAAATTGTCGATAGCGAAACGTAAAACGCATTTAACCGGCTATAATGTTATTAAGTTTCTCGGAAGTGAACCGATAATACTATTGAGGATGCAAGAAGTACTGTATGTTCTGCCCACTGGATCAACCGACTGTCGCCGGTACAGCTCAGCTGATTTTTCTGTTTTATTTTATTGCTTGTTATACTAGCTACTGCTGTCCTGGCACTGCCTGCAGCATGTTTATTGGAAGGGTCGGAATCATTACGTTCTTATTAATATTCAAAGATAATAAAAAAACCGGGAAGTATCACTATCCAAAAGAGAGAATTATCATTGGATAACGCTGTCTGTCCAGGAGGGATATCCATGTTCAAGGAAATAAATTTACCAATCAATGATCAAATTTTAACAAGATTAAAAGATGCGATCGTGTTTGTCCGGCAAAATGGAGAGGTCATTCGCGGCAATGATGCTGCGTACGCTCTATTAAAAATGGATGATGAAAATGAAAAATCTATTTATGAATATCTTGACTTTCGTCTGTTGCAGGAAAATGATGAAACCCATCTTTTAATGGAGTTAAAAAATCAAAACGGGAAATTGATAGAAGTGAAGGCTATCCGTACTGGAAAAGATATTTATTGTCTGATCATTAGTGAACTTTCCATCACTGACAAAACAGACGAATTAAAGCGTCATATCAACAATCAGGTCTATAACAATTCAGAAGGGATTGTCATGTATGAAGGCAATCGCATTATTGATTGTGATCAGACATTTTCGGATATGTTCGGATATACCGAAGAAGAGATAAAAAATATGGACATTTCCCAGCTGATTGATGACAGAGGTTTCCATCAGCTGCCCGATATTCATTTATATCCTGAAAGACCATATGAATTAACAGGTGTTCGAAAAGATTCCTCAACCTTCTATTTTGAAATAATGGGACTTCCGTATAATAACCATGGCAATATAATCAGAGTCGCAGTTATTAAAGATATTACCAACCGGATTGAGAATGAGAAACGGATTGAATACATGGCCTATTATGATGAGCTTACCGATTTACCGCATTGGAATTTTTTCAATAAGGTTTTAAAAGAAGCTGTGAATGAAGCAGAAAAAAACCAGCAAATGCTGGCAGTTTATTTTATTGACTTGAATTACTTCAAGGAGATCAATGATACATTTGGCTATGCCTTTGGAGATAAGCTATTAAGGGCATGCGGGGATCGGTTTAAAACATTTTTGAATACGAATACATTTATTGCTAGAATGAGTGGCGATGAATTTCTCATTCTGTATCGTTGTCCAAAAGATCAGGATGCTGTTGCTGCCTTTGCAGAAAAATTAATGACCGCTTTTGAGAAACCAATTAAAATGAACGATTATGAAATTTTCACGTCGATCAGTATCGGAATTAGTATCTATCCTGAAAATGGAACATCAGCGAATGACCTGATCAAGCACGCTGATTCAGCCATGTATGTTATCAAGGAAAAGCATGGAAGTAACTACAATATTTTTGAATTATCCATTGCGGAAAATTTTAAAGCCATGTTAACAATGGAGCGTGAACTGCGGAAAGCTTTAATGGAGGGCCAGTTTGAGCTTCATTATCAGCCGCAAAAAAGTCTTGATTCCAATAAAATTGTAGGTGTGGAGGCATTACTGCGCTGGAAGCACCCCCTGAAGTCGTACATACCCCCGGATAAGTTTATCGGTCTTGCGGAAAAAACCGGACTAATCATTGATATCGGAGACTGGGTTTTAAAGGAGGCCTGCAGACAAAATAAAACGTGGCAAGACAAAGGATTTCAGCCTGTCATTGTGAGTGTGAACTTGTCTGCCAAGCAATTTTATCAAAAAGGATTAGTGGAAAAAGTCGAGCATATCCTGAATGAAACAGGTCTTGCACCAAAATACCTGGAGCTGGAAATAACCGAAACCATGGCCATGACGAATGAGGAAAATATTCTTGAAACGATGCATTGCCTGCGTAAGCTTGGTGTTTTTGTTTCAATTGATGATTTCGGTACCGGCTATTCATCGTTCAAGTATTTAAGTGTTTTCCCGATAACGAAATTAAAAATTGATAAAATGTTTATTAATGAAAATCGGGAACAAAACCAGGCAATTGTCAAATCCATTATTCATATGTCTCATTCATTGGACATGAAGGTGATCGCTGAAGGTGTTGAAACAATCGAACAGCTCAAGTTTCTGACAGAAGAAAAATGTGATGAAATGCAAGGTTTTTATTTCAGTAAGCCATTGCCGCCTGAGAAGTTGACTAAATTACTCCAAACAGTTGGTTAAGCGGAAACACAGGACATTTCCACTCAGCTGGGGAACTCGCGATTAACCTGCTCGGTGTATCTGTCAACGCTCCTGATAAATAGAGCTCATGCTTGATCAGCACAACTAAGTTTTAAAAAAATAATGACAGATTAACTTTCATTTGATTCATTGATTTTTAAAATTTTCAACTGATCATTTTCCTGTCCAATCGTAAGCTCATAGGTTATGTCATGTTCTTTGGTTTCTTCCTGTTCAGGCGTTTTTGCCTTCGCTGATACAGCGACAGTTGTTTTGATTTGATTATCTTCTGTAACGGTGCTTGACAAATCGGAATATTCCAGGTCCATATAATAGATGTAGCCTTCGCGGAAATCAGCGTAAGAATTGGCTGATTGCATGTTACTGCCTAGTAGCGTATAAGCACCAACATAATCTCTGATGCTGATACTTTCAAAAAAGTATTCCGCCACGTACTCTGCATCTTCAATAAGTTGATCAGGGTTGGTGGAACCGGTGATATCGTCAGTGTATTTAAAGTCTAGCTGGTCATTTTGTGCTTCGTTTGACCATCTAGTGATTTGTTTATAAACATCATCAACCGGAATACTGAATCCAATGGTTCCATCATTTGTACCAACAGCATTAATACCGATCACATTTCCCGTTTCACGATTAATTAATGGCCCTCCGCTGTTTCCGTCGGTTATTTGTGCAGATATCTGATAGGCATTCTCATAGCTGAACCCATCAACCGAGAAATTACGCTCTGTTCCGGATATAATCCCCAATGTGACTGTATTTTGAAAACCGTGCGGACTGCCCAGTGCTATCACTTCATCGCCTGTTTCAGCCTGTTTTTCAGCATCGATATTTAAAGTGCTCTGATCAGCCAGCTGCGGTACTCGTATGACGGCCACATCGGTGTTTTCTCCCGCCCCAATGACTGCACCTGGATAAATGTGCCCGTTGGCTGTCCGCACATTAATAACGTCTGCATCTTTTACAACGTGAGCATTTGTAATAATATCCCCTTGTCCGTTATATAAAAACCCGGATCCAGTCACGGTACTTTGCTCGTTCTGTCCTTCTATTTGCACGACACTTTTCTCAGCTTTATGAATGATCGATTTCAGATCAAGGCTTTGCGTATTTGATTCCACTTTGTTGATGACCGGATTGTTGACCGAAATGGTATTGGGCTGCCATATGTTGTTCATAGCAGCCAACGTAATGATTCCCGCGACAACAAGCAATAAAGAAACAATCACCGGCCCTCTTTGTTTTTTATGCATATGTTCACCTCATTGATTGCGTTCCTATTGTTGTTGATCAGTATACCACCTGATTTTATCCACTTTTAGGCTGATATCTTCTTCGTTCTCGTCAATATCAAAGTGGGTGAACTCAAATTCGCCAACATCATTTGGATAAAGTGTTTCCGGATAGACATATATTTCGTTTGATAAAAAGACTTCGTCATGAATAGACAAATCATATTGGACAAGAATCGAATTGATAGGGATGGTGGCGACACTTTTTACTTTTCCTTTTATGACCACTTTTCCTTGTTCATCAGTTTCAACATCGGCCGAAACAAGTTCAATTGCATCGTTTTCATTCAATTCTCGTTCTTCTTCGGCAGAACTGATTGCTTGTTCAATCCGCTGGCGCTGGGCTGTTTCGAAAGCTGTTTTTTCCTTATCAATTGTTGTTTTCAGGCTTTGCAGTTTTTCAGAGTCCGGTACGTATTTCAATCCGTCTTCCACCAATAATAAAGCATCTGAAAACTGGTTTTCATTCAATTGCTCGCTTGCTTGAGAAAAAGTATAATCTACAATCCGGGTTCGAATGGAAGCCGCTATGTCGGCAGCTTCATCGGCTTGTATGGCTTCTCCTTCCCATAATAAAGTTTTTAATTCGTTGATGCCCGGCTCCTGCTCCAGTTTATATTTAAGCTGTTCCAATTTTATGGTATTGCGTTTTGCTGTCAGCTTGTTGATTAAAGGGGTCACTGCATCACCATTATAATTCGTTAAATTGTTTTCAGCTTCATTGATAATTGACAGGGCATCGTGAAATTCCTGTTTTTCCAGAAGCTGTGCTGCCTGATTTATATTTTTTTCAGTATCCAGTGCTGTCTGGACGAAACCTAACGCCATGTCGGCTTGAGAAAAAGACTGATTAAGTTCAAGGGCAGACTCCAGATGTTTGCTTGCTTCCTGGTATTGTTCCTCTACAGCACTTTCCTCAGCCATTTTATATAATTCCTTGGTCTCAGTTGTCTGATGCTGTAAAAAAACGTAATAAATACCAGTCGTTATGACGATAAGCGTAAAAATGGATATCGGTATATACCAGTATTTGTTGAATGTTTTTCTGTTTTCGAGCCGTTCATACATGTCTTCCGGCAGTTTTTTGCCGCATTTAATGCAATAGGACTCATGATCACGTACTTTTGTGCCACAATAAGGACAGTGGTGCATCATCATACCTGCTTTCCATTGTACTTGCTAAAGTTAAGCCGTTTAATGTTCTATCCTCAGTTTATCATATTTTCACTTTCATTAGGGCAGGGAAATTGATATGATAAGGAAGAAAAGTCTAGCTTTCTACATATCATGCAAGAAGGAGGTATAAACGTATGGAAATATGGGAAACAGCTTTTGGTATCATTTGTTTCGGGGTACTCGTGCTTAATATTGGTTACTGTATATTTGATAATGAATAAATATGAGGGTCAGACAAACTCATGGTAAGTCTGACCCGGGTTTCACTTTACCCCACCATAACAGCCAGTAAGTCCCCCATTAATATAATCCTTAATGTTTGAAAATTGTGCGGGGAACAACTCCCCGTCAATGTCCGATTCAGTTCAACTAACATTCAGCGGGAAGGGCGTCCGCTGAATGAAGTTTCACTTTATCCCGCATATAACGGGGAGTAATCCCCCCTCGCAAACGGGGGCAAACTCCCCGTCAATGTCCGATTCGGTTCAACTAACATTCAGCGGGAAAAGCGTCCGCTGAATGAAGTTTCACTTTATCATAGACCATTCATTGAACGGAAAAATGATGAACTCTGATTTTCCAGTTATGTTTTCTTCACTAATAAAACCGAGCCCATTTCTGCTGTCTTTACTTAACTTCCTGTTATCACCCATTACGAAATAACTGTTCTCCGGTATTTGAATCGGCCCAAATTGACCGGTGTTGTTAAGTTCGTTATCCGTAATAAATGATTGGTCATATGGCTCTCCATCAATATATAACGTTTGATTTTTAACGGCAACCGTTTCTCCGGGCAGTGCGATCACCCGTTTAACATAATTTTTCTGCGGTCGGTTGATAATGACGATGTCTCCCCGTTCAGGTTCATTGAATAGATAGGTCAATTTATTGAAAAGAACTGTTTCGCCATTTTCAAGGGTGGGTTCCATGCTCTCCCCGTCAACGACAGAGGTGACAAACACGAACGAGCGAAGGACAAAAGCAATTAAGATGGCTATGAGTATAGCTTTTGTCCACTCTTTCCATCCATTTTTCCGTTCTGATTTTCCCAACTGACAACATCCTTTCCTGTTGTTTCCTTTCAAATGATTAAGCTGCCTACTTGTTTTTCGTTGCTTTCTTGGCAATTTGTTTCAGTTCTCTTGTCATGCTTTCTTTATATTCTTCATCCGTGTTGAGGTGGACGCCAAGTTCACATGATCGGGGATATTTTTTTATCCATACAATTACACCTGCTGCTTGAAAGAGGGCAGTATTCAGCCGGAATGAAAGGAAGATGTTTGTATGCTTTTTCAAGTTGACAGTGTTTGGGCAGAATAGTTTGGCCCCCTGATTGCTTACATCCAGAACCTCTACGTCAGTTGTTACTTTGCTGTATGTTTCGCTTCTTGTCAGTTTTCCGGCAACCGGCTGATGAAATACAAATCGATAAGATTCATTTCGTTTATAATACATGTTGATCTTCCTTCCAAAATAAAAGAAATTTTTCCAATAATTTCAATTGAAACTTGTCATTTTTTGTTGAAGTATGCTAAAGTTAAGTAAGCTATTAAATGGAGGTGCTATTTAAATCACAATGTGTGCTGCAGACAAGCTTTTGGAACGCATCGAATTTTTGCGAAATAAAATGACAAATATTGCTATTGACAAAGGTTTTACAAGTTCGGAAGCTATTACGACCAGTCAGGAATTGGACAAGCTGTTAAATCTTTACGAATCTATGAAACAAACGAACAGCCAGAAAAAAGTAGAGTAGTTTTCCAGGCTAGATGATCCTTTCCCTCCTTAAAAACGATTCAAGCCGATCAAGACCTGTTTTGATTGTGTTCATATCATATGCGTAGGACAGGCGCATATAACCTTCCCCTTTGGAAGAGAATGAACTTCCCGGTACCAGTGCAACTTTTCCCTTCCGCACTAGGTCGATTCCCAGTTGTAATGATGAAGTATGCTCGACAGGGAATGCCGGGAAAAAGTAGAATGCCCCGTCAGGTTTGTATACCTCGAGTCCCATTTCCACTAATCGGTTGTATACGTAGTCCCGTCTTTTTTGATATTCACTGCGCATAGCGGCTGGGTCATGCACACCTTCAGTCAAAGCTTCCAGTGCAGCATACTGGCTGATGGATGAAGCGCATGATACGTTATACTGGTGAACCTTGAGCATGTGCCGGGCCAGCCATTCCGGAGCCAGGGCATAGCCAATCCGGAATCCAGTCATTGCATGTGACTTGGAAACCCCATTAATCACAATTGTCCGGTCTCCAACGCCAGCAAAACTAGCAATCGACGTATGCCTCCAATCGTATACCAATTCACTATATATCTCATCAGCCAAAATAAAAATATTTTTTTGTTCCAGGACGGAAACAAGCTCCTGAAGTTCTTCTTTTGTAAAAGACACCCCTGTAGGATTGGAAGGGTAAGGTAGGACAACACACTTTGTTTTTGCTGTAATATGTCTTTCCAGATTTTCCCTGGTCAGCTTAAAATGATCCGTTGATGTATCAGCATATACAGTCGTGGCGCCCGCGAGTTTGATCAATGGCTCGTAACCAGGGTAAATGGGCGCCGGAAGAATGACCTCATCACCCTGTTCGAGAATGGTTCGCAATGCTATGTCAATCGCCTGTGATGCACCGGTTGTCACAATTATTTCCGACTTTGGTTCATAGCGTATACCATACTGATTCTGATAGTACGCCCCTATGGCAGTACGCAGTTCCATAATTCCAGCATTAGGAGTGTACATCGTTTTATTTTGATCTAATGCATGGTTAGCAGCGTTTTTTACATGTTCGGGTGTATGAAAGTCAGGCTGTCCGATCGTAAGTGATGTAACATTTTGCTCATCAGATACCATGTTGAAAAATTTGCGGATTCCCGATATCTCTAAGTTTTCAGCGGTTTTGTTCAGTTGTGGCCGCATGTCGAAACCTCCAAAAAAGTAAAATGTTTATAAAATGTTCAAATAATTTCGATTTATGATGTATGGAATAGGGTATAATATAATTAACACACGAATAAAGGAGTGTATAAAAATATGCGTCCAAAATATCAAAGTTTTGAAGAACTGGTTCAGCAAAATAAACAAGAACTGTGGGAAGATGAATATAAATTAAACCAGATTGAACAACGTCTCGATAAAAAAGTGACCAGTCAACAATCCGATAAAATGGGTCGATTACCATCATAAGCCTATGATACCATAAAGTAACCGTCTGAACCATTTTTATATTTACAAAGCAAGAGGGTGGAAGGCATCCAGGAATGCTCCCGCCCTCTTGTATTTCTTAAAGATGTTTGAACAATACATGTCCAGATAAAGAATGTATCTGTTTCTAGTTCTGCCAGCCTTGCATAAGTGATGCGATATGAATTGCATGCATCATTCGGTCGCTCAAATCTATCGGTGATTTCTAGCATACGTTTCAGGATGTTACCGGAAGCGTCATGTTCATCCTCCAGTCCGCCATTTGCTCATGGATTCGCCTTAGAAGTTCGTCACCCGGATGTTCTTCATACGCTTTAATTAAGGTGAAGCTCTTTTCTCTTCCTCCTTGACTGTGTGCTCTTCCATATCAGCTTTAAATGCATTGTAAAGTCGATGCAGCTCTTATAAATATGATTGAACTTATTTCGATCATAATTGGTTTTGTTCTGATATGTCGTGATCAATATCGCTTATTCCAGCAGTTTTTGCCGGACGGGGGTTCATTTGGATGATGATCACAGCACCTATAATACATGCCATTCCTAGCATTTGCACCAGTGAAAAGGCTTCCTGGAAAACAAAAATTCCAATCAAAGTTGCCACCACTGGTTCCACTGTTGTCAGGATTGAAGCTTTTGATGCTTCCGTTTGGTTGAGCCCGTATGTATAAATAATATAGGCGAATGCTGTCGGCAGAAAGCCCAGTCCGATGGCGTAAAACAAGACAGATGGGTCCATTAGTAATGATATTTTTTCCTGATAAGGGAAAAACGGCAGTAACGATACAGCAGCCACGATGAATGTATAGGCGGTAATACTTATACTTGTATATTTTTCCAAGGCGAACTTACTGAAAATACTGTAAAGCGCATACCCAAAACCTGATCCGAGGCCGAATAATATACTTCCAAGCTGAAAGGTGTTCAAATTTAAAGGGACCAGCCCGACAACCAGCGCACTGCCGACTATGGTAATAAGCAGGGCACTTAGTTTCGGCTTAGTGAACGGTTCCTGAAACAGTAAAAATGATAATACCGTTACAAATGCCGGCCCTGTATAAAGCAGAGCTGTTGCGATGGGTATCGTTGACAAGTCAATTGCGGTAAACATGCAAAAATTGAAGAACACGATGCTGAACACACCCGTGCCTATAAAATATTTCAGGTCTGAAAACGAGGTCAGCTTCAATTTTTCAGGTGATGTAATCACTAAAAACAGCATTAATAAAGTAGCAGCGGACCATACACGAAGCGTTACCACTTCCATAGGTGTGAAACCATATGCATACAAGTTTTTCACATACCAGCCAATTGTTCCCCAAAGTCCAGCTCCAAGAATGATGAGCAAAAATGCCCTGTTCAAGATAGTCACCCCAAACATCGTTCAATAATGTCATTATATCAAATAGTTGATACGTATAATATGGAATTGATCGGTTTATATTGAATAATAAGATAATTGAAAGGCGTTGATAAGCATGATGGATTGGCCAGAGTTGACTCATTTGAGCGTTTTACTCCCGGAGCGCATCGATTTTTCATATATATTCATTTTTACGGGGATTGTTGTAACATATATCCTAATCCGTCCACTCATCAATTGGATCGTAACGACAAAGTCAGTGAAACTATTAAGTTATATCATGACCAGTTTGCTGATCCTGCTACTATTTTTAGGTGGAATTGTTTTGACAGCTGTTTTCCAATTGCCGTTGCTGGAGGTCACGTTGCGCAGCCTGGCCATTTTTGGCGGATACCTGGTGATTGTTCATTTCATACAATTTATCCTCCGAAGCAAAAAAAGGCACGTATAATAAATACGCACTTCGGTTAAGTTTTATTTATTATGCCGAGTTTTTTCTGCATTTGTTCATACCATTCAAAAATCGTCTTGTGTTGTTCAGGGGGCATTGGTTGACTGGACGGGGCCAGATTGCTGACCTTATCCTGTTCATCCGGTGTTAGAGACTCGTAAGTATCTTTTAATACATGTGTCTGTCCGGCTTGCTTTTTGAGCTCATACAAAAAATTCTCCATTTCAATTGTCATATCCGAATACCTCCTTTTAATACCTCTAATACCCTGATCAGGCTACAGCTAAACATGGAAAAAGCGTCTGGCGACAAATAGTTTTAACGTGACCCTCGTTTGGTCTTGCCTGGAGGCCACTCCATTTTTCCCAGTGAGGAAGGCGTGAAATAGGAGGATCTGTATTTTTTTCTTTTTGGCTGCTGCTTTTTGACTGGTTTCCAGTTTATGTAACGATATACGATCTTTTTTGCCTGTGAAAGTGACATCTTTGTTGGAGGATTCCGGTAGTTTTGGTCCAGTTCACCTAAATGCTCAAGTTTTTTGAAGTCGTCTTTCGTTGGAGGTATATGAAAAAAATACTTGTCCACTTTAACTAAAAGGGTGGAGTGCTGATTACTGTACTTGGGGTGGTTCGAGAAGTGCAAACCAATTTTTTCGGCACGTTTTTCCTTTAATAAACGGTTGATGGATTCCTTCTTAATGAAATAAAGGTGTTTGGGTTCAGGGGCTGTTTTGGCATGACGGTTGATTGTAAAAAGTGCCCTGGCCAGTTCATCAAGAGGAATTTGATCTTTTTCACACATTCATTTGACGCTCCTTTCTATTTAATGATCTTACTTATTTATATCGTACAGTATAGCTAGTCCTATTTCAATATCAAAAAGAGTGGGCAACCCCACTCTGACTTCATTTACATCATTTCCTGAATATCTTCCACTATTTTTTCCATATTGGCAGCTTTTCGGCCATCATAGTTTTTGATCGCATTTCCTTCCGGCGTAACAATGAAAAAGCTTGTTCCATGCATCATCTGATCCGAATCAGGGAGTTGTTCAACGGCTGATTTAAAAGATTTGATTGAGAATTCTTTGATCGTCTCAAAATCGTATCCTGTCAGTAAATCCCAGTTTTCAAATGTTCCGCCGCGAGCCTCTGCATAGTCTTTCAATGTTTCCGGTTTATCACGTTTCGGATCGACACTGAACGATACGAGCTGAACCTCATCCTGAAGACCAGCTTTCTGTAATTGATCCTGCAGATTAGCCATATTGGAAGTCATGGGCGGACAGACAGTTGTACAATTGGTAAAAATAAAATCAACGACCCAAAATTTACCTTCTAAATCACGCTTGCTTACGTTCTCTCCATCCTGATTAGTAAATGTAAAGTCCTGTACTTCATATGAGAAGTCACCTTCATACTGATCACCGCAAGCACTTAAAAACATAACAAATAATAACAGCAGAAATACCCATATATACCTTGCCATTGTTTTCCTCCTAGTTACTTACATTTTAGTCTAGCACGTTTTCCGGAAAAAAACTATGAACAAACTGTTACGAAATCATGCGGTAAAGCGCTCTTGGGGCAGATCAATTATTCTGTTTCAGCTTTAAGTGTAAATATATGAATTTCAGGCTTGCAAAGAAATCTGTATGGCAGCCGTGTTGTGCCAACCCCTCGATTGACATAAAGGGTTAAATTGCTGTTTTGAAAAGTGTGTTTGCCTTGCACGTAGTTTTGCGCATACAGCGGCGTATACAAATGCCCGATAAATGGCAGACGCACCTGTCCGCCATGACTGTGTCCAGAAAGCTGAACATCAACCGGAAAATGCACAGTATTATCCGCATAGTCAGGTTCATGTGCCAGCAGGAGGGTATACAAATTCGGATCTGCATTAGCTAAAGTCTTTTCAAGATCCGGTCTGCCGAGCATGACATCATCAATCCCTGCGAGGATAATCTGTCCGTTATTCATCTCAATTTCAACGTGTTCATTTTGCAACAGGCTGAATCCGGATTGACTCATAACGTTTCGTACAATATCAGTACCATATCCGCCATGGTCGTGGTTACCATAGATCCAATACTTTCCATAATCTGCTTTGAGTTTCCCGAGTATCTGAACAAGGTTATGGTCCCAGTTGTAGGTGTGCGGTTTATCAACAAGGTCCCCGGTAAAAAGAATTAAGTCCGGGTTTTGCTCGTTAATCGTATCAATGAGATCTGAGAGTTGTTCGATAGAATAGTGGTATCCGATGTGCGTATCGGAAAACTGTACCACTTTAAAGTCATTGAATACGTTTGGTATTTTGACTGATGAAAGCTGTTCATGTTTGATGTCCAGCATAGCAGGTTCCAGTTCACGAGCGTAATAATAGGTGCCTCCGCTCAAACCGATAAGGGCAAGTAAACTTCCTGCCACTCTCTTTAAAAATGTTCGTCTGTTCATAGGGATCTGCCTTTCGTAATGGATGATATCATCTTACTTTATTTTAAATTGGAATGATATTTGATGCTAGCGGAAATGCACGTTGTAATAAACTGTTAATATTTTGACTTTTATGTCAGGGAAAATTATGATGGTGAATATAGGCGGGAAAATAAGAGGGGGATACGATGATAAATAAAACGGTAATTGTTACAGGTGCATCGAGTGGTATGGGCAAATATATGGCAGCAAAATTTGCTGAAGAAGGTGCCAATGTTGTTATAACAGGCCGAAATGAAGATCGGTTGCAAACAACCAGGGAGGAATTGGAAAAATCTTCACAAGGAAATTTGTATCCGATTTCAATGGATGTTCGAAAACCGGAAGATGTTACACAACTGGTCACGAAAACAATCGATCAATACGGAACGATTGACCATCTCGTCAATAATGCTGCCGGAAATTTCATCGCACCCGCTGAAGATTTGTCTGTTAATGGGTGGAACGCTGTAATTGATATTGTATTGAACGGCACATTTTATTGCAGTCGTCAAGTCGGCAAACATTGGATTGATAATGGGATAAATGGATCCATTCTTAATATCGTTGCTACTTATGCGTGGAATGCAGGTGCAGGTGTGGCGCACTCATCTGCGGCTAAAGCAGGCGTTCTTAATTTGACGCGAACATTGGCCGTAGAGAGGGGGACCAAATATGGTATCCGTGTGAACGCCATTGCCCCCGGACCAATTGAAAGGACTGGTGGTGCAGATAAGTTATTCCAATCAGAAGAAGCTGTCAAACGTACCGTCAATTCTGTTCCACTGAAACGTTTGGGCAAACCGGAAGAAATTGCTGGACTGGCTCATTTTTTGTTGTCTGAAAAAGCTGCATACATCAATGGAGAAGTTGTCACGATGGATGGCGGCCAATGGTTCAATCCATTTCCGTTTTAGTGATTTGCATCTGACGGATAGCGAGAAGTTTTCGGATTAGAACGTTTTTCCGTCAGACAGCATCGTAAAAGACGGAACTAGTGAATAGCTGACCCTGCTATGAGGAACTATGCCAGACCGCGCGACAACACAAAAACTGTGCCATTTTTGAAAAATGGCTCCAATCCATTTTCTTTCCTCATTATTTGGCTAATCTATGGATTATTCGTTCAGGACTCCTGTTTTCAATTCAACTATGCATACTTTATATGATAACGCTTTCGCTTATTACAGATATATTTATCAAATAAACCATAAAGTTGAATATCGTTTTTATCAGCAGCACTTGCAACCATTATTGATTGCAACAATAAATGATGGGATTTTTAGTCATATACAGCGCATAATCAATGTTTCTATGACCCGTCCTATGGTAAACTATATATGTGGTCGATATAATTGGCTCCTTGGCTGTTCTAGTATTTAAAAAGGAGTGTTTATATGAGTGCAACACAAGATAAGAAACTAACGGACATTGTCATTGGTGATCTGATGATTTCCTCAGAAAAAGTAGCTCATGTCCAGGTTAATAATCCTTTGGAACATGCTTTGCTGATCCTTGTAAAATCGGGATACTCTGCTGTACCCGTTTTGGATTCGTCGTACAAACTTGTTGGAACAATAGGTAAGACAAGGATTTTAAATACGGTTCTTGGGCTGGAACGTTTTGAAATGGAGAAGCTATCCGAAACGCCAGTACACGAAGCTATGAATACGGATATCCCCTGTTTATCAAAAACAGACACATTTATGGAAGGTTTGAAAGTTGTCATAAATTATCCTTTCGTGTGTATCGCCGATGATGAAGGCTATTTTGACGGCATTTTAACCAGACGTGTTATTTTAAAGCAACTGAAGCGGGATCACCATACAT
The DNA here is from genome assembly GCF_900112045.1 of Lentibacillus halodurans. GTDB lineage: Bacteria > Bacillota > Bacilli > Bacillales > Amphibacillaceae > Lentibacillus > Lentibacillus halodurans. Next base: position 40,639 of record NZ_FOJW01000018.1, read on the forward strand.
TCAAGTCAAATACGTAATTTTCAGGTGACGTACCCATTACAGTTAACACATTGCCCAGATTTTTTGGGTCAACTGACAGTATGGTTGCGACTGACATAGCGGTCTGCTAAAGTAAAGTGAAGTGAAACTTCTTTCAGCGGTGCTTCCCCCGCTGAATGTTAGTTGAACAGAATCGGACCTTTACGGGCAGCAACTGATCCCCCACTTAGCTTTCCTGCTTTCTTTGAAATCTTGAAGTGGGAATCTTGTTGCCGTTAAGGCGAGAGAAATACATAAAAATTGGAGGAACCAAAAAGTGAAGATGATGGATGCTAACGAGATAATCAGTTTTATTTCAAACAGTGAAAAAAGCACACCAGTAAAAGTTTATGTGAAAGGTGATCAGCTTGATTCATTAAAATATGGTGATGATTTACAGACTTTTGTCGAACAAAACAGTGGGGTTATTTTCGGTGAATGGAAGCATGTTAAGACATTTCTGGATGAAAATAAAGCACATATTACTGACTATGCGATTGAAAATGACCGCAGGAATTCAGCTATCCCATTGCTTGATCTGAAGGAGATCAATGCACGGATCGAACCGGGTGCCATTATTCGTGACCAGGTCGAAATCGGTGATGGAGCGGTCATCATGATGGGATCCATGATTAATATTGGTTCTGTTGTCGGCGAAGGGACCATGATTGATATGAATGTCGTTCTTGGTGGCCGTGCAACTGTTGGGAAGAATTGTCACATCGGTGCCGGATCCGTATTGGCCGGTGTCATCGAGCCGCCTTCAGCAAAGCCGGTTGTTATAGAAGATGAAGTGGTCATTGGCGCTAATGCTGTTATTCTGGAAGGTGTAACGGTCGGCAAAGGTGCCATTGTTGCTGCTGGTTCCATTGTTACCAAGGATGTGGCTCCAAATACACTTGTCGCAGGAACGCCTGCGAAAGTATTGAAGGAAATTGATGATGACACGAAGTCGAAAACTGAAATCAAGCAAGAACTCCGCAAATTGGATGACTAGAGCGGTGGAAGAAGATGGAATTTAGCACATTGCAGACAATTAGAAGGGAACTGCACCAGATACCTGAATTAGGCTTTCAGGAAGTGAAAACCCAGCAGTATATACTCAATACAATCAAGGCAATGCAGACTGATCGTGTCGACATAAAAACCTGGAAAACCGGTGTTATGGTGCGGGTCACCGGGGAAAACCCCCGAAAAACGATTGGATTCCGCTGTGATATGGACGGGCTGCCCATAACAGAACAGACGGGATATCCATTTCAGTCCATGCATGAAGGTAACATGCATGCATGTGGCCATGACTTTCATATGACGATTGCTCTGGGTGCATTGAAGAAGATGATTGATGAGCCGATTAATGACAATATCGTATTTTTATTTCAGCCCGCAGAAGAAGGTCCGGGCGGGGCATTGCCGATGATACAGCCGGAAATTCTTGGTGAGTGGAAGCCGAATGTCATATTTGCACTGCATATTGCGCCGGAACTGCCGGTCGGGACTGTTTCAAGCCGTCCGGGACTACTATTTGCCAATACAAGTGAGTTGTTTATTGATTTTACCGGAAAAGGCGGGCATGCAGCCTATCCTCATCTGACGAGAGATATGGGCGTGGCAGCCAGCAATTTTGTTGTCGAGATGCAGCAAGTCGTCTCAAGAGGCGTGGCCCCGCTGGAGAGTGCTGTTGTCACAATCGGTAAAATCGAAAGCGGATTTGTCCAGAACGCCATTGCTGAGACGGCAAGGCTTGAAGGTACTATTCGAACCCTTGAGCCTGCAACAATCGATGTTGTTAAAGAAAAGCTGGAAAAATTAATGCGTGGTTTTGAGATTTCCCACGAGTGCTCTATTCATGTCGATTACGGCTCCAACTATTATCAGGTTTATAATGATCAAAAATGGGTTGATTTATTTGCCGAAACCATGCAAAGAAGTGAAATTAGCTATCAGGAAGCCAATCCGGCCATGACCGGTGAAGATTTTGGCTATATGTTAAAAGAGATCCCTGGTTTTATGTTCTGGCTGGGAGTAAACTCACCATATGGCTTGCATAATGCTCAACTGCAGCCTGATGAATCTGCACTGGAAGCAGGCGTCCAGACTGTTGTCGATTCGATTAAGGCCATGTCCGCCTAACTGCTGCATACCTTGTGCTGTTTAGGAAAAGCTAGACGTGAAAGATTTGTACCAGAGGAGGTATGCAAAATGGCGCGAATTGGCGTAGAAGGAACGATGACCGATGTGAAAGAAGCTTTGGCTGAGATGGGACATAATGTCGTTGATTTGCAATCGGAGGATGATACTGCATATTGTGATTGCTGTGTCATTTCCGGTCAAGATAAGGATGTTATGGGAATGTCTACAGCAAGTATTGCCGGTCCCGTCATCAATGCTGATGGGTATAATGCACAGGAGATTTGTGAAATGGTGAATGAACGATTAAATGAACAGCAATAGTAAAGAAGCTTCGGTTCAATGGCAACCGAAGCTTTTAATCATTACATATATGTAAAACGTTGATACATTAAAAGAACTGCGTCAAGTTTTTTCATTAACCTTGATTGTTCTGAATCCCAATTGGTTGTGGAAATGGTGTTTCAATTCCCGCGTTATCAAAGGCTTCCTTAATTTGCTTTCGCATCGCACGCTCACATTCCCATTGAAGGCCGTTTTCAGTCTGGCCGACAACACGCAGAACGACATCAGATGAACCGAAACTTTGCACTCCGATAGCATCGGGGCCTTCCTTGAAGCGCTCATCGTCCTTGAATTCGGCACAAACCTGCTCCAGTATTGTTATGGCTTCATCAACATTGTCATCATAGCGGATGCTGATATCAACAAGTGCCCGCATGTTACCACGGGAATGGTTAGCTACGCCTTCAATATAGCGGTTCGGAACAAAATTCAAAGTACCGTCAAAGCTGCGGATTTTTGATGTCCGTAAACCGATTTCTTCCACAATGCCATCGTAACCGGCTGTTGTCACGTAGTCATCGATTTCCAGCTGACGTTCCAGCAGAATAAAAAATCCGGTCACGATATCACTGACAAGCCCTTGCGCACCGAAGCCAATAGCAAGTCCAATGATACCTGCCCCCGCGAGCAGTGGTCCAATAGGAATGCTGAACATAGCAAACAGCATTAAGATAAACGCAAAAAACATGACATAGGAAAAAACATTCACTAATAATTTTTCCAGTGTTTTAACTCGTGACGGTGAGATCTTTTGATTTTTACCAGCTTTGTTCATCGTTTTTTTAATTATTTTTTTCCCAATCGGAATAAAAATAATAAACGCTAAAATCAGCAGAGCGATTTTTAATACGGCAGGTACAATAACCCCCAATAAGCTGTTCAAATCGACATCAATTCCAAAAATATCCATATGTATTCCCCTTTCTAGCAGTCACTTTATATCAAATATGGACATATGCTAACAATTTACCCTAATTATAGCAAATAAAATATGATCAGTGTTTTTTAAGTTACAGGAATAAGCTGTCCGGCATATATAATAATGGAAACCAAAAACCGAGCTGCTTTTATACAGAAGTCAGCTTTTTTCAGGTACATGGAGGTCATAAGGATGAAATTAAGAGATCAGATGCCGGAACTGAGTGGAGCAACGAAATGGCTTAACAGCAAACCATTGTCCAAAAAAGAATTAACCGGAAACAAACCTGTTCTAATTCATTTCTGGTCAGTTAGCTGTGATACTTGTGAAAAAGCAATGCCAAAGGTAAACGAATTCCGTGATGCGTACAAAGGAGAATTGCATGTGATTGCTGTGCACATGCCAAGGTCCGAAGAAGATGAGGATTTGAATGCGGTTCGGCGTGCTGCCAAAAAGCATAACATGACTCAGCCAGTTTTTGTCGATCACGAACATAGTTTAACGAATGCATTTAAAAACAGGTATGTACCGGCTTATTATTTGTTTGATGCAAATGGAAGGCTGAGACATCGGCAGTCTGGGAGTGGCGGAATGCATATTCTCCAAAAACGAGTTGACAGGGTTTTGAATGAAACAGGAAGATAAATGGATTGGCTGCTTCCGCTTTTAACAGGCGGAAGTATTTTTGTAACTTAAGAAAGCATTAAAGTATTATATCTCGATGACGTTTAACAGGCTCACTCGCCGATTTTGGTCAAATTAACTTCTTAATAAAAAGGCTCGAATTTATTAATTTAAAAAATTTAAAAAAAGTTAGTAAAAGGTATGGCATTTTATTTCGGAACCCGTTATATTAGATATTATGAAAAGTCATCGGGGAGGGAAGGCAGTTGAATACTTTTAAAAAATTAAAACAATTTTATTGGCCATATAAAAAGTATCTCTTGATATCATTATTTTTCCTGTTGTTTGTTGTAGCCATTACAGTTGTTTATCCAATTGTTCTGCAGTTAACGATTGATGAAGTTGTGCTGGAGGAAAGGTATTCATTGATCCCGTATATAGCGGCTGGATTCTTTCTCATTATGCTTTTGAAAGGTATTTCTACATTTTTCCATCAATATATGGGGGATGTCTTTGGGGTAACCGCTGTATACAAGCTTCGGGAAGCATTGTACGAAAAACTTCAGGTGTTATCGTTTAAATACTACGATAATGCCAGAACCGGAGATCTTATGTCACGAAAGACAACGGATGTGGAAGGTTTTCGTAATTTCCTATCATTTGGTATTTCTGATTTTATCGAGATTACCATGCTCATCTTGTTCAGTTTAGGGGTCATGTTTTACTATTCCGTACCGCTTGCACTGATTACGATGGCTGCTATGCCATTTTTGGCTGTGGTTGTGTTTAAATTTGACAAACGGGTCCATCCGGCATTTAGAGGGATCCGTAAATCATTCGGCAGGCTGAACACCCGTGTACAGGAGAATATCAGTGGGATGAATACAGTGAAATCATTATCTAAAGAGGACTTTGAAGTCGGAAGGTTTTCTGACAGTAACGATAATTATCGACAAAATTATTTGTACACATCCAGCATTTGGGCAAAGTATTTTCCGGTGATGGAATTCATCGGGAATATATGTGTCGTTCTTTTACTGGCATATGGCGGTTTTCTGGTCATTAACAATGAACTGAGCCTGGGGGCACTGGTAGCATTCTTTCAGCTTGTCTGGTATATTATGGGGCCATTGATGAGCCTTGGATTTGTCATTAATATGTTTTCACAGGCGAAGGCATCTGGTGAACGGCTGCTGGAAATTCTGGAAGCAACAGAAGATATCACAGAAAAAGATGGAGCGATCGATGAACCGATTGCTGGTCATGTCACATTCAAGGATGTCACGTTGACGTATACAAAAGACGATGACAAAGCACTTAAAAATATTTCATTTGATGCACCTGCTGGAAAAGTAATCGGTCTGAGCGGCTCGACAGGATCGGGAAAAACGAGCATTACACAACTGATTCCCCGTTTTTATGAGCCTGAGAAGGGTGAGGTACTGGTGGATGGAAGGCCTGTTGATGCGTATCAGCTAAAAACATTACGCAGTCATATCGGGTTTGTATTACAGGAATCGTTTTTGTTTTCGACAACGATCAGGGAAAATATCCGCTATGGTAATCCGGAGATACCGGAAGAAAAAATTATCGACGCTGCAAAACGGGCGCAGGCGCATGATTTTATCATGGAAATGCCAAAGGGTTACGATACGATGCTGGGCGAACGCGGGATGGGTCTGTCAGGCGGACAGAAACAGCGCATCGCCATTGCCCGGGCAATTTGCATCAATCCGAGTATTTTAGTGCTTGATGATGCAACATCGGCCGTTGATATGGAAACAGAATTCCAGATTCAAAAAGCTTTAAAAGAGGTTATGAAAGGGCGAACCACCTTTATTATTGCGCATCGTATCTCATCGTTAAAACATGCTGATGAAATCCTTGTGCTCGAGGACGGGGAGATCGTTGAACAGGGCAGACATGAAGAACTGGTCCATAATAAAGGTCAGTATGAACGGATCTACAATATTCAGTACCAAGACCGGGAACAGATTATGAATACAGCAACTTAAAGAGGAGGTGAGAATGTTGGCAAAATCAAAAGAAACACAGAATGAAAATCGTCATTTAAACCGGTTTTATTACACAGTCGATCATGCTGTGGAAAAGCCATTTAACTGGAAGCAAATGTGGCGTTTGCTGACGTATATAAAGCCATATACCAAAACCTATTTACCAGGTGCTGTAATCGCAATGTTCATCTCAACTGCCGTCCGTTTGATTGTCCCAATTCTGATTGGGAAGGTCGCATTTGATATCGTCATCGCCAATGAAGATACGACGATGCTTACTTATCTTGTAGTGGGCATTGCGATATTATACCTGCTGAGCTATGTTGGAAATGCTTTTCGGATTAAGTGGGTGAACATACTGGGACAAAATGTGATTTATGACTTGCGGCAACATTTATTTTCACATATACAGCGGCTGTCACACCGTTTTTTTGATACACGTTCGGGGGGATCGATTATTGTTCGGATTATGAATGATACCAACTCCCTGCAGGAACTGTTTACGAACGGAATTATCAATCTGCTGATGGATGTTGTGATGCTCACCGGCATTATTGTTATATTATTGGTGCTTAGTCCGAAGCTGGCTCTGGCCATTATGGTTATTCTGCCGATCATGTTTTATATTTCAACTAAACTTAGGCGGAATATCCGGCGTTCATGGCAGGATGTACGAATTCAGCAGTCACGTTTGAATTCCCATCTAAATGAGAGCCTTCAGGGAATCCGTATAACCCAGTCATTTTCCCAGGAAAAAGCGAATGAAGAATATTTTGATGGGGTCAATACCGATAATTTTAAAAGCTGGCGCACGGCCACTAAAAAGAGTGCTATGTTCGGCCCGTTTGTTGAAATGAGTAATGCAATTGGTACGATCATTCTTATCTCCTTTGGTGCCTATCTCATTTTGCTAGGTGAGGGCAATGGTGGTATTGCCATTGGAACATTTGTATCATTTGGTTTTTATATCGGTATGTTCTGGGAGCCGATTTCCAGGCTTGGACAGATGTATAACCAGCTGCTGATGGCTATGTCTGCATCCGAGCGTATCTTTGAATTTCTTGATGAACAGCCGAATGTGGTTGATAAAACAGATGGTGTTGATTTGACTGACATGAATGGCCGTATTGAATTTGACCATGTCCAATTTTCGTATGATGAAGAACGGATTGCACTGCATGAAATATCATTGGATATTAAAGCGGGCGAATCGATTGCACTTGTAGGTCATACCGGGAGCGGCAAGTCAACGATTGCCAATTTGATCAGCCGTTTCTATGATCCGACAAAAGGTTCGGTTAAAATTGACGGGCGTAATTTGCGTGATGTTAGATTGAGCAGTCTGCGCCGTCAGATCAGTGTCGTCTTGCAGGACACCTTCATTTTCTCCGGCACGATAATGGAAAACATCCGGTTTGGGCGCCCGGATGCAACGGATGAGGAAGTCATTGAGGCGTCAAAAGTGGTCGGAGCCGATGATTTTATTCAAAGACTGGCAAACGGATATGAAACAGAAGTGGAAGAGCGTGGCAATATCCTGTCGGCAGGTGAGCGGCAATTATTATCATTTGCGAGGGCACTGCTGGCCGATCCGAAAATTTTGATTCTTGATGAAGCAACGGCAAGCATAGATACCGAGACAGAAGTAAAGATTCAGGCAGCATTACAAAGGCTGCTGAAAGGCAGAACGGCTATTATTATTGCTCACCGGCTATCGACCATCAGAGAGTCGGATAATATCTTTGTACTGGAAAATGGCAAGATCCTGGAGAACGGCAGCCATGATGAACTGATGCAACGGCATGGTGAATACTTCGATCTTGTCAAATCCCAGTTTGAAATGCTCGATGCGATGTAGGAAGTGGCTCACATAATAAGGTGGAGGATACCGTGATGTTTAAAACTGTTTCAATATAACTGGCAAGTTCAGGATGATTGTTTTAAATGGTGTGAGGGTGTTTCTGAAGAAGAATTATTAAAGAAACGTGTGGGAGGAGTTGGCAGTATCCTATACACTCTGTTGCACATTGTGCATGTTGAATACAGCTGGATTTTAGATCTAAAAGGCGAACCGGAGCCTGAATGCATCTTTTCCTCTGATGTTTAGATAGGTATCCTGCTGACCAGCAAAAGAGGCATGTGGTAAATCTTCAGTTGTTGCACTGGAACGTACTGCATAAGCGTGGTTTTCGCCAAACCGGGAGAGTGTGTGAGTAATTGCTTTCACAACATCGGAAGGAATTTCTGCTTTCAAAATGATTTTCCGAATCTCCCTGCTGATTCCACCAATCTTTTCTCGATCCCCTGCTTTTAGCAGGGTCAGCTCTTTTAGCAATGTGTGGAAGGCATCCTTATTTTCGAGAGATTTTCTAAAAGCTTCTGTGGTAATACAAAATCCTTCTGGAACCTGTATTCCATGAATCTTCGACAGTTCCCTTAAATTAACCCCTTTCCCACCAAACACCATTTGCCGCGTTTGATCAATCTCACGAAACTTTAAAACATATTGTTTCATTACTTTCCCTCCCATTTAATAGCTGGTGACTACGTCAAAGAAGCAACATCACTTGATTTATACTAACAATTTAAAAAAGTAAAAAAAGACTAAAAATGGTTAAGTAATAATGGTATAATTAAACTAGGAGAAGAGGCAGTTGTCGATTATTTTATCGTAACTGCCCTCTTTTTTAAGATGATGATACATGGGTATTAAGATGCTGGATAAAGAAGCCATTTTGAAATCGATTCAGATTTTAGTAAGTATAGCTTTGTGAAAATATTATCTAAAAAGGAAAAGTTTTAATAGATATCTGCTATCAATATAGTTCAGGACAGCGGACAATTGAGATGGCAAAAACGATCCCTTGTCCGAAAGTGATTCATTCCCCACTTATTTTGGGCTGTTGCTTTCCCAAAATTGAAGTGGGGGTCTTCTCGCCAGTGAATGATAAAATCGGTTAACGGTTTTAAACATAAAAGGGAGAATGTTCATTGGAGACGGAAATAAGTTAATCATGATTTTTATATTGATATATTACATCCAAAAACGCCCAGAATTTAATCTGAGCGCTTTTGTTTGCTAGTAATTCCTAGTTATTCAATCAGTAGGATATGAATTTAGATACCAGCAATTTTCCTTCTAAAATTGATCCCATTATATAAACAGGGAGTTTTCTACAGCAGATCTTTTTCAATCTGTTTCATTTCATACAAATACCCTTGTTGCTGCATCAATTCGGCAAATGTACCAGATTCAATAATCTTACCGTGATCCATGACAATAATTTGATCCATTTTCTCCAGATTTCTCAAGCGATGACTGATGAGCACGAGGGTATCATGTTCAGCCTGGTCAAAAAGGTGTCGGTAAATGGTCTCTTCGGCCAGGGCGTCGACAGATGATGTCGGTTCATCCAACAGCCATATATGTGCATTCTTTAGCATCGTCCGTGCTATGGCCAGTCGCTGTTTTTCCCCGCCGGAAAGGTTTTCGCCTTTTTCATACACCGCATCACCCAATGAAAGATAATCAAGCTCTACTTTGGCCAGTGCAGCCTCCATTTCCGGATCGGTTAATGTCTCATCCGCAATCAACAAATTGCTCCTGACAGTCCCAAAGAAGAAATGGTTTTCCTGCAGAACGACATTCAAATTTGCCCAAATGGATTCCTGCTCGATTTGATTGATTGACAGTCCATCCAGTTGAATATCACCCTGATCGGTATGATTCATTTTCAACAGCAGCTGAAAAAGTGTCGATTTCCCGGAACCGCTTGGCCCGACAAGTGCTGTCTTTGAACCTGCAGGCAGTTTCAGGTCAATGTTTCTCAGCGTCTGACGGGGTTCATCCGGGAATGAAAACGAAACATTTTCCATATAAATCGGGAAGGCATGATCCGACTGCGATAACGCTTTGTCGCCATTGATTATCCCATCTTCATTTTCGTGCTCCACGACTGCCGATAGACGGTTAGCGGCCCGTTTACTGTCCTGATAGTGGATTGGAAAGACAGCCATCGGTCCAGCATCCTCAAAAACTGTCAGGGAAATCATGACAAGCATTGCGAGCAGTATTCCTTCCAGCTGACCATCGAAGACGAGGTAAGCCCCTAATGCCAGCACACACCAGGAAACAATCAGCGACATGAATGCGTTAACCGACTGACTCGTTAGCTTATTAATATTTTCTTGTTCCTGATCGTTGATATAGGCATCAGATGATTGAATGAGATGTTGTTCTTTTTCATCCAGCTTCTGATATATTTTCAGATCACGGAAACCATTTAGGAATTCGGCAGCCTCTGTTGATAATTCGCCTCTTTGCTCCCGGACACGACGATCGATCTTTACTTGTTTTCGTGCAAATAACGCCGGCACAACAAACACCGTCAGCAAAAGCCCCACTAACAGAACAATGGCCACATAAATGGAAAAGAACGCGGTAAACAGGATGGTACTTATAAAGACCAGCAGTAGAACGATTGGCGGATAAAAGACTCTCAAAAAGAAATGCTGCAGTGTTTCAACATCACCAACAACCCGAGATAATAGGTCGCCACTTCTATATTTGTGAAAAATACCCGGGGCTAATGGTTCCAGTTTATTAAAAAACGCAACACGCAAATTGCTTAAAATCGTAAATGTCGCCCGGTGCGAAAAATAGCGTTCGGCATAACGGGCAATGGCTTTAGTGATCCCGAGTAATTTGACAGATGATGTCAGAATGATTAGTGTATAAAAAGGCGGCGTCAAGGCAGCTTTGGATATGAGATAGCCACTTGCTGCAAAAAGACCTACAGCTGTTATACCAGCAATAAAGCCAAAGATGATCGAATAAAAAATATCCCGTTTTTCCAGTATCATTAATTTGATAATCATGGCTAAATCTTTCATTCATTCTTCACTCCTTGCTGAAGTGATACCATGTTCCGATATTCTGGAACTGTTTCAACCAGTTCATCATGTGTCCCTTCAGCCAGCAGGTTCCCATTTTCCAGAAATAGGATGTTATCAGCATGCTTGATCGTATGAAGCCGATGGGCGACAGTAATCACCGTAGCATCCCGGGACAATTGTTGGATCGATTGCTGCAAAATGCGTTCTGTATAAAGGTCGAGGCCGGTTGTCGGCTCATCAAACAGAATAATAGATGGTTTTTTTAAAAACGCTCTGGCCAATGCAAGGCGCTGCATTTCCCCGCCGGAAAGTCCGCGTCCAGCCTCACCGACACGTGTATCGTAACCATCTTCCAGTGTTTGAATCAGATCGGCTATCCCCGCCTGTTCAGCTGCGTGTTCAATCTCTTCCCGGCTGGCATCAGAATTTCCGCCAATTGCGATATTTTCTTCAATCGTTCCTGAAAAAAGGTAGGGATGCTGCGAGATATAACTTAGCTGGTCAAACCAATCTTTTTCACGGTATTGCATTAACGGCTTCTCATGAACGAAAATCTGTCCATCGGCAGCAGGAAGAAGACCGGCGATCAGATGCAGCAAGGTCGTTTTTCCGGAACCGCTTCTGCCGGCAATTGCAATTTGACCGTAAGATGGTATGACTGTTGCGATATTTTTCAAGGAAAATTGACCTTCACCATAAGCGAAACTGACATGCTGCAGACGAATCACTGCCGGCATTAATTCTGCGGGCAAATTCTTTTTCCCCCATTGAACGGGCTGTTCGGTATCGGTTAATGCATCCGTCACTTTTTTTGCTGCGCCCATACTGCTCCGTCCACTATGAAACGTACTGCCGAGCTGTTTTAGTGTGGTATAAAATTCGGGCGCCAGTACTAATAAAAAGAACGCCGTGAAAAAGGAAATACGCTCGTAAATGATAAGCTGAATGGTCAGTTCGAGGGCGACAATGCCAATACTGAGCATCGAAATCAGCTCAAGCATAAATGAGGACGTAAACGCGACTTTCAATATTTGCATCGTCGCATCGCGAAAACTGAGGCTGCTTTTTTCGATGGCATTTTCTTGTTCTTTTGCCTGTCCAAATAATTTAAGGGTGGTCAGTCCTTGTAACGTATCCAGAAAACGTCCGGAGAAGGCAGCCAGTTTTTCCTGCTGTTCTTCTGATTTGGTTTTCGTTTGCATGCCGATAATGATCATAAAAATGGGTATGAATGGAGCTGTAATGACCATAATCAGCCCTGTATTGACATGCTGGCTGAATACAACACCTAAAATAATCAGCGGAATGATCGATGTCTGGATCAACTGTGGAATATATGCACTGAAATAGCTGTCCATTTCATCAACTGCATCCAGCAGTGTACTGACCTTCCCGCCGGATTGCCCCTGTGACGAACTGCTGATGGCTGTTCCTGCAAATTTATGCAGCAGCGATTTGCGATAACTTGCTTTAACGTCTGCACCTATTTTGATCCCGATGCGGCCATTGATATAGGATGCAGTCGTTCGAATCAATAGAATAGCCAACAATCCCCAAAGCAACCATACAATTTCGGAAAATGTCAGCTGTTGTAAAAATACCCGATCGACAATTGTCACGAGGAAATATGCCTGCAAAATAATCGCCACTGCTGTTATGACAGACAGGGCAAACAGGAATGACAGTTGCCACTTATATCCGAATGTAACCTTTCTTAAGCTGTCCATAGCTTCTCAGTCTCCCAAAGAATGATCAATATCTATCAGCTATTTTTTGCCTTTGACATAGTCAGCATTGAACAAAAACAGTCTCATCAGCAGTATCAAAGAAGGAATTAATAAGAGTAATCCACCGATAAACGCTATCACAAGTGCTATTCCCATTGATTCATGTGTAGCACTGTCATCAATTGTGATGAATGGATCAAGGATATAAGGATAATGCCCGATGCCATAACCGAAAAAGGCAAAGAAATATTGCAGCATAACACTGATAAACGCCATTCCGTAATATTTTCCCCGATACAGGAGCCATGCAGCCATCATGAAAAATCCGACCGATAGCCCGAACATCCACCATAAGTCAAGCATACTTTCGTAATGTCTGGAGTTATGTTGACTCAAAAAGATAAACGTCGTCAGTGCAGCGATAATCGATGGTGTACTCCAAAACAGGGCAAACTTGCGTACCAGATTTAAGGCCGGATAATCCTGAGCACGTGCTGCGTAAAATGTTAAAAAGGATGCACTGATAAACAGTACTGACACAATCGATAATGCAACGATACTCCATGATAACGGGCTTGTGAACAGTTCCAGGTACTGCAGTGAGACCACACCGTTCTCTTCTGTGATAAATCCGCCTTCAGACAATGTCAGTGCAACCGATAAGGAAGCAGGGATCAGTAGGCCAGTAGCACCATATAAAAACATATAAACCGTACTTTGTTTGGATCCATAATTTTCAAAGGCATAAAACGATCCGCGAATCGCCAGTAAAACGATCGCGATACTGCCCGGCACCAGTAATGCTGTTCCATAGTAATAAGCCGTTTCCGGAAAGAATCCGACAATCCCGACAAAGAAGAAAACGAAAAAGACGTTTGTCACTTCCCAGACAGGAGACAAATACCGTGAAATCAGCTTATTGATCACGTGGTCCTGTTTAGTAATTTTAGCATAGTATGCAAAAAACCCTGCACCAAAATCAATTGAGGCCACAACCAGGTAACCGTACAAAAATATCCATAAAACAGAAATACCGATTAGCTCATAGCTCATGATTCATCACCCTTTTCATCAGTTGGATACTGTTTCTCCAATTCTTCCTCAGCCGGATTGTTCCGGAACAATTTACGCAGTGTCACAATGCATAATGTCCCTAATACGATATAAAGCGCCAGGAAAAGGAAAAACATCAGACCGATATAAGGTGAAGACGTAGCAGCTTCTTGAACTGTCATATACCCCCTTATAATCCATGGCTGTCGTCCCTCCTCGGCATAAATCCAGCCGAATTCAATGGCCAGCATTGCCAAGGGTCCTCCCAGTACAATAAGTGAAAGTATAGCTTTGTTATGCTCGTTACGTTTTTTCATTTTACTTAACATAAGGTACAGTAAAGCAACACCAGGCAGGAAGAAGCCGATCGCGACCATCAGGTCAAACATATAATGCACCCACAGCGGTGGCCACTTATCCTCGGGGAACTCTTCCAGCCCTGTCACTTCAGCATTGAAATCACTATGGGCAAGAAAACTTAAAACATTAGGGATGCGAATTTCGCCAATGGCCTCATGGGCATCATTCAGCCACCCGAAAAGAATCAGATCAGCCCCTTCCTCGGTTTCAAAGTGCCATTCTGCCGCGGCCAGTTTTTCCGGCTGGTGAGCTGCCAGGAATTTAGCTGATGAATCTCCGGCAACAGCTGTTAAAACCGCAAATATAAACGTTAAGGTCACGGTGAGTTTCAAGGCTTTTTTATGATAGTCTGTCGCTTTCTTTCTCAGAATCATAAAAGCTGTTATGGCTGCCAAAATTGCTGCACAAGTTAAGTAGGCGGACGTTAACACGTGGAACACTTTTGTCGGGGTTGCTGGGTTTAACATGGCAGCAATCGGATTAACGGCGGCAAACGTCCCATTTTCCATGGCGAAACCATCCGGAGTGTTCATAAAGGCGTTGACGGTTGTAATAAACATGGCAGAAAAGCCCCCGCCAATAATAACCGGCAGGGAGAACAGCCAATGGATGTATTGATTTTTAAACCGTTCCCACGTATATAAATAAATTCCCAGAAAAATCGCTTCAAAGAAAAATGCGAAAACTTCCATAAATAATGGCAGGCTGACGACATTGCCGGCAACCTGCATAAAATTCGGCCATACCAGTGATAATTGCAGACCAATAGCGGTTCCTGTTACGACACCGACGGCTACCGTAATGACAAACCCTCGGGTCCAGCGTCTTGCCAGCAGCCGGTAATGCGGATCCTTCTTTTTAATCCCGATAAACTCAGCAATCGAAATCATCAGCGGTACACCGACGCCAAGGGTTGCAAAAATAATATGAAAGCCCAGTGTCATAGCTGTAAGTAACCTGCTTATCAGAACTGTATCCATTTCCATTGGGGGGAGTCCTCCTTGATTGGGAACATGACATCTATCATATCAAACGTATTATATACGAATTGCTGGATCGCAGTTTCCCTTATATAGATAGTATAAAACATTGTAGTTCAATCTCATACTTACAGCTGTGACAACAGGGTGAAAACTTTGTATCAAAATCGTTACAATGGAAACTCGCTAAAATATTCATTGCGTCAGATATCTTGTGGTATGATAGACTATGAATAAATACAATATGGAGGAAGCAGAATGAAACGAGACTATGCAGTGATCGGGTTAGGGCGTTTCGGCGGCAGTATATGCAAAGAACTCAGTTCAGAAGGAATGCAGGTACTGGCCATCGATTCGGATGAAGATAAAATAAATGAATTTAAAAATATTGCATCACATGCAGTCATCGCTAATTCTACTGATGAAGCAACATTAAAAGAATTAGGCATTAAAAATATTGATCATGTGATCGTCGCGATCGGTGATAATATACAAGCCAGTATATTAACAACAGTTGTTTTAACTGATCTTGGCATTAAGAGCATTACGGTGAAAGCACAAAATGACTACCATGAGAAAATTTTAAACCGGATCGGTGCAAATCACGTTGTTCATCCTGAAAGAGATATGGGGAAACGCATTGCCCATAATATTATATCCAATAATATTCTTGATTATCTTGAACTTTCTGATGATCATAGCATTGTTGAAGTGAGAGCGGGCGAAAAGATGCGCGGCAAAACCTTAGTAGAACTTGATATCCGGGCGAATTACGGCTGTAACGTTGTCGCCATCAAACGTGATAAAGACATTAATGTTTCTCCTGCAGCCGATGATGTACTTAAAGAGGAAGATGTCCTTATCTTGATCGGTGCTGACAAAGATATATCGAGATTTGAAAAGCACTTGGTAATCGACAGGTAGTGAAGCACTGACCCCCATTTAAAAGGGTGTTCACGTCCACAATCGCACTGAAAACAGAAAAGGTGGCATGAAAATTTATTTTATTTTCATGCCACCTTTTTTAAATGACTTTCGATCGTACTAATGAATAGCGTCTCAAGTACTGGAATGTGAAATCGGCTGATTCGCCAATATCCTGATCCCCAGCCTATGGAAAGACAAGGTTTCAGCCGAATCTTTTTATTTAAACTTCCATAATGATCGGTAAAATCATTGGTCTGCGCTTTGTTTTTTCAAAGAGGAATGGCGCAATTGTATCGGTTATTTCATTTTTGATTTCCGACCATTGACTTGTCTTGCGTTCCATTACTTTATCCAAATGTTTTGCAACAAGTTTCTGGGCTTCATTGATCAAGTCTTCTGATTCCCGCATATAGACAAATCCGCGCGAGATGATATCAGGACCTGATGCAATTTTAAACTCTTTCATGTTAATACTGACGACAATCATGACAAGCCCTTCTTCAGACAGAATACGGCGATCACGTAAAACGATATTGCCGATATCTCCTATCCCGCTTCCATCAACATAAATGGAACCTGATGGGATTTTTCCGGCAATCATCGCGTTGTCACTGCCTAATGCCAAGACATCTCCATTATCCATTACAAATGAATTAGTCGGATCAATGCCACATGCTTCACCAAGTTTAAGGTGTTCCTTCAACATACGGTATTCACCATGAATCGGCATAAAGTATTTTGGCTGCATAAGTCTGAGCATCAGTTTTTGCTCATCCTGGCTTCCGTGCCCGGAAGTGTGGATATCACTTAATGGACCGTGGATCACATCCGCTCCGGCACGATACAGCTTGTTGATTGTCCGGCTGACGCTTACAGTATTACCAGGGATTGGTGATGATGAAAATACGACCGTATCACCAGGGATAATTTGAATTTGACGGTGTGTACCATTGGCTATCCGTGAAAGTGCTGCCATCGGTTCGCCCTGTGATCCTGTACATAGGATCGTAACTTTATGTGCAGGAAGACGATTGATCTGGTTTGCCTCGATAAATGTATCGTCAGGTGCCTGGATATAGCCCAGCTCCTGTCCAATACGCATAGAGGATTCCATACTGCGTCCAAATACAGCAATCTTTCGGTCGTGTTTAACTGCCGCTTCAACCACCTGCTGCAGACGATAGATATTTGATGCGAATGTTGCAAAGATCAATCGCCCTTCGACTCGGCTGAAAATGTCATGGATGTTCTCCCCGACAACCCGTTCGGACATTGTAAAACCAGGTACTTCACTGTTTGTACTGTCTGAAAGCAGGCAAAGCACGCCTTCTTTACCGATTTCAGCCATTTTGGTTAAGTTTGCAGGATCCCCAACAGGTGTAAAATCAAATTTGAAATCACCAGTATGAACAATATTCCCAGGTGGTGTTTTAATAACGATACCATATGAATCAGGAATACTGTGAGTTGTACGGAAAAAGGAAACGGATGTTTTACGGAATTTAATGACATCATCTTCTTGAATGGTATTTAACTTGGCATTCCGTAATAAGCCATGTTCTTCCAATTTGTTTCGAATTAAGCCGATTGCAAGTTTTCCGGCATAGATAGGCACATTTATTTCACGCAAAAGGTATGGGATCCCTCCGATATGATCCTCATGACCGTGTGTTATGAATAATCCTTTAATTTTATCCTGGTTCTGTGTCAAGTAAGTGTAATCAGGAATCACATAATCGATGCCAAGCAGTTCGTCTTCCGGAAATTTAATTCCGGCATCGACAAGGATAATTTCATCCTGGAACTGGATGCCATATGTGTTTTTCCCGATTTCACCGAGTCCGCCTAACGCAAAAACAGCTGTCTGATCATTTTTGACAAACTTCATATGTTAGACGGTCTCCAGTTCAAAATGTCCGGATTGTTTTTCATAAGCCAAATGTGCATCATTCAATACCTGAATAAATTCAATGTTATAGTTGCGGCCGGATAGTTTATCTCGTACATCTCTTTCTGAATCAGCTTCAATATATAAACTTTTCGTACGTTCACGTACAGGAATTTCATCCGGCAATTCCTGGTATAAAACTTTAAAAATCATAGTTATCTCTCCTAACGTTTCAATTCTTTTGTTTAAGCATGTTGTTTTCCGTATTCCTTTTCATACTGGTGTAATATTTATCCATTACAAAATAGCTGACGTCAGCAGATGAGAGCAGATGAATATGACTATTCACCTGCGGGTATAATTCCGACAGTACAGTATCGTAATAAATGGATGTTTCCGCAGCAAATTTGATTGTTTAGTTCCTTCTTCAACAAGCAGAAGGAATATATACCCTGCCGATCCATAGAGCCGTCATCCCTTTCTCACAAACAACTATGGATTGACGGAATGGGGGCCGGGTTTTTCCTGCATGATTGGTTTATTCAAGGTAGTCCTTTTTAAAAGTTGTAGGTACACGCCCTCTGCCCAGAAAATCTTTCCAGCGTTTTTTCAGCTTTTCTTTTAGGCGTTTCAGCATGAGAAATGCATCTCCTTTCAGTTGTTTAAGAAAAGCAATAAAAACGTTCTACCGATCCAATCCCTCTTACCTATAGTATAATACGGTTTGAACAATTTTGAAATAAAAACACTGTATTTGTTTCAAAAAGATCTGCTTTTTCCGTTATGCAGACAAATTCAACATTATTTACTTACATCTATTTTTTGCTGCTTATGTAAAATTATACAGGAACCTATGTAAAAATAGATTCCTGTAAATCGTGCTTTATCCGGCATTAACAGGCAATAAGTTCCTCACATCAATGGGTAGCGTAAACCTTGAAAGTATGCAGGATCCCCGCTGAATGGAGTTTCACTTTATCCCGCATATAACTGATCGTAAAACCCCCTGATAAAGGAATGGTCATTTGGGCAAAGCGAGAACGGGGGTTAACGACCAGTAA
>NZ_FOJW01000019.1 GCF_900112045.1 Lentibacillus halodurans
GTCCAGCATGCCTTTCCGGTTCCGGCGGCTGAAAATCTCCTGTTTCAATCTGTTTCAGCTGTGAAACAAGTTCCCGGACATCCATGCTGCCATCTCCACCATCTCGGATCGCCTCAACCATGTCTTCCAACGATTGCACTGCCAGAAACATGACATCCATCACATCTTCCGTCACGTCCAATTCCTGATTTCTGATCTGATCGAAGACATTTTCCATTTGATGGGTTAAAGCGGCAATGTCATGAAATGCCATTGTTCCGGCCATGCCCTTCAATGTATGGGCTGAACGAAAAATGTCATGGACGATATCCGGATTCTCCGGATTCTGTTCGAGTTCTAATAAATGATGATTGATGGACTGCAGGTGTTCATCACTTTCGTCAAGGAATACATCAAGATAATCACTGGTATCCATTTCAACCCCCCTATCTATTAATCAAGCAACAGGAAAATATCCAAATCTCCTAAATGATCAAATGAAGCCGTCACACTAAGGCCTTGTTTAAAGCCCGATAATGTTGAATCTCCCTGTATCATCGTTGGGGCAGTAATATTAATATCAATCCCATTTTCGATGATATTCGTTGATAAACCCCCAGCAATCATATTACCGAGTTCACCACTAAAGGATATAAGCATATCACCCTCAAGAGGCATCCCGTACATGGCTTCTCCAACCTTGCTAAAAATTGCAGACTTTCCTGATAAAACCAGTTTTCCTTTAACATCCCCGGTAATACCAATCAGGACGCCAAACTTCAGACCAAAATCACGTTCTAATAACCGTGGATTTGTCCTTGTATATTCAATTGGCACAACTGTATTCAACGATATCAAGGTACCATTAAGCAAGTTGGTGACTGCTTTATTTCGCTCGTTTGCTGTAATTTGCATTTGTTCTCACTCCTCATCGGAACTCGATTCTCCTGTCTCAATAACATGATTCGGCATTATTTGCACTTCAACTCTTCTATTTATTTCCATGTTTTGTTCATTTGTGTTAGGCACAATCGGATGATGTTCACCAAATCCTTTAGCACTGAACTGCTCTGGTTCCAGATTTTCGTGTTCAAGTAATAATTGCATAAAATTAATCGCACGCATGGCGCTTAAGTCCCAATTAGACGAAAAATCACTATTTTCTATCGGGCGGTTATCGGTATGCCCGCTCACGACGATTTGATTAGGCGGATCAGTATATAAAAAATTGGAAATTTCCCTGGCGAGCTTCCTGCCTTCTTTCTTCACTTCAGCACTGCCTGTATCAAAAGACACATCATTGGATATCGTGACAAATAATCCCTCATTTGATAATTTTGTGCCTAACACTTCCGATAAATCATTTTGCTCAATATATTCGTTAATCTGTTGCTGCAGTCCCTTTAATTTTTGTAATTCATTCATTTTATCAAGTTCTTGATCATGTTCATTATCATCTTCATTGCTATGATCTGCCTCAACTGGAACCTGATCCTGAGTACCGTTGCTGCCCTCTAATATTCCGCTTCCTCCATTAAACTCACTATCAAAAACTTGTATCAGACTTTCATATTTCTGAGCATCTATTTCGCTCATCGCAAAGAGAACGATAAATAATGCAACTAGAAGGGTCAGTAAATCCGAGTATGGAAGCAGCCACGATTCATTGATATGATTGCCTTTACGCTGTCTCTTCCGTCGCATTTTCATCCTCCTGACCCAATATTGCCAACTCTTCCGAAGATAAGTAAGAACTTAACTTATCTTTGATGATCTGAGGAGATTCGCCATTTGTTATGGACAAAATGCCTTCTATCATAATTTGCTTCAATCGAACTTCATTTTCGGACTTCTCTTTTAACTTATTGGCAAAGGGATGCCATAAAATATACCCGGAGAAAATCCCCAATAATGTTGCCACAAAAGCAGCAGATATCGCTTTACCCAAAACCTCAATATCATTCAAATCACTAAGTGCAGCAATTAAGCCAATCACAGCTCCAAGTACACCTAATGTAGGCGCATATGTACCGGCTTGCGTAAATATAGATATACCTTTCTGATGCCTTTCCTCCATTGCATCAATCTTTTCCAGCATCACTTCCCGTATAAAGTCAGGGGATTGACCATCAACAACTAATTGCAAGCCAGAACGCAAAAATGGATCATTCACATGGTCCATTTTCCCTTCCAACCATAGTATTCCTTCTTTTCTTGTCGTTTCAGCCCAGTTTGTGATATCTGTCATGAATGCTGTAGCATCGCTATTTTGATCCTTTGTAAATATGATTTTCAATAATGCTGGTACTTTCTTAAGCGTACTCATTGGAAAAGCTATAAACACCGAGGCAGCAGTGCCTAAAAAGATGATTAATAGTGCTGCCGGGTTGATAATCGCCATAGGGCTTACCCCTTTTAATACCATACCAGCCCCAACAGCAATAATCCCAAAAAGTATCCCAATAATTGATGCTTTATCCATCTTGTAACCTCCACAACCTTATATATTGATCTGGAAATTCACCCGACATATAATCCTTTATCGGTTTTGGCTTCCCTAAAACATACCCCTGTCCATACGTAACACCCAATTCCCTCGCTGTTTGCAGATCAGCCACAGACTCAAATCCTTCTACGATAACCTCAGTATTATTGTCAAAGAGGGTCAGCATTGATTGAAGAGCCTTCTGTTTTTTGGGCGAGGCAGCCAGATTTTCAGCAAAATAACGATCCATTTTAGCTATATCAGGATTCAATTCCAATATGGAACTTAACATGAATTCCCCCTTCCCAATATCATCGAATGCAATTAGGAATCCTTCATTTCTGATCGCTTGAATAACCTTTTTTATCGTTGAAAAATTTGTTGCCCTCTCATATTCATTTATTTCAAATACAATATGACACGCTTCCATATGGCTATAAGACTTCAGGTGTTGCAGAAGATCATAAAAAGTTGAATCAGCTAAAGTTGAGGGAAACACGTTGACAAATATATATAAATGATTCATAGATATATCTTTAATAATCTTCTGAAATGCTTCAAATATGGAACCCAGGTCTACATTAGCCAGCTGATTTTTTTGCCTGGCGTATTCGAACAGCCGTTCAGGATTTTGAAACTGCTTTGAACGTATAAGCACCTCATACCCATGAACGGTATTTGTGGTTAAATTTACAATCGGTTGAACAACATGATAGAAGTCAATTTCGTCAGGCGCCAAACCAAAACGCAAATGATTCATATTATCCCTCATTCTGTATTTTCTTTAATTTGTCTTCATGATGAACACAATCTATAACATTCTCCTAAGTTCCAATAAAAATGGTCTCTGTCATCCTCATCAACATGATGATTTAATCCTTCAAAAAAAAAAGCCATTCAGGAATTAATAGAATAGCCAAAGGATCACATATAGATGAGATTGATGATTTGGCAGCCAGGCGGTCATGATGTCCTGTAACCGGCATTTTAGATCCTTGGCTTTGCGTCCTACCCTTTCGAATAGTTTGCCTTTTTCTTCTAATTAATGGGTTTTTTGTACTATGTCTTTTTGTTCATCTTATTATTATATCGACAAAATATAACAATCTTTTATACTGTTGAACATAAAAATTTTTGATATTTAGTGAAATGAACTGCATCGTTTCGTATTCAGGATGATGTATTAAATAAAAGTATTTACCATAACGCATACGAAGAAATGCCGCTAAAAAAAGATTCCCATCAGGTTCAATAACTTGATAGGAATCTTTTTTGCACAGTCATGATACAAAATGTAATGGTCAGAAAATGTATCTTGAATGATCCGCGATTCAGTACACGAAATCAGTTAAAATCAGGTATTAGCGCTGAAATGATAACCGTGTACGACCTTATCAGACAGATGACGAATAAACCGGGCTATGCTAAAATAAACGTGCGGTTGGGTGCCAGTACCGAACTCCCCACCGCCGCAAATGGCTTTGCGAAGAGGGTGTTGCCGCACCTTCTTCATTCATGCAATGCCCTTCTCGGAATCGATGGGCTGCCTGCTCCGACATAGTCTCCCCCGATTTGAGCTTGAAATTTGACCACATCTTCTCCCAGATAACGAAGCCGTTCCATGACTTCCGGATCCACTAATGTTTTTTCAGAAAAATGACGATTATGTGCATAGACCGAACCCGGTACAATATGTGCTCGGAAAAATCCGATCAAAGGCTTCAACTGATGCTCAATCGCCAGAAAATGATGATATGTTCCACCGGTTGCAATCAAGCCGACAACCTTCCCTTTCAATGCATCATTCGGGATCAAATCGAATACATTTTTCAAGGCACCAGTATAGGACCCGCGATATACAGGAGTACCAATAATCAACGCATCTGCTTCTTCAATTTTTTTAATAACCTGTTTTGTATCGTTTTCATAGTACGTTGGATCTCGTCCGTCACAAAATTGCAAGTCATAATCACGCAAACTGATGATCTCTGTCTCAATCGACGGATTCTCAACTTTGGCAAACTCCAACACTTTGTCTATTACGATGGTTGTTTTTGAGCGGGGCGTCATACTACCCGACAATCCAAGCAGTTTCACACTGTCACTCCTTTTTCTTTCAATCGTTGCTCTTTTTCACGCACAAGTGGGATCACTTTTTCCCCAAATGCCTTCAAGTCGGTTTCATAATGGAAAAATCCTGTTAAGATCAGTCCAACGCCAAGTTTTTTCAACTCAATGATACGATCAGCTACCTGCTCCGGTGTTCCGATTAATCCAGTCTTAAAACCATCGTTGTATTGAACAAGATCTTCAAAAGTGGAATTTGCCCACATACCGTCATGATCTCTGGTTGATTGACCGGCCTCTTTTACCGATTGCCTAAAGCCCTCTACCGCTTCAACGTCGGCGTTAGAGACAATGTCCCGCAGTGTTTGAAGGGCTTCATTTTCGGTATCACGTACAATCGCAAACCCATTGGCAGCATAATTAACTGTTCGGTCCTCAGCTTTAGCCAGTGATCTAACGCCTTCAATCTGTTCTTTGAAGCCGTCTAACGTATTTCCGTTCATGAAATACCAATCGGACACACGTGCCGCCATTTCCCGGGCCGCTTTTGAATTTCCCCCCTGAAAAATGGGGATATGCTGTACAGGCTTCGGTTTTAAAGGGGCACCGTTAATCCGATAAAAATCTCCTCTGAATATCGCTTCCTCTTCCGTCCACATCGACCGCAGCACGCGGATGAACTCCTCTGATCGCCGGTATCGCTCATCATGCTCCAGCCATGGTTCACCATAGCCGGTAAATTCCCCTTTAAACCAGCCGCTGACAACGTTGACCGCTGCACGGCCATTGCTGATATGATCAAGGGTTGCCAGCATTTTCGCATACACACCCGGGTGCCAAAGACCAGGATGTACCGCTGCAATCAGCTTAATTTTCGACGTAACACTGGCCAGTGAAGAGGCGAGTGTTGCAGCTTCCAACTGATATTCCGCACCGTAGCTTGCAAAAAAACGTGTTTGCAACAATGCAAAGTCAAAACCGGCTTCTTCCGCGATTTGTGCATACCGTTTATTCGCCTCGAACGTCCAGTCCGTTTGTTGCGAAAGCTTAGAAACAACGAGCCCTCCACTGACATTCGGCACCCAATAAGCGAATTGCAAATTACCCATTTTGATGACCTCCTTTTCTTTCCATTGTAAAATGTCCCTGTGATGCAAGTGTTGGTTTGAACCTTAACAGTCTTTTAGTTTGAATGTGGCTGCGACTTTTTGCCATTTTGTATACTTCAAAACGTTGTCATTGTGTTTCAACCTGCAAGTTTCACCTAAATACGTCGTTGCCTTAAACATTTCCAGTGCCACTTTAATTAATCTTCCATTTTTCCTCACCTGAGCTATTAATACATGACGCTTCTTCTCATCGCATCCCCCCTTAAACGTCATAAAACCCTTCTCCAAAAAAGAGAAGGGTTTACAAAACATATATCACATTTTGCTGACGCCTTCTCATCTTCGGATTCATAAAGCAATCCTCTGAAATTGGCACCGGGCTTTCGTTCCCATTCCACAAAATGTGCTGTCGAGCAATAAGCTGGTTGCCGAGAGTTCATAGGGTCAGTCCCTCCCTCTCTCTTGATAAGAAGTATTCGTATTATTCATTTATTTATAGAATATTTTAACGACAAGCATATTATTCGTCAACTATTTTTTATTCTAATATTGACTAATGGCCACAAAGTCCTGTGTAAACAATCAATTTTATGACGCTGATAAAAAGCGGTCGCCAATAAGTTCAATAACTTCATGGAAACCTCCATAAAGACATTATTTGTTACGACATCCAATAGCTATATTGAAAATGGCGGAATAAATCGGCCATCGATATCGGTGAAGTGATATTCCTTGGCTAAATCACCAGCTTTTAACACCTGTCCGCTTTTCTCCATGATGTTTGGGTCGCTTGCCAACGCTTTTATGCCACGTCCAACATAATAAGGGGTTTCAGCTCTTTTTAATTCCTCTAAGTTATGCCAATGTTTCTCATCTGCACATTATTAATAAGAATCTCCAGTTTTTCCTGTTCCTTACGAATTTGAGTGATGACTGCTTCTGTTTCTGAATCATTCGTATGATCACAGCGAACTGCAATACCTTTTCCACCGTAAGCTTCAATTTGAGAAACTGTATCATCAATTGTTCCAGGCCAATTATTTGTGGAGTTTCCTTTCGTGCTGCGTCCCGTGATATCTTCATAATAGTTAGCTGGATGGCTCTTTTTTTGTTCAACCAGAAGAAACGGTACAATAGCATAAACGATCAAAAACTACTGTTTATTGTAAAGCCGGGTGCCGGACAGTAATGCATGATTCAGCTGAAAAGTGAAGAATACCAAACCTTTTACTGTCCTTTTTCCGCCTCGTTTATCTCTTTAACTTATCTCCCCAGCGGTCCCTATTGATTCCCAATATAGCGTATTCAAATCAAGTTGATTATATATCCACCCGCAACACCTGATATAACGATCAGCCATGCGGGAACTTTCCAGATATTCAGCAAGGCAAATAGTATCATACCCAAGGCAAAGTCAGCAGCGTCAAAAATAGAACTTTTGACAACAGGGTCATAAAATGCAGCTAATAAAATCCCGACCACGCTGGCATTGACACCCATGAGTATTCCCTGGAAAGAAGCACGTTTTCGCAATGCATTTAAAAATGGTAAAGCAGCCACAATCAGTAAAAAGGATGGCAAAAATATACCGATGGTTGCAACGACAGCTCCTCCTATCCCTTCCATTACCGTCCCAAGGTAGCTTGAAAATGTAAACAAGGGACCTGGCACTGCCTGAGCCATTCCATACCCAGCCAGGAATTCATCAGGTGACAACAAGCCCTGTGGGACAACTTCACGCTCAATCATCGGCAGCACAACATGACCTCCGCCAAAGACCAATGAACCGACCCTGAAAAAGATATCAAATAGATTGACGAAAGGATTATTCGTAACCCTCGTTATAATTGGGAGAACAATGAGAAAGATCACTAGAATACTTAACGAAAAAATGCCTGCCTTTTTTGAAATATTTATTGAAAAAGATTTCACATTGGACTCAGCTTTATGTTTAAAAAGATTTAGCCCCAGCAACCCTGCTCCCAGGATAATAAGAATCTGCATCCATGCAAAAGGATAGAGCAACATAACGAATGCAGCCACTACCGCTATGGCGATACGTGTTTTATCCGGTGTTAATTTTCTTCCCAAGCCTATTAGAGCATGTAGCACGACTGCTACTGCTACAACCTTCAGACTTTGAATAAACACCGCACCTTCCAAGGAAAAGGTTTGATAAAGCATTGCGAATATAACTAAAACAATAACTGATGGGAGGGTAAATCCGATCCACGATATGATGCCACCTAAAAATCCCCCGCGCAGCATACCTATTGAAATCCCAACTTGGCTGCTGGCAGGACCTGGGAGAAACTGGCAGAGTGCAATGATATCTGCATAGGTTTTATCATCCAGCCATTTCTTTCGATCAATATATTCATCTTTAAAGTAAGCTAAATGAGCAACAGGACCACCAAATGATGTCAAACCTAATTTTGTGGAAGCAAATAGAATCTCTAAAAGAACCTGTAAACGGTTTTTATGGTTTACTTGTTTTTTCACGCCAATCCCCCTCGCTTATTTGATTTCTTTAAATAACTCATAGGCTTTGGAGCGCGCCTCGTTAAGCACTGATTCTCCCCAGCTTGTGATACGATAATATTTTCTTATCTTTCCATTCACATTAACCTCCTCTTTAACCAATAATTGATCGACTTCCATGTTGTGCAGAATCGGATATAAAGTCCCTGCACTTATTTCATAACCGTGTTCACGCAATTCTTCCAGCATCCATGAACCGTAAATGGCTTCTTCTTTTGCGTGGTGTAAGATATGAATTTGAATGAATCCCAAGAATAATTTTCGTAACACCTTGTTATCCAAATAATCTTCCTCCCATCAATAACGAAAACCGATATCGAAATTCGATTCCAATTGTACAATACAATCCATTTAATTTAAATGCAAGTATCTTTCAAGTCCCAATAAGATATATAGGTTTCCTAATGAGACAGGGACAAAAGGATATGAGCCAAAGGTAAATCCGAACGATGATTTCACTATGATTAGAACAGTTCGATTGACCTTTTGAAGTATGTTTGAAAATTGGTTACACATGATCGATAAACGGAGAAGTCACTTGGTCTTAGATTGACTTGCTTCCATGCTTTTGTTGGTGAGTGCATGATTATCGCTGCGGGAAAATATGCCCTTTCCAGGGGAACGGCAGCCTCAGCTAACGTTGCCAAGAAAACCAGTTTGTAAAGTGGATCTTCAGCTCTCGCTCTTCCCCCAAGCGTGTCGCATTTTTCGGCAGCTTAGAATCGTGTTCGCATAAGGTGACAGCAAACGTTCCATGAATTCTTTTCTTTCAACAATTAGAACCCCAACATGAGCGGCGGCAGCATACGGAGACGCCTATGGGAATTGCACGAACCGAAGACCCCGCAGGAAAGAGGTCTTGGCTTTCCGAGGCGGCTGAATCCGTGCTCATGGAAAGCACAGTATGCTGCCGGAGCGAATGATCGCACGCAACTAACATCAGAATGAAAGGAAGACTGCACCAACATAAATTGTCACGCTTTCACATTCGTTATCAACGATGAAAGGATTGACTGCTGAAAAATAGAGGAATAAATGATACGAAAGGGTGTGCGATTACTTGTACATCCTTTCATATACCATTTTCCGCAAGACACTAAGTCGCAGGTATTAGCAAACTTATTTCGTTATACTTTACAGAAAATTCACAGACGCTTATTAGTCACTTAACAGTTATAAGTTATACTCTAATTAAACAATGAATTCTGCCAATCGGAGGTGGTATGATGCGCTTTATTATGAAGGTCTGTGTCTGCCTTGTTCCAGTTGTTATATATCTGGTTTAGAAGATTACCAACACCTTTTGATCAGGAGGTGATTAGATGGTGAAATATTTGAATGCCGTATATGAATTAGACTGTCGCTGCTTTCGGATCATTAATAAGAATTTTGAAAGGAGACAAATGCATTCTTTTTCACAAGATTACGTACCGGAAATGGAACAAGCAATTGCAGTGAATCGCCTTGAAAAATATTTTGATCTTCCCCATTGTCAACAAAATTGAATTTTACAGTAAAATCATGGACTGAACCTGAAGGCAAACCTTTTTCACCATACCATAGATACATTATATGTTGATCAATCGCTTCAGGCGTCACGTCTTGAAGTTCAGCAAGTGTTGTTCAATAAATAATCTCATCCATGTTATGATCGTTGTATAAAAATTCGACTTCGATGTGTTCCCCAAAATCTTCGGATCCATTGTCACCTTGGTCATCTGTTATCGTGTAAGTTGTTTCCAGAAGTACCTCCTTAATATCAAGTGTTCCATCGTTCGCCAATTTAAAATCACGGTAAAAAGAGCCACCAGGCTTTATATTTTCCACATCGATGATGGCGGTTGAATTCAAATTCAAGTCTAACGTACCGGCTGCAAACGTGTTATTTCATTCTGAAGTATCACTAAAATATGCAACCGTACCGCCACTAATTAATCCTAACCCTAATACCGCCATTACTGCACCCAAACCTAATTGCTTTCTTATGGCCATTTTTGTTTTCACCTCCCTCTATATGATTTAGCATGTCCTCTTCTGATGTCTTTTGTTAATAGATTAACAAGAAAGTATTAATCTACTATATAGATAGCATTAATTTTATATTAATTCTGATAATTTTTAGCGAATGATGACATGTTGAAATAACAAACATAATCGCAGCAATCATAATTGAACCAAAAAGCCTACCGGCAAATCCTGTATGATTTAAAAACTTTACGAACGAATTGGTAAAGGGCGGTAAAAGAAGAAGAGGAAATCAGCACAAGTGGGAAAGTAGCTACTGTTTATGAAGTACATCGGTTTTTTACTGGATTATTTGGCAAACCGTTCTTTAGGATGGATCTCAAGCACCCTAAAGAACAGTTTCACAAAAAATGAAACAGATCTTCCTCTCCTTCCTATCAATAAATTATGGCTCACACAGGAAGAAAGAGGAATAAACCTGTTTTCTCTATTCACTTCACATCGGCTTCTTTTTTTCAATATGATCCAATCTTTTTAACGTTCGCCATATGGTAAATCCGGCGTATCCAAGCAGCAGCAAACCAGGTATGATCATAAATAAGATACTTCCATTCGGAGACTGTGCGAAATTTATAATATAACCGACATATGGAATCGTAAAGCCATTATATACCCCTATTACATTTTCAGCTAAAACCGGATCAGGATCGGGAGCATTATTGCTGTCCCCTTTGGTGGTGTAAACTACATTATCGTCTGTTGATATAACGTCTGTGATACGATGCGTAATTAATTTATCTTCTTCACCGATAAACGTAATCACATCACCCGATTGAAAGTTTGATCGATCCTTTTCGTCAACCGATTTTACAGCGATAATGGAACCTGTCTGGATACTAGGTTCCATGGATCCGGATAGTACAGATTTTAATTGGTAGCCGAATATCTCCGGCTGGCCTCCTGTCACTTTTGCGGAAATAACCAGTATTGCTGCACTTATCAGTAAGATGATGAATACGCCTGATACCGTTCGTCTTGTCCACTTTACTATTTTCAATTCGCTTCACCTTCTTGCCATGGCTTACTTCCTTTACGACAGTTGCCTTCCTTTTTCCCCGTGTATTCTAAGGAACAGATTGCCTCCCCTTGCTTTCAAACTTCACAAGAACGGCAGATCAAGACAATCTGCCTAAGTGTTAAGGAGCGGCCTGCTCATCTTCTTCAGCTCCTGTCAAGGAGACACCTATATCTTCTTGTTCCCACTTGCCGATGCTCACACTTCCATTTGACTCTTGATGGTCCGTTAAGTATGCAGCAGTATTTGTTGTTACATATCCAGCTGAAAATAGAAGCAGATACATGAACATCACCATTTTAAAAAAGTGTAAAATGAAGACATTTCGTGGTTTGTTTTTTCCCTGCGGCGGTCTCTCAAATTGATCGCCCACCCTTCCCTCTGTTTCCTGATCCAGGTTAATGTCACAGCACTGATCTTTGAACAGAGATTGAATATCCTTATTCCCCATTCTCAGCATCACCATCTTGCTGAATAGCTTTAAATTCCCAATTGAGTTCTAACTGATCCTCCTGAAAATGGCTTTGATCTTCCCCATTGTCCACCAATGTCAGCCGGACTGTGAAGTTTTTGGCTATGTCTCCCGCAGGAAATGATTCCACGATTGGCATAGAATTATCGTTCAATTCCGAAAGCGTTTTTTCAAATATACGTGTCTCTTCCTCGTCCTGATTCAACAGCAGCTCCACCAAAATATAATTGCCTAAGTTATCACCGTTGTTTGGTTCACCTTTATCAACGACTTCATAGGAAGCATGCAGGATTATTTCCTTCATATCCACACTTCCATCATTGGTAAGCTCAAACCTCGACTCCTGCGTATCTCCAGGCACTAAATCCTCAATTTGAAAAATCGTTTCTTTATTTGCACCTAAATCTAATGAGCCAGTTGTAATCTGATTATCAGTAGAGAATACATCCGTAAAATAGGCAGTTGTCCCTCCGGTGATTAAACTTAATCCAAGTGCAGCTAAGATGATGCTCATGACAAGTTCATGCCTTATGGTCATTTCAGCCCCTCCTCGGCGTATGTACCCGGATGTTTTTCAACAGATAATTTTCCCGGTGGTCAGGATTCCTAAGTTTATCTGGCTTCAAACGACCAATTAAGAGTTAATGCGTCTCCCTGAAACTGATTTTGATTTTCCTCGTTATCCACAAATTCGAATTGGACATACATCGTGTCACTTGTTCCAGCCTCTAAACCACTTTGTTCATTTTCAAAACCGAGTACATTTTTTGCTACAGCATCTGGCGCCATGTCCTGTAATTCATATAGCGTTGTCGAATAAATGATATCATTAAATCGATCGCCTTCTGACTTGTCATAGTTTTCAAGGAAATTTACTCTAATGTGCTTGCCGAAATCATCCGTATTATCACCTTCTGCATCGACTACTTCATAACTTGTATTTAATAGAACTTCCGTTATATCAAGTGATCCATTATTTTCCAAATAGAAAGTGCGAAATTCCCAATCGCCGGGTCTAAGGTTATCCACGTTAATAATCACTTCCGGGTCCACCGAAAGATCCAGCGTACCTGCAGCAAACGTATTCTCCGATTCTTCTGTATCACTGAAATACGCAAAAGTTCCGCCACTTACTAAAGAGATTCCCAATGCTGCGGCAGCGAACCCCGTACCCAATTTTTTCCTTATACTCATTGCAAGAAACCTCCTTGGCTTGCATTCTTATTTTTTAAAGACGCCGTAAAATGCTTCCCGTTTTCCAAATTAAACACTTCTTACTTTCTGCCTTATATGATGGGAATGCCATTACGCTGGAATGCAGCTGCTTCCAAATCGGACATTCCTTGTAATGCAGCAAAAGCAGACATGTTGTCCGAAACTTTAGGTGCATACCCTTGCGGAGGTGCTGCATGTCCCATTTGTCGGCCGCGACCAGGGTTTCTGCGTGCGAAAGGACCCCAAATTGCGAAAGTGATACCAGGTGTTTGAATATTCACGAATAATGTTTTCCCATCAGGTGAAAAGGTAGGACCTGCCAGTTCCGAATCATTGAGTACATTTTCAGCGAAAACGTACGTTTCTCCTTCTGGTGTTAATCCAATAATACGGTCAGATCCTCCGCCATCTTCCACAATCCATAAATCTCCCCACGGGGTCACTGTAATGTTGTCTGGAGATTCTAAATTATTGGCAGAAGTTGACTCATAGAAAAGTTCCAGCGTATTGGTTGAAGGAATGTAACGATAAATACGGCCAAGATTTTTACTCCCTGCATCGGTATCGGAAAACCAAAAGACGCCACCTACAAAATGGCAGCCTTCTAATCTGCTAAACTCGATGCATCCCTTCTGCCCAGCTTCAAGGCTCGGCTTTTCTGGATCCACATCCTTCCAGACGATTCCATAACGCTGCCCGGTGTGATAACTGCTCGCTTCATTTCGCGAAAGCTCTTCAATTGCAGCAGCCTGCAAGGTTCCTCCCTTATGTAAAGAACCAATCGTTTGACTGCGGTCATTTGGAAGAAAACGGTAAAAATAGCTTGGTCCAGCATCTTCAGTCATATATACAATTCCTGTCGCCGGGTCTACGTCAACCGCCTCATGAGAGAACAGCCCCATTTCTCTAATAGGCGTTTTTGAAAGATTATTTTCCGGATCGTTTGGGTCCACTTCAAACACATAACCATGCCCTTGTACAAGTGTCTCCTCACAGGTTATCCATGTTCCCCATGGTGTTCCCCCTCCCGCACAGTTTCGATACGTACCTGCAGACGTGACGTATTCATCTTTTAATTTACGATCTGGGCCAACAACCAGTGCGGTCGTTCCGCCAATATTATCCTTGTGATACGGATTTTTACCAATCACTGGATAGTCCGATTCCTCCGATAATTCGTGATTGCGTACTAAAATCGTGGAATTATTCGTCCCTTGAAATGCACACATTCCATCATGCATTGCCGGTATTGGCCGTCCGTCTGAAAGCTCACCTCCCTCTTCAGATAAAATACGGTATTGAAAACCTCTTGGTAGGTCCAAAACTCCACCCGGATCTTTTACTAGAGGACCATAACCGCCAAACGATCCCTTTGATCTGTTTGGTGCTGCAAATGTACGATTTCCGGTCAGGGATAAAACGCCTGACATTCCCAATGCAATCGTTGCTGTGCTCATGCCGCTTACCTTTAAAAATTTCCGTCTGTCCATGTTAGATTCACCATTCATGGAAGAAACCTCCTCGTATTAATTAGGGGTGCCCTTCTTTTGATGTCTTCTGTTAATAGATTAACAAGGAAATATTAACTTACTATATAGATAGTATTAATTTTATATTAATTCTGGTAATTTAGATTATTATTTAAGTGATGACATGTTAAAATACATACATAATCAGGAAATCGATGAATTTCTGTAGAAGGGAATGATGTGTGGATGTTATCCAGCATTGGTATACCGGGGTTAATTTTAATATTGTTGATCGCGCTCATCATATTTGGACCAAAAAAACTTCCGGAAATCGGAAAAGCTACCGGGCAAACCCTGCGTGAATTTAAAAGCTCTGCGAATGAATTGGTAAAAGACGATGAAGAGGAAGAAAAAGACGTTAGCAAGAAGGAAAATATCTAATGTGCAGCACGGAAGAGTGTATAACCGCTTGTGGCAAAACCTAAGGCAAAGTTAACGATAGTTAATGAGTATTGTCGCATGAATCACATCCGTTCCCATGGTAACCAGTCCGATCAGGGAACGGATAATCCTCCATAAATTCAAGAAAATCTCATGATAGACACTACCTGTTCTCCAGCCGGTTTTGCCTATCCAACAAATCTTAACTTTTTGAATCAAGCACGCGAAAAACTAGAAGACATAATCGATGCACTAAACGACCCCTTAAAAGACAGATAAGTAACGACTCACACCTATCGAAAAGGGGAAGTAAAGACGATTTTGTTTAAATATACTTTTTTACGATCTTTCAGACATCATAAGAAAAGTGACTCTTACAAACTGAAATTTGACTTCCTACTTGGCTGTTCTGTCACGATATACAATCAGAGTAATGCCATTTAATATGATAGTAACGATGAGAAGAACTGCTGAGACAAACGCCACAGCACTCGTTGTGTCCATCAGCGCAGACCAATCCTTAATCTTTACCAAATAATAGGTATAGAAAATCTGAAAACATAGCGAGATAGCACAAGCACTGATGCTCATCATGGAAAAAGCCATCCAATTCTGATGGTCATGCGTTTTATATCGCATCAGATTAACAGCAGGAAGTATCCAAGCAATTAGTCCAAGCACGAGACTGCCAATATTAAGTAAGCCAGTCATGTCTAATCCTCTTTTCTATCTTTCTTTCCCGTTTAGCAATTGTGTTATTTAATTCAGTGTAACACTCCCCTGTCAATCTTTAAATCGTATCTGTTTCCCCAGGTCCTTATAAACGCTATTTGCGCTAATTCTTTTTATGGTGATTTTTAGGACCTGTGAGCGAAGCCAACATACCAACTACTCCATAAAGTATAAACGACGTAGCATAGCCCCATGTCCCAATGAACCATCCAGCGAGTAATGAGCCTATTACTTGGCCCAATGACAAAAGTAAAAATGGAACCCCAATACCTAATGATGCATTCGTAATAAATACGCGAATTCCCCACACAAGGAGAACGCCGGTTAAAAATATATAGGCGCAACCGAAAATGCCAGCGGATAAGTAAGACATTAACAACCATTCAGGTGAAAAGGACAGTATAATGGATGCTGAAGCAATCGACAAACTCCCTAATTTATAAGAAAAAGACAACCCGCCCTTTTCAACTAATGAACCAGAAAAACCTCCCAGCACACCAAATAGTCCAATGATGATCCAAAATCCGGAAAGCTGCCACTCACTGTAATCACCAGCCACTTCAATAAAAGATCTGGAAAATGTCCAAAAGGCTGCTGTAGAAATCCCCAGGATAAGCGATGCCAAAACCAAAGGGATGGATCCTTCTACACCTCGTATAGAGAACTGCCCTTTTTGAAACATCAATTTTGAACGCGTCCCGACTTTTGGAATTGCCCGGAAATTCCATATCAATATCAGGCAGGTCAAAATGGCATAGATCAAATACGTTAGTCTCCAATTTGGCGATAATAGAATAGCGCCTGCTCCAGAAAGGGCAATGCCAAAACTTGTTCCGGAATTGATCCATGTATTTGCTTTTCCTTGTTTATCCCGTTTAATCCAAAGTGATATTGCTGCGCCATAAGGTGGTGATATCAAGCCTGTGCTTCCTCCAGCAAGTAACACGCCTAACGCAAGAACCCATGCATTTGGAGCCATATATATCAACAACATGCCAGCAAAAGCTGACAGACCAGCCGAAATAATCATCCTTCTTGGTCCTTCTCTTGTCGTAATCACAGTGGATACAATGATTGTAAGGCAGTAGGCCAAATAAAATAACGACGAGACCATCCCTGATACAAATTCAGACATTTGAAGCGAGTCATTCATATCGGGAAGAAGCAGCCCGAAGCTAAACCTCGCTAATCCATAGGTGACAGCAATCATGGTAACCCCTGGTAAAACTAACTTTGAAAATTTCATGGCATTCATTCACCCTAACTCCACAAATTATATAGAACGACCTTTCTAATTTTAGTTTAAAAAAATTTACGATGTATGTTGGACAAGCAATCGTGCCATCGCAATAGAATGTTCCGTTGCTTTATCTGCACCAATCAATGTCGTCATGGAGGTAGTTCCTTCAAGCAGCAATGTGAATTGATTAGCTAAATCTCGTTCGTTATCTTTACCTTTCTTTTGAGCCAATTGCTGAAAATATTTAAGCAAATTAGATTTATGTCCCCTTGCAATATTCTCTATCTCATTATTGGTTCCCGCATAATCTTCTATCGCTCTTAAGAACATATCGCCTTTGTAAGATTGTTCTTTTAGCCATCGGCCATGAGCTTCAACAGCAAGAATGAAAGGAGAATCTGAATCCATTTCCACATGTGAATCCAAATAAGTCCAATAGCGTTCCTCCCGCTGTTTCAATACTTCTTCGACCAAATTGTCCTTGGAAGAAAAATGATTATAAAGCGTCATCGTTGCTACATTCGCATCACTGATGATTTTCTTCAATCCTACGCCACGAAATCCGTGCTCATAAAATAATCGTTCAGCTACTTGTAATAATGTATCTTTTTTTGCAGTCATGTCTTTCACTTCTCCTTGAATTAGATAGAACGATCTTTCTAATATAAGCCTATCAATTTCCAATCTTATCGTCAACCAATCGTTCTCAATTTCCCAGGCTAGGCTGGGCATTGCGCTGCCCAATCTACCGGAAATTTCAGTCCTGTCCGCTGATTTCAATGACTGACCTGGTAAAAAATTTAGTATGGTGCGCGGATTTCCACAATACAATGTATATAACATGACATGATTCACGAAAGGAGTTATTTTTTTATGCCGATACCACTTGCATTACAGCGCGGAGATACGATTGGTATAGTCACATTAGGAAGCCCGCCGGAAAGAAATGAAGTCGAGACAGGTGTGGAAATGCTGGAAGACATGGGATTTAACACACTTCTTGGTCGTAACGTGTTCGCGCGAGATGGTTTCTTAGCGGGAACAGAGCAAGAACGTGCGGACGATCTAATGCGTATGTTTGCCAATCCTCAGGTAAAAATGATCCTGCCTTCACGGGGAGGGGTAGGCGTATCCGGCATTCTCCCCTATCTTGATTACACATTTATCATGGGAAACGCAAAACTTATCAGTGGTTACAGCGATATTACGGTGTTGTTGAATGCACTGTATCAATTTGCCCGCATTATTGCTTTTCAAAGTCTTATGCTTGTTGATTTTAACCCTAGTACCCCCGAATATAATTTTAATCATTTTTTTTCAGGGATTTCCACCCCTGCACCAACTCGACAAATCAATAATCCACCAGAAATCCCGCTGCAAAGTAAAATACCGGGAAATGTTACCGGGCCAATTGTTGGAGGCAATCTTACTTCACTAATTGGCACAATCGGGACTCCTTTTGAAATCGATACCCGCGGAAAGATTTTGCTGCTCGAAGATACACATGAACCCGTTAATACGATCTTCCGGTATATTGAGCAATTAAGATTAGCCGGTAAATTCCAGGACTGTATCGGGATTGTGATGGGAGAATGTACAGAATGTCCAGAATCTTACGGTAGAACATATGAAGACCTGATCAATGAATTTATCGCACCATTTGGTAAGCCGCTTATGACGAATCTAGCCACAGCACACGGTACTTATAAGGCTGCAATTCCTATTGGGGCAACGGTCAATTTGAATACATTCAATAATACTTTAACGGTTCTTGAACCCACGACGACTCCTGTCATGTCCAGTTTCTAAATGGAAGGAACCCCCTAATGTTCAAAGTATTTATAAGAGGCTCCTCAGATTCAGGTTATGTCAAGATCTTCAGTCCAACTTATTTATAGGGGGAACAATTTCCTTCATGGATAATTCTCTGCCCCCTTCTCGATAAACCAGCGTAAAAAATCGATTAATTTTATTGAATGCTTAATCATCTCCTGCTTATCTTATTGATTGACTTTGAGCCACGTTCTAACCAGCCCGTCAACAATGGGATCAATCACAGAATGATCGATATCGTATTTGATATGGGAAAAGAGATTCCAGTTTGTCAGCAATCCCCCAACGTTTACTTCTACATCTTTCGTTACGGCATGTTGATAATGTTGATTTAAACCTTTTAAGGGATAAGCGAGAATATCATCTTTGTCATAAAAGTTTAGCCACTCACCATTGATGTTTGGGTAATATTTTTGAATTTCGGGAGGCGGAACACGGATCGGCATGCCAAAGTCGTTAAAACGGAGCGACCATAAAGCAATTGGGCTTCCCATACTGTAAAATAAGGAAAGGGTTTCCCCTTTTTCTAAAGGTGTATTGCCGGAACATTGCTTTGTGATTTTCCCAATATTCTCTTGTCTTGCCTGTAAATCATAAAAATAATTACTGGCAACGACGGAACCAAGGCTATGGCTAATGACACATAAGGGAGCACATGACCCAGCTTTTGCTTGGAGACTGTGCAAACACTGAGCTATAAGGGCGTGTACTTTATCATAATTTTGGTCGGATACCGATGAGGGCTGATACGCTACAGCATCGGCAAGAAACTCAACGACAAAGCTGCGTAAAAAACGATAGTCCAGCTCCGTTCCTTGTTGCACCCTTTCCCATAATGTATTCTCCTCGTTTTCAAATATCGAAGACCAAAATACAGATTGGAACACGAGGTTATTTTCTGGATCTTCTACTTTAAGTTTACTGCTAAAACCTTTGGTAATTTCCTTAATCATTTCCTTCGCAAAATCTTTATTTGGTGTTCCAGCACCGTGAAGTAAAACAATACCTATCTTCTGTGTCACGTGCTCCCTCCTCAGGATTATTGGAATGAAATGTCAAACCACCTGCATTATACCAAAATTCAATTTTTTAGGAATCATCTAATAGCCCTGATAACTTAGAAGTCTATGTCCCACAATGACCTTTATATAAGAATATTAAATTAGTCCTTCTTTGTTTACAAAGGACAGACTTACATGTAAAAAAATAAAACGAGAACTTAAAATGGGTGAAATCTCATTGTATCAATGAATTGATACAATGGGGTTAGTTTGAAGATGTGTTGGTCATCTAGAGACAAAAGCAAAGGACACATTGCTTCTAACTAATTTTTAAGTTGGAGGAATTCGAAATGACTAAACCAAAACACCCCATCAAGATGTATGTCGTTTCCACCGCACTCGTCACATCTTTGGCATTTACACCTGCATTAAGTGAGAAGGTCCTTGCCAAGGCAAACGTAAATTCTTCAGATACTCATTCTTCTATTGATGTATCAGAAAGCACACTCTTGAGTAAAGGGGATCGTGGTGAAGCAGTTAAGTCGGTACAATCCGAACTTGCTTCCCAAGGTTATTATACATATAATCTTGATGGAATTTTCGGCCCCATCACGAAAGAAGCTGTAGAATCGTTTCAATCCGACCATGGAATAACGATTGATGGAATAGTAGGTCCTGAAACAAAAGAAGCCCTATCCTCATCTTCAGTCGAAAGCATGAAATTAGATTCAAATTCGACTGATGCTGCTTCAGAATCCGAAGTCGTGTCTATTGCAGAAAACTTAATAGGAACACCCTATGTATGGGGAGGCACAACCCCAGATGGATTTGACAGCAGCGGTTTCGTTTCCTATGTATTTGACCAGGTTGGTATCAATCTTCACAGAACAGAACATGATATGTGGACATCAGATGGTGTGAGGGTAGATTCACCTCGTATTGGTGACGTCATATTCTTTGAAGGAACATATGATACTGAAGGAGCCTCACACAGCGGCATTTATATAGGGGACAACAAAATGATTCATGCAGGTAGCGAAGGTGTTGCCGTTGCTGATCTTAGCATAGACTATTGGCAAGATCATTATTTAGGTGTTAAATCATTTCAATAAAGGTTAAAACGAGGGCTGACGCCAAAAAGGTCACCAATAGTTGACTTTTTGGGTCAGCCCCTTTACTTTGCCAATACTCGATTATAAAAAGACCGTCACCCAAAGTTTGAAATCCTTGATGGCAGCCTTAACTTACCTTTAAATTTAACCAGAATTCAAAAGGCATCCTTCCTAACTACAACACCACTAAAATTCTTGTATTAAAGGTATCTTCTTCATCCTCTTCACCTTCTGTTGAGTAACCATAGGCTATAGTACTCCCGTCTAAACTTACAGTTACATTATCAATGCTTTGGTTTCCCTTTAATTCTATTTCATGGATAGTTTCCAGTTTTTCTGTTTCAAAATCGAAAAGTTTCACTTCGTTATCATCAACGATAACTACATTGCCATTTGTTAATGTAAATAGTTGAGAATCCTCACCAAGTTCCAGAGATTCTTTAGTTTCTAAGTTAAGGGCATGGTATGTAATCGTTACAGTTTCATCAGAATTGTTAACGCCATATATAATGTATTTTTCGTCAGAGGTTAACATCGTTGTATATTTGTCTTGTGGCATCACATTGTCTGAAACTAACAATGCATCTGTTTTCCCAGATTCAACATCATATGAGAAAATACCCCCCCATTCATAACAGTATTAATCACACCATAAATGGGCTATATCGAAGCATCTGTATAATTTAAAAACGCTGAAAACATGCGTTGTTTTAAAATAAAAACATAAAAAACCTTATACAAAAATGTATAACCCGTTGAATTTTAGTGGACAATGTTGACAAATGGTGGACAAAAAATAAAACCTCTAACCATCGGTAGAGGTTTTATTTTTCAGCCCTAACTGTTCGGAAGTTTAGTCATAACTCTTCCCGTATCCTTCACTTTTTTTAACAAATTTAATGAGTAATACCTTTCAACCATAACAGATCATTAAGCATCAAGATATAGCACATGCCGATCGATTACTGCTCTTCACGTACACCTCTATACCTAGTGACACGTGTGTTTGGTAATTATAAAAAAGACCAATAATTTGAAAAAAGTAACAGTGCATAAGCTATACATACTAAAGGTAATTGTTGGAGATGCCTAAAGTAACCTGTGAAATTACTGGAGGGATATAAAGTGGAATCCGAAAAGAATGTCAAATTAACATCAGCGGAAATGGGCAAACTTTGGATAACTTATGTAGGAAATACCATGGGGAAATGTGTACTGACTTACTATCTTAAAAATGTAGATGACACTGATATTAAAAAAGTTTTGGAAACTGCTTTGAAACTAGATGAGTCATTGATACAGGAGATAAAAACTTTTTTTAAGAAAGGAGATTTTCCATTACCCATTGGATTTACTGATGACGATGTAAATTCAGATGCACCGAGACTATTTCACGATGAGTTTTACCTTTATTA
Source organism: Lentibacillus halodurans (assembly GCF_900112045.1). GTDB lineage: Bacteria > Bacillota > Bacilli > Bacillales > Amphibacillaceae > Lentibacillus > Lentibacillus halodurans. Next base: position 22,152 of record NZ_FOJW01000019.1, read on the forward strand.
CCTGCAATATTTAGGAAAAGCAGGGTTAAGTATTTACTCCGCCGCCATTCCTTTGGTGACCAAAAAACCTATAAGAGACTTTTTCATAAATGCCATGAACGACACTGCTAAATTGTTGGCTGAAGTAAATCAGGTCTTAAATTCAAAAGGTTATTTACAGAATTCACCCCTTATACCGAACCCTGAAGGAATTGATTTTGTTGATAATCAAAGTTATTTGAAAGGTTTTTTTGGAGATAAGAGAACCCTTCATGGGTTAGAAATTGCTCATCTTTATGGAAACATCAACAATGATATCACAAGCAAGGCACTCATTATCGGTTTTGCGCAAGGGGCACGACATGAAAAAGTTAGAAAATTTTTAGAGCGTGGCAAAGGTATTAATCATAAGCACATAGAAGCACTTTCAAAAAAGTTGTCTGAAAATAGCTTGCCTTCACCATCACTTTTAGATCATTTGGTTACAACATCAACCACGCCACCATTTTCAGATAAACTTATGGTTTCTCATAAAATCGACATGTTCTCAATGAAGGTACGAGAATATGCCAATGGAGCGTCATTTAATGGAAGAAAAGATATTGGGGCTTTATATGCCCGTTGTTTATTAGATGTTTCACTATATGTAGAAGATGGTGCTAACCTTATAATTGATCATAATTGGATGGAACAGCCACCAGAAGCACCAAACCGAAACCAGCTTGCTAAAGAAAAGGATTAGACTATGAATGGAAAAGTTACTTTGGAGTATTACCCTTCCTGGCTTTGGTCAACTTCTAACCGGCAAGTTACCTAGAAGAGTTTTTGTTAATTGCGTCAGAATTTCTCGTAAACATTCAAGCCCACTTTAATGAGATCATCATTTTAAGCTTTCACGAGAATTTCCTAGAAGCCATTGATCAAGCCAATTACCAATGGTTTATTTTTTCCCCTGCCTATATTTTTTCGCAGCATAGGACGCTTACAGAGACGATATAGTTGATTGCATTCCTTACGCCTGCTTCCCCAGACAGCGTTTCGGTTTTTCGCTCCTTCTACTTAACATTGAGCTATTCGGCATTTAGAAGCCTGTATTATCTCCGCTAGTACTACCTGTTTAAACAGGACACTCTTTACAATCGAAATGAACAAAAATATCAATATTGACATAATCAATCCATCATATTAACACTTCGATTGAAATGTTGAAAATCCTTTTTTGTAGATAGATATGGAGAACTTTTTTGAGAGTAAGAATTCTATGAAATGATTTGTAAGATAATTACAAGAATGGATATCTATAAATATTGAGGAAGACAAAGCTTATAGATCCGTCTTCCTCAGTCAGTCCTTCCTAACGGACAGTGCGATCACGATATTTTCAAATCGTCAAACGAATTGATAACTCTTTCTATTTCCTGCTCACCAGCCGCTTCCCAACGGCTTTTATCAGTTATGTTTCCGTCCTTGTCAACAGGCGTTTGGAACTGATTGAAGCCTGTTGTTGTCAGCAATGAATTTCCGTCCCAGTCCAGTCCCGTGTTTACGACATGCTTGATTACATATGGCGTCCGGAATTCTAAATAGGCATTAGCACTGTCAAGTTCCCCTTCAATGACGTCAAACGGAATTCTGATATAGATCGTCTCGCCGCCTTCCCGGCACAGAACCATATCGAATTTCCCACGGTCATATTCCCAGTTCCCGCAAAGGGTGTATCCATTAGTCCGAAACATTCTGTACACATCACCGAAATAGGCTTTCTTTCCCTCAATTTCCGTTTCTAGTTTTAACATACACCTTCACTCCTCGATTAAGATTATCATATTAGGTTTTAACTAAATGGTGGCGTAAAACACCACTAAATCTATACTAAACATACACTTAAAACATCTTTTCTACACCTGTGGAATGACGTAAAAACCCCTTGTCGTTTGACCGTTCTGAAATGGACAGGAACATGTGGAATATACTTGCCCACTACTTGCTAAAGCTCTACCGTTTTTGGCTCAGCACCCTTTTTGTTCATAATTCTTATTGTCACTGGTGTAATCTCCAACACAATATAGTTTGAATCATCCGGTCCATTAAACCAGTACTCCATGTATGAGTTCCACAATTCATGTCTTCAGTTCAACGCTACTGTTTATAGCGGCTCTTCCTTCATACTCCACATATTCATTCATCACCAAACCCTTTCCCTTCATAGCCTAATAAGATATGAGTGTATGGGTTTGCTTCTATTTCCTCTGATTTATGTGTTTCTATGCTTGTTGCTGTATAAAGCTTTAAACCTTTTCGGATAAAGGTCATATATCTTGAATGTGGTTTATCTTGTTTAACAGTCGCCATCGTACCAACAGCGTTGTCATCTATAATTTTTTCAACAGTTGATTTCATTTCCTGCTGGCTCAATTGATGCACTCCTTCCATCCAATAATCAATTATTTCCAGATATTAGCGAATTTAACATGTTCCATTATTGTATATACTGCTTGTTCACCATGACTATAACCAAGTCAAGATTTTTTAGGATATTTCGACAATTAGTCCTTAAGCCTTCAAGTGCTTTCTGCAGTTTAGTCATTCATATGTTCTCCTTTTTAAAAAAAGTATTTATCCGTATTTTTAACAAGTGAAAGGAAATAATACCAAAAGGATTATGACTTTGAATTTATTACTTAAAAAGGATGATGGTATGAAAATATTCCTGGTCGCAGGAAGTATTGTATTGCCTGTAATAATGTATTTAACCCAAAACAACTGGAATAGACTCCGATTTATGTTTAATTTGGCAGCGGTCATATCCGCCCTGATATTTGGTAATATCGCCTCATTGTCGGTTTATCAGATAATTAAAAATGAAACAGTTATGATGATAAACATTCATGCGATATTTTTAAATCCTTTGTTTTTAATTACGGGCTCCTATTTAGGGTTATACATCATCTTCCGGCTACTTGCAGCAGTGATGGAGGATTAAGCTTAAAATTAGGGTTTGGAACTATTCCCTAACAATGTAGTCAGACGAACACCTGAAGTTGTAAAGGTTGTGTCTGCTCCATGTTTTTTGTGTATACAGAGAAATTTTCGGGACTGAAGACATTCCTGAAATTATAATGAAAATGATAGGTATAGCTGGCAAAGTTAATAACAAATAAGTTGGTCCTCGTTGTACCACAAGAAGTATCCTTAGCATAAACTAATTTAGGTATATGCTTATCTGGTACAGCAGGAGTGATTATTATGGATTCAGCATCGGCGTTTCTGCAGGAAATGGTTCATCTTTATATTACTGCACTGATCGGGTTTATGCTACGGAAAAAAGGAATTTTAAATCAAAGCACTGATCATGAACTGACACAGCTCATTTTATATGTCACACTTCCTGCCCTGATTTTATTCTCATTGGATATTCCCTTTTCTTTTTTCTTAATTAAAGAATTCCTTTTGCTCTTGGGCATGTCTGCTTACATTCTGCTGCTGTCCATTTTCCTTGCTGGATGGATGCGGAGGCGCTCAAATCTTCCGGATAGGCAAAAAAGTGTTTATGAAGGACTTATTATCTTTGGCAATCAGGGGTATATTGGTTTTGCGGTCATCTTTGCTGTTTTTGGAGAGCAGGGTATTGTTTATTTAACCATGTTTAACTTGATTTATTTCATTCTCATTTGGACGTATGGCATTTACTTATTCACAAACGATAAATCTCAGATAGAATGGAGGAAAATATTTTTAAACCCTGGCGTGCTCTCCACATTGACTGGAATGCTCGTGTTGTTTCTTCCAATCAGCTGGCCAGGTTTATTGGTAAGCACATTTGAAAATGTCGGAAAAATGACTGTTCCGCTTTCGATGATCTTAATCGGCAGTTTAATCGCAAATATAACCTGCAAAGACTTTGCCTTTCTGATGAAAAACATTTATATATGGAAGGCAGTAATGTTCAAGCTTCTCATCATTCCGCTGCTGTTAATTCCTTTTGCAGCTTTTTCCATCCCATCATCTTTGCTCATGATAGCCGTTCTAACAGCAGGAATGCCTTCCGCCCCAACGATGTCACTTTACGCGCAAAAATTTGGAGCTGACACACATTTTGCCTCTTTAGGTGTAATGATTTCCAGTTTGTCAGGTATCCTCACGATCCCATTGTTATATGTTGTTTTACACCTGATATTTTAATAATCCTGGGCCAAAACCACTCGGTAATTATACAAGGTTAGGAAGACCGGATTACAGATGATGGTACAAGCTTATAACTGGTTTCTAACAAAGCGCTCTTGATGCATCTTAGTTACGACTAATAATATGGCTAATAAAAATCCCAGTAACGCAGCAGATTAAGCGTTTCCAATAAATCCCCTTCTCCTACAAACCTGCTAACTGCAATCACTGTATTATCAAAAATCAAAAAACCTAAAACTAAATAAATAAACGAACGTAGTGACCAGAATTGTGCTTTGGGTTCCATCTTAAAAGAATATCCAGATATGACGAGTGCCCAGGTACATGATTGGCTGCAGGAAAGGTTAGATGTAACAGCAGTAGCTGAGAACACTGTAAGAAACTATGTGAAAGAATTAAGAGACAAGTATCATATACCTAAAGAAACGGCGGGACGGGTTTATGGCTCAGTAGAAGGAATTACCGATGAGAAAACAGATGCAAGTCGATTTTGGAGAAACCTTTGTATATACGGTGTCAGGGCAAAGAAAGAAGCTTTATGTAGCTGGGTTTATCTTAGCCCATTCAAGATACAAATATGCAGAGTGGTTAGATCGCCCTCTTCGTACATCTGACTAAATCAGAATGCAGGAAAATACATTTCAGTATTTTGGAGGGATGACGAAAGAAATTGTGTATGATCAAGATCGTTAATTGGCGATTAGCGAGAATACCGGAGATTTAATCCTTACGGAATCTTTTACTAAATATCAAAAAACCAGAAGGTTTAAGATATATCTCTGTAAAAAAAGTGATCCAGAGTCAAAAGGGAAAGTTGAACAAGTAATAAAGTATGTGAAGAAGGCAAAGCATAGCATCTTCAAGGACTTGGATTCATGGCAACAGTCATGTTTGAAGTGGCTTAAAAGAACGGGGAATTATAAGATTCAGCATAATACAAAGAAAAGACCTTTCGAAGTGCACGCCCTCGAAAAGCAGCACCTTCAAAAGGTCAATGAAAATTACATTTTTGAAAATATCTCATCTATAAATATAACAAGAAAAATTCATAAAGACAACGTTATTCGTTTTGAAGGGAATCGATATAGTATTCCACTTGGAACATTTCAAAATGGTGCGGGAAAATGTTGCTTATGTATCCGTGGCTGGAGAGGAGTTAAGCATCTCTCTTCACCCAGATGGCAGTCCAATAGCTGTGCATAAATTATCAAACGAGAAAGGGAGAATCATAACAGATCCCACTCATCGAAGACGATCTCAAACAAAAAGAGATAAACTGGTGAAACAGGTTACGGAACAATTGGCTGAAACAGAAGACTCAATCTGGCTTATCATGACTTTACAAGAGCATTATCCAAGGCATACCATTGATCAATTCAAAGTGGTACTTAAGGTTATAGAAATATATCCACTTTATATCAACGATCCCGTAAAAGAAATGAAACGGCTTGTATTAACCAGCGCAAATTATTTAAGAGATATCGCCATTGCATTGGAGATACAAAGCAGCAAACAATCTTCCAAAAAAGAAGTGATTAATGAGAAGTATAAAGCCACGACTGCACCTGAACGTGATCAAGATATTTACCTTCAAGTTCTTCAAGGAGGTAGATAAGATGGCAGATATCCCTGGGAATATGAAGCTCCAGATTCCCGTACTCCGTTTTGAATATACGCCCGTAAAACCCATTACGTGAATTACCGGAATTAACACCATCCCGATCATAAGGCTCATAGTCCAGAAAAACAGTTAGTTCATGTTTCAAAAGCTGATTGACAGCTGTTTCCAAATGCCGCCGAAAAACTTCTTTAATATCTAGTTTTTGGGCTAGTGCTTCAAGTAAATCTGTAGTAGGATGATTCATAGGGAAGACCTCTTTTCTGTGAATTAGTCGGCTAACTTTATTCTACAGAAAGGGTCTTCCTTTTTCTATGACATGAAATACTCAAATTCTATTTACACAAAAAATTTTACACTCTCGCATCACGAGCTATTATCATAATTTAATTTTTTACTATTAGGTAAGTTTAGTTGCAAACAGACCGGTACGGTTATACACGAACCTTCAAAGTTTACGAATGCGAGGACTGTACAGGGTGCCCACCGCGCGTTCCCAATGCACCAAAGCGAAGGAACGCCAAGTGGGAAAGCCAAAAAGCATACACAAGACAACAGCTTTCGGAGGAAGAAACTGGTGAAATTTACGGCAAACGTAAAATTGATGTGGAGCCAGTCCTCGGATTTCTGAAGGCTAATTTGCGTTTCTCGCGTTTCTCAGTCAGGGGCCAGAAGAAAGTGAAAAATGAGCTGGGATTTGCATTCATGGCGGTGAGCATGAGAAAGTACACCGCCAAAAAGTCTAATCCTACCTTAGATGATAACAACCATTAAATCAAAAAGGTTCCAACCATCAAAAACTGATGATTGGAACCTTTTTTAAGTCATTTTTGGCTAGTTATGTTCCAGCCTTAAACAAAATGGTTATAGAAGTTTACATGAAAATGCTTTTCAATTGTTGACTTTTCGCTAAGGATCTAATGTGTCTTTTGTAAATGATTGATAAAACAAAGTAACCCTAATAAGAAAGTGTTTAACCCAAAGCAGGCATTCTTTTTATTAAACTAAAATTTTAAATCTTTATTTTACATTTATAGGAGGAATTTTTTATGAAATATCAAAAAGATCAGAGAAACGGTTTGTCACTGTCACAGGTTGGAATGGGATGTATGCGCCTCACTAAAAAAAGTGAAGGAATAAAAGTAATTTACGAAGCATTAGATGTGGGAATCAATTTCTTCAATAGGTGAAATAAACAAATTTCGGGGGACGGACTTCCTTCACATCCTAAACATTCATATCGCAAATCCTAAATCACTTGTGCCACAACGAATCGTCTTCTCAACCGTTTCTTTAATATGACTACGATAGGACTTAGGGAAATGATCAGAATGTAGCTCCCAAAACCCGGCGAAATGCGAAATGTTCTTTTAAAATTGTTTAATAACACCAGTGCCTTTTCTCATCTGTTTCTTCTACTCTATTTGTTCCTTGCATTTTACCATAAAAGTTATCCACAGATATCAAATTTTATAATTCCTAAACAACAAAAAAGCCACCAGTCTTATTCAAACTAGTGGTTCGTACAGTTTAATTTTATTTTACATAAAATGACAAAATTCGAGAGGTGGTACCGAAACAGGCATCATCTACCACTCATGTGGGGTTATGGCTTGGCTTTTATCATTTGTTAATACTTGCATGACTCGTTCAACTACATCACCTAATCCGGTACGATTCGTGAAAACCTTCCTTAATATCAATCAACCCCTGGAAACTAAGTTAATGACCTCCGGAAATTCATTCGTATATGCAAGTGACATGTCATGTTAGCTTCTCTTGTTTAGAAGTGAATCATCATTAAGTAATGTATGATTTTTTCTCATGTTTAGATAACATACAACGATCAGATTCTACTATAATCCTCTTGACATCAACAAATTCAAGTGAATTGTTTACTTGTGAATATACCCATAAGATTACTAGTTTTTCAGTTTTGCTTGCATTTACAAATCTATGTGGGATATCAGGCGGGATAAAAGATGTATCAAATTTTCTTACAAATGAGCGATCACCCGCAACATCACAAAATGATTCACCTTCTAAAATAGTTACAGATTCCTCTACGTTGTGTACATGGCATGGGAGACCTGCCCCCGGGTCAAAAGTGGCCAAACCTGTAAGAATAGATCTTGCTCCCATTTCTTTTGTTACCATGTTATGAAAATAAACTCCGCTATCTATTTCAAATGGTTCGACCTCGTTATACTTATTTATAAACGGTCGATACAATTGGTCTTCCACTAAATTCTCCTCACTTTCAGCTATATCTTAGAAACAAGACAATCCTTCTAACTTATATATTTGAATTATAATTGATTAGCCTTTAGAAAGGTCTTTTAAATGATTGATTGCTTTAGCCAAAAAATCTACTTTACCAAAGCTGCCTGATTTTAATACAATGAGCATCTCTTTACCTATTGATAAACTGGAAGGCAGTCCAGGTTCAATCTCCTTTAAAACGAAGTTACCTTCTATTCCAAGTTTCCTTAAAATCGTTCCAGACGTGTCGCCGCCAGCGATAATCAGTCTTTTTAGCCCTGTTTCCTTTACTAGTTTATAAGAGACTTCTGCTAACTTAGATGAAACTAACTTACTAATTGTAAAAGAATCAACATTGTAGTTTTGGGACCCTATTTCTTTAGTTTTGGCCACTACATTTTCAGCGTTATCCGCCATAACAAGCACGTCTTTTCCACTACTAATTGTATCTTTGGCTTGTTCAACTATTCTAGTGACTTCTTTTTTAGCTTCATCCTCGTTAAATGCTCTACGAGAATCAAAAACTAAAGTCTTAACCCTATTAGTTGTTAAGTAATTTGTCTGCCCCTTTGTCTCCAGGGTTAAACTCCCGGAAACAACTAAAACTCCATTGTCATCTTCAATATCTAAATTATCCAAAATTTTATTACCGTTTTTTTCTGGCCAATATTTAGGCAACTCCTCAGCAATTGCCGAACTGCCACAAATTACTGTTAAGTCATGAATAGCTTCTGCTACAATTGCTAGATCTTCTTGGTTTACAGAGTCAATGATACAATAATTAGCATTCTCTTTAGCTTTGTTTATGGATTCCTTTAAGAAACTAGCTCCTTTCCTAACAGTGTCAATATTTATTAATGTAACTTTTCGGCTAGTTTGCTCCTGCAAAATATCGACAAGGTTGGATTTTACCATTGGATGCACAGGATCATTAGCAAAGTTTGAGTTTTCTAGCATCACACCGTGAACGCTATGATTTCCATTTATCGTTTGTCTTCCATTTTTGGGAAAAGCAAGACTAATTACTGCAAATTCCTCATCCAAAGCATCTAACATCCCATCAAATTCCTGACCAATATTACCACGAAAAACAGAACAGGTTTTGTTAAAATATAACGAACAACCTAACTCCTTAAGGCTTTTTGTAGCATTATATGCTTTTTCATAACTGATTTCCTGGCGATCTAGTCTACTATCAGTGTCAACAATCAATACATCTGAGTCAACCTCATAATCAGCGTTTTCTTTATAAGGAAGGACCTTAACAGAATATTGATTATTACCGAACATCACTCCGATATCATTTGCCCCAGTTGTATCATCTGCCACTACTCCTATCACGCTCATACCCCTCCCATCAAATTTCCTAGTTAAGTATTTTCCTTCATTGTTTAAGCATGTGTGTGTTATTCACAACAATCATAATTACTTTACAATATGAAAACATACCTGTTGTGTCTATTTCATTTATTTTTATGAATCTTTCTTGGCTTGTATAATGAATTTTCCAAGAAGTCCTCCACAACTTTATCTGGTATTCTAGTTAATCGAATACCTGCTTTCTTAGCTTCAAGAACCATGCGACAAGCCATTTCCAAAGTTTCTAACCTCATCAATGCTTGCGGCATTGAATCATCAAATACAATGACGCCATGGTTTTTCATTATAATTATGTTAGCGTTCAATGATTGCTCAGCTACCGCATCCCCTAGTTCTTGTGAGCCAGGATGGTAATAGTCAATATAAGAAACATTTTCTAGGTAATACATGGTTTCAATAAATAACTCAGATATGATGCTTAATTCGTTACTGCAGGCAACTAATGTCGTATAAAATGGACTAGAGTGTAAAATTGCTTTTGCATCCTTACGTTTTTTATAAATACCTGAATGCATCGGCGTTTCTTTAGATGCTTTTCTTTCGCCGCCTTTTTTATCTGTATAGATGTCAAAAACCACAAAGTCATCTTTCTTAAGTTCACCCAACTTAGTTCCAGAACCGCTAATAAGCATTGATTCGTCATTCATTCTCAAACTTATGTTACCTGAAGTGCCCCATGCCAGCTGATTATCCACCAAACTTTTACCCGTATCTATTAGTTCTTTTTCAATAGAAGTCATAAGCACCTCCTATGTAAATTAGCTTCATTTATTTAGCAACTTTTGGCAGCTTGTAAATTTGTATGCTTTATAGAAAGTAATGCTTGTACATTTAAATTTTTTGGATTTTTTCTTTATTCAAAGCCTTCCTTACGAACCTGTACACCTAGTAAATCTTCATAAAAGCGAATCATTGCGTGTTTGTAATAATCACGTTGCCCTCCCTGTAAAGCCAATTGGTAAGATTGCATTGTGCCACTTAATGTTGGTAGTGGAATCTCATGTTTCACTAAAACTTCATTGATGCTTTCCATATCTTTATAAGCTTTATCAAGTGAGAACCCATGTTCAAAATCCCCTTCTAAAACCTTCGGAACCAATGTTTTTGAAGCAAAGCTTGACCCTGTAGCTGTAATTAACACATCACCGAGTTTTTCGGGATCTAGACCAAGTTTGACACCAACTGGCATTAATTCACTAAAACTTGCCACACAAATATTTAATGCACAATTATTAATTACTTTTGTGAGCTGACCACATCCGTTCTCACCCATGTAAAGCACCTGTGTCCCCATCTTGTCCAGCATAGGTTTAATTTTATTAAATACTTCTTCATTACCGCCACACATGATACTAAGTGTTCCTTCCATACTTTTTGCCTGTTGTCCAGAGATAGGGCAATCCAAAAATTCAACACCATTTGCTTTGCAGGTTTCAGCAATTTCCGTTGCACCTAGATAGCTTATTGTACTAAAGTCAATGATAGTTTGACCTGGATTTAAATGAGTTAAAAGACCACTTTTGCCTAACACTACTTCTTTTACAATGTCTAAGTTAGGTAAACAAAGATATATATAATCACTATCTACTGTATCCGTGATGTCAGTTGTTGTGTTAATTCCTTTTTCCTTGAATTGCTCTAATGCTTCTAGATTTGCATCACATGCAAGAAACTCAAACTCATTTTTCTGTTCACCCTTTGCTAAGTTTAAAGCCATACCCATCCCCATTACACCTAAACCAATAAAACTTACTTTCACGATTATACTCTCCTTTTAAATTATATTTTGTTTGTATAAGTTCTAAACTATTTTTCGCTTTATAACTTCAAATAAACACTTATTAAAATTATGCGTTTAGTTGCTTTTAATAGTCGGATCATCCCCTGCATTATTCAATTATCAATGGGCTGATTACCTTCAATTGTTTGAGAGACTGCTTTTACTGCTTCTCCTGGGCTTGTCAATACTGGTAGTCCAAGTGTTTCTGTTTCACTTTTCGCGGATGCCTGGGTAATCTGCGCAAGAACAATCGCTTCGCAACCTCTTTCTTTCAATTTAGCTGCCGCTTCACAGTTAAGACGATTATGCTCTGTTTCATTTCCCCCTTTTAGTTCCGTGAACGCCTGTGTGCTGACTTCAGTATCCACCTCTATTTCATTAGCAAAATCTTTTGCGAGCTTTTCAATTTGAGCTTTTGTCGCTGGTATAGATGGCGCGTTGGTTGCGACCACACCCACCTTTCTAAAGTTTTTAGCGGCATTTTCCAACATCGGTTGATCGACTGCCAATATTGGAACTGATATAAAAGGTTTCATAACATTGACATAAGGTGTCAGAACTGTACATGCTACGATGATTGCATCCACCCCAGCGTCCTGTGCAGCAAAGGTGATTCTGGCAAAATCTCGATATAATCGGTCATCAATACCATCATTTTGATTTGCGTAGTACTGGATATTCTCATTAACAAAATTCAATAAGGTAACATCCGGTAACGTTTGTTTAAAAGCTTCATTTAACGGTGGCACAGCATTACATGTTGCATGAATCACACCAATTTTCATATCAACCTCTCCTCTTCCTAAGTGTAGATAAATGGACATTGTTAATATCTAATATCATTTAGTCCGAAAATCAAACATCATCATCGATGTTAACTTCAGATAATACAAACATTGCCAATTCACTATTGGTTGCATCCATATGGGACTCCATATACATTCTTGCACTATCTGAATCTCTTTTAGCAATTGATTTAGCAATCTCTTGGTGATAATGCACTGCTTTTTCAATCATTCCTGGACTTTTTGTGTAGGTGCGCAATTGTTTCAACTCTTCCTGTAAATCTAAGTAAGCTTTTATGGCATACTCATTATGAGTTGATTCAACAATAAGCCTATGAAATCTATTGTCTTCTTCGTCTGTTGACTTAAAAGTTTGAGCCAATTCACTCATTATTTCCGAAGACTCCGTAATCATTTCGATTTCATGATTAGAGGCTCGTTTTGCTGCGACATTTGCAAACAAAGGTTCTGTCATAAGTCGAAATTCCATCAACTTTAACAACTTCATGAAAGTTTTACGACTTACATTTGTGAATTGCATTGAAGGATCATAGCTTACAAATGTCCCTCTTCCTTGTTGGATGTTTACATATCCTTTGGATTCAAGAGTTCGAAAAACTTCACGGATTGTAGAAATCCCTACATTATACTGAGAAGCTAGTTCAATTATTGTTGGCAGCCTAGATTCAACCTCCCATTCCTGACTTTCGATCTTTTTTGTCATTTCATCTAGGAGTTGCCGATATTGAATTTTTGACATTGGAATTCCTCCAAATTGTAATGATTTTTATATAATACATCATATGTATTATATGTCAATCACTCAATTAATTAACCCCCCCTAATCTGATTGTTCAGTGTGAGCACAAAACTAGTAGAAATGGGCTAAAGCCGACTATATATCCAAAATTTTTTACACTATTTCGATTAACCTTCCTTTTTGAACAGATTAATAGATTTCTTCAATAATGGAGTAGATTGAATAATCGACACTAGTGCAATAAATAAAAGTATTGCTGAAGTAGGGTTTCTAAGAAATACTAACCAATCTCCATCTCCTATAATTAATGATTGATGTAAACTGGTATCCAGCATTGCTCCAAGTATCATCCCTATAACCAGTGGTGCTACTGATATATTCAACTTGTCCATGAAATAACCAACAATTCCAAATGTAAACATAATCATGACATCAGCCATACTATTATTCACAGCAAAAGTCCCTATTACAGCCATTAACACAATTATAGGTGCTAATATCTTGCTAGGTATTTTAGTAACTCCCACAGCTAATCTAGTGTACAGAAGACCTAAGCCAAACAAGAACAGGGTACTAATCAACACCGCCCAAAGTAACGTATATGTTACATCTGCATACTCAGACATTAATGTTGGACCCGGCATAATCCCATGTATCATTAGAGCTCCAAGTAATACAGCTGTGGTTGAACTTCCAGGTACTCCTAAGGTAATGGTAGGTATAAGAGCACCGCCAACTACTGCATTATTTGCCGCCTCTGGTGCCGCTAACCCCTCAGGGTGACCGGTACCGAATTTGTTCTTTTCTTTCGAAAATCTTTTAGCTTCGTTATAACTAAACCAACTCGCTGTATCTCCTCCAGTGCCAGGGATAAGCCCTGTAAATACACCAATCACACCCGAACGCGCCAAGGTCATTTTAAAAGATTTTATTTCCTTCCATGTGGGCAACATTTTTCCCTTGATTTTACTTGCTTTTACTTTCTCACTATCTTTTTCTACTAATTTAAAAGCCTGCGGAATTGAAAAAAGACCAATCAGAGCAACGACAAAAGATATTCCATCAAACAAATATACACTACCAAAAGTAAATCGAGTAGATCCTGTAATGGGATCCATTCCTATTAAGGAAATTAATACACCTATTGCCCCTGATAAAAGACCTTTTATAACAGAGCCTGTGGAAAGAGAACCGATAATTGTCAGGCCTAAGACAGCAATCGCAAATAGCTCCACGGCACCAATTGCAAGAGCTACCTGTCCCAAAAGAGGAGCAACAGTCAAAAGAACTATACCACTTATAATACCACCAACAAGAGAAGAAGTGAGTGAAATGCCCATAGCCTTCCCAGCCTGCCCTCTTTCAGTCATCTGATATCCATCTAATACAGTTGCCGCAGCAGCAGGCGTTCCAGGTGTATTAACTAAAATAGCTAATATAGACCCACCGTACATTGCACCCATGTATAAAGATGTCAACATAGTAATTCCCGTTGCAGGATCCATTCCAAATGTAAGCGGTAAAAGTATTGCAATTGCCATTGTTGCAGATAAACCAGGCATTGAACCTACAAATAAACCAAGACTCATCCCAGCAATGATAGCTAAGATACTTGTAATTGATAACACATTTGCTAGGCCCAGCATAATTTCATTCATTTTAGTCCCCCCTTCCTAGGACAATACCCCCATCGGTATCGGTATATTTAAAAACAAATTAAATACCGCGTAAACAAAAGCTGTAAACCCTATAGATAAAATAAAGGCTAATATAACATTAGTCGCTCTTAAATACATAAATACTCCGAAACTAAAAATTGGTGTTAAGATAAAATAGCCAATAATATCTAAGAAAAAAATATATAATGCAATTGAAATCCCAAAAAGAAATACTCGCTTAACATTTATGTTTTCTTTTTCAACCTGCTCATTTGTATTAGTCGCTTTCTTATGCTCAATAAAAGCTTGAATAAACATCGCTATAGCAAGAATAGCGATTAAAACTATTACAATTTGAGGTAACCTTGCAGCAGTATCTGGCAATTTTAGTGATTCTATGAAAAAAATAGATACGAAAACCAGAATCGATCCACTTGCAATTGTATATTTTAATAATATTGACATTTTAACCCCCCTTATGGGATGGAAGAAGAAGAGACCTTCCTCCTCCATATTTTTCTATAAATCCAGCGAGTTATCCCTCATACTCATCCTTTACTTCATCCCAAATCTCTGAAGTTGTTTCTTCTTGTTCATTTAGATAATTAATATATTCTTCCCCAATTTTAATATCAACTGGGAGCGAGACTTCTTCTAGAGATTTTTTAAACTCATCATCCTCACTTAACTGTTCGAAGGCCTCATACAATTCTTGCTTTGCATCTTCGGGTATGCCTTTTGGTGCAGTATAGCCACGAGAAGAACCAGTCACCAAATCCACACCTAGTTCCTTTAGAGTAGGAACATCCGGTAATAAATCCATTCTTTCTTCACTCATAACAGCTAGTGCTTTTAAGTTTCCTTCGTTAACTTGTGAAAAAACTACACCAAGGTTGTTAAAGCTAGCCGCTACATCTCCTCCAGCTGCTGCTTGCCACGATGGTCCATCCCCATCGTAAGGAGCCATTTCAACTTCTAAGCCAGTTGTATTCATCCACCTGAGTGTAGTGAAAAAGTCATCCCCACCAACACCTGAATGTGAAACGGTTAGATCACCAGGGTTTTCTTCAACATAATTAGCAAAGTCCTCATAAGTATCAAATTGACTATCATTTGGCACAACAATTACACCTGGATCTGTTACAACATTTGCGATTGGCTCTAATTCATCTAGCCTATAATCAAGTTCGGGGTTCAAAATATAATTTGAGACAACTTGAGGCGATGGTGTAACACTAATTGTGTATCCATCGTTCTCCGCTTGTTGTGCTAGCCTAGTCCAGGCTATTGCTCCTGAAGCTCCGGGATTATATTCATTAACAAAATTAGCATCAAGATATTCTTGGAGATAAGGTTGCGTTAACTGAGCTAATTGATCGCTTCCTCCACCAGGATCAAATCCTATCAAAACATTAATGTCGTTATTCGGATAGCCGGATTCCGCGTTTTCTGCTTCTGCACTATCATTATTCCCCTCGCCCTCAGATTCCGTACCACTTGTGTGGTTGCTGCAAGCTACTAAGAGTAGTAAAAGTGCCAACAAGGTTATTGTTACAAATCTCTTCTTCCCAAACATTACGTCTAACATCTTCATCCTCCTCCATAAATTAGATTTCAGAAATAACCACCGATATATCAAGAATTTGATAAAGGTTTTAATATTACAAATTAGTAGTAAATTAACTATAAATCACCAACAACGCCTTCTTTCCTTTTTTTACAGTTATTTATATAGAGTTTTTTAACCTTCATACTTTTAACTCCTTTCTTTTAAACTATCAACAATTGATTTGATTCTAACCCCCTTCACTTAATAATCCTTCTAACTAACCTGGTCAAATATGTAATCGCTATCAATAATTTAAATTAAATTCTGTGGAATGTTTAACCAAGAGTTTCAACTAACAAGTGTCTTGATATCGGTTACATAATAAATATTTAAAAGTTAATCCACTTCCTTCAATGTAATTGTGTTGATGTTTAAAATATACATAAAATGTATTTGTTAGTCAATAATTTTTTTATTAATTTAAAAAATTATTGAAATATATATTCACAATAACCTTCTCAAAGTTAGTCACCTCCATAATAATTTTCTTATAATTAAACACTGATTTATAGAATATAATATTCCGGCAAGACACTCACAAATCTTTCAAAGCAATGTATATTGCTTTATCATTGTTTAAAAGTGTAGTTCTCAATTAAAGGGATAATAAAAAAGGCCACCAGTTGTATTTAAGCCAGTGGCTCCAATTGATTATTTAAGTTCGACAAAATTCATGAGATTTCGGTTACTTCTCCGGGTGTAAACCCGACCGGGGAAAGTTCCCCGATAAACCTACATGCCAATAACTTCTCGTGATTCTGTTTCTTCTGTCTCGCTTACGGCCATCATGAAGCTTCCGATGACACAGATGCTGACGTTCAAGAGGAGTCCCCACAGGCCACTCAAAATGTTCAGCAATGACAGATCAAAAATGGTCATGACCGATGCGACAATGGTCCCTGCAAGTACCCCTGCGAAGACCGCATTAAGTTTATTGGCCGAGGCTGGCGTTAGTCTAGAACGTATTATGGAAAGATTAGGTCACTCAGAGGACAAAACCACCAAACAAATATATTTGCATACAACACAATCTGTAAGGAAAAGAGATTCTGAAAAATTCAGTAATCTAATGAAAACAATCACCAATTTTTAAGTCCAAAAATGTTTTGTGAGCAAAATTGTGACCACAACTTTAAGTTGTGGTCACAAATCATTGTCATATCAGGTTTAATAGGAGGCGTTTTACAACATGCCGCCCGTACTTGACTGTTTTATTTGGGATTTTGTAGGTCCCTAATTTCTATCCTTTTGTATTATTGGGAACATTAAAATACGAAATTGCTTTCACTCATTTTCGTGTTTTTATTGAAATTTGTGAGGTTTATGTGAGGTTTTAAACCTCACATAAGTTCTTTCACATTACCTCTTAAACAAACGCGCCCGTTAACGGATAAACGGGAGGTTTTGAAAAAGTGAAATGGTAATAATTAGCGTTGATAAGGATCCTGCAGACAATAAAGTTATCATTTTTCGTCTGTTATCTTTTTTGAAGGTTTAACAGCCTCTCGGGACACCGCAATCAATATAACGATAGAAAATATAGCTGCTATGGTTATAACATCTGTGGACATATTTGATAGCTCCTTAATTCACACAATATCTGAATTTTAACATACATTATTCCGCAACATGACCCCACAATGGCAAATTGGGCGCTGCTGTTTATTCCGGAAGCGCGCCCTTTCGTATTATATGGTCAGCTAGTCATTGTACTGGCTGACCTATTTTAATAGGTTTTATCCTTGAGGTAGTCGGGGTAGGACGCTGGCGCCCGTGGGACTTGGATCCCGTCCGCAATACAGTCCACCCCCTCCTTGTAGAAGCATGTTTGAGGCTGGTTGGGACGCGATCCCGCATAACAAGCGAAGCTATGAAACTACAAGGGATGTCAGGGGCGTACCGGCGAATTTATTAAAGGAGTTTTGATTACTATGAATCCTGTCATTGGCCTGGATGTCGCAAAAGAAGAAAGCCAGGTCCAAGCCTTTTTACAAAGGAAAAAACCTTATAAGAAAAGTTTTAAATTTGAACACCATCTACAAGGACTTCACGCTTTTTATCAGTTTTATAAGGAAGTGGAACAGGTTTCAGGACAACCTCCGGCTGTCATCTTTGAATCCACGGGGCACTATCATGAGCCTGTGCTTCAATTTCTGGAGGATCAGGCTATAACGTATTATTTGATCAATCCAGTGGTTTCTTATGAGGCCAGGAAAACGAGTCTGCGTAAGGTGAAAACGGATAAAATCGATGCCTTCCATCTGGGGGAGTTGTATTACAAAGAAGATCTGGAAGTATTTCAGAGGAAAACCGAGCAATACCTGAATCTGCGGCAATTAACCAGGCAACACAGCGCTTTAACAGATAGCTATGTTGAAATAAAACTGCAGTTTCAGGCTGCTGTGGACCATATTTTCCTAGAATATCATAAGGTTTTCAGTAATCTTTGTGGCAAGTTGTCGTTAAACACCTTACTGCACTATCCGACTGCTACGGATGTTCAAAAAGTCTCCCAGCAGACATTGGCCGATGAGATGCGTCAATTCGGGACAAGGCGTTCCCATGCATGGTTTTTGGATAAAGCAGCTCAATTAAAGGCTGCAGCGAATCGTAATCCCTTTCAACACCCTGTTTGTTATGGTCACGTTGTGAGCCTGCAGATGTATATTCAAATGCTATTTCAATACCAGGAACACCTATCCAAATTACAAAAAGAAATAGATGCCCTGGCTAAGACCTTTGAAGACTATGACGTGGTCCAATCGGTTCCTGGTATCGGAGAAAAGATTGGGGCAACAATCATCTCCGAAATCGGGGGAATCGATCAGTTCGAACACCCAAAGCAACTGGCTGCCTGTGCGGGACTAGATCCGAGTGTTTTTGAGTCAGGCAAATATAAAGCATCCATCAACCGCATCACGAAAAGAGGATCATCAAGATTGCGTCAGGCCCTTTATACGGCTGTACAATGCGGTCTTGCCAAAAACCGAAACAAGAAACTTATAGCCTTTTACAATCGCAAAAGAAACGAGGGCAAACCACACAAGGTTGCTGTGATTGCCTGTGCCAATAAACTCGTTCACTGGATCCATGCCATGTTAGAACGTCAGGAAGTCTTTGTAGATCCTTAAGTTACTAAAATTATGAACATTCCGAAACCTTATCGGTTGAACGGTAAGGGTATTTGGTATGCTCAATTTTTAGTGTAACATGTTTTTTTAACTTTTTTAGCCTTGAATGTTGACAACTATTGGCTGGTATTGCGGAAGATCAGGACAATTATTTGATTGCTGCTTTTAAGTTGTTTTTAAATATATTTTAAGCCGTTTATTTTATATAATGTGCAACTCGATAAATTTGAATTTATAGACTAGGGAAGTGATTTGAAAGTTGATACAACAACCAAAAAATAAAAAGAGGTATCTATTTATACTCTTGGGCGTTTATATAGTTGTATTGGTATACTTCATGTTTTTCGGATATAGACGTCCGCAGTTCGCAGGTTTAACGAATATCGATATTCGTTAATACCTGTTCGGATCCCTTGTGGCTTCCTAAACATTTTTCAATAGATATTATCAAAATCTGGATCTTTGCTCTAGGCAACCTTCTAGTATTTATTCCATTTGGAATACTTGTGCCGATGGTGTTTGAAAATCATTTTAAAACATACTTTAAGTTTATTAGCTTGTTTGTGTTTTTTATTCTATGTATGGAAATTGTTCAAATGGTAACTTATTTAGGAAGCTTTGATACAGAGGATATTATTGTAAATACAATGGGTGCAACAATTGGCTACTGCTCATACAAAGTAAGCGAACGTATGAATACTTCAAGAAAGAATTTGGTTTCTATGGGATTGTCCATTGTGGGATTATCTTTGTTGATGTTTCTCATAGCGTGGGTATTTAACATTACGATCACACCATATCTTGAAAATACATTCGGAGTTTATTAGGGTAATTCTAGTTTATCTGGAAGTGGAAATTATGAATGAGGAGTTTGGTTAAATAGCGTTTTAAGTTAAAGTAAAAATACCAAACCCTTGTTCAACATAACTGCACCTTTAAGTTGTAACTGCTAAACTGAATTTAACAGTATCTGCTTGATACAATTGAACACTTTTTATCTATTACTTCCCTCCAACAGGTAAAATTAACAAATAAGCTAATTTATTCCATAATCGCGCCTGTAAAAAAAAGAGGGTATCCTCAAAAACCGCTTGGCTTTTGGAGAACCCTCTTCCTTTATGCATATGAGGATATCGCTTGATGAATTTACGGTTCGATCAAAGATTATAGATCGACGGTCAATTCACCCATATTCCTGGCGACTTCCGGGTCGTGGTACGATAAGAAAAGACTTTCCCGCCTATCGAGGGTGGAAATTCGCTCCATATCTTCCGCGTCCAGCTCAAAATCGAAAATATCGAAGTTTTCGACGATCCGTTCTTTGCGCACCGATTTTGGAATAACAACGACTTCACGCTGAACAAGCCAGCGCAGCACGACCTGGGCGACTGACTTGTTGTGTTTTTCCGCGATCGAGGTCAGCACCTCGTTGCCGAACATGTTGTTGCGTCCTTCAGCGAACGGCGCCCACGACTGGTGCTGCACTCCCTGCTCTTTCATAAAAGCGGCGCTCTCGATCTGCTGGTAAAACGGGTGCGTTTCGACCTGGTTGACGGCGGGCACGATTTCGTTATGCACGATGAGGTCCATTAGACGGTCAGGCAGGAAGTTGCTGACACCGATCGCCTTGATCTTGCCTTCGCGGTACAGGTCTTCCATCGCGCGCCACGCGCTGTAGTAATCGCCGAATGGCTGGTGAATAAGGTACAGATCGAGATAGTCGAGCTGCAGCTTTTTTAAGGATTTGGCAAACGCCAGCTTGGTACTCTCGTAGCCGGCATCCTGAATCCAAAGCTTGGTTGTGATGAACAGCTCTTCGCGCGATACGCCGCTGCGTTTGATCGCGCGTCCGACCGCTTCCTCGTTTAGGTAACCGGCGGCGGTGTCGATCAGGCGGTAACCGGCCATCAGCGCTTCATATACCGCATTCTCGCATTCTTCAGCATCGGGAATTTGATAGACACCGAAGCCGATGATCGGCATTTTCACACCGTTGTTCAATGTTACAGTTTGCATTTTAATTCCTCCCATTGTTCAAATATAAAATAGCAAACGGCCGCAAATCCCGGGAATCGGGTACCGCAGCTGGGGTTCCGCTTACGGCCGATTTGCTTTATAATAAGCATATCGCTTTCGTGTTACACGAAGGCAAGCGATTTTTAATATTTTTTTCAAGGAGGATTACACATGCATACGGTCAAAGAAGCCGCCCTGATAACGGGACTCACCGAGCACGCTGTACGCTTTTATACCGATAAAGGGTTGGTGCCAAGCGTATCGCGCAATAAGAATAATATCCGGTTGTTCGACGAAGAATCGATCAACTGGCTGTATGGCGCCAAATGCCTCAAGCAGACCGGGATGCCGATTGAAAAAATCAAAACGTACGTCGACCTCTGCCTCGAGGGTGATTCGACCGTCCCGCAGCGCTTCGCACTTATAAAGGAGTATAAAGAAGCGGCGCTCGTTCAGCTCGAAGAAGCCAAGCGGCGCGTCTCCCATTTGGAACAAAAAACCACACAATATCAGGCCATTCTGGAACACCGCATCCCAGACACAACTAATCCCAGCAAATGGGAAAAAAATCGGAAGGACGCGAACGGTGGTCCAGCATTCCGGAAAAAGATAGTATCGCAGCCGTCCTAGAAAATACCCATATGAAGAAACAGGGGGTAGAAATATTCTACCCTCGTTTCGTTGAGAATGACGACTATCATTTTCAATTTATTCTATAATCCATGTAAGCGCAATCCTTATTCAATTACTGCGTCCTTTAACGGAATAGTTGACCATATTCTAAGGTTGTGGAATACTTAATAATAATAAAAAAGCTGACACTAAATAATCAGCTTTTTTCTGATAATCCTCTGTAATAAAAATCCAACAAGCAACCCTGGAATGACACTTAATATTGGAAGCCAAATTGGCCCCAACAATACCCAAATAGTGTAAGTTTAGATGAATAAATGGTTCCTACGGTCACAAAATAGGCTGAAAATACAAAAGGTTAAAAGGAATATGGTTTTTTTCCACCGCCTGCATCTTTATAGGCATCCCACATCGCAAAGAAATACAGACAAGGATAGAACATCAACCAGCCATAATTCGTTTGTTGAATTGCTTTTTCAATTTCCCATGAAAACTTGATATAATGATTTCGTTAAAGTTAGATTGAACGTTAATCAGAAATTCCAATGCAATAAAAAGTAATCCTTTAAGGAACTTACCGTTTAAAATTTGGCCAAAACCCAGTAACGCAATACTCCAAAAGAGTTTTTCATACTTATTATTTCGATTCATATTACCAATCCAAATTATCGCAGATGTTATTTTTGCTTTTCTTCCTGTAATAAAGACAACGACAGTATTGACAACTCTTATGTCTTTATTTGTTTCTCTGCCCTTTTGATAATTTCGTTCTGTCCTGTGCTTGAGGAGGTTCCTCCATCCAACCGTTTTTAATCATGATCTGTCCGGTGTTTTTAGAGAAAGTGAAGACGTCTTTTGCGATTTTCGCCAATTTTAGAGGTAAATCGCTTCGTAAACTAAATGCCGAACCAATAGCATTGCTTGTCAGACCAAAACTGCCAAAAACACTGGTTTGGTACATCATCAATTTGTCTGAAAAAGGAGCATTGGTCGAATCGGTTGCTGTACCTGCCCATATAGAAGGAGTGTGTAAATCACTTTGACGCAAAACATCACTTAACGTGGTAACAATTTGTTTCGCAAGTTCTTTTCCATCAAAGAAAATGTTTGCAGCATCATTATTTTGCGCTGATTGGGCAAAACCGGTCATGAGTGTCGAACCTATCGTATTGGACTCCAAAGCAAGGTAAAGATTGGCAATTTCAACAGTGTTTAAAGGTCTTTTATGACTTAACAAATTAAATCCGGACATATACTGCTTATTACGTGCAAATTCAACGTTTTTTGGCATTGGAACATATGGCGGACGCGGAATTGCCGAATTCTTCAACAGAAAACCTGTTGTTTGGTCAAAAGCTTCTTGAGCATCAGCCGTAAAACGCTGGTACAATTCTCTTATGTCATCCCTATAAGCTATGGATAGATGTACTGTGAAAAGTCCCATATTGATGGCTGTAATCATACGCAAGTGCATGATATCAAACATTTCATCGAATAAACGAGGCGCACCAGGTTCTACGTCTTTTTCAGTAAAACCAACTGGCAGAACAGCCCCTTCGTCTTGAAATATTTTTATCAGTGTATCTACATGTTCACTTTCCTTGTTGTAATAGGATTCTAAAATATCTTTGGCTTCCGGATTCTCTGCTTTTTCAATGTAATATTCCAAAAACCTCATGTTCATCGTCTTGTTTTGATAACCCATCCAAAGTGTTCCTAATTCTGCCCCTGAAATTGACAGATGGTCTGAACTGGTCATGTTTACATCCTCCTAACTCTTATCATTCGTTACTGGATAAATACGTTGTCCAAAGTTTTGCAATTTCCCCAGACCCAATTTAACTTAATGGTCTGTCATTTAATCCCTCCAGAATTAACATTGTTGGCGTATACCCAGTTACTTTTTGGCTAATTGATCATGGTCAATCATGCGTGGTGGTTCTTCCAATCAGCCATTTTCAATCATAAGATTCACTCCATCTTCCGTATATTTAGCAATTTCTGCCATAAGACGTGGATAAAGAGCTGCTAAATCGTGCCTTAATGCAGTTGATACACTTGTTCCATAATAAGCAATACCTATCTGATTCAGTCCTAGAGTCTGAAACAGCAAACTTATCTGAAAATGGTGAAACAGTTGAGTCGGTAATTGGTTCATCTGAAAGCATTGAAGCCGGAAGATTATTTTTCTCTAGTGTCGACGTGAAGATTTGCACATGTTTCGATGATATTTCTTTTCCCCGTTTAAAATATTGCCGCACCTTGTTAGATTTAACGACTTGACTAAAACCGGTTAATAAATGCGAACCCAGCGCATTTCGTTGGGTATTTGCATAAAGATTGGCGATTTCTAGACCAAGCAATGGCCTTTTCTCCCCGAACCATCCCGCCAAAAAACTTTGCTTCGTCACAAAATCCACTTGACCTGGCGATTCCATAAACGGAGCTCGAACATAAATACCTTTCGACAACAATACATTATTCATAGCCTCGTCATGTAGTTGAGTGGCTTCCTGTAGTCACTCAGAAAAGTAATCTCGAACATCTTGACGTGCACATAAGGCAATCGCCTGATCATTCATTTCCATCGCCATTTGAGCGGTCTGTTTGATGTTGTTTAGCATAAATTCATCCGAAAATAAACGCGGCGCCTGTAAATCCACGTCTTGATCAGAAAAACCAAACGGAACGGGACGATTATCAGCTTGAAAAAGTGCGGTGAGTTTGGGAATACGGGCTTAAACAAGCGTCAAGGCTTGTTGAATAACCGGACGAATATCAGCATCATCAACGATTTGCATAAAGTATTTCGTTGTACAAATGGTCATACTATCCTGCATATAACTTGTCCAGAGTTGTGAAAACTCCGAGGAATTCAGTCTCGGATTATGTTGTGTTTGATCCATGCCTATCACCCTTCATTATTTATTTCATGCTTGTCATATTTTTCACCCCCCTCCAGAAGATATACATCCCTCAATCTGTAAAATGATAGTTCTGCAATCCACTATTATATATGCACGTATGAATTTTGATGATGCCGATGACTCGCTTGTATAATGTTTACTATATCCTAAGAAAAAAGGCAGGGTCGAAGGGGAATAATGAACGATTTTGAGGAAACTACATACATTTTGTTCGTGAATTTAAAAATAAGCGTAATCAACATTAACAATCGATGAAAAGGAAATTCTTAAATGGGTTGCCCAAAAGCATGCTTGGGAAGTAAAATGGAAAAGAATGTCTGATTAAGAATTTATGTGCAGGATGAACAATTTATCTGATGCCTTGCTCATTGAATTTTATCATCAAGCAAAGGCATTAAATTTAGGCTCAGATTTTATTAGGCTAATCAAAAAGGAAATGAAACCACGCGGCTTGTTATTGGTGTTGATATGCCAAGTTTAAATAGCCAAAAGTGGATGTGGCATCTTTGGGGAATTGAAAATCCTGAGAACGTAGAATTTTAACGGTTGTTAGTTTTCATAAAGAAACAGGAACTGTTCATCAAATTCTAACAGATGGATGGACAAAAACTCTTGGTGGACCAAACAATGGTGCAGATGCACATACACCATCAACAGTAAAAATACCAGAGTCAGGAGAATGGGCTATGTTACTTTATACTGATGGTGAATTATTTGACACATTAATATATGAAATAAATGATTAGATTTTCAAGAAAATGCTTGTTCAATCATCGGGCGCTATTCCGGAATAAGTCTTGACACCCGTTTCATATATAAGGGCCACTTAACGGAATCACTCTTGGGTTAATTTAGGGGATTGAAAAACGGAGAGGTACTATGTCCAAGTCCATTTAGGGGCTTATGAGGTAAAATGGACTTGGGAGCATACAATTAAAACGATATTCAGGTTAAACTGCCCTTACTGTGGTGAAAAACAATACGAATCGGCATCATCAAGAATCAGAAGTTTTCTTTCTTAATTTAAGGTAGTAGTTCCAGAGACGTGCGCACTTCCGGAATAAAGGACAGCGTCCAATTTACCATTGTAGGGGCATTGAAAGGAATAAAATTTAAGTAACAGTATGATCTGATTAGTAGGGGGTAAAAGGTATGGCCAAAGAAATTGGTAGAAATGATCCTTGTTTTGTGGAAGTGGAAAAAAGTACAAAATATGTCATAGTGATGTTCACCCAGAGTCAAGAGCAGCTCGTTTGATTAACATATATACGAATATTGATAATAAAGTTAAAGATTATCAAGAATCAACAGGATATATACCACCTTGTCATAAAGGATGTTTTAATTGTTGTTATGATGACTTTTCTATTTCTGAATAGAATTTGAATTTATTATGAGAGAAATGAAAAACTGGAATGAAGATATTGTGAAAGAAGTGTTTGATCGTGCCTTAGCTCAATGTGATTTTCTAAAAGAAAAAAATCCAGAGGTATGGAATAACCTTGAAAAATATGCTCATAATAATGCATCTATTATGGGTAAACAATATGAATATCATGGAAAAATTCGCCGTAATAGTTTCCCTTGTCCTTTATTAAATCCCGAGACAAAAGCATGTATGGTTTATGATTCACGACCTATTATCTGTAGAAGTCATGGTACTGCTCATGTTAATGCTCATAAACATAGTAACACCGAAATATGTGAATTTATTCCTGAATCTAAGCAACATGCAAAACAAACGCCATCTGTTGATCACGAACAAGAAGAAGCTTTATCTTTTATCAATATGAAAACACCAGATGGAGAAATAGCACATTTGAGAACGTATCCAATATATTATTGGTTTAAGATTATTTATGAAAGAACGGGTGAAAAAAAGGCACAATATAATCACTATGACGATACAGTGAATTTTGATAGACCAATAAAACAGGCTGATTATTATACTTTGAAAGGATTTAACACTATTTAGGGTTAACTAGTAATCCTATACATGTTCCATTACAATAAAGTTCAAAAAAGTTGTTTACTGGACAAAAAAGTCCTTTACTGGCATAAGTGTTGATCTTCAACTAAAGGGTGCAGTTGTTGAATAACACAGGGAGGAAAATGATTAATAAACTGCTAGCTTGTAAGGTCTTTTTGTACAAAAGTAACAGTTGGTGTTTTCTTTTTTAGCAAAATCAGGTATACTGTATATAGAAGTTCATATAATAATAAAGCCGCAGACGTTATACCGTCTACGGCACAATAGACCAAACCCCATCAAGAGGGGCTAGGCAGCATCTAGGAAAAATAATCCCTCGGCGCTACCACAACGCATTTTTGAGGGGTTATTTTTTATGGTTTTTGTCAGACATAATGAACACCACTAACATCCCAAAGGATATCATCAGCGTCAGAGTATCAACAAAATCCATTGGCAAGCACCTCCCTCCCTGGGAAGTCTCCCAACGAAGACTAACGGCAGATCGACAGTGCTACCAAACCCCTCATGCGAAGCCGGTCTATTGTATTTTATTATAACATATTGCTATCATTTATACTGTGATTACTGAGGAATTTTTTGTTTTATTCAAACTAATCATTAGTTTAACAACAATAGTATAAATCATTTTCCGAACGGGCGTTTTAATCGAACAATAGTGTGCTGAAGTTGAGTCATATAATTGTGTTAACATTAAATAGGTAATCTAATGGAATAGGAACAATGGCAATAAAGTAAAAATAAGGACTGTTCTTGATGAAAAATCATATAAAAGTGAATGGGAAGCTTCTTCAAACAAATAAACGTTTTTCTCAATTGAAAGAGAGTCAAAAGAATTGGATTGTTCCTGAACTTTATAATTTATATCACAATAAAATGAAGGAAATTCGTACAACAAGAAAACTTCCACCACACCATCGTGATACAGTTATTTCATCTCTATATGAACAGATTAGGGATAGAGAAATATGGATTCCATATGGTGAAGTAAAAAAGTACATGTTTAGTAAAACTGCAAAGATGGTAAAATCGTTTAAAAAACAATTTCCTGAGCTGAGTAAGGAAATAGAAGCCGAGCACGCTAAAAAATAGAATGAATTTTGCATGCTGTTTTAAAAATGCAAGTCATGATTAACTATTCAGGTCACTGTTCCGAAATTTTCGTGATTACTCAAGGCTTATTCGATTGTTGAATAAAAATTGTGTGAAAAGACCATACTAGAATCAAATTAATTGATTCATAGTGTGGGAGAGTGAAAAACATGTTGTTGTCGAAAGCATGGGAGAATTACCAGTCTGATAAAAGAATCGAAGGTTATTCTCTTCTTACTTTGAAGATGTATGGCTTTCAATGTGAGCTTTTACAACGTTATTTCGGTGATATCAGAATGAACGATATTACAACGGAAAATCTGAAACAATACCTGGGCGAAGCTGGAGGACATTTAAAGCCATCCAGTTTGGGTCATCGTGTACGATTCATTAAGTCATTGTTTAAATGGACACATGAGGAAGGTTTTATCTCAAAAAATCCGGCTGCTAAATTAAAAGAACCTAAGTTAGGCAAACGAATTCCGAAGTTTCTTTCTGAACATGAGATTGAGCATCTTCGAGAAGGTTGCCACACACCAATGGAGAATGCTTTATTTGAATTTTTTTTATTCAACTGGTTGCCGGATCGGAGAAATCGCAAAATTAAATCAAGATGATATTAATTTTGCTGGGAACTCGGTGATTGTGCATGGGAAAGGCGATAAGGAAAGAGAAGTATATTTTAATATACGCTGTGCGATTTGGTTAAAAAGGTACTTGGATGAACGTAACGATGACGAACCCTGCTTGTTTGTCACGGAACGCAAACCCAAGAGGCGTATGGGTGTAGACAGTTTGAGATACATTGTTAAACGTATTTCAAACCGTGCTGGAATTAAAAAAACAATTCACCCCCATCAATTAAGGCACAGTTATGCTACACACATGGTAGACAACGGTGCACCCCTTGAAGTAATCCAAAGCCTTCTTGGTCATGAAAAGAGTGAGACCACGAGGATTTATGCTCATCTAAGCGGGAAATTGAGACATGATTTTTATAGTAAATATTTTTGAATCGGGTCAAATTGAGGAAAATCAGCAATAATTTTTACCGAAATAAAAACGGCATTACCCAAATGTAACGTCTGTATCCTAGATTACCCAATAATCTAGGATACAGGCTATTTTTATATTTCTTATTCAAGAAAAGCGCCCGTTAACGGAAGCTCTAAGTTATTTTTAATAGCTTTTTATGATAACTCTACTACCTCACATTTTTATTAGTGTTAGGTGGGGCACAATTCAGGAACCAGCGTTACCTTGCTTTCTATATTTTTCGCTTTGTAAAGCAAAGAACGCCCAAATCAGCACGAAAAAAGTTGCGTAACCTGTGTTATTTTCAACAAGTCTTCCAAGAAACCATCCAACTATGTCACCAGCAAACAACAATATAAATGTAAGGACAATTGTTAATAGAATGGAATGAATAATCAATTTAGGAAATCTAATCATTGATACTTTTGGAAAGTTGAACACTAATAAAACCTCCTAACAATAGCATTATCCAAAAATTATTACAGACTTAATTTGTTTGATTAAAGTGCTCGATGACGGAATAAACTTTTTACTGCTTATCTCTAAAAAAAGTTAATATATTCTTCTCTGCTACTTATTTCCACTAAAAACGGATATAAAAGCATAGCAATAATGAATAAAACAGGAAATAGACTGAGCAAGATGGCTCCTGGAATATCAAAGAAAATGTTAATCAGCAGTGGCAGTAAAATCATAACAGTCAAAAAGCTAATTTTGGTTTTTGATTTTTGTGTTTGATATTGCTTTTCCCCGCAATAAGGGCAATTTATTGCAGGATTCAATGTAGTGGTTTTTTTGATAGTTTGTTTCCAACTCCACTTGTTGTTGCAATTCTGGCAAGTTGGCATTTTAATCACTCCTTACTTTAAAACCTGGCCCGATTCAAAGGGGTGTACTCTTATTCGATTACTGCGCCCGATTGCGGAAGATCTTTATACTTTAATACCGTTCTTTTTAAACCACCTGTTAAATCATTCATTTACAAATGGCTAAGAATATTGACAAGCTTCCCGAATGGGTCCCTTACATAAAATCGCCGAACCCACCATGGCTCCTTAGCTGGTCTATACTCAATTGGAATCCTTGCTTCTTTTATGCGAGTTAGCGCATCGTCGAGGTCATCAACTTCAATTGACAGATCAGGCACAGACGTCTGGGAGCCTCTCATTATTTTCTGCCTGTTAGCAATTTCACCAAAATGAACCGGCGCTGTGTGCGCTGCCCGCTAACCGCACCATAGTGCCCAATTCTTCACAATCCTCCATTTCTGCTTAACCTTATTCGATAATAGACTCTCAAAATGGTAAGAACCAATCCAATGATGAAAACGATCGCCAATAAGATCATCGCAGCTGGAAAAAGACCAAACGCATCAATAATCGTTGAACTATTATCCTTTAGTGTCGGAACAATAAATAACAACCAGCCGATTGCCACGACAGGTATCAATTGTGGAATCAAACGCAGATAGAATCTCCAAACTGGATGTTGTTTGCGTTTATACGACCATTTTTTACTTCTCCGTATTCCTATGATACCTAAAATCAAGTAAATCAATGTGATACCACCAAGTGACCAATCAATGATTTTAGGTGTTGGAGCTTTCAATTCGGGTGCTTGTCCCTCCGTCAATTGTATAATTCCTGAACTCATCTCATATGCATGTTCGAATGTAGTAGTGAAGCTATTGAGTAAAACGGCAACTGCATAGCCGCTACTTGGAACGATATCTTGCTGAGATTGGAAAGTAGATATTGAACCGCTATGAGAAATTCGAGCTGGTTTAATATTTGGAGAGCTAAAAGACCAGCCAAACCCATATATTTCACTTCCAGGTTGTGGTGAATATGACTCTTTCAGCAGCTCTTGGGATAATAATTGTACTCCATTTTCATTTTTCCCCTCGTTCGTATGCATAGATAGCCATTTTCCCATATCACTAGCTGTCGTAAAGATACTTCCTGAACCACTGAACATTTTTTCAAGTTCTGTCCATGGCATTGCCGTACCATATAGCGTGACATATCCTCGAGATATTCCGAATTCCTTTACAATATCCCCGGAGCGAACTGCTGAGATGGAATCATTCATTCCGAGCGGTGAGAATACATTTTGTCTCAGGTAGTCATTAAATTCTTTCCCACTAATTTGTTCTACCAAATAAGCTAATGTCCAGTAGTTTGCATTACTATATAAATGTTTTTCTCCAGGGTCAGATTGCAGTTTC
Source organism: Lentibacillus halodurans (assembly GCF_900112045.1). GTDB lineage: Bacteria > Bacillota > Bacilli > Bacillales > Amphibacillaceae > Lentibacillus > Lentibacillus halodurans. The sequence continues at coordinate 53,219 of NZ_FOJW01000019.1, forward strand.
CAATCACGAAGACGTTCTACACCTTCTTTTAACGTATTTGCTGGGGCTACAATGGCAGGATTAGGCAGCCCGGATGTGTGACTCAACAATTGACGTACAGTCACCTGTTTCCACCTTTCATCACCCAGTTTTAGTTCTGGAAGATAATTTACAATTGGGTCGTCCAGTTTCATTTTCCCTTCCTCAACCAATTGCAAAACAGCAAATGCAGTAAATGGCTTCGTACCAGAAGCAATACCAATCTTAGACTTTGCAGTCAGTGGTTTTCCGTCAGAATCATGACCAAATCCTTTTTCATATAGTACTTTCCCATCCTTTACGACTACAATGGCTGCACCAGGCAGTCCGTTTTTTTCGATATAATTCGCAACATATTCTTCAACACCTGATGGATCGAGCGATTCAGCAGCCTGGGTTGATAAAGGTACATTCAATAAATTTATGAAAATCATGATCATCAGTAGAAAAACACCTGTTTTTTTACACATTATTTAAGCTCCTTTTTTCACCATATCTCTAATTTTCCTTTGTCCATCACGTGTCCAGATTGAATTATGGATGTCATGATGAATATGTCTTCTTTCTCTATCTCCAATTGATCATATATCGATTGAAATAGAAATCTTTGTATTTCTCTCACGTTATTCTCTTCCCATAAGCTTGGAAGATAAAGCTTGACCATCAATTTATAATTTGCTCCAACCTGCATGATATTCTCGACTACGTTAATTGTACAATATTCTTTACCAACACTGGCAGCCGTCGCCCAGTCTTCGAGCATCCGTTCACACTGTTTTTTGCTGATTTTCAAATCTTTACTGGCATGGAAAAAAGCAATTGGCATCAATATCGTCCTTTCATTTATATTTAGACACTCATGCCGTTGGCAAGGCACCATCAGATGATGAAATTTCATTGAAGCCCCTCGACTGTGGATCAATAGTCACTTGATCCCTGCAGTCCGAGGCCTTCATAAAAACACTCTTGCAATACGCCAAGGTTTTTATTTCGGGATAGAGCAAGTGAAATATAAGAATTTGTACACTCAGAACAGAAAAAGAGGAACCCTGTAAGGATTCCATAAGAGATGCAACTTACTGACTTCCTACACTGCCTTTTATATTTGACTTAATGCACAGACGGCTCCTTCTGGATACTCAATGACGGCAAAGCTGCCGCACCCCGAGCCTTCCGGTTTTCTCAGCACATTCCCACCAAGCTCACGGCACATCTTTAAGCTATAGTCCAGATCTTTCACTTGAAAATAAGTCAGCCATACGGGAGGCAACCCCGCATTGCTTCCCGACTGATGACAAATGCCGGCAACAGGAGTCCCCTCTTTGGTTGTCATCATGTAATCACTATAATTTCCCATATTGACTTCACTGTGCTCCCAACCGATCACCTTTTTATAAAATTCGCGCACCTGCTCTGCATGCTCGACGGTTAAATCGGCGGATATAATCTTCCCTTCCTCTCCCATGTCACTTATTCTCCTTTCTTTATTTGATTTCGGTTTCATTATAACCAATTTCATTCACACTCATTTATCCTGAATTGCGCTGTTGAATGTATTTTTTCATCAATAATGATAGAGAGACCAGTATCGGCGGGTCTGTGTTTCGTCTCGGCCGCAACGCCAGATCAATTCCTTCCCTGATATGAAAGCCTTGGTCGAAGGCGAAAGGCTCTCCCCATCTTGCGTATAAAGAATTGTGAAGAATTTCCCTGTTCGTTGTATGCTTGGACTTCGCGATCGATGACGCCATCAAATAATATGTGCCGGAACAAATATTTGCCAAACGATAAAAACCATCTTTTTTCAACAATTGAAAATAGGCGGGCAACCCCTCCGGTACAGGCTTTTTAAATAACCCGACTAACACGATCCCCTCATCAAGCTGCTCCACCCCTGTTACCCATCCGCAAACCACGGAACCATCGCTGCCGTATGGAATACTTGTTTTTGCACGATGGACTTTCATGGAATGGTGGTATTCGTGCAATTGCCGTGACTGGGCACGGTATTGAGCCGGGGTCATGCCGACTTTCTGCATAAAGGACGAAGTGAAGGATCCCAGGCTCTGGTAACCGACATCCAGACAAATATCCCGAATCGTCAAATTGGTGTTCAGCAAAAGCGTCTTGGCGTTCTGAATGCGGACGGCGGAAATATAGTAAAGGGGAGATATGCCTGTTACTTTATTAAAAATTTTGGTTAAATGGTACGGACTGTAGGAAGCGATGGCGGCCAGATCGGACAAAGCTATCGGACCATCCAAATGGTGATGAATATATTCCAGCACCCTCTCCACGGCTGCCTCCCACTCCGTCCTCTCATGATCTTGCGACATAATCCTCTCCCCTATCTTAATCCAGATTCGTTTTTATAATTTTTGCACATAAAGTACTCATCGTTGACTTTGACGTTTACACGAGTCAACTGTAAACCATCCTGCCCTCTGATTACCGTATGTGAATTCATTGCATTACCCCCACACACTTTAACTTTAATATTGAATGACGATTTCTTTTAGATTGCTATTTTGAGTGGCGTGAGATCAATTCCTATTGAAAAACTATCATTCCTTCATCATAATGTATGCATAAGACTATTTAGAAGCGGACCACAACTTTTATGGACTTATTACAAGTTGGGCTCTAATGGTTGGAATGGTTTGCAGCAGAATTGCTAAAAAAGGAGCTATAGACGAATGAGTACAGCTAAAGATGAACTGAACCCCACTCTTGCCACTCGAAAATTGCAACTGGCCATTGCCTTGAGCTCGTTGGTTTTTACCATCGGCACTACATTGCATAATTTCGTTATTGTAAACACTGCTTTGATCGAGACGATGATGCGTATGGAAGGTGTTGCTGATCCAGCTGCTGAAGCATCAGGCTTCACAACAGGCTTTCGCATTGTCGGCTGCATCTATATTCTCGGTAATGCGTTAGGTATGCTGTCACTGTTTAACAGATCGCATACACTGTGGTGGACCGTCTTCACCGTTAATATCACTCAGGCAGCAGGGTTCGTAATGATTCCTTCATCCATGTGGACAGCTGCTGCCGAAGCGTACGGCTTCTGGGGTATTTTGCCGAGCACTGTGACTGACGGCGGTGCGTTGATCCTGATCTTGTTCATGATTTATTTTTTGATAAAATACCGAAGCCCATGGGGTCAACAACGAGTAACCAAGTCATGAGAACCCAGCTTTCTTCGCGTTCTCGAGCGCACATGAGAAAAAGGCACATGATATTCCCAGCATCGTAAAAAGAACTCTTGCTTTGTTCCTCCCCCTCATGGAAGAACATAAACAAATAAAATTTCTTATGAATACACAGTTGCTGCTTTCTGCATTGGATATCCAGAGCTTGTCAAAATTAAAACAAATCTGGACATCAGTCTGAAAAGTTCAGATCGGGAGTTGCTGAAATGAACTCGAAAAAGTAAATAATGTTAATTAATCTATTGACTTTGCCACTGCACTCTACCTAAATCCGGGTAAGCTTATCTGGGTTTCGTACGACGTAAATTCTGGCAAGCTTTCCGCAATGGAGATGTATAAACATGGTAGCAACAATTTCGTCCATCGAACGAAGTAATATCCCCGTCCCACCGTTCAAAGGAGCCACCTCAAAGTGGATATTACTTTGATAAATAGTCTTTGCGCTGCTGAGCGTCATTGCCAGGATATGAGCCACTTGATCGCGCGTTTGTACCGGATGCTTGAATGCAGTTATTTTTCCGCCTCCGTCGGCAACTAGCATGACGTCTTCACTCAGGAGAGACAATACATGATCAACATTTCCTTGCTCAAGAGAAGTGATGAATCGGCTAACCCATTCCAAATCGGTCGGTTCTGCCTTGACCTGTTCTTCCGTGGATATTCCCATCTTGCTTCTCGCCCGGCTCATTGGCTTGCGGCAATTCGTTTCTCGATTGCTGAGCAAGTCAGCGATTTCGGAATAATCGAAGCCAAGCGCCTCACGCAGTATGAAAACCGCTCGCTCTGTCGGGGTTAACTGCTCCAACGAGCATGGCGTAAGACAGCAGGTCGCGGTGGACGACTGTTGTTTCGAGCGTATACGACTCAGATGTCCGAATCGGTTCGGGTAGCCACGGACCAACATACACTTCCCGTCTCTTTCGCGCTGATTTCTGAAGATTGAGACAGTGATTAGAGTTATTTGTTAACCTAATTTATGAAATACGTAATCACTTGAACTCCTTATTATCGTAAGCTATTATTTGACCTTCCATAGCATAAAAGTTCATTGATATTTTCCGAGTCCTATTATTAAACTCAGATTGGTATTTTATGTAATCTGGAAATGAACTTGCTTTTACTTCAAAGACTCTATAACTCATTGGTTTCTAAACCATTTTTCAATTCAGCACATCCAACAATTGATTCCATTTCGTTATTGGTGTTACGTCTCTTAACAAACAATTTGTCAAATCTAAAGTCAAAGCCATAAATTTCACCATTCGGCTTTACTATTAACGGATATACTTTGATCTCACTCGGTAATTCAGATAAATCATTTTCTATCTCAATATAAAAAGTAATGAAATCTATTTTATCTCCACTTTCATTCTTTTGTACTTGCATTTTAAATTTAATTTATTGAATTCTTTGACTATTATCTAAACAATTTGGCACTTGATTTAGAACTTCTTCTAAGATGTTATCGACTGTATTTATGACATAGTCGTAAATTTCCTTAACTTTGACCAATGCTTCCTCTTGTTTGTAAAATGCGTTGTCATAACAAAACTCATTAATATAAAATTCATCTACTTTTCCGATCATAAAACTGTTTTTAACTGTTATCAGTATAGTCTTTATGTGTTTGATATAGTTATCAAAAGCTGATAAATACTTAAATTCATTATCATCTTTTATTTGAGATAACTGTTGTTTCAAATTAGCAAAGTCATATATACTATTTATCTTGGACAGTACTTTTTTAAGAAGTCCCTTATCTGTTACAGGGTATGCTTCATCACCGAGCAATCCAGCATTAATAATTTGAAACAAGACATCCATACTAACCCTTGCATAATGGAAAAACTCAATTGTAGTTTTTCTTAGAAAAGCAACATCGTCAATTTGATATCCAGCTATATCTAAATTTGTTCTATTCAATTCAACTTGTGTAATTGATGCATTTCCTTCTTCCATTGCATTATGGAATATTTCATTTTTTGTAGACTCTAATACAATTTTTCGATGCTCATATATTTTATTTAGCAAGTTGTATGACATTGACATGTAGCCTAAAGTTTCATGCAGACTCTTAACATATTGCCATGCATCATAAACTTTTTGTTCTGCCAATTTCTTTTCCAACGGATTTCTTTTCCAACTGTTTAAAGTCAATATTCATATTGATCTCCTTTTTTACCTATATTTCCACAAGACGTGGCTTTTTCATTTGCACAATTTTACTTAGCGTACCTAGTGTTTTTTCAATGATCCACATGCTTTTTGTGGACTGTCATGTTGGTCGATGGAAGCAATAAAAACTATCCGTAACTAAAATTATAATTGCTCACTTAGGTAAATTTTCACCATTACATCTGTTCTCTTTATTCACTAACCTTGTAGGAAGATATTGAATATCGATTTCATTTTGAGAAATCTATATATTATGCCGCTATTAAGAACCATCCTATATGGTATTAGCCAAATAATCTGTTTTTATTTTAACATAAAAATCTAATTGTAAAGGAGAGAGTTATGCCACAATCCCAGCTAACAAGAAGTCAACCCCTGAGACTAAAAAAGTTTCTAAGAACATGATACAATAAATTCGCAACGACAAATAGCCTTCCCAATCGGAAGGCAATAAAGAATATTTGTTCGTATTGTTCCTAAGCTTCTACAAAAGCTTCTTTTCGCTTAAGCATGTAAAAGATCCAATGAATCAGCCTGTTCATGCACGCCCCCATTACGACTTTATGCGGTTTGCCTTCTTCTCGATTGCTTTGATAAAAAGCGATAAGTCTCGTATTTCGTGATTTACGCAAACCACATAAAACAGCGGTATACAAGGCTTGACGCAGTTTACTGGAACCGCGTTTGGTCATGCGATTTTGCGTGGCTTTGAATTTTCCTGATTCATGAACCCTGGGGTCAACCCCCGAAAAAGCAACTAACTTTTTCGGATGATGAAATCGATCAATTCCC
>NZ_FOJW01000021.1 GCF_900112045.1 Lentibacillus halodurans
CCAAAAGTGTTATCCGGTATTAGCTCGCGTTTCCGCGAGTTATCCCGGTCTTACAGGCAGGTTGCCCACGTGTTACTCACCCGTCCGCCGCTCGTTCCACAAACGTCCATCCGAAGATTTCAGTTTGCTTCCCGCGCTCGACTTGCATGTATTAGGCACGCCGCCAGCGTTCGTCCTGAGCCAAGATCAAACTCTCCAATAAAGTTGTCATAAGACTGACACCGATCAGCCTTATCAATATCTCAGCTTCAAAAATTGATTCAGGGGGGCAAAGAAGCTCTCATCGGCATATAACCGATTTCTAGCTCCCTGCCTCTGACATCTGTTTAGGCATCTTTCTTGGTTGTTTTGTTCAGTTTTCAAAGATCAATTATCTCTATGTCGTTTTTAGCGACGAATTATAATTTATCATGCTTGCAACAAAATGTCAATAACTTTTTTAATCGAATTGTTTCGGCAAAAACGTTATTGTTTTGCTGACAACAAAAAATAATATAGCATAATTAATTGCGTAGTTCAATAGGAAATTAAAAATATTATAGATCAAATTTAAGATACCATTCCAAAAAGGTATGTGCCTAAACAGATGGCTGGACGACGCACGATACAGACCGTTCCAGTGATAAACGCAATAAACGATCATAAGAGGACCAAACCTGTATCAGTCAAAACAATTCCCTTTTACTGACCACCGGTACGTTTAGGCATATACTTCATGCATTCCTCTCTGCTGGCGATACGCCGATACAGATTAAATATTGTCTGATAGCGTTCCTTCATGGCACTTTTTACCATCTGATCGATTCGATGGTCTTCCATGTCCATTAGCAATTCCTCTAATTCACGTTTGATTAAATATTCCATTTCCTTTTGTTCTTGATCATTAATCAAAAATCCAAGCATGATGACACCTGACCTTCTAAATTTAAGTAGATATATTACTGTATTAAATATTTCGTTCTGTTCCTGTGCAATCATCCGTTATACTCCCGCGACAGAACTTGAAAAGTGAAGCACTCAGCTGGGGAGGTCGGGCACGCAAGACACAGGGCACAAATACATTGAAACAAGATAGCTGCATAAATTGGGTTCTTTTCAAATTTTGTGCGGAAATCGCAGACACAGGACAAGGAAAGCTGCGCAGTGATGCATCACACGAAGAAAAAATGCTTTCCTTTTTCGAGGACGCCTGAGATTTTATCCTTTGTTCATTTTCTTCAGTGAGGAAAGAACGCCCCACTGATGGAAGTTTCACTTAAATAACCCTCAGACAAGATAATAACATGTACAGACATTACTATTCCCCGAATCATGGATGTTTTATCCCCCATTCTACATACATTCATTACTTTTTCCTGCAGGCTTGTTCATATTGAGACGTTCCAATCATAGAATAAAATAAGGATTGTTTGAGAGGAATGATGCCATGGATCATTTTTATGTGATGAAGTTTAGGAAGTGGAAACGTTATGCTGTTGTGGTATTACTAGCATTTTTTGCTGCCATATTTCTTTGGTTTGAGCGGGATGGTACATTTTCAGTTTTATCCAGCAATGAGTCATTAGCACTGACGAAAGGAAATGCTGATGAGCCTGATATTGCCTTAACCTTTAATATTAGCTGGGGAGAAGAAAAGGTTCATGATATTTTGGACAAGCTTGAACAGCATCAGGTACAAGCCACGTTTTTTGTCAGTGGGGAGTGGGCTGAACGCCACCCGGAAATTTTGGAAGATATAACGGAACAAGAGCATGAACTAGGTATGCTCGGATATCGCTATGAAAGCTACCTTGATCAGGAATTGGATGAAGTTCGTAAAGATTTATTGGAGGCAAAGGACGTATTCGACAAACTGGGATATGAAGATATCGACCTTTTACGTCCGCCGAATGGTCATTTTAAAGAAGAAATTATTGAATTAGCTGAAGAACAGGGATTTACGGTTACACACTGGAATGTCAACCCGAATGACTGGGAAAACCCGGGAACCCAGCAAATCACGAATGTGGTGATGGAACAAACGTCGAACGGGGATATTATTTTACTGCATGCATCGGACTCGGTTAAACAAACTGCCGAGGCTTTGCAGACGATATTGCCAGGGCTTAAAAATAAAGATTTTCAATTTGTTACCATAACAGAACTGATTAACCAGGCACACGCCGAATCAAAACTCGCTGATTAAGCGAATGGTAAAAGGCAGTGTCAGCCATAAAGTGAAACTTCATTCAGTGAGAGCTCTTTCTCACTGAATGTTAGTTGAACAGAATCGGACCTTTACAGGCAGTTGTTTCCTGATGCTTTTTCAGTCCTTCTCCAACTTTAATGTGGGAACTTACTGCCTGTTAAGGCGGGGTAAAGTGAAACAACATGTAACCAGACTCCTGACCACCACAGTGAAAACCCCAATGTGCGCTGACACATTGGGGCTGGCACATTATGCTTTTTTTGTACTTGTCTTTGCTGATGTAGTCTGATTCGCATTGCCGTCCGACTTTCCACTGCCGGTCAGCCGGTGTAGTATGAGTAACTGATACGTATTGCATGCGAGCAACGGTATGATCATAAGCCACGCATAATCGGTTCCGCTTGTGCGCAGTCCCGGCACCCACTCGATTGCTGTCATAACGACCATCAGGAACAATGCCGGTATAAATGCCCTCCGATTCGTCTGACGCGCTTTGATTTCCGAGATAATCCAGCCATAGGCAAGAATCGCTGCCGCCATTAAAATAAACCAGACAATGGAGATATCGCCATTCACACCAGTATACGGGAAGTAAATCAAATCAAACACAACAAATGCAATCAGCAGCACCTGAACCGTTGGCCAAAACGTCCGGAACAGACTGAGGCCAAACCGGTTAATAAATAAATAAGCAAAAAACCCGGTTTGACTAATAACACTGAATACAAAGCCTAATCCGAGAAAGAATAAAACAACACCTATTAATTCAAAACCATTAAATGGATCTAAATTATTTGTATAATATGCAGGTTTTACAAAAAAACTGGTCAATAACCCAGCAGCCCCGCCAATCAGTAACGTTTTCACAAACAAGCCTACCCATTTTCGACTGTTCACTTCATTTCCTCCTAAGAATGATGTTCAATCCACACCATATTTTAGCATGAACAAGTGCGTTTTTCCTCCCGTAAGTACATAATTTCTCGCTTTTTACACATATTAAATATGACAGGAAGGAGGATCTGAACCATGTTTCGGATGTCTTTTATTTCCCTTTTCCTATTGTCCGCATTATTCATCTCCGGCTGTAATGGGCAAGGTGCCTCCGGGGAGGAAGCGGATTATGATACAACGAAAAAGATGGTAGTTGACATATTGCAAACAGAAGATGGAAAAAAAGCACTTCAGGACATTATGTCTGATCAAAATATGAAAGAGCAGCTTATTATGGATTCTGATGCTGTTCAACAATCAGTAGAGAAAGCACTTACTTCGGATAAAGGCAAAGATATGTGGAAAAAATTATTTGAGGATCCATCGTTCGTGAAAACATTTGCACAGTCAATGGCTGACGAACAAAAAAAGTTAATGAAGGATCTGATGAGTGATTCAGAATTTCAACAGCAAATGATTGATCTGCTGAAAGACCCCCAGATGACCGAGCAAATGCTTAATGTTATGAAAAGCCAGGAATTCAGTAAACACTTGGAGGATACCATCCAACAAACACTTCAAACGCCGACGTTCCAAGAGAAAATAAGTGAAGTGCTGCTAAAAGCCGCGGAAGAACAAAACAAGCAACAGGGTCAGCAGTCGCAGGATGGCGGCGGATCCGGCGGTGGTGGCGCTTCTGGCGGCTCAGGCGGCGGGGGCGGTGGATCTGATGGCGGGGGCGGTGGCGGACCGTAATTCCAGCCTGGTACGCCGACGTCTCACCACATTCCCACAGTTTACCTGTATGATGCTGCAGAAAAACTTGGCATTCACATCATACATGGAATGAAAAACCCTATTTTTTCCAAAAAGCAAAGTAGCGTCTATACTTTTTACCGCTATAAAAAAGAGGTGACAAAACACGCCACCTCTTTTTTATGAAAGAAAACACATGTTGGTTATAAAAAGGATGCCTCAGCCTTTGTTATGCTTCCACTTTTGCAACAATTTTAGACGCCATTTTATGGTATTCCTTCCCGATTGGATGGTCTTCCTGGTAAACGGATGGCGCGAATTCATCATCTTCTTCGTATGGCTGTTGCAGAGGCAGGTGTCCCAGCACTTTCGTTTTTAGTACGTCAGCAAGCTTTTGTCCGCCGCCTTTCCCGAACACGTACTCTTTTTCCCCGGTATTTTTGCTTTCATAATAGGCCATGTTTTCAATAACACCGAGGATTTCATGTTCTGTTTTAATGGCCATCTGTCCGGCACGTGCTGCCACAAATGCTGCTGATGGATGTGGTGTCGTGACAATTACCTCCTTGGCTGATGGGATCATTTCATGTACATCCATCGCAATATCTCCTGTTCCTGGCGGGAGGTCAAGCAAGAGGTAATCCAAATCGCCCCATTCCACTTCTTTGAAAAAGCTGTTCAGCATTTTACCTAGCATTGGACCTCTCCAAATGATCGGCGAGTTATCTTCTACAAAGAAGCCCATAGAAATGACTTGTACACCAAAACGTTCAACCGGAATAATTTTTTCTCCACGTACCTGTGGTCTGTTTTCAATGCCCATCATATCCGGAACACTGAACCCATATATATCCGCATCAATGATTCCAACTTTTTTGCCCAGCCGCATGAGTGATATCGCCAGGTTTACCGTTACCGTCGATTTGCCCACACCGCCCTTACCACTCGCAACAGCGATAAATTTAGGCTGTTTGCTGACGCCTAGCAATGACTTCTCCTGTTCCGCTTCTGCTGTCGGTTGATATTCTTGGATGACGTCATCAGGCAATTGTTCAAAACGCAGTCCGACTGTTGATGCACCATTTTTCTTCAAAATGCTGACGATTTCCTGCTGCATTTGCATTTGCTCGGCTGTGTTCGTTTTTGCAATACCGATTTTGACGCTGACATGTTTTTTATCTTCCTTAATCGAAATGCTTTTGACGCCGTCTGTTTCTTCCAGTGTTTTATGTAAAAACGGATCGTTGACAGAGTTGAGCAACTGCCTGACTTCTTCTTGTGTTAACACGGTTCGTCACCATCCCTTTCCTAGCGTATATATAACTTGAATGACAGTAATTTGCATACAACGCTAGTATAACACAAATCACTTAAATTCTAAGTGATACGATTCATGCGAATAATTACTCCTCCTCTTCAGGCGCTTCACTAATATACCGAAGTATTCCTTCATAAATGCTGCCGGCCATTTTTTCCTGATATGAATCCTTTTTTAACATTTCCCGTTCGTGTTCATTGGACAAAAAGCCAATTTCAACAAGTGCACCAGGTACCTCTGCATGTTTCAGCAAGTAGACATTATTTAAAGCAAGTGATTTCCGTGACGTATTTTCTAAATTACGAATGATTTCTGCCTGAATCATTTCAGCCAGGTGTTTGCTTTTCTCTTCTTTTGGATGATAGAACGTTTGCGCGCCATGCCATTTTTCAGATGACAATGCATTCAAATGAAGCGTGATAAAAAAATCAGCATCCCGATCATGAATGAATTGCAGCCTTTCGCGGATATCCTCCGCTTTTCGCCGTGACAATCCTTGGGTATCCTCATCTGCCAGATCCGTATCTTCTTCCCGTGTCAAATAAACTAGCGCACCTGATTGCTGCAAGAAATCACGCGTTTTCTCAGCAACAGCCAGTGCAATATCTTTTTCCAGTGTGTCATCTTTTCCGACAGCTCCACCGTCCACTCCACCATGGCCGGGATCAATGACAATTGTTTTTCCTGACAATGGCAATGACCATGTCTCCCATGTTGAGTCTGCCTTTTGAATCGGATATTGAATCAGAAATGCCAAAACAACAAAACCCGCTGCCCACAAGAGTATCTTCCCAAACCGTTCCATACCGTTCGCCCCTTATCATAATGCTTTCTCTATTGTATGGGACGAGTATGTCGTTTATGATAATATAAAAGAAGGTAATGATAAATGAATGAATCTTTTAAGAAGCTGTTTTCCAAAGATTGTTGTTGAATGAGGGAGAACTGTTTCAGAATTTCTGAGCAGCCCGAACGCACGTAGACTCGTACGGGAACAGTGGCCAAAGTGAGACACACAAAGGCTAAGAACGGCACGTCATGTGCGGACGTCTCCCGTAACCAACATCGTGTTGGCCCAATCTCACGGTTCACCCGTGGAAAGCGAGGAGCGTATGCTTCGCCGAAATAGCTTGCAACACGACAAACAATGTATTCGTCTGCGGCTGCATAACAGCAATCTATACGAAAAGACCCTAAAAACAGCCAAACTGGAAGGAGAATGATAAATGGATTGGATAGGTATTGGAATGATCATCATCGGACTTGCATTGCTCGGGCTGGTTTTCCTGTTGATCAAACCGCTTCAAAAGTTGACAGCAGTGCTTTCAGGCCTCCAGAACACCACAAATGAGCTGCCGGTTCAAGTGGCTGATATAATGGCAGGTACCAAAAACACACTGAATTCAGCCAATAACGTCATCAGGCAATTGAACGAACAGCTCGGCAAACTGGGCACTGCTTTTCAAATCATCGGTCATGTCGGTCAGTCGATGCAAAACCTTTTCGCGGTTATGACCAGTATCAATAAAGAAATGGAGAGAAAAACGGACAATGCCATGATGAGTCGTTACCACCTGGAAGGAATCTATGGTGTGATGGCATTGGGCTATGCTATATTTCAGCGTCAAAAAACGAAATGACAAAAACCTTTGATCGTTCCTTACGTGCACGTGTATTCAAGCTGCTAGTTACAAATCAACAATCTTGAAGAAAAGAGCCTTCTTTTAAGGTGAACAAATCATTCCTATTTTTGACGTTATAAAATCATAAACATCTTAATAATCCCGTACCACTTTGAAGGTGATACGGGATACCTTTCGAGACTTAGTTCAATTACACATGCTATCTCGGGTCAGCACCTTGCTCTTCCTTTTTTTCCGCTTTTTTATTCATATTCACACTGAATCTGGCCAGAGGGGTCGTTAGTTTCCTGGACATTTCACCGACATCATTGACCATATAAAATAAAGGACTTAAAGTGCGGAGCTTGTCGTTCACTTCCGAAATCGTCACATTTGTCTGACTGAGCATCTGTCCTGTTTCCCTGAAAATATCATCAAGCTGCTGCGGCATCTGTTCTACTGTTTTTTCTATTCCGCGGAGCACATTTGCCAGGTTATTTAAGGTCCAGGCCAAATAGACAGCTATGACGAGAAATGCTACACCAATCAATAAGACACCTATTCCGGTCAAACTCATATATATCCCTCATCTCCTATTATTTCGATTCAGCTCCTTGTCATCCGAGACATATTGTTGGCGGGTGGAGCAATCTCATTTTACCTTTTTATAGAGCTTGTACACTACGTCAAACCATTTGATCGTTTCCGTCATTCGGGTCCGATACTTGGGTGATGTAAATGATGACGCGTTTTCTGTTTGCTTGTTCAAAAACCGGCTCCCCTCATGAACGGAAGTCCCTAAATTTTCGAGTGTTCCAAACAGATTGTCCGCAGCAGCCAGCTTATCCTGCAGATCATCGACTGTTTTCCCGGTCTCATCCACTGTTTTGCGCAATTCAGGCGTGATATGGTGCAATTTTTGCTCTACTTCGCCTAATGTTTCACTGAGACTTTCCATCGTATCTGCAGCACGCTTCAATACGAGAGAAGCATAAATGACTACGAGGGCAAACGCTAAAGCACCTATTAAAACGCCTATGTAGACAAAGTCCATATCATATGCCCCTCCTTTGAACCATCATTCCAGGATGTTAACAAAATACGGCTTATAGGCGGTATCTCCAAGTTTATTTTTCCTGTTCACCGTGACAATAATCCTGTAACAAAATATCTTTTCCAGTCCACATTATCATATTTCCCCGGATTTTTCCATTCTATGTCATCCAGCTTCAACGGCGTGATGAATATGGAATCATTGTGAAATTGCGCTCGATCAGATTCAGCAATCAACACACCAGGTTCAGCTCCCTCGGTGATTTCAACCAGCTCATCCATTCGTATCCCTGTTTCGACAGTGTGTTTCACCAATAATCCGTTATTTGCCATTTTCCATATCTGACCGTCAACAAGCTGTTTATCCATTACCACGGTGGCCCCGACAGATTCATTCGTTGTGATCAACAAGTCGGCATGATAGCCGGGCAGCAAACCTTCCATGGCTGTTTGTTCTCCACCTTCTGTTACCGGTGCTTCTGTTTGCTCTGTTTCGGATGAGTCTTCAGGCTGTCCTAATTCTGCCTGTCCTTCTGGTGCTTCATTTTCGACCGTTTCTTTCGTTTCTGCTTCTTCATCTAAACTTGCCGCAAACGAATAGATACTTGACCCATGGACGTCTGCTGTTTTAGGTGTATCACTGATGTCACTCAACGTCCCCTGCAAAACCGTTTCATTTTCCCTGATGTCCACCTCAACAGGCATGTCCTGTTCAACTTCCATCCGTTCAGTTTCCGTTAGCTCTCCTTCTGCTTGCAGCTGCAAATCCCGGATCCTCACAACCGGGTTTTCCAGAGAATCGGATATAGCCGTCACCTCTCCTTGATACGGACTTTCCACGGTAATGGTCTCCCCGGTCGAGTCCAACTCCGATATTTGTGTCTGGATACTTTGCAGCTCGGCTTCCTTCTGTGCGCGTTCGTTTTCCTTTTCAGTGATATATTGTTCTTTCATATAGTTGGCATCAACCGATCGGCTCGTCATCTCCAGTGTACTGTTCTCATCTTCAAATTCCGTGTTCTCATCGGTCTCCGGAATCGGATAATCAGCCATCGATGCAATCGCCGCTTCAATTGCCTCAATTTCACCCGTCAGTTTTTGCTGCTCATGTTCAAGATCAGCCCTTGTTTCGGCATAATGTTCAACCTCATACGTAAAAAGCTGATCACCGGTATTCACGACATCCCCCTCTTCAACGAGGAATTCCTGAAAACGCCCCTGTTCCTGATCGAAATATACATTTTTTTCCGCAACTGCCGACAAGACACCTGCTGTTTCAATCGTTTCATACATATCATTTTCAAACGTTTCCGACCAGTCTTTAATGTAGGATAGCCGCGCCACTTTTCCCTCATCATCCATATAAACAAGTAAACAATTCATGACGATAAACACAATCACGATCGTCACAATAATCTTCCCGCGACTCATGCAAACCACCCGCTTATCAGATGACTATCCAGAAAGGCGAGTGCAGCAGCACCAGCCCAGGAAAAAAGATGTATGGCAATCACCATCACCCAAATCCAGTGTTTTTGAATCGGTGACAGATAGCTTAGAAACTTCACCTGAAACCAGATGATCCATAGCTGAAACAGTGAAATCGTTCCGAAAAAGATAATCACCCACGATATATCCGTAAAATAGGAAGTAATGATACCGAGTGACCATGGTGACACAAACCAGTCGAGCCCTGCATAGACAGCCAGTGGTATCCACACAACCCGTTCGATCAACAGGACAAGCAGGACGATTTGCTGCATAATCAATAATTTCTTGTAGGGAATATCAATAAAAGCATAAAAAATCAATGATGGGATCCATAACACCAGTAAAGCAAATATAATGCCAAAAGCCATTCGTCCCAATACAAACCAGACCTTGCCCGCCTCGTACTGAAACGGTGTCAGTGCTGTTGCATCACCGGAAAGCACACCGGATCCGATACCGAGAATAGCCATCCACGTATACACAGCTGCACTGCCAATGATCAGCCATACGCAACTTTTCCACACATTTTTCAGGGATTCCGCTTTTTTTATCCGAAATAAATGATCATCAATGGGAAAGAAGAATTTTGCGGGATTTACGCGATATAGCATGTGCGACATTCCTTTAGTCAATAATGGTTCATTCGTCTATTTGATATCTATTTTAACGTAATATGCAAAAATATCACACTAATTTTAATATTTTTTGTGATAATGAGTCGTATTTCCCAGTTGATTAATAGAAATCAGGGAAATATGTCTGCCGGTTCGGAATAATGTTTTCCATTCGTTCGATATGTTCTTGACTGCCACGAATTAATCCTGCACGATATAACTCAGCCGGTCGTTTGTAGCCAAGGAGCATGGATGTCAGCTGCTCCAAACCGCAATGAATGCCACTTTCCAGTCCAGTGCTGTTCTGCAAATGCGTCACGTTTGTGTCAGAGCCGATTTGTGACAGCTGATAAACACCGCTGTTTTCCGGTAAAAACCGATCGTCAATATGTAATATAATGGATGCATTTGTTCCGCCATGAAACGGATATTGCTTTAAAAATGCCAAAACATCGACAATACGTGCCATGAAATAGGGATTGATTTTCTGATCAAACTGCGGTTCATCGACAATCAGCGAAAGGTTGTCATTTTCCGGGACGACCATTTCGACCGTTTCCGCCATTGAATCATGGTTGGCGATAAATTGCAGCAGCAGCTTTTGTGCATTCAGTGTGTTGTACACCAATTCATGAACGGTCACTTTTTCTTCTTTTACTTTGTAAAGGATGTACCCTTGCGCCTTGCCGCCTTCGCTATAGGCAACAGCTTTAAGCCAATCCCCTTTCAGAACACGCTGCTCCCACCACGATGCGTCACGGACAAGCGTCCCATTAAACGTTTTGGCATATTCTGTGTAAATCGTGTGCAGAATCGCCATGTCATTCTTTATGCGGCGGATATATCCGCTTGTATCCCATTGTCGCTTTAAATGAGCCATCGGGATCTGATATTCCTTTTCCGAGAACGCATGCTCCCAGCCATATTTCCGGTAAAAAGCAAACGAAAACGGATGAAGAAAGGATAAAGTTTGTCCATGTTGCCGCATATCGTGCAGTGTATGATACAGCAGTTGTTTCACCGCTCCCTGCCTGCGATACTCCGGCCATGTCGCCACAGAACATATCCCACCCATTTCAAACACTTTCCCGTTCACATAACAGGAAAGCGGGATCAGGTGCAGTTTGGCCGCCAGCTGATCATCTTCCATCCACCCCCATATAATGTGCCGTTTCGTTTCTTCTTGTTTCTTTTTCAGCGCATCCTCTGTCAGGTCATATTGAAAAGCGAATTGCGACAACTTGAAAATCGCATCAGCATCTGTTTCTGCAAATAACTGTTTAACCTCTGCCAATATATACTCCCCCCCTGTCTAATGCTGTTATGATTATGATACAGGGAATCAGTGGAAAATGGAATGGTGATGTTTAAAAAAGCCCCCTTCCCCGCAAAGGAAAGAGAGCCTCTTTTCAACAAAACATCTATTAACGTTTTGAGAAATATACTTTCTAATTCTAAGGAGAACCAAATCCTTAAAATCCTTTTATATCAATAACCAATAAAGTTATAATTAGATAAAAAAGTATAAATCTGTATAGAAAATGATGTAATTTGGACCAACTTGAACCAATGATAGATGTTAGTTGAATACAATATTAATTATTCTTTTATATCTAACCCATAGCTCTTACCATTAACTTCAATAATGTATTAAATTTAATTTATTATTTAGCTCAACATGCCGATATAGCTACCGAAATGATGACTCCTAAGACTTTTTACTAACGTACCCGTTAATGGAATAAGAACAAATTTAGATTAGATGTTTTCATAAATTTCTATCAGTGAACCAGCAGGGTCTCTAAAATGAGCTACTTTAATACCCCAATCTTTTTGCTCAGTAGGCTCAGTTATAAAATTCACTTTTCCTTTTAATTCTTGATGTTTTTCTTCAACACTATTCACTTTAAAAATCAAAGCTGTTTTATCTACCTTATCAATCAAAGTTACATATTCCACACCTATTGCTTCAACCATTTGTTTACGTTTAAAAATTCCTAAAGTACAACCGTTAAATTTAAAGTCAGCATAATTGGAGTTTTCATTTCCCCAAGACAATTCAAATCCCAACACATCTTTATAAAAAAAGAAACATTCTTTATAGTTATCAACAAGTAACCGAGTATGTGTAAGTTCCATTCAAAAAAACCTCCCGTTTTTTAAAAATATTATACTATTTTACTCAAACCATGCCTTTATAGGTCTATTTTCAGGAAAACCATTTATTTCTCGATATGCCTTTCTTTCTTCTGTAAAATCAAACCACTGTTTACTGGTCTTAGGGTTGTTTGCATAGTTAATCACACAACGAATTTGGTCTTCAACACAACTATCAATCCATACACCTAATTGTTTTTCTAATTGGTCAAAAAGTTGAGCAGCATTCTTGTCCTTAATTTCCGATAGAGATAATATGTTCAACTTAAAAACCAACTTTTCAGCTAATTTATAACCAATAGAAGGAACAGTTTGAAATTCAGCCAATCCCTTTAAAACCTTTGCTTTTGCAAGTGGAATGTATAACATATTGGCTATTTGTTCTGTATTAAAAGTACGTATTTCGCTTATTTTTACTTTAGATTTTCTTAGTTTTGCTTTTTCTTCATTTGTTAATGGTAATTTGGTATTTGAATCCAATAAAACTCCTCTCCTTTATTATTAAAGGTTACTTCTCGGTTAATACAATAAGAGAATCCCTGCTATCAATTGTATAGATAAGCATCTTTTATGTATTGTAAAAATCGGACGGTTTAACAAAAGAAGGTAATTTTCCCATTCGTTTTTTAAAAAATCTAATGAAGTGGGATTGGTCATAAAATCCAAAATCATTAGTTATTTCATAACCTTGTAAAGAAGAGTTATAATCCAGAAACATAAGCGAAGATTGGAAACGAATCACTTGACTGAACCTTTCAGGGCTTATACCAATTATTTCCTGAAACAAACGGTGTATCTTCCTACTACTTGTTATTTCTTTCTTATATCATTAATGGGTACCTTTCCTTGTTCTGAAAAAATTTGATATAAAAAGGAATTACTTTTTTATTTAGGGGATTGAAGGGGCGGAATCACAATGTTAGCAAATGATTTTGCTCGTTTAGTGAAAACACGTGGAGAGAACCCCCCTAAACGAAACAAGGCTTTATCTATTACAGATTTTAAAAAGCTTCGTAATTATTTACAGCATCCAGAAGATGAATTTAACTTACTTGTATTACTTGCATTAGAAACGGGTATGCGACGTGGAGAACTACTAGCAATAAGACCAGAGAGCCTTTATGAATATGGTATAGAAGTTAGACATTCGATTAGTCCTACTTCTGATGATACTTCATTAAAGATACAAAATGCATAACGTGATGTTTCTATAAACAAAGAAGTCTACGAGCTTATTCGTAAAATTCCTGTTAAAGAAAATGGTTATATTTTTAGCTTTGGGGGTTTTAAGCAATCAGAGCTATTAGCGAAATTATTAACGGAATTAAACATTAAAAACGACTTTTCACGGTCTAAGAGATACGCATGCATCTTTTTTATTTGCTCAAGATATAGATATTGCTTATGTATCAAAACGGTTAGGACATATAAATATTCAAACAACACAAAATTATTATCTGGAATTAATGCCAGAAAAAAAGCACCAGCAAGATGCCGATGCTTTAAATCTGTTAAGTGCTTTGTAAGGTTCAAGTTGATTTGAACCAACTTGAACCAAAAAAGCCCTTTAAACATTGATATATCAATGTTTCTATTAACGTTTTGAGAATTGGTATATACTTTAAAACAGGGGTTTAAAGATACTTTTGTATATTTCTTGTATATTACATAAGCTTATCCACAAGTTTTTCAAGCAATTAAAAATAATTAAATATACATTTTTGTACTTTCGTCTAATATATTTTTAAAATTTTCTACAAGAAAATGAGAAGCACTGGTGCCGGAAACCAGTAACAACCTTTTTGGTTATTTTTAAAATGCTTCAACACGCACATTTTGATCATATACTTCAATTTATTTATTTCAGTTTATTTTATCAGTTGATAGAAATTACGATAGAAAAAATGATAGAAGTTGATTGTGTAAACTAATAAGGATCATCGACTGCAAAATAATCCATACAGTGTTATAACAATCTATGTATTGACTGCTGGATATAAATGACCAGGTTTTACATCTGATCATTTACATTCGTACATTTCAGACATACTTTTATCCGTATGCATACATCAGTTTTAAGGGTAACCGGGCGAAGCTTGCTCGGTTATCCCCATTTCAAAATTACAACTCCCCCCATTTGTTGGTCGTCAAAGTAACTATAAAGATAGAGCGTCAATCGATAATCACTTCCATAACGTCATCAAATGGAATCACTATGTCATCTTCATGCTCAAATCTCAATCGAGCAAATGTATCGACCATAAGTAACTTGCCAAATAGCCCCTTGTGCACATTTTCAATCGTTTCACACTCCCCCTGTGAATCCGGGCTTTGTTTATTAGATATTTTAAATTCATTTATTAGCTAAGGCTTTTAAAATATGCAGATTTTCAATCATTGGCTTACTAAAATTAGAATACTTAACAAAATAAGATGCAAGATTCTTTTTAGCTGTTTCAATAAGTTCTTCATCAAAATAAGATATGTCTATATATTCAACTTCCCCATATCTTGCTCTATAAAAAGCAATTTGCTTAATGTTTAAATATTGAAATGAATCATCTATAAAGTAATTTTCGTCTGCATTGTTAATGTCCAAAGAGATTTCATTAAGTAGAAAATATCCCACTATTTGAGCAACCTCTTGCCAGTTATAACCAGGGTTTTTTCCAGTTTTAAAATCATATAGTGTTCCATTAATGATCACATCACCGTCTGCACCTCCTACAAAAGCAGAGGAAACACCGAAATTAGGATTGTAGATGATTTCACTGATTGGTCCGATTGTTGGGATGAACTTTTCTTGAAACACATCACATAGTTGTTCCAAATCTTTAATGACTTCATCCTCTGGATCATCAAAAAACGACTCTTCTAAAAGGCTAGTTGGAGGAAGTCCAGAACGGAAAATGCGTTCAAGTTTAGCTAAGAAACAAACATCTAAAATCAATTCCTTGATATCTCGGTTGTTGTCACAGAATGCCTTTAATCTTTTAATGTTTTTCTTATATTTTTTTTGGAGTTTCGCCTCAATAGAATGATGGTTTTTAAAGTATCTTGATAAGACCATCACTCCACCCTTAGCTGTTAAATTTGAGTAGGATTCAATCCTGTTTTTTTTAACTGTACGGGCCAGCATGATTCTTGCTAAATAATCAAAAGCTATTCCAATAATTACAGAATTATCCCTTTTAACTAGGTCGTAGGGAACTAATGCTCCATAATCAGTTTTAGAAAATGCTTCTTTGCCAGAGATTGTTTGAAATGATTTCTTGTTTGGGATAAATTCCCTTAAAATCGTTTGAAACTCTTTTTGATTAGGTCCTGAACCCTTTAATAAACTAGTGAGAGACATATTTTTCTCCTTTATGCACTTTTAAGTATTCTGCCCTTAACTTAACAACAATTACTTCAATTATGGCCCAATTTGGGAAGAGAATTTATTCCTGATAAATGCCCGAATTGAACGATTTCTTTACCTTGATGCATTAAAAGAAATTGCACTTAATAAAGCTACACCCAGTTAACAAATCCTTCCTGGGGCACAAATTTCTTAATGGTAATACATTAATAAGATTTCTTTATCTTGCAATCTTTATTTCTGGCAAATATATTCTTTGATCAGTAATCCATTTTTCTGGTAAATATTCACTGACAACAGGTCCTTCTTCTTCAAGTCTATCAAAATGTAATACTCCACAACTTTCTTTATCAAATTCCCAAAGAGGTCTACTAGCTAATATTAGCTTGTTCGCGAAATTAATATCGCTGGTGGAAATAATAACTTGTTTTTCTTGTGCTATATCACAAATCAAAGATACTAAAGCATCATCCCTTAGACTATCTAACATCTGAATTGGATCATCTAGAATTATAGTATCTAAGTTTGACTTGTTTTTATCAGAAATTGATTGTTCATTAGCTACTTGTGATAAGAAAATAGATAAGCCTAATAAAGAAAGTTGACCACCACTAAACGCAAATGTACTATTTGAATTGGTGTTTTCGATATAGTGCTCCAAGTCATTTTCAAATTTACGCGGAATTGGTCGGAATATTAAATTTGTTCTTTCTCTTAGGCTTGGTACAACTGCATCAGACATTATAGTTTTCCATGGTGACTCATCTGAAAGAATCTCGAATATAGTTGAAATTCTAGTTGCCATCTTCCCAATTTCTTTATTAGTTTCGTCCGCTTGAATTTTTCTTTGATTCATCTTGTCTTCTTTTAATTTCTCAATATTCGCGTTAATCTTTTCAATTTTTTGGCTTAATTCTGCTTTAGTATCCAATAATTCAATGCTTTGTTCGATAGCATTTAAAAATTCTTCTACATCGTTAAAACTAGCTAAGGCATTAAGTAAAATTTCTTGTTGACGAACGTAGTGATTATATAATTCATTCTTAATTTTTTTAATAGCAACCGAGAAGTTACTTGATTCTAATTCTTGTAATTGTGATTTAATATTACTTTTCATGTCTATGAAAAAATCCATTATATAATTTTCATTCAGATTTTCTTTATATCCAAAATCTGCTGCTTTACTTAGAATATTACTTTTAATTTTATCTATTTGATTTGTAATGTAATTACGTTTTTTAACATTATTGTCATATAAATCCTTTTCCGAATTGACTAATTCGTGAAGAGAATCGTACTCTTCTTTTGTTTTCCTACTTTTTCTCTATATTAGCGAGTACATTTTTTGCTTCCGCCTCACTTGACTCATTAGATCTAAGTAATCCTAAAAACAACTCCTCACTTAAATTTTCAGCTTTTATCTTATAATAGTTAAGCATAGGCTGTAAAAAAGTTCTCAAGAATTTATTTTCTTCTTCCATGTCTTTTATTATCTTTTCAGAATCTCTTAAAGCCTTTTCTTTATCTTCTCTTAAAACCGTTAAATTTTTTATTTCTTTAATTTTATCTTTTATCTTTGTAAACTCACTATTTAACTCTAATAAAGCATGTATACTTCTTTCCTTTTGTTTTTTTATAGATTGCATTAATTGTTCCTCAGAAAGATGATTCACTCCACATAAAGGGCACTGTTTATTTGACACATTTTTGGAAAGTACATCGAAAGATTCTTCTATTTTATTTTGTTCTTCATAGATATTATGGAATCTGTCATCAAACCCGGCCAAGCTGTTTTCCAATGTATTAAGTAGTTTTTTATTATTTTCATCGGAATTTTCACCTAACCATTCTTTTACTTCGTCAATTCTCTTTTTGTGTTCTTCAATACTCACTTTATAACTAATAAATTTTGAATAAGCTTTTTCAATCTCGTTTCTGTCAGTATTGAGTTTATTCAAGTTGTGTTTAATTTTGTTATTCTGTTTTAATATCTGATTCATTTCACTTTTTTTAATTTCTATTTCCCCAAATATTTTAGGATGATTTTGTACCTTTAATTTTAACTTTCTTTCTCTTTGAACATTTGTTCTTGGTTATCTTTTTCAACATTGAGTTTGCTAAAAAGAGTTCTAAGTACTTGAATTTCTTCATCCATATTATTAAGGCTATTCTCTAATTGTTCTATTTGCTTTTTTCTATTATACTCTTTTTGTAAGGTTAATTTTAATTCCTTTTCGAGTTCTTCAACCGATTTTGCAGTTTCATTTTCCTGTCTTTCAGAATTCAAATTTATGTTCTGCTTACGTATTTGATTTATGAAGCCATTTACTGTTCCCTTTCTCTCAGTAATTTTATTGAGAACATTCTTCAGCCACTTTCTCCATTCATCTACTTCTGACAATACAGACATATTATTATTAGGTCTTAATGGCAAGGTTATGATCGTATCCATAGTCTTTTCTATTTCTGTTATCTTCGACCTAAAGTTTTCTAGGAGTCCGGTTTGATCTTTTTCACTTATTTTATTCAATCTGTTTTCAAGATCTGTAAATTGTGACCTTTCATTTTTGAGTTGATCATCCAATTCTTTTACTTTATTATCTAAAAGGGGGGCTAGATTTTCTAATCTATCTCTTCCATTAGCCAAAGCTAACTCCTGTAGTTTTGCTTGAGAAAGCGAATGCGCCCATAATAAGTCATCTCTATTTATAGAGCTATCAAAAAGTGAATCAATTAGTGCACCAGAATCGTAAACCCCGGCTTCATTTCTTATTATTTTTTGTATTTTGTTACTGGATACTTCTTTAAAGTATCCAGTTATTTGAGTTTCTATGTCTGGATTGATTAATGATCTAATATGTGTATTCCTTGCCCTATTCCATTCTTCCTTATAGGGTATGTACCTTGCTATATTATTGTTAAAAAGCCAATCCACCGCATCTTGAAGTGTAGTTTTTCCTCTACCATTTCTGCCATATACTACTGTTAAATTTTCAAAGATATTTAGCGATTGCTTTCGAGAATAAATTCGGAACCCTTCTATATCTAGTTTATTAATTCTGTACTTTTTCAATTCACATCCTCCTCATTCTTAAACAAGTTAGCTATTCGATTTCACCATTCTTAGTTTTTTTAATGGAATACCAAGGGTTAAAACAGGTGTTAACAACTTTCTCAGCAGTATTTTTTATGTCCATATCCTCTGGTAACTCTAATAAAATCTTTCTAAAGTAACGGTTGTCATCTTTCCAGTTTTTTAACCAGGTATTAACTTCAGGGGTGACATTTCCTTTCACTAAGACTATTGCAAGTTGGGAATAACTATATTCTGGACTAATAGAAGAAAGTGTTTGAGTAATAATTGGAGGATAATAATTATTTTCACTCATATCATCATAAACTTGATTTTTTCCTGTTATAATACCAATAATGAAACCATGAATTCCTGTTTTCCCGTACAATATCCAATTTATAGGGTGTCCGTAATTGTACGTATCTATATCCGATTCTATAAATTCAACTTCACTAGGCAATTTGGAATGATAATTTGAATCATTAGATACCAAAGTAAACTGGTCCTTTATACTGTTATATAAACTCCTGGTAAAACCACCATATTTATCCTCTTGAACCATTATGGTCGCCTCGCTCTCATTGGAGGTTTTGTAAAATCTTGATCATTAAGAAATTTTTCTAACTCATCAACCTTAATAACATGAATGTACTTATATTCATTTGGGAATCTTTTTTCTACTGCTTCTAGAACTGCTTTAATTAAATTGTTTATATAGTAATAATATTGAACGTCAATAACTATAATATGACGATGCGTTGGCTGAATTATAACGCCGTCAAAAGTCATAGCTATACCGTTGGCTATTTTATCCTCAGGTACTGTCGGTTTAAATTTGAAAATATGAGCTGATATTGGATTTTCTTTAAATTGTTTACCTGCAATTGTTAAATTAGGGGCAAATTCATTTGGATTTTGTATTAATCCGATATCCTCAATGTAAAGCTTATGCAACGCTAAGCCTAAGTTAGAATCGTTAAATTTATTGTTACTATCTAGTTCTGGATATTTATATACATGATTATTCTTATTGAGCGCCTTTATAGCTTCAAAGTTTGAATGTGCCGTTGAAAGCTTTTCGATTCCAGAATTGAACTCCATATATCAACTTTTGTCCATATAGAAAATATAAAGCTGATTCCTAAGCTCAAGCCTATAAATGACAGTAGTAAGAGTACTCCAAGTTTTTTGATGTTCCATAAAACCTTAAGAGACTCAGGGTCGAACCGGAGACCTATAGAAGCACCTATCAACACCTGTCCGAACCCCGCAACCAGCAAAGGTACTTCTATCATACCTGCAAAGTTCCAAATTACTGTTAAAATAGTAGAATATAATAGTGCTCCAGCAGGCATCGGGAAAATTCGGTAAAGAAATAAGGAAATTAATATTATTATTAATAAGGAGATAAACGACTCCTGAATTTTAGGCAGATCTTCCATAATTGATGTTGAAGTTGATCGACTGATCCCCGCACCTACAAAAAGGGGAATAAAAGTAACAATAAAATCATTCTTGCAGAGTGAAATGCTGCTACAATACGAATGTCTGCACCATTGGTATCTGCAAGACCTAATACTTCAGAAGCACCACCTGGAATAAATGAAAATATCGCTGTTTTCAAATCTAAATTTGTTCTTTTATAAAGAATATATCCAAGTAATAGCCCACTTCCAAGTGTAGCAATCACTCCAAACAAAATAGCAAATCCAAACGTATGGACAGCTCCCCACAGAACATCGATTTCTAACATATTCCCAAGGCTCAACCCAATAAGACCTAAGGCTATAGGAAATAGATGTTTATTCTTTTTTCGAGGTCCAATGGTTAAACGATAAAAAATCCCTGCCGCTAAAGCACCTAAAAGCCACCCTGCCGGAACGTTAAAATGATTAAATATATAGCTTAGAATAAGCACCAATGGCCAAAAAACATACTGACTATTAAAACTAATTATCTTCATCAACGCACCGCCCCAGTGCTTGTCATTCCAATTGTTCCTAATAGAATATCAAATAATACAGCTATATGGTGAAATTATAATAGAAGGTTCCAATAAAACAAAAGAGTAATAAGCCCGCCTCAAAAGAGGACGGGCTCAGATTTTTTCATATTGATTACTCTTCAAGAACTTCTCTATTAAATATATTTCGCGGCTCATTCTTAACAAAATATTGATGAACGTTATCAATCGATCCATTCAGGAAGTTGTTGAATGTTTCCTCTGTCTTCCAGCCAATATGAGATGTAATTAGGGTATTATCAATGGATCGAAAAGGATGGTCTACGGGCAGTGGTTCTTTTTCAAAGACATCTAATCCTGCTCCAGCTATTTCTTTGTTTTGCAGAGCTTGCATGAGTGCCTGCTCCTTAACAACTCTCCCGCGTGACGTATTAATTAAAACTGCACTTGGTTTCATAAGAGCGAAATGTTCCTCTTGCAGCAAATTGGTCGTTTCAGGAACTAAGCGCACATGCAAACTAACAGCATCTGATAACCTTAACAAATTATGTAAAGATGTATATTGCACGCCTTCTTTAGATGCTCGCTGTTCCGTTAATGTTGGACCCCACGCCATCACATTCATTCCAAAAGCCTTGGCCATTTTAGCTACAGAACAACCGATTTTTCCCAATCCAATAATACCAAGGGATTTCCCCCTAAGGTTTGTTCCGATGATTTCCGGCCATGCATTATTTCGCATCGCCCGATCTGTCTCAGCAACTTTTTTAATTAGGTTAAGCATGTAAGCAAACGTCAATTCGGTTACTGCTGCTGTTGACCCCCCAGGTGTTCTCGCTACCGGAATACCGGCTTGATTTAAGGCTTCCATATCCAGGTGAGCCACACCCGTACCTGTCTGAGCGATTAACTTCAGATCCGGCAGGCATTCGATCAACTCTTTGTTAAACTGTGTTCTTTCACGTATTGGAAGCACCGCATCAACATCATGCAATCGATCTACAAGTTCATCAAAGGATGGTTTATCTGTGTATACGGCGACATTTGAAAAAGCCTGCAAGCGTTCCAATGAGGGATGGTTTGTCATATATTTTTCCCAATCATCAAGGATAACTGTTTTCACGCTATGCTCTACCTGCCTTTACTAATTGATTACGAATATATGCGTGAGCTGCTTCGGTATTTCCTATTACATCTCTTTCTCTTACTTCATCTCGTTCCTGCTTTTCGAGAGCCTTATCTAGTGTTTCGTTTTCTCGTTCCTTAGGAATAACAGTGACACCATCTGTATCACCAAGAATTAAATCTCCAGGATGGATTGGTACACCTCCACAAGATATCGGTTCACCTGTTTCGCCAGTGCCATGTTTGTCACTAGCTGCCACGGTTGTCCCGCGACAAAATACTGGATAATTCAACGACTGAATGCCTTGTATATCTCTCACAACACCGTCAATAACTACACCAGCAAGCCCCATCGTTTTTGCTAATCCGATTACAAAATCTCCGCATATTGCATTTTGTTCATAGCCTTTGCCATCTATAATCAGAACATCCCCCGGATTTGCTTCTTCAATGGCCTTAAGAACGAGCAAATTATCAGCTGCCCGTACACGCACTGGATAGGCTGGTCCGATGACAAATAAATCATCTGTGATAGGCTTAATAGCGCTGTCCAAATTTGTTAATCCTTGAAGGGCATCAGACACGCTCGTTGTCTGAATCCCTTCCCAGGCCCCTTTACCATTCCAACCATTACTCTCCTGATCATACTCGCTCAAACCAATTTGTTGTTCCATCAAAGGTACATGGTGTTGTGCACCAAAAAGATCCGTATCATCGATGTCACCCGATATCGATTTTCGTGGGAAACTAACTTTGATCGATTGAGCTTGCTCATATGGGAATATGTCTACTTCGTTCAAATCACATTGATAAATATCAGCGATTTTTTCTCTTGAAAATAACGTGCTTTTTAACACTTTTTCATAGATTGTTTCATCATTGAAAATGACATCAATTGTTATATAAAAAGGACCTGCGTTTTTACTTCGAAGTACATATGCTACATCTTTTAGTTTAGTCATGAACGACTCCAACCTCCTCGACTTGAACTTCAAATAATTCTAAAGGATCATCGAGTTCAACTACGTGGTTTAAGCTGAATCGATAAACTTCACCGACATAGATATCCGGTGGAGAAAAGGGGAATGCAACATTGCCGGAAATAGTTAGCCTGCCTTCAAAGTGACTATGCAAAACCAGGGTTCGAGCAGCAGCAAGAAATGCTTTAGAACGCTCCGGGGAATCTGCAATTAAGTCCAAAAGCAAGGCAATTTCATGAGGTTTTCTTGGGGCAAACTCAAGAGGCCCCAAAACACCGTCTAATCCATAACGATGGATGGTCAATTTATAATCGTCGGAATGAATTGTCGGGTCAATTGATTTTATTTTTCGTTCTAATTCCTGTTCGATGAATGTTTGGTAGTCATCGATCCGATTGATTAATATAGGGTCACGAATTCCTGCCAGGCAAATTGATCGATAACCAATTTTTTCAACGCCTTCTAATTTGACTGTATAAGGATTATTAGTGATGAACTTGGAGCCGGTTACCTTAACTTTTCTTTCATTTACTTGAAGATATTGTGCATTACTCGTATCAAGGATTCCGCCAGGCTCATATAAATGAAAAGGACTGACATTTTCGTACATATTATGTGCAGCAACATTTTTCCAAGGTAATGTCTTATCCGGATTAGGTGTCTCAATTGTAAAGTTCTCATTTCGAATATAGGTCATAATGCAATCGTGGCTTTTAGGGTGTGCTGTTGCAGCGCCGCATTCAATAATTTTGGCTGAATGCCAAGCTGTATCCGGATTGACTCCTTGCCATAAAGGATAAGCAGCAAACACAGAAGCATCTGTCGCCCGACCGGTTACAATAACATCGGCTCTTTGCTCCAAAGCCTTAATAATAGGCTCAGGTCCCATCATCCCGACAACTCGGTGCAAGGATTGTAATGTTTCAGAAGATAGATTCTCAGAAGAACCGATTGGATGTATCTTGCCGGCTATACATTTTTCTATTAAATCTGGACGATTGGGCTCACTATAAATCCATGCGACTTTAAAAGAGTAATCATTTTCTCTAACAATATTACTGATAATATGCCGGAAGTCATCTACACCTTTGTTACATCCGGATCCCCCAGCCGAACCAACGATAACCGGTACGTTATGTTCTTTCCCCGCATTAATCATAAGACGAAGATCCCTTTTAACAGCTTCACGAGACACAAATGACTCTTCACTACCTAAATAATATGGACCAGCATCTGTCGAACCGGCGTCACAGGCAATAAAGTGTGGCTTTTTTTCCATGCAACTATTTAATGATTCTTCGGGGAATCCGTAACCAAGAATCCCCGAAGTTGAAACAGCGCGTACTTCGTGCATGTTGAGCACCTCCTGAAATTTTTCTTTATTGTTTTTACGAGATATTATGTTTCTCGCATAGATCCCAAAATTCCTGCAGTGTTTTTTCCGGGATATTAATTTTTTCGGATAATTGCTGCTGTTTTCTTTGCCACTCTATTTCACCTGGTAGATAAACATTTTGACCAGGGATTACAGGTGCTTGTTTAATTGATTGAACAAGTTCATTGATCCGCTTTTTGTATTCTTCCTTATTCATAAAACTATCAGTCTCTACAGCGATAAATAGATGTCCAACATTTCGTTTCTCATCTGCATCGTGATCCACCATCCGCTCACTAAAGTCAGCTCCAGTTAAAACGCCAGCTAAGATTTCTACCATTAGGGCAATACCATATCCTTTATAATCACCAATTGGTAAAACAATACCTTCTAATGCTTTTTGCGGGTCATCTGTCGGTTTTCCGTCAGCATCCAAAGCCCATCCTAATGGAATGGTTTCTCCCTGGTCCCGGGCAACGCGCAATCTCCCTTTGGATACAATACTATTGGCGATATCCAGAGTTACTGGTTGATTGTCAGGATTTGGTACAGAAACTGACCATGGGTTGTTGCCAATCAAACGTTTAATACTTCCTGTCGGCGCAATCGCAGGTGAACTGTTTGTCATTACTATGCCGATTTTCCCTTCCTGGGAGGCCATTTCTGCATAGTAGGCGGCCATGCCAAAATGGTTCCCATTGTGTACAGCCGTAACTCCTATTCCGTAATCGTTGCTTTTTTTAAGTGCTCTATGCATTGCTTCATCTGCAACAACAGCTCCTGGACCATGATCTCCGTCTAATACCTCCAGCCATGGATTGGAATGGACCATATTTATGTTTGGAAGCGGATTAATGCTTTCCGCCTTAAGTTGTTCAACATACCGGGGCAATCGGAAGAGCCCATGTGTGTGTACACCTCTTAGATCTGCATCGAGTAAAGCATCCATCATTGTTGTTGCATCCTTATGACTAACTGATACAGATTTTAGTAATTCGCAACCTTTTTGAACATATTCATCGATAGTTAATTCCTGATGATGATTATTATGCACTGGCATTATTTCTGTCTCCTTTGACTTTTTTGATTAGAATATAAACCCAAATTGCTATAACTGACACAAGCAGTACAATAAAGATTGGGCGGGTAAAAACATCTCCCCAGTTTCCACTGTACATACGGTACATTTTGAAAAACTCGGATTCTACCATGCTGCCTAGAATTAAGCCCAGCACGACGGAAACGATAGGGTAATTTAATTGCCGTAGCACATAGCCAAGAACCCCGAGAACCAATGCAATAATTGGATAGGACATTGAGCCAATCACCGAATACGTACCGATAACAGTCATAATAACAATTGCGGGTATTAGCAAGCGGAGCGGCACATAAACCACTCGAGCAAAATAATAGATAAATATAATACCCACAAAAAGCAATACGATGGCTTGCAGAAAGTTAGACAAAATAAACGCATAAACAATATCCATGGAATCTCTAACCAAGTAAGGGCCGGGTATCATACCATGCATTAAAAAGGCAGATAACAATACAGCAGCTGCGCCCCCACCTGGAATGCCAAACGCTAATGTTGTTGCCATTGCGCCTGCTTCAGAAGCATTATTTGCCGTTTCAGACGCGACAACTCCTCGTGAATCACCTTTTCCAAATTTTGATGAATCTTTGACACTTTCTTTGATCTGGCTATAGCTAATCAGCGAAGCAATTGAACTGCCAGCTGCCGGCAATAAACCAATGCTGACACCGATTATTCCTGATTTTAAAGTCACATAGGCATGACGCAGTCCCTCTCGGATACCAGACACAATTTCCTTAAGGTAATGAATTGCGCCTTTGGCTGATGGAAGATCAGAGTGAGGGTTAGACACCAGCGTTTTTTGACGTATAATATAAAATAACTCAGAGATAGCAAACAACCCGATAACTGCCGGGACAAGGGGGATGCCATCGTACAGTTGATGGAAGCCAAACGTTCCTCGTGGTGCTCCCAAAGGACCTGCCCCAATGGTTCCAATTAACAAGCCAAACACACCAGCTAGCAAACTTTTCAAAAATGTCCCTTCAACCAAACCGATTATGCTCAATGCTATAAGAACAATCATCAATAGTTCAGGCGGACCAAACTGCAAAACAAATCGGCCTAGGGGTTCCATAAAAAACAGGATGACTAAATAAGATATGAGAACCCCAAGAAGGCTGCTGATTAAACTAATTCCAAGTACATAGTTACCTTTTCCTTCTTTTGTTAGCGGGTAGCCATCAAATGTGGTTGCGACAGCACCCGGAGCTCCCGGTATATTAAATGTAGCAGCTGTAATCCCACCCGCGTACACAGCACTCGTATAAACTGAGGATAAAAACACAATTGCCTCAATTGGGCTCATAAACATGGAAGGGGCGAGCATCAAGCCAATGGCGAGAGTAGCCGAAATTCCGGGAATCGACCCCATAATGATACCGTACGCGATACCGAGGAAGATAAATAAGAAAATACGCCAGTCCATTAGCATTGCTACACCGTCAATAAAAGCTTCTGCTTGAATCATTGGACCATCCTCCTCATATAAATATTCCGCTTATAACGCGCTGGTTTAAAAAGACAACAAATAGCCAATAAGTTAAAGTCAGAATAACAGCTGGCACAAGTATAAGCTCTTTCCAATTGCGCGCTCCCAGCCAAAAGGCTGTAATGATAAAGAAGATAAACGAAGCTGTGAAAAAGCCTAGAATGTTTACCGCTGCTAAATAACCGGACATTAAGATCAAGAACACGAGAGGTTTTTTAAAATTAGACCAGGAAATGTTGATCTTCTCGCTTTCCTTTAACCAGCTTCGTACATCAGAAATCACTGAAAGCATAGCCAGGAGGACAAGGACTGCAAATATAATGGAGATCATCGCGTGATGTTCAAAATCACGTGCCTGTGCCAGTACTTCAAGATAGTAGACAATTCCAAAGCCTACTAAAAAGATGACGAATATAATGTTGCCTAAATACTTCATTTTTTTGCCCTCCAGATAAACACGTAATAGTCATAATACCGTGTAAAGGTCGGGGTTCAATTTTATTCAATCAGTTGATCCCCATAGGACTTAATTACTTCATCTGCTTGCTGAACCATTTCTGTAGATGGTTCGATATCCAATAATTCCATTTCGAACTCCGATTCGCTTACCCATTGCTGAAACTCTTCATCAGCGTATACATCCTCTAATGCAGTACGCAATGTTTCAAACCGTTCTGGATAGTTTTCTTTAAAGCTGGCATGTGCCGCTAG
The DNA here is from genome assembly GCF_900112045.1 of Lentibacillus halodurans. Lineage (GTDB taxonomy): Bacteria > Bacillota > Bacilli > Bacillales > Amphibacillaceae > Lentibacillus > Lentibacillus halodurans. The sequence continues at coordinate 27,309 of NZ_FOJW01000021.1, forward strand.
AAATCTGAAATTCTGCACAGTACCTACAAACTCTTCATCGGTGAATTCTTGTAACACATCTTTTGCTAATGGAACTGATTCGTCTAGAGGATGAGGTTGATCAGCAAACAAGAGCAACGGCCGCGCATCTTCACCAACTGCTGCCAGAGTCCCCTCAAAATCTGTGGTCATAAAATCAATATTTCCACCGAGGAGAGCCGCACGTTGATCACCACCTCCATCGTAAGGGACTTCACGAAACTCAAGACCAAGTACTTCTTGCATTACGAGCCCGGCAACATGAGAGGCAGAACCCGGTTGAAATCCGAAAGACATATTCTCCGCATCCTCTTGTAATGCTGCTATTAAATCTTCCGCCGTCTGATATGGAGAATCAGCATGAACCCATAAGGCTATAGGCGCTTGGTGAGTGACCCCTGCAACAGCAAAGTCATCAACACTATATTCTCCACCTCGGGCAATTCCACCAGAGAAATGGTATTGTAATGGATAAAACAGAAACGAACCATCATCTTCTTCATTCAAATAACTTGTGGTACCTTGGATTGTCGCTGCACCTGGACGATTTTCTACCGTAACAGGTACCCCTAAATACTCTTCAAGATAAGGAGCTACAGCCCTCGCTTGTCGGTCATTACTTCCACCTTCCCCAGTTGGTACAACCATGGTGATAGGGTCTTCGGGCCAACTTTCTGCTGAAGCGCTTTCATTTGAAGCCTGATTACAAGCACTAAGGAGAACCAATATGACCGCCGTAAAAAGACTCATGTACATAAATTTACGCATCTTAAAAACCTCCTAGATAATATTTGTGGGAAAAGTTGAAAATATTTGTTGATTACCAACTACTATAAATGCTATCCTTGCATAAATCAATATGATTATTTTGTTTATAACATCAAAAAAATTGATAATAGAGGTGTAACATGATCGATAAAATGAAAACTTTTCTTGAAGTTGCTTGCGAAAGGAATATTACAAAAGCTGCTGAGAACCTTTATTCCTCCCAGTCAACCATTAGTATGAAGATCAAATCACTGGAAGATCATTTAGGGACTAAATTATTTGATCGGACTAAAAAAACGATGGGTTTAACAAAGGAAGGTAAAATTTTTTATGACTATGCAAGTGAGATTTGCTCGAAGTATGACGAGGTAAGCACTATAATTCAGCAATTTAAACAGCTCAACATGGGCACTTTGTCTGTGGCAGCAGGCTCATATTTTGGGAGCTACGTGCTTCCAGAACTACTCGGTGCCTATAAGGAGAAATATCCAACACTTGACGTTCAAGTGACGGTAGCCTTCTCGCATATTATCATGAAAGAGGTTATTTTAAATAATCATGAGTTAGGAATTATAGGAGAACTTGAGGAGGCTCTTAGTTACTCGCAATTGGTATGTAAACCATTCTTTGAGGATGAATTGATGGTTATCTGTTCACCAACTCATCCGTCCGCTGAACAAGAGTTTTTTACGATTGATGATCTCAAAAGAAATACGTTTATAAAATCAGACAAATCGTCGGCATTAAGAACGATAATCGAAAAACGCTTGGGAGAAGCAGGTATCAAGACTGCAGGAACAATGATATTAAACAACATTGAAACAATTAAACGCACTGTGGAGCAAAATCTTGGCATATCAATTTTGCCACGATTGTCAGTTATACGTGAATTCAAAACTGAAAAATTAGCAATGAAGCCAATCGAAAATCTTAAATTGACACGTAACCTATACTATATTCATCGAAATGACAAAGTACTCTCGAGACCGGCTGAGAAATTTTTGGAACTTACATTGGATTATTTTCAGAAGAAGTCTGATTGAGGGATCTGTGAATATTATAAGGGATTGTGGTGGGGTACTTAGGGGTGTTGGTAAAACAGCGAGGAAGCTTTTACGAACGCCGATTATTTTCATGTCCAGTATAAGGGGTACATACTAATGTCACTTCCCGGATTTTATCGAATAATTTTCGAGTAATAAATGCCAGCCGAGATACGTCCTGGGGCAGAACACGTCCGGTTCATTTGATTATTGCACATGGATAGAAATACCCCGATCTGAACTTTTCCCAAACGAATTTTGTATTAGTCAATAAGGATTTTCACTTATGGGTGTATCTTTATAATCAAGTAAGGGAGTCAAATTATATGAACAACAACTCACTAAACTCAACCAAGACCTATTTCAGGTGCCGCTGGGTTCATTGGTTTCTATTTATCCAAAAAAACTATTGGGTAAATGCTACATGCCAATCGGCATCGACAATCACAACGATTACTATGACATAAATCTAAAACAAAGACACCTTGATCAACTGTAGCCGTCTCATTCATCTTTATAAAGGGTGATATTTCGGATAAAGCAAAAATCATGGAAGTGTTGAAGAATATTACCCTGATATCGTAGTAAATCTAGCTGCACAAGCCGGTGTCCGCTATTCGATGAAAATCCGGATGTCTATATCCAGAGAAATCTTATCTGTTTCTATAATATCCTGGAAGCTTGCCGTCACAATCCGGTTGAGTATTTAATCTATGTGTCATACAGTTCGGTATATGGCGCGAATAAAAAAGTCGTAACTGCTAAACTAAAGTAGACAGTTTTGCTAAATAAAAATGAACACTTGAGTGAGCCCCCTTTTTTCATAAATGTTACAGTTAAGTTATATAGTTAAGTGGTTTTAACAGTATTACGTCTTCCTTTTTAGAAAGGGTTTTAATATCATAGATTGTATACTAATAGAATGAGAAAGGACGCCATCATGTGAAGTTTCAAACAGACTGATTTCAAGGGATTTGTCGTCGTTTTAGGGTATTGCAAAAATCCAATACCCCTTTTATTGCCTTTGATAGCGCTCAACAATTGAATTATCTTCATAGAATCGTTTCTTACAGTCGCCACAAACATATCGACGTTTTCGATAAATAAGTTTTGTCCTTCTACTGAAGATTTGCGTATGTTTAATCTTCTGTGGTCTATAGTCATGAACTTGATCCGTCCATTGGCCACAACGTGGACAAGAATGGGGTTTCCGCTCCAATTTCACATGAAGTTGATAGTACCCTCGCTATTAAACGACTCTGTAATGATACACGCTTCTAATCCTGGTAAAGAAATGTTAGAATTCAATTACACGCATCTCCTTTTTGTGGTTGGTTTATTGGTCTAAACTCAGTCTAACAAAACTAGGAGATTGCGTGTTTTCTTATGTCCTGATAAGGTATCAGAAAATTACTGTCACCCCAACATTTATTTTAGAGCCCTAATATTAGCTGGTATTGTTGAAAGAACACTATATTTCTCTTTAATGAATCTTCTACTTATGTTTCAATCCAAGAAATTGGGATTCGCGCTACGTGGGGAAATCGCACGACTCTTTGGTTCCTCCCAGGCTTCCTGCCGTCCGAGTGCTGTAAGGTCAAGGAAGTAGTACGAACCTCCAAGCACCTCGGCCCCACGAGCGTACATAGAGTAAGTGTGGAAGACGCGATCACCGTCGCGCAGGAAACAACTATGGCCAGGCAATTCGGTCGGTTGTTCATCCCCTACGTGTATACCTGCCTGTTCAAGTTCCGCCTTGGTCCGGTAGTTGTACTCTATAGGGACGATAGATTCGTCCAACGTGACGTGGAAATCATAATTAAAGTCGCTACCGTATGAAGAGTACCAAGGGAAATTCCAGCCCTTTTTCTCCTTGTATGCCTCGATCTTTGCTAGTGGTGCGCGAGAGATCGTCACGAACGTGGTATCACGAGCGTTCAGATGTTCAAGAAGACCCTTAGACACCTCGTCGGCTGCTGCTGAGCAACTCGGACAACCATTGTCCCAACTTGGATCAAACATAAAGTGGCGGACAAAGAGCTGGCGACGACCGTCGAACAGATTAAGCAGTCTGGCCTTGCCATCTGGTCCTTCGAAAACGTAATCCTTATCAATCTCGACCATTGGGAGACGACGGCGCTCAGCGTTCAGCGCATCACGCGCACGGGTGGCTTCCTTTTCTTTGGCTAGTAATTCCTTTCGAGCCACAAGCCACTCATCTCGGGACACGATGCTTGGCAATTGTATATTATTTTCTGTTTTCATACACAATCTCCTTTCTAATTTTTTTAAGCCTATCACAAAAACCTACATAAGAATTCTTCTCGATTGCTTAAAAACCCTTCTTTTTCAATTAACTAGCCCTACAATAGCAAATTGGGTGCTGTCTTTTATTCCTGAACTGCACCCTATCGTATTATTTGGTCAGCCGGTCAATTGAACTGGTTGGCCTATTTTTTATAGGTTTCATATACTTGAGGAAGTCGGGGGAGGACGTCTGCACCCGTGGGACACTGATCCCGTCCGTAATACTATCCACCCCTTCCTTGGATCTATGTCAAGAAATTGGACACATAAAATGTTGAATACCCCTTCCACCCCTACCGCGCCTCGCTTGCTGGCCTCTCTGATAACTAATGGGTAATCTTCCTCCCTCTAATTTCCTTAGCTTATTTTATAAAAAAATTTCATATTATTCCTTTACAGGAATATTCCTATTAAGGTATATTAATAATATGAAAACATTTAGTGCACTTTCTGAGCCAAATCGGCTCCGCATTGTCGAACTCTTGCGTAACAGCCCTCTTACAGTTGGGGAAATAGCTGATCAACTTGGAATACGCCAGCCGCAAGCTTCCAAACATCTAAAGGTACTTAAAGAAGCCGGGCTTGTTGAAGTACAGCCGATCACCAATAGACGGGTCTATAAGCTGCGGAAGGAGCCGTTTAAAGAGCTTGATGCCTGGTTGGATTCCTACCGCCGTGTCTGGGACGAGAGATTTGACCGGTTGGAAGACTACTTGCAGGACTTGCAAAGAAAGGACGTGAATCATGACGACAAGCAGTAGTTCTGCAAAAAATTTTTATAACAATGGAGGGATGCTATGAGAACAATAAACAATGAGATCGTTTAAACGAGCTTGCAAGTATCAAACTTAAAATAATCATTTTTGAGGAGGACAATGATGAGTAAGAACAATTTAGTCATCAATCGTGAAGAGTTAGCATTTACCATGTCAAGGGTCTTAGACGCTCCGCGAGAGAAGGTATGGAAAGCGTGGACAGAACCAGATCAGATTCCACATTGGTGGGGGCAGCGAAGCAGCACTACCCTCGTCGACAAAATGGATGTACGCGTGGGGGGTGAATGGCGCTATATTGAAAAAGACAGTGAGGGCAACGAATACGCCTTCAATGGTGTGTATAAAAAGATTGTGCCAAATGAGCATCTCGTCTACACTTCTGAATTTGAACTCATGGCCGGACACATTTCAACAGAAACGATAACATTTGAAGAAACGAAAGACGGTAAAACCAAATGTACATCCAGAACAACTTTTGAAAGTGTAGAAGATCTTGATGGAACGATACAGTCCGGTATGGAAGAAGGTGCTAAAGAAACTTGGGATCAATTGGAAGAACTCGTAACGAAGGCTTAAATGCATGATCGAAGGTTTCAAAAATACCGTTGAGTTGAACGGATGGGTAATATGTTAATAAGATTTGTAAGAAGAAATAAGAGGAGCCTAAAAAATTGAAAGGAGAATGTATATGTCTGATGAAAATGCTAAAGCACAAGAATGGGAGTTGCCTAGCCCCAATCCTGACCTCAAAGCCCTGAACCGCTTGGTAGGTACCTGGGAAGTCGGTGACGGAGCTGAAGGAACCATAATATATGAATGGATGGAAGGTGGATTCTTTTTGATCCAACACGGTATGGAAATAAAGGGAATGGAGATTATCGGCCACTTACGACCATTCGGCGAAGACCCAGGCAAAGACATTAAATCTCGCTTCTACGACAATATGGGGAATACCTTCGACTACGTCTACGAAATGAACGGCGATACGCTAACCATCTGGGGCGGCGAAAAGGGCTCACCTGCCTACTTCAAAGGTACATTCAGCGAAGACGGCAACTCCAACACAGGTCGATGGGTCTACCCAGGTGGTGGCGGCTACGAATCAACTATGATAAGAGTGAAGTGATATAGGAACAAAACAATAAATATGGCAACCTGGGGCGTAAACAATGGAGAAAGTATACACCAGCCATATATCGAAATCCGCGGCACTCAAGAAAACAACCTGAAAAGTATAACCGTGCAAATTCCTAAAGGAAAAATTACGATTTTTGTTGCTGTGTCCGGCTCGGGAAGATCGTCAATTGTAAATGGAGAATATCAATACTATGTTTTGGTGGCTGGGACATAAGTCGAAAACTAATTGATTTGGTACAAATCACAAAAAGTAAAACCGCATGAAATCAAGGTTTTTAAATTCGATTTCATGCGGTTTATTCGTTTTAAAAGGGTTTGTCCCAGCCCCTTTTAATTATTTAGGTAAGTTTATTGGTTTCCGAAAGGCGGGGGGGCACCAAAATCATTGGATGCTACCTTTACTCCAATATAGAAAGAGCGCTTCTTTATTCCATTAAAGCGCCCTTTAGTTGAAGACCAATATTCGTTGTTGAACGTAGCTGCCACTCACTACCGATTAGATAAAGTTGTATTTATATCTAATCTTTAATGATCAACATATTTGAGTCATCAAATTCCCAGTTAGAGCCATAAGCAACCTCCCAATAATAACCATCAGGGTCAATGAAATATCCTCCATATCCTCCCCATGACAATTTCTTCGGCACCTTAACAACCTTGGCGCCGACTTCTTTTACTGATTGAAGAATATCATCAACCTCATTTTCAGATTTCGCATTATAAGCAAGCGTGATACCGGAGAAACCCCCTTTTGATAACTCGGGAGGATTTTCTTCATTGATATCCTTTGATATCCTTTGATATCCTTTGCTAATTCTTCAATTGGAAATAACTCTAACTTTGATCCTTCATTTTTAAAGAACACAATAACAGGTTTTTCCTCATCCCTGTGACCGACGCTTCAAAACCGATGTCGCGGTAAAATTTCAGCGATTTTCCAATATCTTTAACACCTAAAGTAATGAGATTAATTCTATTCATACAGATACCAACTCCTTTTAAGTTTGTTCTTTAAAAAGAGTTCGACAAATGAATAAACTTTCCTTTATTTGATGCTAACTTTCTTTTATATTGATAGTGGCTTACAAACAAAAGACGAGCACCCCTTTATTCCAGATAGGCGCCCTTTCCTGGAACAAAGGTAAATTATTATCTTTCTTTATTCTCAAGGTCTTTGACCCTTTTTTCCAGATTTGAAATCTCTTCTTTTAAATTATCATTTGGAGTTTTTATCCTGTGTGTTACGCTTTTAAGAATTGCAATTACAGCTATAATTAAAACAATTACTCCGGCTACAAATATTAAAATTATCTCCATAAGTTACCCTTTCCTTTCTACAACAATATGGCCAAGCCAATAGGGACGGCACTCTTGTTCCTGATAAGCGCCCGATTGTTGCACTATACCACAATTACTGATAATTACGCGTGGTCACCTTTTCAAATGACAGCATGAACCTGAATCTTCAGGGTGATCGTAAGCGTCATGTAAACGCCACCACTCATACGGGGGAGATTGCGGGCAACCTTCAGGCGAGTTTTCCCAAGTTTCCTGTCGACCTAGTGGTGTCAGGTCAAGGTAGTTAAAATTACTAAAGAGCGTATCGAGACCTCGTGAATACGTAGAATACGTATGAAAGATGCGATCAGCGTCACGGAGGAATACACTCAATCCCTGATGCTGACGCTGAACTCCACTCTCCGATGTAGCCTCAAAATCATAATTAAAATCACTGTCGAAAGAGGAATACCACGGCATATACCAGCCCATACGTTCTTTAAAGGGTTCTATCTTGTTCAACGGCGCTTGTGACACCAAAACCAAAGAAGTATCACGAGCATACAAGTGAGAAAGGTGTCCCATGCTGTCAACTATCATGGAACAGCCCTCGCAACCCTCATCCCAACTCGGATCAAACATAAAGTGATAGACAATAAGCTGGCGGCAATCCCTAAATAAATCAAGTAAACCAACTTTGCCTTCTGGTCCTTCAAAGATATAACTCTTATCAATTTCAACCATTGGCATCCTACGACGCTCGGCACTCAATTCATCCCGCGCACGAGTCATCTCCTTCTCCTTTGTTAGCAAATTCTGACGAACAGCTAGCCATTCATCTCGTGTAACAATTTTTGGAAGATATGTGCTATTCTCTGTGCTCATATAATATACTCCTTTCTCATTTTATTCGTTATATACTTCTATCCCTTAGCTTAAAATCCTGCATATTCAACAAAATGGCCCCTCGTATTAAGAAGGACGCACTTATTCGATTAGTGCGCCCGATAACGGAAACTAATGACTTTTCCTTCTGCCATCCAACTTTCTTGATACATAAAAACATAGAAAACCAGAACCTAAAGAAATTAGAAAAGGTACGATAGCAAGTATTGGCATTATAATTGTCCAATAAAGCAAATAGGCACTCACTGCAAATATAAACCAACTAACTATAAACAAAAAACTCGATAAAAATTCTTTCATTGCAACCAAACATATCGCATCCCTTATAGTTAAGTATGAGTACCTTCTTCAACAATCCCAGCTAACAAGAAGTCAACCCCTGAGACTAAAAAAGTTTCTAAGAACATGATACAATAAATTCACAACGACAAATAGCCTTCCCAATCGGAAGGCAATAAAGAATATTCGTTCGTATTGTTCCTAAGCTTCTACAAAAGCTTCTTTTCGCTTAAGCATGTAAAAGATCCAATGAATCAGCTTGTTCATGCACGCCCCCATTACGACTTTATGCGGTTTGCCTTCTTCTCGATTGCTTTGATAAAAAGCGATAAGTCTCGTATTTCGTGATTTACGCAAACCACATAAAACAGCGGTATACAAGGCTTGACGCAGTTTACTGGAACCGCGTTTGGTCATGCGATTTTGCGTGGCTTTGAATTTTCCTGATTCATGAACCCTGGGGTCAACCCCCGAAAAAGCAACTAACTTTTTCGGATGATGAAATCGATCAATTCCCCCGATTTCGGACAAAATTGTTGCCGCAATCTTGTCTCCGACTCCTGG